>NZ_CAXTJR010000003.1:357225-372033 GCF_964244775.1 uncultured Microbacterium sp.
GCAATGCACCCTCGATCTCCGCAATGCACCCTCGATCTCCGCAATGCACCCTCGATCTCCGCAATGCACCCTCGACCGTCGTAGTGCACCCTCGACCGTCGTAGTGCACCCTCAGGTGAGGGTGCAATGCGAAAAGTGAGGGTGCATCACGGAGCGCAGGCGCGCGCACGGGGGTGCCAGACTGGACGAATGAGCCTGCACATCACCGACGATGCCGCCGCAGACGAACTGCTGAGCACCAACCCGCTCGCCCTCCTGATCGGGATGCTCCTCGACCAGCAGGTTGCCATGGAGACCGCGTTCTCGGGACCGCTCAAGATCCAGCAGCGCGTCGGGGAAGTGGATGCTGCGACCCTCGCCGGCTACGACCCCGACCGGTTCGCTGAAGCGTTCAAGACCACACCCGCGGTGCACCGCTACCCGGGGTCGATGGCCGAGCGGGTGCAGTCGCTGTGCGCCACGATCAAGGACGACTGGGGCGGCGACGCGTCGGCGATCTGGACCAGGGGATCGCCGAGCGGCGCCGAGGTGCTGAAGCGACTCAAGGCCCTACCCGGCTTCGGAGAGCAGAAGGCCAAGATCTTCCTCGCGCTGCTGGGCAAGCAGTGCGGCTTCGACGGCGCCGGCTGGGTCGAGGCATCCGCTCCCTACGGCGAATCGGGGTCGTTCCGCTCGGTCGCCGACATCGTCTCGCCCGACTCGCTCACCAAAGTGCGCGCGCACAAGCAGGAGATGAAGGCGGCCGCGAAGGCCGCGAAGGGCTGACTCCGCCCCAGCCCGCCCAGCGCTACGCGCCGCCCAGCGCTACGCGCCGCGCAGGCGCTCGGCGAGGTAGGCGTGCAGTTCGGCCAGCGGCACGCGCTCCTGGCCCATCGTGTCGCGATCGCGGACGGTGACGGCGCGATCCTCGAGCGAGTCGAAGTCGATCGTGACGCAGAACGGCGTGCCGATCTCGTCCTGGCGGCGATAGCGGCGGCCGATGGCGCCGGCGTCGTCGAAGTCGATGTTCCACTCGCCGCGCAGGTCGGCGGCCAGTTCGCGCGCGATCGGCGAGAGCTGCTCGTTGCGCGACAGGGGTAGGACGGCGACCTTGACGGGGGCGAGGCGCGGGTCGAGCTTCAGCACCGTGCGGGTGTCGGTGCCGCCCTTCGCATTCGGCGCCTCCTCCTCGTGGTAGGCGTCGACGAGGAATGCCATCATGGCGCGCGTCAGCCCGAACGACGGCTCGATCACATAGGGCGTGTACCGCTCACCGCTGGCCTGATCGAAGTAGCTGAGCGATTGACCGGATGCCTCGGAGTGATTGTTCAGGTCGAAGTCGGTGCGGTTCGCAATACCCATGAGCTCGCCCCACTGCTTGCCCGGGAACCCGAACTCGTACTCGACGTCGATCGTGCCGTCGGAGTAGTGCGCGCGGTCGTCTTCCGGAACGTCGAAGCGACGCAGGTGCGCCGGGTCGATGCCCAGATCGACGAACCAGTCCCAGCACGCCTGCACCCAGTGGTCGAACCATTCCTGCGCCTCGGCGGGCGGCACGAAGTACTCGATCTCCATCTGCTCGAACTCGCGCGTGCGGAAGATGAAGTTTCCCGGGGTGATCTCGTTGCGGAACGCCTTGCCGACCTGGCCGACGCCGAACGGCGGCTTCTTGCGGGCGGCGGTGAGGACGTTCGAGAAGTTCACGAAGATGCCCTGCGCGGTCTCGGGGCGGAGGTAGTGCACGCCCGCCTCGTCGTCGACCACTCCGAGGTAGGTCTTCATGAGTCCGGAGAACGCCTTGGGCTCGGTGTATTGGCCCTTCGTGCCGCAGTTCGGGCAGGGGATCTCCGCCAGACCGGTCTCGGCCTTGCGGCCCTTGCGCGCCTCGAAGTCTTCGATCAGCGTGTCGGCGCGGAAGCGCTTGTGGCAGTGCAGGCACTCCACGAGCGGGTCGGTGAAGGTGGCGACGTGGCCGGATGCCTCCCACACGCGCTTGGGCAGGATGACCGACGAGTCCAGGCCTACCATGTCGCCGCGCCCGCGCACGAACGTCTGCCACCACTGACGGCGGATGTTCTCCTTGAGCTCAGTGCCGAGGGGGCCGTAGTCCCACGCCGAGCGGGATCCGCCGTAGATCTCGCCCGCCTGGAAGACGAACCCGCGATGGCGGGCGAGGGCGATGACTTTGTCGAGGCGGGACTGTTCGGCCACGGTGGCTCCAATGGTCGGATGCGGGGAAGTGTCGCGGATTCGCGGGACAGCGCGCCTACGGAAACAGCGGGCGCGGCATCCTCGATTCTACCGGGCCGCCCGCCCGCGTCTGAGGGGCGAAGGCGGTCAGCCCGACGCGGATTCCTACGGCGCGATCCCGCACCACGTACCGACCCAGGCGAGGATCTGATCTCTGACCTCGGCCGACATGCCCAGGTCGATCTCGCCGGGGGCGTCATCCTGCTCGACCGCGAGCGAGAAGAGCGTGCCCGACCTGTCGTTCTTCAGGGCGAGCGCGTTGCACTGCATGGGCCGCAGAGGCACGTGCACGACGACCGGGGGGCCTGCGACGGTGGCGTCGACACCGATCGGGAAGACCGTCGCCGAGGCGCCCGAGCCGTTGTCGAAGCCGAGCAGGCTCGTGCCCTGGATGGCGACGATGCGCGCCTCGCCGTTGCCGGTCGGACGGATGCTCAGTGCGAGGTCTGCCGGCTGCCCGGGTGCCGACGCGGTGAACGACGCGACCGACAGCGAGGCGGTCTTCGCGACGCGCTCGGCGAGGCACTCGCGGGCGTACAGGTCGTCCAGGAACGGGACGGGAGTCGAGACGGGCTCGGTGGCCGTCGCGATGCTCGCGCCCAGCTGATAGTGCACCGTGACGGTGGTCGTGCTCGGCGGCTCGGTCATGGTCGCCGTGGACGACGGGCTCGGAGACGGGGAAGCGCTCGGAGCGCTGGTCGCCGTGGCGAGCGGCACGGGCTCGGGGGTCGGGGTGGGCGTGGGCGTGGTGAGCGATTCGTCATCGGCGGAGCACTTCATCAGCGGGAGCTGGATGCGGATGTCGGCGGTCACACCGGGCGAGATCGTGGTGCTGAGCCCGTCGAGGCGACGCGCGACGCCGGCGAACCGCGGGTCATCGACGCGCACGGCCGAGATCGTCAGCACCTCTGGGCTCGAGTTGTGCACGAGGATCTGCGCCTGGCGGGTGGCGACGTCCGATCGCAGCTGCATCATCGTCGCCGACACCCCGGTCGGCAGCGCAGTGGCCGACGGGCGCGGTCGCGGGGCCTCGCCGGCGCAGCCGCTGATCACGAGAGCGAGGGTGAGGATGCCGGCTGCCAGCGCTCCGACCCGGATGCGCCCGCTCACCGGTGCAGCGTCTCTCGCGCGACGGTGAAGCCCTCGAGCGCGAGTCTATCGATGTCGACCCCGATGCCCGGTCCGGTCGGAACGCGCACGTGCCCATCCTCGAGCACGGCCGGCTCGGTCACGATGTCGCGCTCGTAGAACCGGCTCGACGCCGAGATGTCGCCGGGGAGCGTGAAACCCGGCAGCGCGGCCAGGGCGGCGTTCGCGGCGCGGCCGATGCCGGTCTCGAGCATGCCTCCGCACCACACCGGGATGCCGGCATCCCGACACAGGTCATGGATCCGCACCGCCTCGAGGTACCCGCCGACCCGACCCGCCTTGATGTTGATGACGGATGCCGCGCCCAGCGCCAGCGCGTCGGCCGCGGCCTTGCGGGAGGTGATCGATTCGTCGAGGCAGACCGGGGTGCGCAGCTGCCGGGCGAGGGTCGCGTGGTCGACGATGTCGTCTTCCTGCAGCGGCTGCTCGATCAGCAGAAGGTCGAACCGGTCGAGCTCGGCGAGGATCTCGACGTCCTGAAGCGTGTACGCGGAGTTGGCATCGACCTGGAGCGGGATCGCGCCGAAGGCCTCGCGCACCGCCGCGGTCTCGGCGATGTCGCGACCGGGCTTGATCTTGATCTTGATGCGGGCGTATCCCTCGTCGAGGTAGCCGCCGACTGCGGCGACGAGGGCGGCGGCGTCGCGCTGGATGCCGACGCTGACGCCGCTCGGAACCCGGTCGTGCACCGCGCCCAGGTAGTCGCCGAGGGTCCGGCCCGCTGCGCGCAGCGCGGCATCGAGGACGGCCAGCTCGAGCCCGGCTTTGGCCATGCGATGACCGATCACGGGTGCGAGCACTGCCGAGACGTCTTCCGGGCCGAGAGTCCGGCGGTCCAGCAGCGCGGGAATGAGGTGCCGCGCGGCGACATCCCACGCACCCTGCGTGTACTCGCTCGAATAGTGCGGCTCGGCGCCCGTCACGATCTCGCCCCACCCCTCACCGTCGGCGGTGAACGCACGCACGATGATGACCTCGCGCACCGACTCGGTGCCGAAACTCGTGGTGAACGGCGCGACGAGAGGAAGGTGCAGGACGCGCAGCTCGATTCCCTCGAGCGCTACCGGGGGGACGGAAGGCGCGGGCATGCGTTCAGGTTATCCCGCGCCATCGGGGTCATTCCTGTGAGCGGGCCCGGTGCGCACACGACCGTTATCGGAGAGTGACCCCGCCGCGATCTCGCGACCGGCGAGAGAGGGTGGCCGCCGCCGCGCTCGATTCGAGCGCCCCCAGAGGCGGCGGCCACCGGGGAGAGACCAAGACTGCGTCGTGGTGCGACCGGATCGCTCCGGCCTCCCCTCACCACGACGTGCTCTCGTCCACCCCCGTGGACGGAGCGTGGCCCCTCACATCAAGGTTCGCCCCAGCGAACCCTCCGCGACATGGGCCTGAGTCGCCATCGCCAGCGACCTGGGTCTCGGGTTGCGGACACCGTGCGATTGCGCATCATTCGGTTATCGCGCGAGCGCGACGGTCGGGGCAGCCACGAATGTCGATCGAGCACGCCGCGGATTCCCGCCGCGCGCGGCCCGCCGGGCCAGAGCTCGGTGGATCGCCCTCGCGACGGCGTTGCGACCGACGGGCGCGTGTGTGGTGCTCATGATGTCTCCTGCTCGGATCGCAGCCTCGGGGTGAGATGCGACCAGCCACGTCGTATGACGTGCCTTCTGCAGGAAAGAGTGGCGTTCGGTCTCGGCGATACATCGCGATGCCGATCGATCCGTCAGGTGCCGATCGCCCCATCGGGTGCCGATCGCTCGGGCGATCTCAGCCCCAGGGCGAACCCGATGCGTCATCGGCGCGCGGCGGACGAAGCGCCGCGGGCGCCGGCCACGGCAGCAGGATGCTCTGACTGGGCGCATCGATCGCGCCGAAGTCGTCGGTCTTCACGACGGTCCGCCCCGACTCGTCCACGCGCCCGGGCACGACCTCGACGATCCGCACGCGCAGTGCCGGGGCATCCGCGCGCTCCAGCATCCAGACGTCTGCGAGGAAGGCGAGCCCGCGCGCCTCGAGGACTGCTTCGGCGTCGAGCCACTCCATCGCGCCGTCGACATCGGCCCCGACGACGTCTCGGCCGAGGATGTCGACAGCCGCCCACGCGTCGCCCTCGGGCCGGATCCAGCCGACGACCTCGCCGTCCTCACGCCGGTGCGCGGTCCAGTCGTCGGGGATCATCCGTCCACGGTAGCCGCCGGACCCGCCGGCGGCCGGACCCGCCGGTCAGCCGAGCTCGGCGAACGCCCGCACCGGGAAGGTGCCGAAGCCCTCGACGGCGGGAGGGGCGGCCGTGAAGCGCGCGCCGTGCGAGGGGAGGGTTCCGAGGTTGGTGAGGTGCTCGACCACGTGGACGCCGGCCGCGAGCAGCAGCGTGTGCGCGGGCCGCTCGCCGCCCGACTCCGTATCGTCGATGTTGAGCGAGTCGATGCCGACGAGGACGACACCGCGGGATGCCGCGCCCGCTCGCTTCTTCGGAGGTCGGCGGTTCTCCGGAGAACCGTGGCAGAAAGCATCCGCACCTGTGCAGATCTCCGAGGTTGCCGCGAACAAGGGGTGACGGCGGTCAGGGGCGACGGCGGTCAGGGGTGTCGGTAGTCAGGGGCGACGGCGGTCAGGGGCGACGGCGGTCAGGGTCGCACGAAGAGGTAGCCGCGCTCGTCGTCGAACCCGCCGATCACCAGGCCGTCGGCCAGATGCCCCACGAGCGCGTCGCGCACGTGGGTGCGCCAGGCCGCAGCATCCACCGGCGATGCCGCGCGCACCGCCGCGATGTCCTGCGGGACGGGCACCGACGCCACGACCCGGTCATCGTCCGGCGTCGGAACCGGCGGGGCGGCGAGCGCCCACGACACCATGATGCGGTCGGATTCGTCACCGCGGTTCACGCCGTCGTCCATGGGGCCGTACTGATCGACGAGGTACTCGGTGACCCGCGCCCCGAGGACCCGCAGGTTGAAGTGGGCGTTGCGGGCGACGAGAGGATCGAAGGTCCACGTGATGTGGCCGACATCTCTCGCGAGCGCCCACTCGCGCTGGTGCTGCTTGAGCACGCGCCCGAGTCCCTGGTCCTGCAGCGCGGGAAGCACTCCGGTGATGTGGGAGTGCATCGAGCGCGCCGCGGGGGCGGCGAAGAAGGCGACGGATGCTCCGACCATGCGAGCTCCGTCGTACAGACCGACCGCGTAGTTGCCGGAATGCGCGAGCGCTCGCAGCAGGTTGGCAGGCATCCCCGACCGGTCGCCGCCCCACACCTCGGCCAGCAGCGCCGAGGCCTCGAACACCTCGGTCACGCTCGCAAGCGGGCGGATCGCTATGCCGGGCGGGGCGAACTGGGAGTCGTGCATGCGCCCAGTCTCGCACCACGCCGATAGCCTCGAAGGATGGGATCACGGGAAGAGGACGCGCGAAGACGCCTCACCCGGATGCCGAAACAGGGCGTGATCGTCGCGGTGCTGGCCTATACGGGCCTCGTCTCGTCGTTCATGTTCACGCTCATGGTGCCGATCCAGTCGAAGCTGCCGGAGCTGCTGAACTCGAGCCGCGACGACACCGCCTGGGTCGTGACCTCGACCCTGCTCGCCGCCGCGGTCATCACCCCGATCGCGGGGCGATTGGGCGACATGTACGGCAAGCGCCGCATCGTGCTGGTGCTCCTCGGCGTGATGGTGGCGGGTTCGGTCGTCGCCGCGTTCTCGCCCGGCATCATCGGCATCATCGTCGGCCGCACCCTCCAGGGCGCGATCGTCGGAGTCGTTCCCCTGGGCATCTCGATCCTGCGGGATGTGCTGCGCGAGAACCGCGTGGACTCGGCGATCGCCCTGATCAGCGCCACCCTGGGCGTCGGCGGCGCCCTGGGACTGCCGATCAGCGCGCTGATCACCGAGCGCAGCGACTGGCACTTCCTCTTCTGGGCGGCAGCGGGCCTCGGTGTCATCGGCTTCGTACTCGTGCTGTGGATCGTGCCCGTGAGCGTCTTGCGCACCGCGGGTCGGTTCGACTACGTCGGCGCGGCAGGCCTGGCGGTGGGACTGATCGGCATCCTGCTCGCGATCTCGCGCGGCAACTCGTGGGGGTGGACCTCGCCTGCGACGCTCGCCACCGGCCTCGGCGGCATCGTCGTGCTGCTGCTCTGGGGATGGTTCGAGCTGCGGATCGCCGAACCGCTGCTCGACCTCCGGGTCGCTGCCCGCCCCGCGGTGCTCCTCACGAACATCGCCTCGGTCGCGATGGGCTTCTCGCTGTTCGCCTCTAACGTCGTCTACCCGCAGATGCTCGAGCTGCCGCTGGCGACCGGCGCCGGATTCGGCCTGTCGCTCCTGGCCGCGAGCTTCATCATCATGCCGTCCGGCGTGGTCATGATGGTGCTCTCGCCGGTGGCCGGCGGTCTCGCCCGACGCACCGGGCCCAAGCTGCTGTTGATCATCGGCGCCGCCGCGCTCCTGGCGGCCTACTCGTTCTCGCTGCTGTACTCGACCGAGGTGTGGCACATCGTCGTCGCGAATGTCCTCATCGGAGTGGGCATCGGGTTCGGCTACGCCTCCATGCCGATGCTGATCATGCGCTCGGTGCCGCAGAGCGAGACGGGTGCCTCGAACGGCCTGAACGCCCTGTTCCGCTCGCTCGGCACGAGCGTCGCCGCAGCCGTGGTCGGCGCGGTCCTCGCGTCGAACTCGATGAACTTCGAGGGGGCGCAGGTGCCGACCTCCACCGCGTTCACACAATCCCTCGCGCTCGGCGGCATCGCCGCGATCATCGCGCTCGTGGTCGGGCTGTTCATCCCGACCCGTCGCGCCGCCCAGGAGCGGCATCCCTCACTGCCGCAATAGAGCTCGCAGACGCGACCGCGCTCCACGTGCGCCGACGCATCGGCGGCGCTACCCTGACGTCATGAGCGCGAAGGACGACTCCCCCGAGCAGGTTTCCGCAGTGCTGCCGACCGGCACCGAGGGCGACGACGACAGGCGCTTCTTCGGGCAGCCGTTCGCCCTCGCCCACATCTTCGGCGTGGAGATGTGGGAGCGGTTCAGCTTCTACGGCATGCAGGGAATCCTGCTCATCTACCTGTACTACTCGGTGGCGGAGGGCGGGCTCGGCATCGACCAGGCCGTCGCGACCGGCATCGTCGGCGCGTACGGGGGCCTGGTCTACCTCTCGACGATCCTCGGTGCGTGGCTGGCCGACCGGCTGCTCGGGTCGGAGCGCGTGCTGTTCTTCAGCGCGATCGTCATCATGGCCGGGCACATCGCCCTCGCCCTGATCCCCGGGGTGGGCGGCCTCGGCGTAGGACTCGTGATGGTCGCGATCGGCTCGGGCGGGCTCAAAGCGAACGCGACCTCGGTCGTCGGCACGCTGTATCAGCCGGGTGACCCGCGGCGGGATGCCGGGTTCTCGCTGTTCTACCTCGGCATCAACCTCGGTGCTTTCTTCGGACCGCTGCTGACTGGCATCGCGCAGACGACGTGGGGCTTCCACGCCGGGTTCCTGCTGGCCGCGATCGGCATGGCGATCGGGCTCGTGCAGTACTCCTTCGGGCGCAGGTCACTCCCCGCCGAATCCCGCGTCATCCCCAACCCGCTTCCGAAGAATCGCTACGGCGTGATGATCGGCATCGCTGTGGCGGGCATCGTGCTGATCACGGTGCTGGTCCTGGTCGGCGTGATCCGGGCCGACAACCTCGCGAGCGTCGCGATCATCGTGACGATCGTCGCCGCGGTGGCCTACTTCGCAGTGATCCTGGCCTCACCACACGTCTCGAGCATCGAGCGGTCGCGGGTGTTCGGGTTCATCCCGCTCTGGATCGTGAGCGTCGGATTCTGGTCGCTGTACCAACAGCAGTTCACCCTGCTGACGATCTACTCCGACCAGAAGCTCGACCGGTCGATCTTCGGCTGGGAGATGCCGGTCTCGTGGGTGCAGTCGATCAACCCGATCTTCATCATCGTGCTCTCGGGGGTGTTCGCGGCGCTCTGGACGAAGCTCGGCACCCGCCAGCCTTCGACGCCGTTCAAGTTCGGCCTCGGCGCGATCGTCATGGGCGTCGCGTTCCTCCTCTTCCTCCCGTTCGCCGGTGGAGGAGCCAACTCGACGCCGCTGCTGGCGATCGTCGGCATCCTGTTCGTCTTCACGATCGCCGAGCTGCTGATCTCGCCCGTCGGGCTGTCGGTGTCGACGAAGCTCGCGCCACAGCACTTCCACACCCAGATGGTCGCGCTGTTCTTCCTGTCCGTCGCGCTGGGATCGGCGATGGCCGGGTGGCTCGCGCAGTTCTACAACCCCGACGACGAGCTGCCCTACTTCTCGATCCTCGGCTTGATCGCGATCGCGATGGGCGGGGCGCTGCTGCTGGTGATCAAGCCGATCCTGGCGCTCATGCGGGGCGTCCGGTAGGGCGCGCGCCCCGCGTCGCGCCCCGCGTCGCGCGCTTCGAGCCGCGAGAAACCATATCCGCGACGAGACATCACGCGAGGGGTGGTGTCTCGTCGCACAACTGGTTTATCGGCGCCGGCCGGCAGGGTCGGCGCCGCTCGGGCTACACGAGCCTCAGCTCGGCCTCGATACGGTGCGCTGTGTCGACCAACCTCGGCAGGTAGGCCTCGATGATGTGCTCGACCGCGTCGCGCGTCGCGCTGGTCGAGACGTTCAGGGCCGCCACCACCCGCCCGTCGCGCCCGTGCAGCGGCACGGCGATCGATCGGAGTCCTCGCTCAAGCTCGCCGTCCACGAGCGACCAGCCCTGCACGCGGACATGGGCGAGTTCGGCGCGGAGCGCTGAAGGATCGATGACGGTGCGATCGGTCAGAGCGGTGAGATCGGATGCCGCAAGCACCGCGTCGGCCGCTGCCTCCGGCATCCCGGCCAGCAGAACGCGCCCCATCGACGTCGCGAACGCGGGGAACCGAGTGCCGATCGTGATCCGCACGCTCATGATGCGCCGCGTGGGGACGCGGGCGACGTAGACGATATCGGTGCCGTCGAGCACAGCGGCGGACACAGATTCGCCGATCTCGTGCGAGAGCCGCTCGAGGTGCGGCTGCGCGATCTCGGGGAGCGACAGCGCGGAGAGGTAGGAGAAGCCGAGCTCGAGGACGCGGGGCGTCAGGGCGAAGGATCTGCCGTCCGACCTCACGTAGCCGAGCGTCTCGAGCGTGAGCAGGAATCGCCGGGCCGCCGCTCTTGTGATCGACGCGCGGCGCGCGACCTCGCTGAGGGTGAGTTCGGGATGCTCGGCATCGAACGCGCGGATCACTTCGAGGCCGCGCGCGAACGACTGCACGAACTCGCCGGACTCAGGGGTGCTCACGGGTTCATCCTCGCGCAGCTGAGCCCGATGCGACGTACTACGCGGGCCCGAGGGATCTCGATACGCTCGCAAGCTCGCTACTCGATCACCGCGGCGTGGGGCTTCACCGCTCCAAGACGACCGCGAGCCCCTGACCCACTCCGATGCAGATCGCCGCGACGGCGACTCCGCCCCCGCGACGCTTCAGCTCGTGCGCGGCGTGACCGATGATGCGCCCACCCGATGCACCCAGCGGGTGGCCGATCGCGATCGCCCCGCCGTGGATGTTCACCCGCTCGGGGTCGAGCTCGGGCCATAGCGCCAGGCACGCCAGGCTCTGCGACGCGAAAGCCTCGTTGAGCTCGACGAAGTCCACGTCAGCCCAGGTGCGCCCCGCCCGCGCGAGCGCGCGATTCGCCGCCTCGACGGGCGCGACGCCGAACACGTCGGGGTCATTGCCGAACACACCCCGGCCGGTGATGCGGGCCAGGGGCTCAGCATCCAGTGCACTCTCCGCCCCCAGCAGCACGGCTGACGCGCCGTCGTTGATGGGCGACGAGTTGCCCGCGGTCACCGTGCCGTCGGCGGCGAACGCGGGCTTGAGCCCGGCGAGCACCTCGACGGTCGAGTCGTCGCGGATGCCTTCATCCCGCGTCAGCTCGTGACCCTCGACCTGCACGATCTCGTCGTCGTACACGCCGGCGGCCCACGCCGCCGAGGCGAGACGGTGGCTGCGGGCCGCGAACGCGTCCTGCGCTTCGCGTGACAGACCGTAGATCGACGCGAGCTTCTCGGCGCTCTCACCGTTGGAGATCGTCCAGTCCTTGCGCAGGCGCGGGTTGGTCATCCGCCACCCGATCGCGGTGTTCCACATCGTCTGGTTGCCTGCGGGGAAGGGGCGCTCGGCCTTCTGCACGACGTACGGCGCCCGGCTCATCGACTCGACGCCGCCGGCGAGGATGATCTCGGCATCCCCCGCCTCGATCGCGCGGCTGCCCTGGATCACCGCTTCCACCGCCGAGCCGCAGAGGCGGTTGACCGTCACGCCCGGGACGCTCGATGGGAAGCCCGCCAGCAGCGCGCCGAACCGTGCGACGTTGCGATTGTCCTCGCCCGCCTGGTTGGCGTCGCCGAAGATCACATCGTCGATACGCGCGGGGTCAAGGCCGGTGCGCTCGGCGGCGGCGCGCATGACGACGGCGGCGAGGTCGTCGGGGCGCACGTCGGCGAGCCCTTTGCCGTACCGGCCGAACGGGGTGCGGACGGCATCGAAGATGTAGGTGGCAGCCATATCAGTTTCCTTTTGGGGATGCCGCGGCATCCGAATCCGTCAGCGTCAGGCCGGTGAGCTCTGAGAGGGATTCGACCGTGTTGTCGCCGAAGGCTTCGCGCACGCGGAACCCCTCGGGCGTGACGTCGAAGATCGCGTGGTCGGTGTAGACGCGGGTCGCGCAGCCGACGCCGGTGAGCGGATACGTGCAGCTCTCGACGAGCTTGGAGTCGCCCTGCTTGGTCAGCAGGTCGGTCATCACGTACACGTCTTTGGCGCCGATCGCGAGGTCCATCGCGCCGCCCACCGCCGGGATCGCGCCCGGCGCACCGGTGGACCAGTTCGCGAGGTCACCGCGCTGGCTCACCTGGAAGGCGCCGAGCACGCACACGTTGAGGTGCCCGCCGCGCATCATCGCGAACGAGTCGGCGTGGTGGAAGTACGAAGAACCGGGCAGTTCGGTGACCGGCTGCTTGCCGGCGTTGATGAGGTCAGGATCGATGAGGCCGGGCGCGGGTTGCGGGCCCATTCCCAGCATCCCGTTCTCGGTGTGCAGGATGATCTCCAGCCCTTCCGGCAGGAAGTCGGCGACGAGCGTCGGGGCCCCGATGCCGAGGTTGACGATCGCGCCTTCGGGGATGTCGGCGGCGATCTTCGCGGCCAGGTCTTGACGCGAGATGCGGGTGCTCATGCCGATGCCTCCTCAAGTGCGTCGCCGGCGAGACCTTCGCCTTCGAGACGTTCGCCTTCCACGCTGACGCCGCCGATGAACCGGCCGTCTTCGAGCCAGCGCCGCTGCCCGACCGCGACGAGGCGGTTCACGTAGATCCCCGGGGTGACGACCGCCTCCGGGTCGATCGAACCCAACGGCACGATGGTGTCGACCTGGGCGATCGTCGTGGCCGCCGCGGCGGCCATGATCGGGCCGAAGTTGCGCGCCGTCTTGCGGTACACCAGGTTGCCCCAGCGGTCGCCCTCGAGCGCGCTGATCAACGCGAAATCAGCTCTGATCGGGTATTCCAGCACGTAGTCGCGACCGTCGATCGTGCGCTCCTCCTTGCCTCCGGCCAGCTCGGTGCCGACGCCGGTGGGGCTGAAGAACGCGCCGATGCCCGCTCCGGCCGCGCGGATGCGTTCGGCGAGATTGCCCTGCGGCACGAGCTCCAGCTCGATCTTGCCGGCGCGGTACAGGGCGTCGAACACCCACGAGTCGGACTGCCGCGGGAACGAGCAGATGATCTTGCGCACGCCCCCGGTCGCCAAGAGCGCCGCAAGACCGGTGTCGCCGTTGCCCGCGTTGTTGTTCACGACCGTGAGGTCGCGGGCGCCGCGGGCGATCAGCGCGTCGATGAGTTCGACCGGCTGACCGGCGCGGCCGAAACCGCCGATCATGACGGTCGCACCGTCGGGGATGCCGGCGACGGCGGTCGCAGCATCCGTCACGGTCTTATCGATCATTCCGGTCCCATCGCTTCTCGAAGGTGTTCGCTCTGCGAACACTCGTTCGCCTAGCGACTAGTCTACCCGTCTACTGGAGATTGCGGACGGGCCTATGGCTCGAGGGCGAGGGAGGCGGCGATCGGCACGATCTGCTCGCGCAGCCGGATGATCTCGCGCGCGTGCTCGCCCAGGCGCACATCCTCGTCGGTCGAGGCAGTCCACAGCGGCACCGGCATCGCCACACCGCCCGGGCCCGGCACGACGAACACGCTCATGCAGAGGGTTGTGAGCGTCCGCTCGTGCGGCGCGCGCGGATCTGCGGTGACGACGCGCGTGCTGATGTGCATGCTGTGACCGCCCGTGTAGATCAGGCGGGCGTCGATCTCGACGAGGTCGCCGATGCGGACAGGGGCGAAGAAGTGGATGCCGCCGGAGTACACCGCGACAGCGTGATCGGCGAGTTCGGCATCGCCGAGCCACCCCACGGCGCACGCATACGCGGCCTCATCGATCCAGCGCATGACAGTGCCACCGTGCGCCTTGCCGCCCCAGTTGACGACCCCCGGCGGCACGAGGAACCGCAGCACCGTGCGGGGAGCCTCGGATGCCTCGGTGTAGCGCTCTTGAAGCATCAGGCGCTTGATCTCGGTGCGGGCCGGAATCCGTTCGAGCGCCCCGGCGGCCAGCGTGCGATCCGAGCGCGAGCGCGGCTGCCAAGGGGGAACCGGAATGGGCCGGCCGCCAGCATCCTTCGCGACGAAGATGAGGATGCACGTCGTCGCGGGCGAGTAGGCGCGGCTGCTCACATCCGCCGACGAGACCGTGACGACGACGTGCATGCTCGAACGGCCGGTGTGCACGAGCCGCGCCTGCACCTCGATGAGGCTGCCCGGGGCGATGGGCCGGCGATGCCGCACGTTGCCGACGTATGCGGTCACGCAGTAGGCGCCCGACCACCCGACCGCGCAGGCGTAGCCCGCTTTGTCGATCCACTCCATGACACTGCCGGCGGCGACCGAGCGACCGCCTGACGCCGTGTCGGCGGGGGTGGTCATGAAGCGCAGCGTGATCCGATCGTCGCGCCCGGCGACGGTCGAGGCCGTCGTGGTGCCTGGCGTCGTGGTGCCGGGCGTCGTGGTGCCTGGCGTCGCGGTGCCTAGCGGCGTGGTGCCGGACGGCGTAGTCACGACGCCAGCATAGAGCGACCCCCGCCCCGCAATGCACCCTCGAGCGTCGCAATGCACCCTCGAGCGTCGCAATGCACCCTCGACCGTCGCAATGCACCCTCGACCGTCGCAATGCACCCTCGAGCGTCGCAATGCACCCTCGCCGAGGGTGCATTGCGGGAACCGAGGGTGCATTGCGGGAACCGAGGGTGCATTGCGGGAACCGAGGGTGCATTGCGGGAACCGAGGGTGCATTGCGGGAACCGAGGGTGCAT
>NZ_CAXTJR010000004.1:0-36033 GCF_964244775.1 uncultured Microbacterium sp.
GCAGGTCGATCAGATCCCGGGTTCGGGCGGGGCGATCCGCTGGACATCACCCACCGACCGTGTCTACGTCGTGCAACCCGAACGCCGAGTACCCGCCTTCCACGCGACCCCACCCGCACCCTTCTAGAGCCCGGATCCACCACCCGAGCGAACACCGTCAACCGTCGCGCAAAGCGCGGCTCAGGAACCGAATCGCCCTCGGTCGCTGAGCCTGTCGAAGCGTCGCAGCCAGCGGATGGCCCTTCGACACGCTCAGGAACCCAAACGCGTCAGGCGGTCTGCGCCGCCTTGAGCCGGTAGCGCAGGGCGGCCAGCTCCGACTGCAGCGCCGCAGGGATGCGGCCGTCGAAGGTGTCGTAGAACTCCGCGGTCAGATCGGTCTCGTGCAGCCACGACGCGGTGTCGATCGCGAACAGCTCGTCGAGATCGGCCTGCGGGACGTCGATGTCGGTCAGATCCAGATCGGATGCCACGGGCAGGCGCCCGATGGGGCTGTCGACCGCGCCGACCTCGCCCTCTATGCGACGGATGATCCAGTCGATGACGCGCGAGTTGTCGCCGAATCCGGGCCACAGGAACCGGCCGTCCGTGCCCTTGCGGAACCAGTTCACCTGGAAGATGCGGGGCGCCCGGTCGAACCGCAGCTTCTGGCCGACGCTGAGCCAGTGCCCGAAGTAGTCGGCCATGTTGTAGCCGCAGAACGGCAGCATTGCGAACGGGTCGCGGCGCAGTTCGCCGACCGTGCCCTCGGCGGCTGCCGTCCGCTCGGACGAGATCGTCGAGCCGAGGAAGACGCCGTGCGTCCAGTCAGTCGCCTCCAGGACGAGCGGCACGTTCGTCGCACGCCGTCCGCCGAAGAGGATGGCATCGAGCGGAACGCCCTCCGGAGAATCCCAATCCGAGGCGATCTGCGGGCACTGCGCGGCAGCCACCGTGAAGCGCGAGTTGGGGTGGGCGGCGGGCCGACCCATGTCGGGCGTCCAGGGGTTGCCCTCCCAGTCGGTGAGGTGCGGGGGCGCCTCGTCGGTCAGGCCCTCCCACCAGACGTCGCCGTCGGGGCGGAGCGCTACGTTCGTGAAGATCGTGTTGCCCCACAGGGTCTCGACCGCCGTGACGTTCGTGGACTCGCCGGTGCCGGGCGCGACGCCGAAGAAGCCGGCCTCGGGGTTGATCGCCCAGAGGCGCCCGTCTTCTCCGGGGTGCAGCCACGCGATGTCGTCGCCGAGGGTCTCGACCCGCCACCCGGGGATGGTCGGACGCAGCATGGCGAGATTGGTCTTTCCGCACGCGGAGGGAAACGCCGCGGCGAGGTGGTAGGCGCGGCCGGCAGGATCGATGACGCGGATGAGGAGCATGTGCTCGGCGAGCCAGCCGTTGTCGCGCCCGATCACCGACGCGATCCGCAGGGCGAAGCACTTCTTCGCCAGGATCGCGTTGCCGCCGTAACCCGATCCGTACGACCACACCTCGAGGGTCTCCGGGTAGTGCACGATGTACTTCTCGTCGTTGCAGGGCCACGCGACATCCTGCTCGCCCGGAGCGAGCGGCGCTCCGACGGAGTGCACCGTCTTGACCCACGGCGCACCCGCGGCGATCTCGCGGACCACGTCGGTGCCGACCCGGGTCATGATGCCGATCGACGACACGGCGTACGGGCTGTCGGTCACCTGCACGCCGATGTGCGAGAGCGGACCGCCGACCGCCCCCATCGAGAACGGCACGACGTACATCGTGCGGCCCCGCATCGACCCGGCGAAGACCTCGTTCATCGTCGCGCGCATCGCGGTCGGGTCGGCCCAGTTGTTCGTGGGGCCGGCATCCACCTCGCGCTCGGATGCGATGAAGGTGCGCCCCTCGGTGCGAGCGACGTCACTCGGGTGCGAGCGGGCCAGGTACGACCCCGGCCGCCACTCCGGGTTGAGCTTGATGAGCTTGCCCTCGTCGACCATCTCGCGCAGCAGCGCATCGTTCTGGGCGCGCGAACCGTCGACCCAGTGGATGCTGTCGGGCTGCGTGAGCGCGGCGATCTCATCGACCCATGCCAGAAGTGCCACCATGCCTTCGCCGACGACGGCGGGCCGGCCGCCGAAGTCGCGGACACGAGCGCTGCCCGTCGCGGCGGAGCGGCTGACGGAGCGGGTGGCGGGGCGGGTGAAGATGTCGGCCAGAGCCATGGGCGGTTCTCCTTCGGCGATGAGCGGATTCGAAGTTCTCCACCACTCTTTCGCGCTTTGGCCCGGTCTTATCAGTCTTTGCGTGTTAAAGAACACCACTTCTTTCGATAACATCAAGGAATGCCCACGTCTTCTCTCGAGCTCGCCACCCTCGGCCACCGCATCCGCCACGAGCGCGTCTCGCACGGATTCACTCTCGACGAGCTCGGCGAGCGCGTGGGTGTCGCGGGCAGCCAGCTGAGCCTGATCGAGAACGGCAAGCGCGAGCCCAAGCTGTCGCTCCTGCAGGCGATCGCGGAGGTGACCGGGATCGAGGTGACGCAACTCCTCTCGCCCGAGCCGCCGAACCGCCGGGCGGCGCTGGAGATCGAGCTGGAGCGCGCCCAGGCCGGATCGGTGTTCCGCCAACTGGGGGTCGCCCCGGTGCGCATCACGAAGGGCATGAGCGACGAGACGATCGAATCGATCCTGGGTCTTCACCGCGAACTGCAGCGCCGCGAGCGCGAGGCCATTGCGACGCCCGAGGAGGCACGGCGCGCGAACACCGAACTGCGCCTGCGCATGCGGGAACGCAACAACTACCTCCCCGAGGTCGAGCGGCTCGCCGAGCGGCAGCTCAAAGCCGCCGGTCATACGTCAGGCGCGGTGACGCACCGGACCGTGAGCATCATGGCCGAGCAGCTGGGCTTCGAGCTGATCTACGTCAACGATCTGCCGCACTCGGCGCGCTCGGTCACCGACCTTGAGAACGGCCGGATCTACCTCCCGCCCGCCTCGATCCCCGGCGGCCACGGACTCCGGTCGATGGCGCTGCAGGCGATGGCCCACCGCCTGCTCGGGCATCGCCGGCCGGCGGATTACGCCGACTTCCTGCAGCAGCGCCTCGAGATCAACTACTTCGCCGCCAGCTGCCTCATGCCCGAGACCTCGTCGGTCGCGTTCCTGCAGCAGGCGAAGAAGGAGCGCAACCTCGCCGTCGAGGACTTCCGCGATGCGTTCGGCGTGACCCACGAGGCGGCCGGGATGCGCATGACCAACCTGGCGACGCAGCATCTCGGCATCCCGCTGCACTTCCTCCGCGTGGACGGGTCGGGCGCGATCTCACGCGTGTACGAGAACGACGAGCTGCCGCTTCCCATGGACGTGACCGGGGCGGTGGAGGGTCAGATCGCGTGCCGGAGGTTCCTGGCCCGGTCGGCATTCGAGGAGCAGAACCGCACGACCGAGCACTACCAGTACACCGACACGCCCAGCGGCACGTTCTGGTGCTCGACGCAGACGGGCACGACCTCCGACGGTGAGTTCTCGATCACGGTCGGGGTGCCCTTCGACGACGCCAAGTGGTTCCGCGGCCGCGAAGCATCCAAGCGGGCGACCTCGACGTGCCCGGATGAGTCGTGCTGCCGGCGCGCGCCCGCGGAGGTCGCCGGTCGCTGGGAGGGCAAAGCGTGGCCGAGCGCGCGTGTGCACATGCAGATGTTCTCGCCGCTCCCCCGCGGGACATTCCCCGGAGTGGACGACAGCGAGGTCTACGCATTCCTCGACCGGCACGCCTGAGTCGGCGGGTCAGGCCGGGGGTGCAGGGGGCGCGGGCGCGGCGGCCGGGGCGGGCGGCGTCCACCGCACCCACGCGGCCACATAGATCACGAGCCCGATCACGAGCGCAGCCAGCACCCACAGCACGATCAGGAAATCGACCCACGACCCGATCGGCGGCGCGCCGGGGAGGAACGTGCGCAGCGGAATCGTCGCGAAGAGCATGGCCGCCATCCAGCTCATCAGCGTCGCCTCGACCTTGCGGCGTCCGCGGAAGGCGAGGATCGCGACGGTGAGCGACAGGACCGGCATCACGACCATGAGGGCCAGGATGACGACGCCGAAAGCGATGGTGGCCGTCGAGCGCGTGGCGGTGATCTGAACTGCCGGTACCGGTGTGCCATCCGCCATGATGTCGTCGGTTCCGGCAACCGTCGTCCCACTGACGATCCAGCCCGGCACGTGCGCTGAGCCGCAGACGACGGTCTCGAGTGGGGTAACGACGCCGTCCACCAGGTGCGTGGCGAGGAACACCGGCTCCACAGCGTGCGAATCGAGTGGCCACTGCTCGATGTAGCCATTGGTGATGAGTCGCAGGGGTTGCGCAGACGGTAGCTGGCCGGCGGCGACGGTGAACGACCGCGGCCCGTCATTCTCGGTGACGAGCACCGTCAGCGGTTCCTTCAGGAAGCCCGCGGAATCCTGGGGCATCGGACCGAACGAGCGCACCGAGAACGTCGCACCCAGTCGATCGCCCGCCGCATCCACATTCTGCGGCGCGAACTCGATGAGCACGGCATCCGTCGGCACCTCATCGACGCAGCTCGCGAGCGTGTCCGCCTGCTCGCCGCCGGCGTACATCGAGACCACGCCCGCGTAGAGCAGCACGAAGAGCGTGACGATCGAGATGACCCACGCGCGCGTGCGGGCGCGGAAGCGGCGGGGCTTCGATTGGGGCGGCACGGAGCCAGTGTGGCAGAACGCTCAGCCCTGGATGAAGCGCCGGTAGCGATCGAATGCGGCGGATACCTCGGCGTCGGTCACTGCGTCACGGATCAGGTGCTCGGCCGACGGATCGGCGTCGAGCCGGGCAAGCGAATGCGAGTGACTCCACGTGCCGACGATCTCGCCGCGCGCCACGAGGATCGGCCGCATCGCTCCGCCGGTCATGACGGTCGGGCCGTGCTCCGGCGCACAGCTGACCGATCGGTCGGCGTAGGAGAGGAAGTACTCCTCGAACGGGGGCAGCGCCAGCACCGCCGGCGCGGTGGGATGCCGTCGCGGAAGGTCACTCGCGATCCACGAGTCTTCGTCGATGCGCGTGAGCCGCGGGTCATCCGCCCCGGCCGCGCTGCGCGCCATCCCGACCGGAAGCCCCGACCACCACGCGAAGTCGGCCGCCCCGGCCGGGCCGTGCGACGCGACGTAGCGGACGAAGAACTCGACCAGCGGATCGGAGGGCGTCCACTGCGGTGCGAGCCACTCGTCGCTGAGCATCACGTACTGCTCGCGGCTCGGTGCGCCGTCGCGCGGGACGACCGGACCCTGCACGATCACGCCCCGCACGGAGAGGGCATACAGCACGTGCACTCCGCGCTGCTCGCGCGGATCGATGCCGATCCCCCGCAGCACTTCGAACAGCTCGGCGCGGGTGAGCCGGTTCCCGCCGCCCAGCGCTGACCGCACCGCCGTCTCGGCGCGGGTGAATTCGGCGTCGCCGAGTCCGAGCATCCGGTGCCGCGAAGCCGCAGCGCGGAACTGGCGCTCACCGGTCAGCGAGAGCACCCATCCGAGGTGCCGGGACGGGATGATGTGGATCGTGCCGCGCGCCGTCCACGAACGCACGAGCTCCCCACGGTCGAACGCTGCGTCCACGTCGGAGAGGGTCGGCTCGCCCTTCGTGCGGGCGGCGAGCGCCCATCGCCCACCCCAGAACTCCTGAGCCTGCGTGGCGAGCATGTGATCGGCCGCGTCGGCGAGCGTCGCGGACGGTGACGTGAGCCGGTGCGAGCGCAGGCGCAGGTCGCGGAGGCGCTGGACCGCCCGCGTGGCCGTCATGCCTTCATCCTGGAGCTGGAGCTGGAGCCGGAGGTCCGGAGAACGGGTTCGGGGTCAGCGTGTACTTGGTCTGGAGGTACTCGTGGATGCCTTCGGCCCCGCCTTCGCGGCCGAGCCCCGACATCTTCCAGCCGCCGAACGGTGCCGCGGCGTTGGAGACGACGCCGACGTTGAGCCCCATCATCCCGGTCTCGAGCTTCTCGATCATGCGCTGGCCGCGCGAGAGGCTCTCGGTGTAGACGTACGAAACGAGCCCGTACTCGGTGTCGTTGGCGAGGCGCACCGCATCGTCCTCGTCGTCGAACGGGACGATCGCGAGCACCGGCCCGAAGATCTCCTCGCGGAGGATGTCGCTGCCGGCCTGCACGTCGGTGACGACCGTGGCTTGGTAGAACGTTCCCGGCCCGTCGATCCGAGACCCACCCGTCGCGAGGACCGCTCCGCGCTGCACGGCGTCCTCGACGAGCGCGGATGCCTTGTCCACCGCCGCCTGGTTGATCAGGGGTCCGATCGTGACGCCGTCCTCGGTGCCGCGGCCGGTCGTGAAGCCCTGCACCCGTTCGGTGACCCGGCGCGCGAACTCGTCGGCGACCGAGCGGTGCACGATGAACCGGTTGGCCGCGGTGCAGGCCTGCCCGATGTTGCGGAACTTCGCCGCGAGCGCCCCCTCGACGGCCTTGTCGAGGTCGGCGTCATCGAAGATCACGAACGGCGCGTTGCCGCCGAGCTCCATCGAGGTGCGGAGCACGTTCTTCGCGGCCTGTTCGATGAGCTTCTGCCCGACCGGCGTGGATCCGGTGAACGACAACTTCCGCAGCCGGGGGTCGGCGATGATCGGCGCCGACACCGCGCCCGATGTCGAGGTCGTGATGACGTTCACGACGCCCTGCGGGAGGCCGGCGTCCTCCAGCAGCTTCGCGAAGTACAGCGTGGTGAGTGGCGTGAGCTCTGCGGGCTTGATGACGACCGTGCAACCGGCGGCCAGGGCCGGGGCGATCTTGCGGGTGGCCATCGCGAGCGGGAAGTTCCACGGCGTGATGAGGAAGCACGGCCCCACGGGGTGCTGCGAGACGATGATGCGGCCCGTGCCCTCGGGGTTCGCGCCGTATCTGCCCTGCACGCGCGGGGCCTCTTCGCTGAACCAACGGAGGAACTCGCCGCCGTAGCCGACCTCTCCCCGCGCCTCAGCGAGCGGCTTGCCCATCTCGAGCGTCATGAGGAGAGCGAACTCCTCCTTGCGCTCCTGGAGCAGGTCGAACGCGCGCCGAAGCACCTCACCGCGCTCGCGGGCGGGAGTCGACGCCCAGGCGGCCTGCGCCGCGACCGCAGCATCCAGCGCCCGCATGCCGTCTTCCGGTGTCGCATCCGCGATCGAGCGGATCACCTCGCCGGTCGCCGGGTCGTACACGTTGAGCGTGCGACCCTCGGAGGCATCGATCCACTCCCCGCCGATGAAGAGCCCAGCGGGAACCGAGGCCAGCAGCGCGGATTCACGGGTGTCGGTCATGTGTGGGCCCTTTCGCACACGGATGCCGCAGCATCCGTCGGACATATGATGCTCAGTCTGCCGCGGTCAACGGCGCGTGCCGATGGCCGATCGGTACAACATCTCTGAATGGTTGTACGGCGCGGACAGTCAACCGGCGTCGGCGGGGAGAACCACCCAGACGCTCGCGCCACCGAGTGCGGAGTCGTCGATGCCGATGTGTCCGTGGTGCGAGTCGACGATCCGGCGACAGGTCGACAGTCCGATGCCGAGGCCGGGCGCCCCGGGGTCGGTGCCCCGCTCCATGAGTTCGAAGACTCGGTCGCGCTCGTCGAACGGGATGCCGGGCCCGTTGTCGTCGACGGTGATCCGCCAGCCGCCGGGGAGTGTCCGCGCTGTCACCTCGATGCGCGGCGTCTGCTCGCCCGCAGCACTGAACTTCGTCGCACTCAACTTCGCCGCACTGAACTTCGCACCGCTGAACTTGATGGCGTTGCCGATGAGGTTCTGCAACAGCGCCCGCAGCAGCGTGGGGTCGCCGATCACCTCGACGGATGCGTCCACGACGACCTGCGTGCCGGTCTGCACGACCGAGGCGTCCAGATCTTCGAGCACCGCCCGCACGATCTGCTCGAGATCGACGGCGACCCGCCGGGGGTGCGCGCCCCCGACGCGGGCATAGTCCAGCAGGTCGGAGACCATCGCGCTCATCCGATCCGCCGCCGATTCAGCCCGGGCGAGGCTCCGCGCCGCCCGCGGAGCATTGACCATCTCGGGACTGTCGGAGGCCAGTTCGAGGAATCCGGAAAGGGCCGTGAGCGGGTTGCGCAGGTCGTGGCTGACCTGGAGGGCGAAGCGCTCGAGCTGCTGATTCGACTCGGCGAGCTCCAGGGTGAGCCGACGCAGCTCCAGGACTTCGGCCACCTGGTGGGCGAGGAGGTCGAGCGCATGGCTGTGCTCGGTCGTGAGGTCGCCGGCGTCTTCGTCGAAGACGCACAGCGTACCGATCGCGACGCCGGCCGGGGTGACCACGGGGCTCGACGCGTAGAACCGGACGTTGGCGATCTCGCCCGTCACGAACGGATTGAGCGCGAAGCGGTCGTCCTGGCGCGCATCCGGCACGACGACGAGGCCGGGATACTCCAGCACGACGGCGCACATCGAATCCTCGCGCGCGCAGGTCGCGGGAGTGAAGCCGACGGCGGCGACCTGATGCTGGAAACGGTCGTCGATGATGTTGATGACCGCCGTCGAGACTCCGCACACGGTGGAGGCGAGCTCGACGAGACCCTGCAGGTCGAGCAGCGGTGGCTCACCGAGCAGCGCGTATTCGGCGATCGCGTCCGTCCGTGCGGAGTCGACTGCTGCAGTGGTCACCCCGGCCCCCGATCCACGCATCAGACGCGTTCAGGATAGCGGTTCACGGCGCCGATCCCGGCCGCGCCCCTCTCCCGCCGAGTTCATGTTCGGCGGCGGCGAACGCTTCCTCGAGTCCGCCGGCCACTCCTCTTCGTGACACTCACCCTTTGATCACTCTGGCGGGTCAAAGGGTGAGTCACGGGGAGGGTGGGGTGCGATCGCCCCGAAACGGAGGCCCCGGGCGGGGGCGCGGCGGCCGGGGGGGGCGCGGCGGCCGGACGGGGGCGCCCCGCCATGACGAGATGTCGGAGGGGTGCGGAAGGATCCCACCGTGAACCACTCGACCGCACCGACGGATACGACGGATACGACGGAGACAACGGATCCGCCGCACGACCGGAACACCCCCATCGATACATCCGGGTATGTGCGACGCGCGCGACGATCGGCCGACCTCAGCCAGCGAGATCTCGCCGCGGCGGTCGGCGTCTCGCAGTCCAACATCTCCCGTATCGAATCGGGTGGCGGCCTCTCTGTGCGCGAATTCGAACGGATGCTGTCGGTCGCAGGGCTCCGGATCGCGGTCGTCGATGAGTCGGGCGTTGAGATCGAGCCGATGCCGCAGGACGTGCTGCGGGATCGAGCAGGGCGCCGCCAGCCGGCACACCTCGACGTCCACGCTCCGCCCGAGCTGCCGACGACGCGCATGCTCCTCCGCGCGGCCGATCCGATAACGCGTCCGTCGTGGCATCACCGCCGAAGGGACCGCGACCTGCTGCGCAGCAAGGGGATCGGAACGCCGGAGCAACTCACCGCTCGCGCGATCGCGGCCGCTGCGGCGGCTCGTCGCAGTCGCGCCGGCCCTACCCCGCCGTTCAGCGCGTCCGCCACGATGGCCGCGAGCCGAGCGCGCGCCGCATCCCTGTTCCGCAACGAGAATCGCCCTGACAGCTCGGACTCCGGGATCGTCACGCCCGCGGTGACCGAAGACCCGGACGATGCGGAACGGCCATGGATCCATCATCCGCCGGCATGCGATGGTTGACGCATGAAGCGTGAAGTATCGAGCACCATCGTCCTGGACGTCACCAATCCGGCCGAGATGATCTTCGCGGTGGCCGTGACCGGCCACTACACGCCGGTCACCGAGTCTTTCACCGCGACGCTGGACGGCCGCGAGGTCCCCTACACGACCCTCCCCGACGCGCACGGCACGCGCCTGCACAAGGTGGCCTCCGACAACGGGCGTCTCGAGGTGACGTACGCCGCGACGATCCAAGGCCCCGGAGACATCGCGATCGCCAGCGACACCGACCTGGTCACCTACCTGCGCCCGAGCCGTTACGCCGAGTCCGACACCCTGGGGCCTACGGCTTACGCCGAGTTCCGCGGCATCCCCCAGTCCGACCTGCTGGCCGCCGTCTCATCATGGGTCGGCACCCGGCTGTCGTACGTGCCCGGCTCGAGCCTCCCCACCGACGGCGCGGTCCAGACCCTGCTCGCCCGCCAGGGCGTGTGCCGCGACTACGCCCACCTCTGCGTCGCGCTGCTGCGCGCCCTCAACGTTCCGGCACGGCTCGTCGCCGTGTATGCGCCCGGACTCTCGCCGATGGACTTCCACGCGGTCGCCGAGGCTTGGGTCGAGGGTGCCTGGCGGGTCGTCGACGCCACGACCCTCGCCCCCCGGTCGACCCTCGTGCGGATCGCGACAGGACGGGATGCCGCCGACTCGGCGTTCCTCACGATCGTCTCCGGCAACGTCAGCCTCGTCGATGTCACGGTGACGGCGGTCGTCGACGAACTGCCCGACGACGATCTCACGCAGTTCGCCGCCATCGCCTGACGCCCGCCGCGCAGATACGCTGGGCATCATGCGCGCCTGGCTGATCCGATTCGCCTCCCTCTACGTCTTCAACGTCGTGGTGCTGCTGCTGATCGGACTCCTGCTGCCGCAGGTGAGCGTCGGCTGGTCGGTGCTCTGGGCGAGCATCATCCTCACCGCGGCGACCCTCTGGATCAAACCCCTGATCACTACATGGTTCCGGGGTATGGCGTCGCGCTCGGCCGCCCAGCGCACGAAGGCGGGCGAGAAGGTCGTGCAGTTCTTCCTCGTGATCCTGGTCGCCTACATCGTGTGGATCCTCGTCGCGATCCTGTCCGGTGTGCGCGTCCACGGATGGTTCTGGGGCTACGTGATCCCCCCGGTCCTTCTGCTCATCGCCTGGGCGATCTACGACGCGATCGATGACCGCGTCGAGGGCCACGCGGGTGCACTCTACGACAAGGCCACCGGCAAGCCTCTGGCGAGGGCGGATACTGCGACCACCGAGGAGCAGCGCAAGCTGTAACAATGCGACCCCGCCGAGCCCCGGCATCCCGGCGGACGGCACAATGGGATGGCGCGCCCGGACAGCACCGGGCGCCGTCCCCGCGTCACGCCCCCTGTCACGCTGGGCCCTGCACCTCGACCCTGGAGGCATCCATGCCGTCTACCCGCACCCTGCTCCGCACCGCAGCGGTCGGCCTCGCCGCCGCGGCGCTCGCCCTGACCGGTTGCGCCAGCGGCGCCACGCCGAGCGCATCCGACGACGCCGCCGCCGCGTACGTCACGCCGGGCAAGCTCACGATCGCCACCGGCGAGACGGCCTACTTCCCGTACGTCGTCGACGACGACCCGACCACCGGCGAGGGCTTCGAGGCGGCTGTCGCGTACGCGGTCGCCGACAAGCTCGGGTTCGCCAAGGAAGACGTCGAGTGGGTGCGCACCAGCTTCGAGGCGGCGATCGCTCCCGGTCCGAAGAGCTTCGACTTCAACATCCAGCAGTACACGATCACCGATGAGCGCAAACAGGCCGTCGACTTCTCGTCGCCGTACTACTCGGCCAGCCAGGCGGTCGTCGCGATCAAGGGCGGAAAGGCCGACGGGGTCACCTCGATCGCGGGGCTCCAGGGCCTGACCCTCGGGGCGATGTCGGGCTCGACGAGCGCGACGACGATCCAGGACGCGGTGAAGCCGACCACGGCGCCGCAGCTCTACGGCTCGAACGAAGACGCGGTCGCCGCGCTCAAGGCCAACCAGATCGACGCGATCGTGCTCGACCTGCCGACGGCCTACTACACGACGGGCGTCTACATCGAAAACTCCTTCATCGTGGGCGGGCTGCCCGCCGCCGGAGTTCCCGACGAGTGGGGCGTGGTGCTCGCCAAGGACTCGCCGCTGACGGCGAAGGTCACCGCGGCCCTCGACGAGCTGCGCGACGACGGGACCCTCGCGACCATCACCGACAAGTGGCTCGGTTCGGGTCAGGGCGTCACGCAGCTCAAGTGACCCATCAACCCAGCTCGCTCGAGCTCGACAGGCGCGCCTTCCGGCGCAGCCGCTCGCAGCGCTCCGTGCTGCTGGCGGTCGCCTCGACCATCGCGTTCGCGGTGATCGTCTGGGCGACCGTCATCAACACGGCCGGCTGGTCCAAGGTTCAGCAGTCCTTCTTCGATCCGGCGATCGCGCTCGAGTCGCTCCCGAAGGTGTGGGACGGATTCCTGCTCAACCTCGAGGTGCTGGGCCTGTCGATCATCACGGTCGCGATCTGCGCCCTGGCGCTCGCCCTGCTGCGGACGCTTCGCGGCCCGGTCTTCTTCCCCCTCCGGGCCCTCGCGGCCGGCTACACCGACATCTTCCGCGGCCTGCCGCTGATCATCGTGCTGTACCTGGTCGGCTTCGGGCTTCCGACGATCCTCAATACCCGCATCCCCCCTGTCGTCCTGGGGGTGATCGCGCTCACGCTGACGTATTCGGCCTACGTGGCCGAGGTGATCCGTGCCGGCATCGAGGCCGTGCACCCGTCGCAGCGGCTTGCGGCGCGGGCCCTCGGGCTCAGCTACGTACGGACGCTACGGCACGTCGTGCTCCCGCAGGCTCTGCGCAAGATGACCCCGCCACTCATGAACGACTTCGTCTCGATGCAGAAGGATGTGGGCCTCGTGTCGATCCTCGGGGCGATCGACGCCGTCGCCGCCGCCCGGTCGGAGGTGGCGCTCACCTACAACTTCACGCCGTACGTGGTGGCCGGCATCCTGTTCGTGCTTCTCGCGATCCCCACCATCCGCCTCACCGACTGGTATGCGGCGCGGCTGCGCCAGCGCGAGCAGACGGGATCGGTGCTGTGAGCGCCGTCGCCTCGGGGCCGCTCCTGGAGGCCCACGACTTGTGGAAGGCGTTCGGCGATCGCGAGGTGCTGCGCGGTGTCTCGGTCGACCTGTCGGCACACGAGGTCGTCGCGGTGATCGGCGCGAGCGGCTCGGGCAAGTCGACCCTGCTGCGCTGCCTGAACCTGCTCGAGCCGATCGACGACGGGCGCATCCTGCTCGGCGGCGAAGACATCTCGGATCCGCGGGTGCGCGCCGACCGCGTGCGGGCCCGGTTCGGGGCGGTGTTCCAGAGCTACAACCTGTTCCCGCATCTCTCCGTGCTCGACAACGTCACGCTCGCCTCCCGCGTCGTGCAGGGCGTGTCGCGCAGAGAAGCCGAGCGCCGGGGCATGGAACTGCTCGACCGCATCGGACTGGCCGCCCAGGCAAAGGAGCATCCCGACCGCCTGTCGGGCGGACAGCAGCAGCGCGCGGCGATCGTGCGGGCGATCGCCACCGATCCCGAGGTGCTGCTGCTCGACGAGATCACCTCGGCGCTCGACCCCGAGCTCGTCACCGAGGTGCTCGAGCTCGTGCGGTCGCTCGCGGATGACGGGGCGACGATCCTCATGGCGACGCACGAGATGGCGTTCGCGAGAGACGTCGCGCACCGGGTGGTGTTCCTCGACGCCGGGCGCATCCTCGAGCAGGGCAGCCCGGCCGAGGTGTTCGGCGCTCCGCGCGAGCCGCGGACGCGCGAGTTCCTGGCGCGCTTCACGGCCTGACCCGCCCCGCGTTCACCCGCGAACGGTCGAGCTGTGCGGACTCAGGCGGCCGCGCGCTCCGCGGCCTCGACCACGTTTGTCATGAGCAGGGCGACGGTCATCGGTCCCACTCCCCCCGGATTCGGCGAGAGCCAGCCGGCGACCTCGGCTACATCCGGGTGCACATCGCCGTACACCTTCGACGTGCCGGTCTCGGGATCGGTCTCGCGCGTCACGCCGACGTCGAGCACGGCGGCGCCGGGCTTCACGTCCGCCGCGGTGACGAGGTGCTTGACGCCCGCTGCTGCGACGATGACGTCGGCCTCGCGCAAGTAGCGGCCGAGATCGACCGTGCCGGTGTGGGTCAGCGTGACGGTGGCGTTCAGGTCGCGGCGGGTGAGGAGAAGCCCGATCGAGCGGCCGATCGTGACGCCGCGCCCGACGACGACCACGTGCGTGCCCTTGAGGTCGTAGCCGTTGCGCAGCAGCAGCTCGATCACGCCGCGGGGCGTGCACGGCAGCGGGGTGGTGATCGGCGAGTTGACGTTCAGGACGAGGCGGCCGAGGTTGGTCGGATGCAGTCCGTCGGCGTCCTTCGCCGGGTCGATGCGCTCGAGGATCGCGTCGGTGTCGATGTGCGCGGGGAGCGGTAGCTGCACGATGAAGCCGTGACAGGCCGGATCGGCGTTGAGCGCGTCGATCGCCGCCTCGACCTCGGCCTGCGTCGAGGAAGCGGGCAGCTCGACCTGGATCGAGTTCATCCCGATCGCCTCGGACTGCCGGTGCTTCATCCCCACATACAGCTGCGACGCCGGGTCGGCGCCCACGAGCACCGTGGCGATCCCCGGGACGATGCCCCGCTCCTTCAGCGCCGCCACGCGTGCGCGCAGCTCTTCACGGATGGATGCTGCTGCCGTGACGCCGTCGAGTCTGTGTGCCGTCATGCTGATCCTCACTTCGTCGTTTCGGTTCTCCCGCGCCCCGCACTCCCGCGAGACCGGATGGGCGCCACGAAAAGGTGAGCGTCCGCCTCGGTCTCGTGTCGCCTATCCGGTCTCGCGGAGTTCGGCGGTGGAGATGAAAGGGGGTGATATCACTATGCTCGTAGGTATGTGGGCGGGGCAACCCCCGGGCTACTGGTGCAGCCCGGGGTAGAGCGGGAAGGCCGCCGTCAGCGCCGCGACGCGCGCGCGCAGCGCCTCGACGTCCGCGCCCGGCAGGAGCGCCCGGGCGATGATGTCCGACACCTCGGTGAACTCCGCGTCGCCGAACCCGCGGGTCGCGAGCGCCGGCGTGCCGATCCGGAGCCCCGAGGTGACCATCGGCGGTCGGGGGTCGTTGGGCACCGCGTTGCGGTTGACCGTGATGCGGATCTCGTGCAGCAGGTCTTCGGCCTGCTTGCCGTCGATGGCCGCATTGCGCAGGTCGACCAGCACCAGATGCACGTCGGTGCCGCCGGAGCGGATGGCGATGCCGGCATCCTTCACGTCCTGCTGCGAGAGCCGGTCGGCGAGGATGCGGGCGCCGCGGAGCACGCGGTCCTGGCGCTCTTTGAACTCGGGCGTGGCCGCGAGCTTGAACGCCGTGGCCTTCGCCGCGATGACGTGCATGAGCGGACCGCCCTGCTGGCCCGGGAAGACGGCCGTATTGATCTTCTTCGCGATCTCGGGGTCGTTGGTGAGGATGAAGCCCGAGCGCGGGCCGCCGATGGTCTTGTGCACGGTCGATGAGACCACGTGCGCGTGGGGCACCGGCGATGGGTGCAGGCCCGCGGCGACGAGGCCCGCGAAGTGCGCCATGTCGACCCACAGCAGGGCGCCCACCTCGTCGGCGATCGCGCGGAACGCGGCGAAATCGAGCTGACGCGGGTAGGCCGACCACCCCGCGATGATCACCTTGGGCGTGTGCTCGATCGCCAGCCGGCGCACCTCGTCCATGTCGATCACGGATGTCTCGGGGTCGACGCCGTACGCGACGATGTTGTACAGGCGGCCCGAGAAGTTGATCTTCATGCCGTGGGTGAGATGCCCGCCCTGATCGAGTGACAGCCCCAGCAGCGTGTCGCCGGGCCGGGCGATCGCGTGCAGGACGGCCGCGTTCGCGGTGGCCCCGGAGTGCGGCTGCACGTTCGCGAACTCGGCTCCGAACAGCGACTTCGCGCGGGCGATCGCGAGTTCTTCTGCGACGTCGACCTCTTCGCAGCCGCCGTAGTAGCGCCGGCCGGGGTATCCCTCGGCGTACTTGTTCGTGAGCACCGAACCCTGCGACTGCAGGATCGAGACGGGAACGAAGTTCTCGGAGGCGATCATCTCGAGGAAGCCGCGCTGGCGTTCGAGCTCGCGCTCCAGCACCTGCGCGATCTCGGGATCGACCTCCGAGAGGGGGGCGTTGAAATACTGGTCTGACATGGCGCTCCTGACAACGGCTCGGTGTCTCGATACGTCCGCTTCGCGGACACTCGACAACCGAGGAGGATGTCGACCATCGGCCCAGGCGAGCGGTCGAATGCCGTGTCAGTCGCTTCCCGGTGGTGTCCCACCTCAACGCCAGTCGCGACATCCCGAGCATAACCGATGCCGCAGACCGCGGCGAGGCCGGCCTCGCTCGCGCGACCGGAGGTGAAAGGCTAGGCTGAAGCGATCTTTTGTTAGGGATCTTTACATGAACGCCCCCGAACGGACCCCGATGTCGCTGCTCCCGCTCGTCCCCCTCCCCGTCTCGCTCGCCGCCGACGGGTCAGCGCCGTTCCGGCTCGATGCGGGTGCGACGATCACGGGCGACGCGGATGCTGCGGCCACCCTCGCCCGACTCCTCGAGGTGCGCACGGGTATCGCGCCGGCTCACGCTGAGAGCGGTGCGATCGTGCTCCGGCGCTCGCCCGGCGGCACGGCGGAGTCGTACCGGTTGACGGTGGACGCGGCATCCGTTGTGGTCACCGCTCCCGACGCGGCCGGACTCTTCTACGGCGTGCAGACGCTCGGACAGCTCGTCGCCCAGGGGGATGCCGGGTTTGTGATCCCCGCGGCGACGATCCAGGACGCACCGCGCTTCACGTATCGCGGCGTCATGCTCGATGTCGCCCGGCACTTCTTCCCGGTCGAGACGGTGAAGGCGTACATCGACAGGGCGGCATCGCTCAAGTTCAATGCGCTGCATCTGCACCTCGCCGACGACCAGGGCTGGCGCATCGAGCTGGCCTCGCGCCCGGCGCTGACCGAGGTCGCATCCGGCACCTCCGTGGGTGGTGACCCGGGCGGCTTCTACACGAAGGCCGACTATCGCGAGCTCGTCGCGTACGCCGCGGCACGGCACATGATCGTAGTGCCCGAGATCGACGTCCCCGGGCACACCCATGCCGTCGGCCTCGCCTACCCCGAGCTGGGCGAAGCACCCGTGATCTCGGAGGAGATCCGCCAGACCGTCCGCGACTACGGTGGCGAGCTGCCGACCCCCCGTACGCCGTACGAAGGCATGGCGGTCGGATTCTCGTCGCTGAAGATCCACGACGAGGCGACGTACGACTTCCTCGCCGACGTGTTCGGCGAGCTCGCCGGGATGACCCCCGGGCCGTACCTGCACGTGGGCGGCGATGAGGCGCTCGGCACCGCGCCCGACGACTTCGCCGAGTTCATGCGTCGCGTCACCGCGCTGGTCGCCGACCTCGGCAAAACTCCCATCGCGTGGCACGAAGCCGGTTCGGCCGCGGGACTGGACGAGCAGACGATCGGGCAGTACTGGGGGTTGCGCACCCCGACCGACGGCATGGACGAGAAGGCCCGCGCGTTCGTGCGCAACGGCGCGCAGCTCATCCTCTCCCCGGCCGACGCAATCTACCTCGACATGAAGCCGTCGGCGGAAAGCGAGCTCGGACTCACCTGGGCGAACGGCCCGACCAGCGTCGAGCGCGCGTACGCGTGGGACGCGGCGGAGATCATCGAGGGGATCGACGAGCGCGACATCCTCGGCATCGAGGCGCCGATGTGGTCAGAGACACTCCGCACGCTCGCCGACCTCGACGCGATGGCGTTTCCGCGCATCGCCGCGGCGGCGGAGGCGGCGTGGTCGGTGCCGCTCGGCACCGACGCGCTGCGGGCGTGGGAGTCGTTCCGCGACCGCGCCGGCGCCCTCGCGCCGCTGTGGCGGAGCATGGGCGTCGCGCTGCCCGCGTCGGACGAGGTCGCCTGGACCGCCGGATGAGCCTCCTCGTCCACTCCGTCCGGCTGGTCGACGACGAGCGTGTGGCAGACGACGCGTGGGTGCGGTTCGCCGGCGACCGGGTCGCCGAGACCGGAACCGGCGACGGATGGCGCGACCTCGCGACCCCGTCGGACGAGGTCCTGGACGCTGAAGAGGCCGCCGGTGCCGGCGCTGTGCTCACCCCGGGCTTCATCGACATCCACGGTCACGGCGGGGCCGGATTCTCGTACGACGACGGCCATGACGCGATCCGCGCGGCGCGCGCACTGCATCGCGCGCACGGCACGACGCGTGCCGTGATCTCGCTGGTCACGGCGCCCCTCGAGGCGATGGAGCGCCGGGCGGCGATGGTCGCGGATCTCACCGGGACGGATGCCGGCATCCTGGGCTCGCATCTGGAGGGCCCGTTCCTCGACCCCGCCCGCAAGGGCGCCCACGACGAGACCCTCCTGCGCGCACCGCTCGCCGAGGCAGTCGAGCGTCTGCTCGCCGCCGGGCGCGGCACCGTGCGGCAGGTGACGCTCGCACCCGAGCTCGCCGGCGGGGTGGCCGCGATCCGCATCGTCGTGGCGTCGGGCGCAGCCGCGGCGGTGGGCCACACGAGCGCCGACGCCGAGACCTGCGCGACGGCGTTCGACGCCGGCGCGACGATCCTCACCCACGCGTTCAACGCCATGCCGGGCCTGCACCACCGCGCGCCGGGCCCTGTGGGCGCCGCGATCGCCGACCCCCGGGTCACCCTCGAGGTGATCGCCGACGGGGCGCACGTGCATCCCGACGTCATCCGCATCGTGTTCGCGGCCGCGCCCGGGCGCGTCGCGCTGGTGACCGACGCGATGGCCGCCGCCGGGGCCGGTGACGGCCATTACGAGCTCGGAGGTCTGGGCGTCGACGTCGTCGACGGGGTGGCGCGCCTGACCGACGGCGCCGCGATCGCCGGTTCCACGCTGACTCAGGATGCTGCGCTCCGCCTCTCCGTCGCCTGTGGCGTCGCCCTGCCCGCGGCGGTGCACGCGCTGACGACGGCCCCGGCTCGCGCGGTCGGACGCGGCGCGGACCTGGGCCGGCTGGCCGCGGGATTCCTCGCCGACGCCGTGCTGCTGGATGCGGGGCTGCACGTGCACCGGGTCTGGACCGGCGGGCGGGAGTGACTCGGAGATCCGGCTCAGCGCCCGCAGCGCCGCTGACAGGGTCGGCGCCTCCCGCGGCGCCGTAAACTGGAGCCATGTCCGACACGCCGCGCGTCCAGCCGTCCCGGCCCGACCAGCCGGCGCCGGCTCAGCCGGGTGCTGCTCAGCAGGCGCCCGGTACGCGCCCCGCACTGTCGGCGCTGGACATCCTCGCCTTCCTCTGCGAGCTGTTCGCCTTCGCCACGCTCGCGTTCTGGGGCTTCGCGGCATGGCCGTTCCCGTGGAACATCGTGGCCGGGATCGCCGCTCCCGCCCTCGCCCTCCTCCTGTGGGCACTGTTCGTCTCGCCCCGCGCGGTGCTCGCCGTGCATCCGTTCGTCCGCGGCGTCGTCGAGCTGTTCGTGTACCTGTCGGCGACGATCGCGTGGTGGAGCATCGGCCAGACCTGGGTGGGGCTGGGATTTGCGGTCGTCGCGGTGACCGTCGGGGTGCTGACCGGCCGGCGGCGCTTCGCGTGACCGGCGCGCGGCGCCGAGCATGACGAGCCGGGTCGAGGTACTGGCGCGACTTCGCGAGGCGCTCGGCGACCGGGTCGACACGACGGAGGACTCGCTCGAGGCCGCGCGCGCGGACAAGTCCGGGCATGCCGCGTCCGGCAGGCCGATCGCGGTCGTACGCGCGCGGAGTGTGGAAGACGTACAGGCGACCCTGCGGATCGCGAGCGCGACCGCGACGCCGGTGGTGACCCGCGGCGCCGGCACAGGGCTTGCGGGTGGCGCCAACGCGGGCGACGGTGAGATCGTCTTGTCGACCAGGGCGATGGACCGGATCCTCGAGGTGCGGCCGGACGATCTGCTCGCTGTCGTCGAGCCCGGGATCATCAACGCCGACCTCAATCACGCGCTCGCCGACCACGGGCTCTGGTGGGCGCCGGACCCGGCGAGCCGGGCGATCTCGACGGTCGGCGGCAACATCGCCACCGGCGCGGGCGGCCTCCTCTGCGCCAAGTACGGCGTCGTCCGCGACGCGGTGCTGGGCGTTGACCTCGTGCTCGCCGACGGCCGGCTGCTGCACCTCGGGCATCGCAGCGTCAAGGGTGTCACGGGTCTTGACCTCACGTCGCTCGTGATCGGGTCGGAGGGCACGCTCGGGGTGATCGTCGGCGCGACGCTCGCACTGCGACGGCTGATCCCGGGCGAGGTGCGCACCCTCACGGCGACGTTCCCCGACGTACGGGCGGCGGCTGCAGCATCCGCCGCCGTCACCGCATCAGGAGTGCAGCCCGCCATCATGGAGCTGATGGATGCTGCGTCCCTCGCCGCCGCGCACTCCCTGCTGAAGCTGCCCAGGCCACGCTCCGGCGCCGCGCAGCTCACCGTCCAGACGGACGGCCCCGCGGCGACCGGAGAGGCCGACGCGATCGCCGAGCTGCTGCGCGCGGCAGGCGGCATCGTGGCGATTGCGCACGACGCCGCGGAGGGCGAGCAGCTGCTCACGATCCGCCGCTCGATGCATCCCGCCATGGAGACGCTCGGCACTACCCTCATCGAGGACGTCGCGGTGCCGCGGAGTGCGCTGCCGGCGATGTTCGACGAGATCGCGCGCATCGAGCGCGAGTACGGGATCACGATCCCGACGGTCGCGCACGCCGGCGACGGGAACCTGCACCCCAACTTCGTGTTCGAGGGGAAGGACGTCCCCCCGCAGATCTGGGACGCGGCCGGCGACCTGTTCCGCGCCGCGCTGCGGCTGGGCGGCACGCTCACGGGCGAGCACGGCATCGGGGTCCTCAAGCGACGCTGGCTCGCCGACGAACTCGGCGATGACCAGTGGCAGCTGCAGCGCGACATCGCAAAAGTGTTCGACCCGGCCGGCATCCTCAACCCCGGCAAGGTGTTCGCCCCGTGACCGCCCCGGTCATCCGCGTGAGCGCCGCCGTGATCGTGGACGACGCAGGGCGGCTGCTCGTCGTGCGCAAGCGCGGCACCGACCGGTTCATGAATCCCGGCGGCAAGCCCGAGCAGGGTGAGTCGGCCGCCGAGACTCTCGTCCGGGAGCTCGCCGAGGAACTCGGCGTCACCGTCGCACCGGGTGATCTTCGACCTCTGGGGTGCTACACGACCGACGCGGCGAACGAGGCAGGGCACGTCTTGGTCGCGGACTGCTTCGCTCTGCGCCTGGGCCCTGCGGCGACCGAGGCCCGAGCCGAGATCGCCGAGTTGCGATGGATCACCGAGGCCGAGGCATCCGCCCTCCCGCTCGCTCCGCTGATCGAGGTTCTCCGACCCCACATCTGGGGCTGAGCTCGCTCCGCGAGACGGCTCAGAGGCCCTGCCACTCCGGCTTGTTCGCGAACGTGTACCGGTAGTAGTCGGCCAAGCGCAGTGCCCCCGCGACGGCCTCATCGACCACGACCGTCGCGTGCGGATGCAGCTGGAGCGCCGATCCGGGTAGGGATGCCGTCACCGGCCCCTCGAGCGCTGCGGCGACCGCGGCGGCCTTGCCCGCGCCGAACGCGAGGAGCACGAGGTGACGGGCGCGCAGGATCGTGCCGAGGCCCTGCGTGATGCAGTGGCGTGGCACCTGGTCGACCGAGTCGAAGAACCGGGCGTTGTCGTCGCGCGTCTGCTCGGTGAGGGTCTTGACCCGGGTGAGCGATGCGAACGACGATCCGGGTTCGTTGAACCCGATGTGCCCATCGGTGCCGATACCGAGGATCTGCAGGTCCACGCCACCGGCATCGTGCAGCGCCTGCTCGTAGTCATCGCCGGCGTGCTCGATCCCGTCGAGCGATCCGTCCGGCACGCGGATGAGCGCAGGGTCAAGGCCGAGCGGCTCGACGACATCGCGCGCGATCACGTTGCGGTACGACTCGGGATGCCGGGGGTCGATGCCGACGTATTCGTCCAGGGCGAACCCGCGTACGCGTGACACGTCGAGGCTCCCGAGCCGGAGCGCGAGGGCGCGATACACCGGCAGCGGGGTCGACCCGGTCGCCAGCCCCAGGACCGCGTCCGGCCGGCGCGAGATCAGCCGGACGATCTCGTCGGCGACGAGCACGCCGGCGTCGCCTGGGGACGGAACGATGACCACTTCAGCCATGGGCGAGCGCCTCCTCGGATTCTCGGCTGTCGCCGATCAGCGCCGCGCCCAGTGCGGCGGCGGGCGAGCCGGCGGGCAGCAGCTCGACGCGGTCCTGCAGACCCAGCGATCGCATGAACGGCGACGCGGCGGCGCTTGCGTCCAGCTCCGCCCCGACGTCGGCCATCAACCTGCTGCCGAGCGCCGTGACGCCGCCGCCGAGTACGACGGTGTCGACATCGGCGGTGAGCACGAGGATGCGCACCGCGGCCGCGACGCCGCGGGCGAGCCCGTGCCGCAGCTCACGGGCGAGCGCATCGCCCGCGTCGGCGGCGTCGAACACGTCCCGGACGGGGAGGGCGCCCGGGCGCGCCCAGCGCTCGGCGATCGCTCCGCCTCCGGCGAGCGCCTCGATGCAGCCGTACTGGCCGCATCGGCAGAGCGGTCCGCGCGGGTCGACGGAGATGTGGCCCACTTCGCCCGCAGTGCCGCGGGGTCCGCGGCGCAGCACGCCGTCGAGCACGATGCCCGCCGCGATGCCGGTGCCGAGATTCAGGTACGCCATCGAGCCGGTCGCCCCGAGCAGGGCGTAGGCACCGATCGCGGCGGCTTTGACGTCGTTCTCGACGTACACCGGAACCCCGAGCGCCGGCGCGACGGCGGCGGCCAGATCGAGCTCGTCGACGCCGAGGTTCACCGCGTGCACGACGCGCCCCGTCCCCCAGGCGACCTGACCGGGCGTGCCGATCCCGACGGAGGCGATCACGCCTTCGGGCAGCGACAGGTCGCGCCGCAGCGACGCGACGGCGTCGATCACGGTGTGGATGACAGCATCCGCACCCCATCCCGTCGCAAGGCGCACGCGCCCTGCGATCGTGCCGTCCGGGGCGACCGCCACGGCGTCGGTCTTGGTTCCGCCGACGTCCAGCCCGATCTTCATCGGCCGGCCTCCGCGCGGGGGACGGCTTGAGTGCCCGCGCCCATCAGCCCTTGACCGCTCCCGCGACCAGGCCGCCCGACATGCGGCCCTGCACGATGAGGAAGAAGATCACGACCGGGATGGAGATGAGGGTGGATGCCGCCATCACCGCTCCCCAGTTCGTGGCCTCGGTCGCCGACTGGAACGAGTTCAGCCAGGTCGGCAGCGTCAGGTTGTAGCCCTTCATGAGCAGCAGTGCCATGACGAACTCGTTCCAGCACTGGATGAAGGCGAAGACGCCGGTGGCGACGAGTCCGGGGGCCAGCAGCGGGAACGTGACCCGCCAGAACGCCTGCGACTTGGTGCACCCGTCGATCATGGCGGCTTCTTCCAGCTCGGCCGGGACGCCGGCGACGAAGCCGCGCAGCGTCCAGATCGTGAAGGGGATGACAGCGGCGAGGTAGACGATGCCCAGCCCCATGAGGGTGTTCATGAGGCGCCAGTCGTCGATCATCCCGTAGATCGTGAACATCATCGCCTCGCCGGGGATCATCTGGATGATCAGCACCGAGATGATGAACCCGCGGCGCCCGCGGAAGTGGAAGCGGGCGACGGCCACCGACGCGAGGAAGGCGAGCACGAGCGTCACGACCAGCACGCTGACCGTGACGATCGTCGAGGTCAGCAGAGCGTGCGGGAAGTCGGTCTGACCGGGCGCCGCCTCACGCGTCCACGCGGTGATGTAGTTCGTGAACGTGAAATCGAGCGGGATGAGGCTGGGGTTGCGGCTGATGATGCTCTGGCCGCGGGTGAACGACATGTTCACCATCCAGTAGACGGGGAACACCGAGCAGAGGAAGACGACGAGCGCCGCGATGTTCAGCGCCGTGCGCGTGAACATCCGCTTCGACGAGGGGCGACGCGCCTCGATCGAGCGCTTCTTCGGAGCGCGCGGGACGCCGCCGTCCTCGAGGATCTCGTCGACGCCGACCGTGCCGAGCTGGGCGCTGACGCCCACCTGAGTGCTCACAGCTCCTCCTCCTTCAGGGTCGTCCGCACATAGCCCCACGACATCGCGAGGAGGAGTAACACCATCACCACGCCGATCGCGCTCGTGATGCCGAACTCGCCCGGGCCCTGCCGGAACAGGTACGTGCCGAGCACGTTCGTCTCCGACACCAGTCCGCCGCGGCTCTGCAGCGCGTACACCTGCGTGAAGATGCGGAGATTCCAGATCACCTGCAGCACGACGATCACGGTGAGCACGCTGCGCAGGTACGGGAAGACGATGAGGCGGAACCGCGCGAATCCGGTCGCGCCGTCCAGCGATGAGGCCTCGAGCACCTCACCGGGCACCTGGCCGAGCGCCGCGAACGTCGTGAACGCGACGAACGGCACGCCCTGCCACACCACGATGATCGTGAGCACCATGAAGAACGACCAGGGGTTCAGCAGCCACGAGTGGTTGGTCCAGTCGTTCGTGCCCGTGATCGTGTTCAGCGCCCAGTTGACGACGCCGTACTGGGTGTCGAAGATCCAGCCCCACACGGTCGTCGCCGCCAGAGCCGGCATGGCCCATGCCAGGAGCAGGCCGACCGACACGGTGATCCGCCACGCCCGACTCAGCCGGGTCATGAGCACCGCCACCAGCACGCCGAACAGCACGATCAGCACGGTCATGGCGACCATGAGTCCGAGGCTGCGCACGAGCACGACGGGGAAGTCGGACTCCGTGAAGACCTCGACGTAGTTGTCGAAGCCGACGAAGCTGCCGAGGGTGCCCTGCACCTTGTTCTTGATCGAGTAGTCGCTGAACGACTGGATGACCATGAGGACGGCGGGGTAGCCGACCATCACGGCGAGGATGACCACGGACGGTGCGAGCAGCGTCCATGCGCCCCGCGCGTCGCGGCGTCCGCGAGACTTCTCCCGCTCGGTGGGGCGGCGCCGTGGCGACTTCGTGGAAGACGCACGCGAGGGGGCGGTGAGAACGGCCTCGGTCATGGCGCCTCCTTTCTGACGGATGGATTCTGGGGACGGGCGTTGAGCACGGTGGGCGGCGACGGCGCGATGGCGTATCGCGCAGCATCCGGATGCTGTCATCCGATCGCTTGGACAGCTCCAGGGTGCGCACACCGTGGATCTGTCGAAAGGATCGAGCCTTTCCGGAGGAAGGGCAAGGGGTTCCGATGAGGTCGGAACCCCTTGCCCGGCGAGCGGACTCGCTACTTGTTGAGGATGGCGTCGATCTGGCTGTCCAGCTCGGTCGCGATCGCCTTGACGTCTCCGCCCTGGGCGATCTTCACCAGTGCGTCCTTGATGACACCCGACGACTCGACCTCTGCCCAGTTGGGGCTGGCCGGCACGGCCTTGGACCCTGCAGCGGCCTTGGCGGCCTGAACAGTGATCTCGTCCTGCGGGAGGTACTTGGCGAAGGTGGTCAGCGCGGGGATGAGGCCGTTCTCGGCGAGGATCTTCTGGTATCCCTCGGAGAGCATGATCTCCAGGGCCGACTGCGCCATCTCCGGGGCATCGGTCTTGGTCGCGACCGCGACATTCGAGCCACCGGCGAACACCGGGGCGACCGAACCTGCCGTGGTGCCCGGGAGGGCGAAGGCGGCGAGGTCCTTGCCGTAGGTCTCGGGGCATCCGGGCGCCTTGGCGTCGGCCGCGGCCAGGATCGACCACTTGACCCACGCGGGGGCGGAGAGGAATCCGATCTCACCGGCGCAGAACGGAACCTGCGGGTCGGTCTCGTCGCTGTCGGCAGGGGCGATGTTGGCGTTCAGGTAGACGTCCTGCAGCTGGGTCAGGCCCTTGATGCTGTCGGCGCTGGAGAACTGCGCGTCCCATTTGTCGCCGTCCTGCACGGCGATCTCGCCGCCGTTGGCCCACACGTAGGGAAGGGCGTTGTACCAGTCCTTGCCGGGTGCGTAGATGCCCGACTTGGTGTCAGTCTTGCCGGCCTTGCCGTCGGCGACGTACTGGTCGAGCGTCGTCGGCACGGTGCCGCCGAACGTGGTCGGCGAGTAGAAGACGACGCGCGACCCTGCGTAGTACGGCGCGGCGTAGAGCTTGCCGTCCTGCGACCCGAGGTCGACGAAGCTCTGCAGCAGGTCGTCGCCGCCGAGCGTCGCCTGGATGCTCGAGATGTCCTGGAACAGACCCTGCTCGATGAAGCCCTGAGCCTGGGTGTTGCCCACCTCGACCACGTCGGGCGAGTCGTTGGACGAGAGCGCGGCGACGTAGTTGTCGCTCGTGTCTGCCCAGGTCTTCTCCTCGATGTTGAGGGTCCAGCCGCTGTGCTCAGACTCGAAAGTGGTCTTGAGGTAGTCGCGGGCGTCCTGCGGGGTGTCCGTGCCGACGAGCCACACGGTCAGCGTGCCGGTGGCTGCCGCGCTGGACGCCGAACCGCCTGCGCCGCCCGCGCAGCCGGCCAGCGCCACAGCCGACGCGCCGATGATGGCGAGGGCTCCGAGCTTCTTGTTCATGGTAACTTCCTTGTTCTTCTTGGTGTGATGACGGGCCGGGTGGCCCATCCGGGGGGGTTACTGGGTCGTTGCTGCCGGCATGGCCAGCCGCGGTGGTGCAGGGTTTCTCTACGAGACTCCGAGCTGTCCGGAGAGGATCATGACGGCGGCGCCGCGCAGGACGATGTCCTGGCCTTGCCCCGTCATCCGCACACGGACGCCGTCATGGAACTCGGCGAGCGTCCGGGTGCGCAGCGTCTCGACGGTCGCCTCGGTGAGGGGTCCGTCGAGAAGTTCGGTGGGGCCGGAGAGGATGATCTCCGACAGATCGAGGGCGCCGACGACGGGCGCCAGAGCGATGCCGAGTCGCTCCCCCGCGTCGCGGAGAATGCCGTCGCGGGCGGCGTCATCGGATGCTCCGGCCAGCCGCGCCGAGAGGAATGGGACCGCCAGCCAGGCCTCCAGGCAGCCGACCTTCCCGCAGACGCAGACGGGGCCTCCATCGGTGCCGACGGTGACGTGGCCGATCTCGCCCGCCGCGAAGCGGCTCCCGCGCATCGGCTGTCCCGAAGTGAGGAGTCCGGAGCCGACGCCGCGGCCCACCTTGACGAGCAGGATGTCTTCGTCGGCTCCGCCGAACGTGTATTCGGCGAGCACCGCGGCGTTCGCGTCGTTCGCAACGAGGACGGGCAGGCCGAGCGCCTCGTGGAGCGCGCCCTCGAGGTCGAAGTCCACCCATCCCAAACCGGGGGCGGCGAGGACCACGCCTCGGTCGTTGACGACGCCGGGGGTGCCGACACCCACCCCGAGCACGGGGGCGTGCGACTCGGCGACCAGCTCTCGGGCCAGGGCGACCACGGCGCCGACCACGTCGTCCGCAGGCAGCGGAACCTCGCGTCTCACGACGATGTCGCCGTCGAGGGTGAGTACGGCGCCGATGAACGCGTCGCTGCCCGACAGGTCGATGCCGACGATGCGGTGCCCGGCGCGGTCGAGGTCGACCAGCATGGCGGGCTTGCCGGGACCGGACGCCTCGCGCACGCCCATCTCGGCGACGAAGCCGTCCGAGATGAGTTCGCCGACGAGGTCCGAGATCGTCACTCGGGTCAAGTCCGTCTCACGCGCCAGGTCGGCACGGCTCATCGCGCCCTGGTGGAACAGCAGCTGCAGCACCAGCGAACGGTTGTGGCCGCGCGCGTGCTCGGGAAGCACCTTCCCCCCGTGACGCAGCGCACGGCCCGGAACGAACGAGCGGGCCTTGGCGGGGGTGCCCGGCGCGGACACGGTCACCGTCGGGGCGCTGTGGCGTGGCTCGAGGGTGGTCGACCCGCGGTGCGTTTCCGACATTGACATGTTTGTTAGTAGACCTTACGAACAAACAACGCGCAAGACGTGAATTGGATTTGAACAGCGTGTTTACAAACTTGTTACATTCCGCCTCCGGTCCGTACCGTTCGATCCCGGTGCTTAGGGTGGAAGTGAGGAGGTACTCCCCATGCGCCGCACCATCGCCATCCTGACCGCCACCATCGCACTCAGCACCGCCGCCGTCCTGGGCCTCAGCGCCTGCACCGGGAACCCCGCGAACTCGGACGCCGTGACTTCCGCGTCGAGTGCCGCGTCCGCCGGTGCCGCCGCCCCGGGCACGAGCTCGCAGACTGCCGCCGAGGCGTGCGCCCTGGTGCAGCAGTCCATCACCGATGCGACCACACAGCTCCAGTCGGCCACCACTTCGGACCCGTCGGCGATCGTGGATGCGATGACCTCCGCGTCGCAGAAGCTCGCCTCCGCCGCCCCGTCGATCACGAACGATCAGGTGGCGGCGCTCGTGCCGGCCCTCCAGGACATGTTCACCCAGGTCTCGGATGTCATGGGCGCGATCGCGAAGGGCGATGTCGGCAAGGCCGGCGACCTGAGCACGCTGAGCACCCGGTTCGAAGACACCAGCGCGAAGTTCCAGGCCATCTGCGGCGACTGAGCCCTGGGTCTGCCCGTCGATCCGTACCGTGACGGGAACGTTGTGCTCGCCTGCATCCCCGTCCCGTACCATTAGCAGGGCGTATTCGCATTCGGGGGTGATGGCGTGACCGATCTGGCCACAAGGCCGGGCGCTGATTCAGCGTCCGACGACGACGCGGTGCTCACGGCATCCGTCGTCCCAACGACCGTCGTCGACGGCACTCCAGTTGACGACAACGCCGTTGACGACGCCGCCGTTGACGAAGCGGTAGTCGAGCCCGCCGTCGTCGACGAGACCGCCGTTCAGCCTGCCTACGCGTGGGCACCCGAACAGCCGTCCCCCAAGAAGCGCCGTCTCGGCCTGTGGATCGGCATCCCCGCGGGTGTCGCCCTGGTGGCTCTGGTCGCCGCATCCCTCACCCTCATCGCACCGGGCACCTCGGTCGGCGGTGTCGCCATCGGCGGCATGACGGCCGGCGGCGCGGCGGACGCACTGCAGCAGCGCCTCGATGACACCACGATCGTGCTCACCGGCGATGGCATCGACACCACAGTGTCGGGCGGCCAGCTCGGTGCGACGGTCGTCACCCGATCGTCAGAGAGCACCGGCGTCGATGTCACGCCTTCCGAGCTCGGTGCGACGATCGACGCCAAGGGGCTCGCGGATGCGGCATTCGCCCAGCATCCGATGTGGAATCCCACCGCGTGGTTCGCAGCTCCCGCGACCGCGACAGTAACCATCGACGCGGATGCTGCGACCGCCGCACTGCGCACAGCCGCCCCCACTCTGTACAAAGATCCGGTGAACGCCGTCGTCGCGTTCGACGCGGCATCGGCGTCGTACGTCGTGACACCGGCGGTCGACGGCCAGGGCCTGGACGTCGAGACCGTCCGCGCCGCTCTCGAGAACGCCTTCGCGACGGGCCAGACCCGCGTCGAGGTCGTCGCCAAGACCGCCGCGATCAGCGCGAAGACACCGACCACGGCCGCGCAGAGCACCGTCGACCAGCTGAACAACGTGCTGAACACCGCCGGCTTCTACATCGGTACGGAGCGCACCGTCCCCCTCGACAGGGCCACCGTCGCATCGTGGATCACCCTCTCGACCGATGCCGCGGGCGCGATCGTCTACGACGTCAACCAGGGCGCGATCCAGACCGCAGTCGACGCCCTCCCCGCGGCGGTGAACCGGCCTGCCGTGAACGCCACGGTGATCACCGACTCCGAAGGTGGAGTGCTCGAAGAGCAGGCCGCCGGCGCGTCGGGCCGGGCCCTGGGCGCGACCGACGGCGTCGCAGCCGCGTTCGCGACACAGCTGAAGACCGGCAATGCCGTGTACGAGCTGCCCGTGACCGAGACCCCGTTCACCACGACGACGCTCGCCCGCCGCATCGAGGTCAACCTCAGCGAGCAGCGCGCCACGCTGTACGAGAACGAGCAGGTCGTGCAGTCTTGGCTGATCTCGTCCGGTCGCGACGGCTACAACACCAGCACCGGCAGCTTCCGCATCTTCGCGAAGCTGGATTACCAGAACATGGGCAATCAGGACCTCACCAAGGCGCCGAACTACTACACCCCGGACGTGCCGAACGTCATGTACTACAACGGCGACGAAGCGTTGCACGGCGCGTACTGGCACAACAACTTCGGCAACCAGATGAGCCACGGCTGCGTCAACATGCCTCTGGATGCTGCCGCCTACACGTTCGACTGGGCTCCGATGGGCACCGAGGTCTGGGTCCACTACTGATCCTCGCGCGGGAGCGCGATGCGTTGATCGAGTAGCGAGCGCCAGCGAGCGTACCGAGATCCGCCGCGTCGACGAAGGACTCCTGTCCCGCACTCCGGGCGTGCGTGGGGTGGCCCTGCGCAACTTCGGTGATCTGCACAGTTTCGGCGCGTTCGGGCGCGTAGTGGGCCCGAAGAACTGCAGATTCCCGAAGTCGTGCGACGTCAGGTCGGGCTCCCGCCCCCGCGGCCGCGCGATGCGGTGATCGAGTAGCGAGCGCCAGCGAGCGTATCGAGATCCCCCGGGCCTGCGTAGTACGTCAGCTCTGATCTCGATACGGCGCTGGCGCGCCTACTCGATCAACGCCGGGGCACGCGCTAGCGCGCCTACTCGATCTCCGCCGGGGGCACGGCGCTGGCGCGCCTACTCGATCACCGCCGGGACGGCGCCGGCGGGCGCTCAGTGCACCGAGTCGATGATGCTGTTGAACGTCGCGGACGGGCGCATGACGGCCTCGACCAGCTCGAGATCAGGACGGTAGTACCCGCCGATGTCGACGGGCGAACCCTGCACGGCCAGCAGCTCGCCGACGATCTGCTCCTCGCGCGCCGCGAGGTCGGCCGCGAGCGGGCCGAACACGGCCGCCAGGTCGGCATCGGCATCCTGCGCCGCCAGCTCCTGCGCCCAGTACAGCGCGAGGTAGAAGTGACTGCCGCGGTTGTCGATCGTGCCGAGCGCGCGCCCGGGCGACTTGTCGTTTTCGAGGAACGTGCCGTTCGCCGCATCCAGAGTGTCCGCGAGGATCTGCGCTTTCACGTTGCCTGTGAAGGTTGCCAGGTGCTCGAGCGACGCCGCCAGGGCGAAGAACTCGCCCAGTGAGTCCCAGCGCAGGTAGTTCTCCTCGAGGAGCTGCTGGACATGCTTGGGGGCCGAGCCGCCCGCGCCCGTCTCGAACAGTCCACCGCCGGCGAGGAGCGGCACGATCGAGAGCATCTTCGCACTCGTGCCGACCTCGAGGATCGGGAACAGGTCGGTGAGGTAGTCGCGCAGGACGTTGCCGGAGACCGAGATCGTGTCCAGACCGTGGCGGAGGCGAGCGAGCGTGTAGCGGGTCGCCTCCTCGGGGGCGAGGATCGTGATCTGCACGCCCTTCGTGTCGAGCGTCGCCAGCGCCTGGTGCACCTTGGCGATCAGCTGGGCGTCGTGCGCCCGGTTCAGGTCGAGCCAGAACACCGCAGGCGAACCCGTGGCGCGTGCGCGCCCGACGGCCAGGCCCACCCAGTCGATGACCGCGATGTGCTTGGTCTGCGTCGCGCGCCAGATGTCGCCGGCCTCGACCTGGTGCTCGATGAGCACCTCACCGGAGCTGTCGACGATCTGGACCCTGCCGGGGCTCTCGATCTCGAACGTCTTGTCGTGGCTGCCGTACTCCTCGGCGGCCTGGGCCATGAGACCGACGTTCGGGACGGTGCCGATCGTCGCGGGATCGAGGGGTCCGTTCGCGATGACGTCGTCGATCACGGCCTGGTAGACGCCGGCGTACGACGAGTCGGGGATGACGGCCAGCGTGTCGTCCTCGCCGCCGTCGACGCCCCACAGCTTGCCGCCGTTGCGCACGAGCGCCGGCATCGAGGCATCCACGATCACGTCAGACGGAACGTGCAGGTTCGTGATGCCCTTGTCGGAGTTCGTGTACGACAGGCGGGCGCCGCTCTCGAGGTCGGCAGCGATGGCGGCGGAGATCTCGGCCCCGCCGTCGACAGCATCCAGACCCGACAGGATCGAGCCGAGACCGTTGTTCGGCGTCAGGCCCGCTTCGGCGATCTTGGTGCCGTACTTGTCGAAGACGTCGGCGAAGTAGGTCTTCACGACGTGGCCGAAGATGATCGGGTCGCTGACCTTCATCATCGTCGCCTTCAGGTGCACGGAGTACAGCACGTCGGCCTTCTTGGCCTCTTCGAGCGTCTCGGCGAGGAATGCGTCGAGCGCGGCGGCCGACAGGAACGTCGCGTCGATGATCTCGCGCGGCAGGACCTTGAGGCTCTCCTTGAGGACGGTGACGGTGCCGTCGTCGGCCACGTGCTGGATCGTGAGCACGTCGTCGTGGGCCGCGACCCACGACTTCTCGTTGTGCGTGAAGTCGTCGTGGCCCATCGTCGCGACACGGGTCTTTGACCCCGCGGGGAACGGCTTGTTGCGGTGCGGATGCTTGCGCGCATAGTTCTTGACCGCCAGAGGTGCGCGGCGGTCGCTGTTGCCTTCGCGCAGCACCGGGTTGACCGCCGACCCCTTGATGCGGTCGTAGCGTGCGCGGATGTCTTTCTCCTCGAGCGACTGCGCGTCGTCGGGATAGCTCGGGATGTCGTAGCCGGCCGCCTGCAGCTCGGCGATGGCCGCCTTCAGCTGCGGGATCGACGCCGAGATGTTGGGGAGCTTGATGATGTTGGCCTCGGGCAGCGTGGCGAGACCGCCGAGCTCGGCGAGCGCATCGCCGACCTGCTGCTCGGGGGTGAGCTTCTGCGGAAAAGCCGCGAGGATGCGGCCGCCCAGCGAGATGTCGCGAGTCTCGACATCCACGCCCGCCCTGCCGGCGACCGCCCGGATGATGGGGAGGAAGGACGCGGTGGCCAGCGCCGGAGCCTCATCGGTGTGGGTGTAGATGATCGTCGATTCAGTCACCGGTGGTGTCTCCGTTCGGGTCGTGTTTCCAGCCTATCGCAAGCGCGAAAGTATCTTGATATCGAGATATCTCGACGGCGATGTCGATCGCGCGAGCCTCATGCGGTGGCTTCGCTCTCGCCCGGGGCGATACCCTGAGCACATGTCTGAGCTGCGTCTGGTCGAACTGTCCGCATCGACGATCGTCGCGGTCAATAACCTGTCGCTCAAGCCGGGTCAGGAGCAGTTCCTCGCACCCGTCTCGTATGGGATCGCGGCGACGGTGATCGACCCCCGCACGAGCTGGCAGCGGGTCGTGCTCGATGGCGACGAGGTGGTCGGTTTCGTCAGTGCGAACTTCGATCCCGACGCCCCGCAGGAGCACTTCCGCTCTGTGCTGTGGCGCATCAACGTCGACGCCGACGACCAGGGTCGCGGCGTCGGCCGCTTCGCGGTCGACCAGCTCCTGAACGAAGCCCGCGACCGCGGCATGGAGCTCGTCGACGTGATCTACGAGGCCGGCGAAGGCGGACCCGAGGCGTTCTTCGAGCGGGTCGGCTTCACCCCCGTCGGCGAGACCGAGTACGGCGAGATCATCGCCGAGATCCGCCTCTAGCCCCCTCTAGCCCACCGACCCCGCGAAGCGGTTGGCCGCCGCCGCGACGTCGTCGACATAACTGTCGAGGTGGTTGTAGCTGAACACGGCCGCGCGCCAGCCCTCCACGCTCGCCATCGAGCCCGAGGCGCAGAGGTAGCGGGCCGTGGCCAGCGCCGCGTCGTCTATCTGGTTCGGGTCGGCGACGCCGTCGCCGTTCGCGTCGGCGCCCCAGTGCGCCCACGTCTCGGGGATGAACTGCATCGGGCCGACGGCGCGGTCCCAGGTCGTGTCGCCGTCCCACCGGCCGCCGTCCGTGTCGGCGATTGCCGCGACCCCGTTGCCGTCGAGCGCGCCTCCGCGGATCGCAGGCTGCGAGTAGCCGTCGGCACCGAGAACCGCTCCGCCGTGACGCCCGTGGTCGGATTCGATCTCGCCGATCCCGGCGATCGTGTTCCACCCGATCCCGCACCCGGGCTGCTCGTCCGAGATCATCAGGTCGGCCACGGCATAGGCCTCGAGAGCGCGGATCGGGATGCCGGTGGCCCGGGCCCCAGCATCCGCCCACGCCGCATCGACCCGCACGCGCTGCGACGGGGCATTCGCGACCTCCGCCTGGGGCGCCGTCACGGCCTCGGGAGCGGCCGGCTGCGCGATGCGCGCACCTGACCCGAGGGGCACGTCGGCCTGGACGCGCGCGATGTTCACGCCGGCGACGACGGCGACGCCGAGCACCGCGAGCCCGATGATGATGCCGATGCGCACGAGGCTGCGGCCCACGCCGGTCATGGCGTGGGCCCTGGCGAGGGCTCGGGCGTGCGGCGCGTCGGTGCAGCGGATCTGGTCGTCATCGACCGGCACGGTAGCAGGCCGATCTGAACGCCTGCGACAGGCGCTCAATAACAACGGGCGACCGGCTAGACCAGCGATGCCCGCCAGGCCGCGTGCAGCTGGGCGAACTTGCCCGTCCCGCTGATCAGAGTGTCGGGGTCGTCGTCCTCGATGATGCGGCCGTGCTCCATCACCAGCACGCGGTCGGCGATCGCGACGGTGGAGAGCCGGTGGGCGATGATGATCGCCGTGCGATCGGCCAGCAGCGTCTGCAGCGCGTCCTGGATGAGCCGCTCCGAGGGGATGTCGAGCGACGCGGTCGCCTCATCGAGGATGAGCACCGCCGGGTCTGCGAGGAAGGCCCGGGCGAACGAGATCAGCTGACGCTGACCGGCCGACACGCGCCCGCCGCGCTTGTTGACGTCGGTGTCGTAGCCGTCGGGCAGCGCCTCGATGAATCCGTCGGCACCCACCGCGCGCGCAGCGGCGCGGATCTCGTCGAGCGTCGCGTCGGGCTTGCCGAGCGCGATGTTGTCGGCGACGGTTCCGCTGAACAGATACGCCTCTTGGGTCACCATCACGATCGCCCGGCGGAGGTCGTTCGGGTGGAGGTCGCGCAGGTCGATGTCGTCGAGGGTGACGGTTCCTCGCGTGGGGTCGTAGAAGCGCGCGATCAGCTTCGCGAGGGTCGACTTTCCGGCGCCTGTCGTGCCCACGAGCGCGATCGTCTGCCCCGCGGGGATGTCGAGGCTGAAGTCGGGCAGGATCGTCCGATCGTTGCCGTAGCCGAACTCGACATCGTCGAAGCGCACGTGACCCTTGGCGCTCCACAGGTCGGTGGGCCTGCTCGGATCGGGAACGGTGGGCTCTTCCTCCAGCACCCCCGACACCTTCTCGAGCGCGGCGGTGGCCGACTGGTACGAGTTCAGGAACATCGCCACCTCTTCGAGGGGGCTGAAGAAGTTGCGCACGTACAGCACGGCCGCCAGCAGCACGCCGATCTCGAGCTGGCCGTTCACGACTCGGATCGCGCCCCACAGCAGCACGGCTGCCATCGTGATGTTCGCGAGCAGGATGAGCCCGGGATCCAGGATCCCGTACAGCTTCACGAGCTTCAGGTTCACCCGGCGGTAGTCGGCCGAGATATCGCCGAAATCGACGTCGTTGCGCTTCTCCTTGCGGAACGCCTTCACGGCACGGATGCCGGTCATCGTCTCGACGAACTGCACGATGAGCCGCGCGCTCACGACCCGCGACTCGCGGAAGCCCTTCTGCGACTCGATGTAGAACCAGCGCATCAGCAGCGCCAGCGGGATGCCCATGACCACCAGCACCGCACCGCTCTGCCAGTCCAGCAGGAACAGCGCGATGAGCGTGAAGATGCCGTAGAGCGCGCCCTGCACGAGCTGGTTGAGCCCGCCGTCCAGCAGCTCGCGGATCGATTCGAGGTCGCTGGTCTGTCGCGAGATGATCCGGCCCGACGTGTAGCTCTCGTGGAATTCGAGGCTGAGGCGCTGGGTGTGGCGGAAGATGCGGGTCCGCAGGTCCATCAGGATCGCCTGGGTGAGACGCGCCGAGAGCACGACGTACCAGCCGATGAGGGCCGCCCCCGTGACCCCGGTGACGATGTAGAGCGCGGTGACGCCGAATGCCGGCATCCAGTCGGCGTACTGCACCGCGGCCGGCAGAGCGGTGTCGATGCCGTAGGCGATCAGCGCGGGGCCGAGCACCCGCAACGCGGTGGAGAGGACGATCACCACGGCGGTGCCCACCAGGAGCGCGCGCAGCGGCGAGACGAGCGAGCCGAGCAGCTTCAGCGAACGCTGCCGGATCTGGCGGCTCTCGGACGTGGTGTAGTCGTGGCGGTCTTCACCGCTGGTTCCGGTGACGGATGCCTGGGTCACAGGTTCACCTCCGCTTCGCGTGAGCTGTCCGATTCGCGTGTGCTGTCCGGTTCGC
>NZ_CAXTJR010000004.1:36133-309124 GCF_964244775.1 uncultured Microbacterium sp.
GTGCGCTGTCCGATTCGCGTGCGCTGTCCGATTCGCGTGCGCTGTCCGATTCGCGTGCGCTGTCCGATTCGCGGCCCTCGCGCATGGCGGCCTCCAGGCTCGAGATGACGTGACGGTAGTGCTCGCTGTCGCGCAGGAGCTCGGAATGGGTTCCGACGCGGACGATGCGGCCGTCCTGCAGCACCGCGACGCGGTCGGCCAGCGCCACGGTAGACGGGCGGTGGGCGACGATCAGTGCCGTGGTGGTCGCGAGGACGCGCCGGAGCGCTGCCTCGACGAGGGCTTCGGTGTCGACGTCGAGCGCGCTGAGCGGGTCGTCGAGCACGAGCACCGCGGGCCGAGCGGCGACCGCCCGGGCAAGGGCCAGGCGCTGGCGCTGCCCGCCGGAGAGGCTGAGTCCTTCTTCGCCGACCGTCGTGTCGACGCCGTCGGGGAGCTCGTAGGCGAAGTGCGCCTGCGCGATCTCGAGCGATTCGTGCAGGACCGCGTCACCCTCGGGGCTCCGCGGATCGAGGTCGTCACGGCCGAGCAGCACGTTATCGCGCACGCTCGCCGAGAACAGCGTCGCGTCTTCGAACGCCATCGAGATGTGACGGCGCAGTTCGTCCAGCCGCAGGTCGCGCACGTCGATGCCGTCGATCTCGACCGAGCCCTCGGTCACGTCGTAGAGGCGTGTGGGCAGCGTCGTGAGGGTCGTCTTGCCCGATCCGGTGAGCCCTACCAGGGCCATCGTCTCGCCCGGGCGCAGCACCAGATCGATGCCGTCGAGGAGGTCGCGCTCGGTGGCCGCAGCATCCTGATACCGGAAGTGGGCGCCTCGGAACGCGAGCTCTCCGCGTGGCTCCGCGAGCTCGACGGGATTCTCGGGATCGACGATGTCGTTCTGCTCGTCGAGCACCTCGAAGATGCGATCGGTCGCGGTGCGGGTGTCGATGAGGAACGAGAACAGGAAGCCGAGCGATTCGATCGGCCAGCGCAGCGCCGTCGCCATCGCGAAGAAGGCGAACAGCTCGCCGACCGACAGCTGGTTCTGGGTGGCGAGCCAGATACCGGCGAGCAGGCACAGCGCGAACGCGACCATCGGCACGACCTCGAGCCAGAACCACAGCACGCCGACCTCGCGGGCCTTCTGCAGCTCGGTGCCGCGCAGGGTCTCGACCTGCGCGCGGAACTTCTGCAGGGCGTGCTTGCCGCGGCCGAAGGCCTTGAGCACGCGGATGCCGTGCACGCTCTCCTCGACCGCGGTGGCGAGGTCGCCGGCCTGGTCTTGGCTCATGCGCGCGAGGGTCCCGTAGGTGCGCTCGAACCGATAGCCGAACCACCACAGCGGAATCGACACGACGAGGAAGATCACCCCGAGCAGCCAGTTCCATTGGAACAGCAGCACCGAGCCGATGAGGATCGTGAGCACGTTGACCACGAGCAGGATGCTGCCGAATGCCAGCCAGCGGCGGATCAGGTTGATGTCCTGCATCATGCGGCTGAGGAGCTGCCCCGACTGCCACCGGTCGTGGAACGAGACCGGCAGGCGCTGGAGGCGCCGGTAGAACTGCTGACGGATCTCGTACTCCACGCCCGTGGCGGGGGTCAGCACGAAGGCGCGGCGCAGGTACACGAACAGCGCCTCGAGCACGCCGAGGAGGAGCACTCCCACCGAGGCCCACACGATCAGGGCGATGTCGCCCGTGGCGATCGGCCCGTCGACGACGGCCTGCAGCACGAGCGGAATCATCAGGGTGACGAGCGCCGCGCCGAGCGCCGAGAAGAAGCCGAGGATGAGGCGGCCCATCACCGGACGGGCGAAGGGGATCAGACGCGCGAGCGCCTTCGGTGTGGACAGACGCTCGGAAGCGGAGGCAGTGGAAGTCATGATCCTTGTGGGATGTCTGGCGCAGATGGTGCGGAGGTGGTGCGAGCGAGGTGCGATGCGCGCGCAGGGGCGCGATGGGCGACGAAGACGATGGGCCGTCTGAAGAACGAGAACGCTGCGGACGCCGGCGATATGCCGGCGGAACTCAAGAGTGGAGTGCGCGCGTCTTGATCGGGAGGGCGGCGGAGACCGGCATACGGGCGACGATCGTGTGCATGGCATCCTCCTCTGAATGGCCTGCCGCGGTGCGCGGCCGACAGCCCTCCAGGCTATGCCCGCCCCGCGGGATCGTGCAAGTCCGCCGTGTCAGCTTTCGCTGGTCAATTCGTCGCCGACTCGCGCGCGAGCAGGCTGCGCTTGACCTCGAGGCCCCACGCAAAGCCGCCGAGACTCCCGTCGCCGCGCAGCACCCGATGGCACGGGACGAACAGCGCGGGCGCGTTGCGTGCGCAGATGGATGCCGCGGCCCGCACCGCGCGCGGAGCTCCGAGCTGAGCCGCGAACTCGGTGTAGCTGAGCGGCGCGCCCGGCGTGATCGTGCGCAGGGCGTCCCACCCGGCGTGCTGCATCGCCGTGCCGGGCTGCCACACCGGCACGGTGTCGATCGCCGAGATGTCGCCGGCGTAGTAGGCCAGGGCGGCGGTCGCAGCATCCGTGCGCCCTTCGTGCACCTCGGTCGGACGAGCCGCGGCGGGGATGCGCGCGAGGGCGACCTCGAGGTCGGCGGTCCAGCCCGACGCGAGCACCCTGCCCTGGGCGTCGGAGACGATCGTGAAAGGGCCGTCGGGGGTGTCGATGGTCTGGACGGTCGCTGCGTTGGTCATGGGTACTCCTGCGGGGTGTGTCATAACTCCGCCTTCGGGCGGGGCGAGGGTCGGTGGGTCAGCGTGACTGCGGGGCGGTGTCGGCCGGCGGGCGCCGGCGAGGCGGAGTTGTGACACGCGGGGGCACCGCGCGCCAGAGATGTGCGGTGAGGTACGAGCGCCAGGGGGCCGTGCGGGCAGCCCAGGCGGTGAGGGTGGTGGGTGCGGAGGGGATGCCGGTGGCCGCCGCCCCCGCGCGCACGGCGACGTCGCCCGGCAGGAACACGTCGGGATCGCCGAGCACGCGCATGCGCACATAGTCGGCTGTCCACGGCCCCACACCGGGAAGCGCCAGGAGCGCGGCGCGCTGGTCGGCTCCGTCGTCGCCGGTCGTGAGGGTGAGCGAGCCGTCGGCGAGCGCGGCGGCAGCCCCCGTGACGGCGCGGATCCGGGCGGCCGGGCCGCGCAGGACCTCGTGGCCGCGCTCGGCGATCGCCGCCATCGTGGGGAACAGCCGGTCGTCGCCGTCCGACCCCTCGACCGTCTCGCCGAGCTCATCGGTGAGCCGGGTGAGCGCGGTGCGGGCCGCGGCCACCGTGATCTGCTGGCCGATCATCGCCCGGATGAGCATCTCGTGCGGGTCGGCGGCGCCGGGCACCCGGATTCCCGGGACCGCGCCGACGAGCAGTGCCAGTTCGGGATGCTGCGCCAGCGCCTCGTCGACGGCGATCGGGTCGGCATCCAGATCGAAGAGCCGACGTGCGCGTGACACGAGCGTCGTGAGGTCACCGAGGTGCGGGAGCCGTGCGCTCAGGCGAACGCGGCCGGCCTGATCGAGCCGCAGCCGGAACCACGCGGGGCCGCCGGGAAGCCGAAGCATGCGCGCGAAGGACGAAGGCGTGGCGGTCTCGACGCCGGGGATCGCCCGCGCCGCCATCCACGCGAAGAGACCTTCGGCATCGAGCGGGCCGCGGTGGGGCAGCACGAGATCGATCGCGCCGGGTGCGTGCGCCTCCAGAGCGCGCGTCTCAAGGGCATGCCGGCGCGCCCGCAGCGCGAGCGGCGTCATCCCGAACACCTCGCGGATCGTGTCGTTGAACTGACGCACGCTGGCGAAGCCGGCCGAGAAGGCGACATCGGCGGCCGGCAGGTCGGTGCCGACCAGCAGCATGCGGGCGGTGTGCGCGCGCTGCGCGCGGCTCAGCGCGAGCGGGCCTGCCCCCAGCTCGGACGTGAGCAGCCGGGTGAGATGGCGCGGCGAGTAGCCCAGGCGGGCGGCGAGCCCGGGGACGCCCTCGCGCTCGACCACGCCATCGGCGATGAGCCGCATCGCGCGGCCCGCCGTGTCGCTGCGCAGATTCCACTCCGGCGAGCCAGGCGCGGCCTCGGGGAGGCATCGTTTGCACGCGCGGTACCCGGCCTCGTGTGCCGCGGCGCTCGTGGGGTAGAACGTCACGTTCGCGGGCTTGGGGGTGCGGGCGGGGCAGCTCGGTCGGCAGTAGATGCCGGTGGAGCGCACGGCGGTGACGAACTGGCCGTCGAAGCGCGCGTCGCGCGAATCGATCGCGCGGTAGCGCTCATCGAACGACATCTGCATGCTCATGACCCCCAGCCTGACACGACCCTGCGATGGTGGCTCGCGGAAATCGGACATCGCTGGGGCGCGCGATGCGGTGATCGAGCGAGCTTGCGAGTCCCCCTGCGGTGATCGAGTAGCGAGCTTGCGAGCGTATCGAGATCAGCCGGACTGACGTAGTACGCGGGCCCTGATCTCGATACGGCGCTGGCGCGCCTACTCGATCACCGCCGGGTGAGCTGGCGCGCCTACTCGATCACCGCCGAGTGCGCTGGCGCGCCTACTCGATCACCGCCGGGTGAACTGGCGCGCCTACTCGATCACCGCCGCGTGCGCTGGCGCGGATCAGTGGAAGAAGTGACGCTCCCCGGTGAAGAACATCGTCACGCCCGCCGCGCGGGCGGCGGCGATCACTTCGTCGTCGCGCACGGAACCGCCGGGCTGGATGATCGTCGTGATGCCGGCATCCAGCAGCACCTGCGGGCCGTCCGCGAACGGGAAGAAGGCATCGGATGCTGCGGTCGACCCCGCGGCGCGATCCCCCGCCCGCTCGACCGCGAGCCGGCACGAATCGACCCTGTTCACCTGGCCCATGCCGATCCCGACGGTGGCCGAGCCCTTCGCCAGCACGATCGCGTTCGACTTGACGGCGCGACAGGCCTTCCACGCGAAGGTCAGGTTGATCATCTCGTCGTCCTGTGGGCGCTCCCCCGACACGAGCTGCCAGTCCCTGGCCACCGACTCGATGTCGTCCGGGAAGCGATCGGCGTCCTGCAGGAGCAGGCCCCCCGAGACGAGGCGCACGTCCATGCGCTCCTGGCGCCAGTCGCCGGGCAGCTGCAGCACACGCAGGTTCTTCTTCAGGGCGAAGACCTCCAGCGCCGCCGGCTCGAAGTCGGGGGCCACGATCACCTCGGTGAAGATGTCGCGGAGGTTTTCGGCCATCTTCAGCGTGACGGTCCGGTTCGCGGCGATCACGCCGCCGAACGCGGAGACCGGGTCGCACTCGTGCGCGCGCAGGTGGGCGCTGGCGATCGGGTCGAGGGCGTTGGGGGCGGCCACCGCGATGCCGCACGGATTCGCGTGCTTGATGATCGCGACGGCCGGCTTGACCATGTCGAAAGCGGCGCGGAGGGCCGCATCGGCGTCGACGTAGTTGTTGTACGACATCTCCTTGCCCTGCAGCTGCGTCGCCTGCGCGATGCCGTGACCGCCGAGCCGCGTGTAGATCGCCGCGCGCTGGTGCGAGTTCTCGCCGTATCGCAGGGTGGCGAGTCGCTCGGCCTTCATGGTGAGGTGCTGGGGCAGGTCGGCGTCGGCGGTCAAGGTTCCCTCGGTGAACCAGGTGGCGACCGCGCGGTCGTACTCGCACGTGTGCGCGAACGCGCGGGCGGCCAGCTGCTTGCGCTGCGCGAGACTGGTTCCTCCGCTGCCGAGCGCCTCGATGATCCCCGGATACGACTCGGGCGAGACCACGATCGCCACGTTGGCGTAGTTCTTCGCGGAGGCGCGCACCATCGCAGGGCCGCCGATGTCGATCTGCTCGACGACGTCGTCGCCCTGGGCTCCCGAGGCCACGGTCTCGACGAACGGGTACAGGTTCACCACGACGAGCTCGAAGGGCTGGATGTCGAGATCGGCCAGCTGGCGGGCGTGGTCCTCGAGTCGCAGGTCGGCGAGGAGTCCGGCGTGCACGCCGGGGTGCAGCGTCTTGACCCGGCCGTCGAGCGACTCGGGGAAGCCCGTGATCGCCGACACGTCGGTCACGGCGAAGCCGGCGTCGCGCAGCATCCGTGCCGATCCGCCCGTCGAGACGATCTCGACATCGCTCGCGACGAGCGCCTCGGCCAGGCGCAGCAGATCGGTCTTGTCGCTGACCGAGATCAGCGCACGCCGCACCGGGACGAGATCGCGGTGACGGTACAGAGAGGGATCGTGGCTCGGTCCGGCCATGGGGGGCTCCTCGGGGTTCGGTCAGGATGACGTCGATGTCGCGGCAGCGAGGTCGAGCTCGCCGGTCGCGATGCGCCGGACGACGTCGATCAGGAGTCGCCGTTCGACGGGCTTGATGCGTTCGTGCAGTGCGTGCTCGTCGTCGCCCGGGAGCACGGGCACGCGCTCCTGGGCCAGGATCGGCCCGTCGTCGATGCCGTCGTCCACGACGATGATGCTCGCACCGGTCTGCGTCGCCCCTGCCGCCAGCGCGTCGCGCACGCCGTGCGCGCCGGGGAACTCGGGCAGATAGGCCGGGTGGGTGTTGATGATCCGCGGCGACCACGCCTCGACCACGCCGTGCGGCAGCAGGCGCATCAGCCCGCTGAGCACGACCAGGTCGGGCTGCCACACCTCCAGCTGCGCGGCGAGTTCCCTGCCCCAGTCATCGCGCGAGTCGAACTCGCGCCACGGGACGAGGAAGGTGGGGATGCCGTAGGCCTCCGCGTGCGCGAACCCGTCGGCCTCGCGATCGGCCCCGACCACGATGACCCGGGCGGGGTAATCGGCGGCGGCCGCAGCATCCAGAAGCGCCCGCAGATTGGAGCCCGCGCCCGAGATGAGGACGGCGACCGTGAGCACGCCGTCAGTCTATCGGCGGCAGACCGACCGGACGACGGGGCGGCGGCCCTGGGTGCCTCGTTCGATAGGGGCGGTCTGCGCGTCCTGGGCCATGTCCGCCGTGAGGGCCGGAGCGGGCTCCGACACCGGCTGCTGCGCCTGGAGTGGCCGAGGGGCGGGGCGATGCGGCCGGGGCGAGAGCAGCAGGATGCCGGCACCCAGGAGCACCTCCAGCCCGACCGCGAGCGCGACGGGCCCCGGCTGCGGGCCCACCTCGGCGAGCCGCCCCGGGCCGAGGGCGCCGGAGGCGAGCACGGAGAGGAGGGCTGCGCCTGCCGCCGACAGTGCGGCGATCGCGACCGCGAGGGTGAGCCGCACGGTGATCGGCTCGGCGCGCTCGGCCGCGCCGCGGTCGGCCGTGCCGCGCTCCCCGGCCCGAACCAGACCGGGCCGAACCAGACGCGAGCGGACGATCCATCCCGCGAAGGCACCGAGCGCGACCGGGATCAGAGCCAGCAGCAGGAGCCACGACGACACCGTGTCGGGGATCGCGCCGAGCAGCGGGATGCCGGGGACCACGCCGAGCTGGGTGCCGGCCGGCGACACGGAGGTGCCGACGCCGAGCGAGAACCCGGGCCCGGCGACGAAGGAGAGTCCCCAGACGACGACCGTCGGCAGGTACGCGAGCTGCGCGAGCGTGGTCATGGTCGCCCCGAGGGCCTCCATGTTGCCCGATTCGAAGAGCGCGATCACCTCGCCGCCGCGGAGCATCAGCGACACGGCGACCACGAGCGCGCCCGCACCGATGAGGCCGACGAGGACGGCGGTCGCCCCGCGGACGGTGAGCCCGGGCACATCGCCCCAGCCGTCGGCGCGCGCCTCGATGCGATCGCGCAGGTGCGCGACCGGGCCCGCGCTCGCCTCGCGCCATTCGACCACCAGGGCGCCGATGAGCGCGGCGACCACGAACACGAGCGTGGGGAAGAGCACGGCTTGCCAGAGGTGGATCGCCGCGATCGACGTGCGCGCGCTGAGGGCGACGAGTGCGGCGAGGGCGCCGAACACCAGCCCCCCAGCCACGACGCCCGTGAGCCAGGCATCGGCGCGCGACGCCCGCGCACCCGAGCGCGCGGCGAAGATGGCGGTGAAGGCCGCGAATCCGAGCGGGGCGAGAGAGATCCAGAAGGATGCTGCGGCCGGATCGATCCCCGTCACGGCCAGGTAGTCCGGCGGCAACGTGATCAGGACCGGCACGAGGTTGCCGAACTGCCAGATCGTCGCGCTCGCCGGCCAGAGCGCCGACCAGTCGGCCTGACCCAGGCCGATCACCCACAGCACGGTCAGCGGCGCGAGCACGACGGCGAGGCCGACGGCGACCGCGAGCGCGGCGTCGAAGGCCGCGAGGAACGCGACGAGAACCCGATTCATGCCTCCACGACACTACCCAGCGAGCCTCGCCGATCCCCGCCCCCACGCCCGTGTGGGCAAGGCTCCCCGTCAGGCGATGGGCTCGAGTACGAAGACCGCGATCAGCCGGTCGGTCTTCTTCTGGTAGTCGTCGTAGGCCGGCCAGACCGCGGTGGCATGACCCCACCACTCCGCGCGCTCGTCGCCGGAGACCTCGCGCGCGAGGTAGTCGCGCGTGACGGCACCGTCTTGGAGTTCGACGTGCGGGTTCTTGCGCATGTTGCCGCCCCAGCGCGGTTCGTCGGGCGCCCCGCCCTTCGAGGCGACGACCGCGTAGCTTCCGTCGTGCTCGACGCGCATGAGGGCGGTCTTTCGCAGCGCGCCGGTCTTCGCACCGACGGTGGTGAGCACGATGATCGGTTTACCGCGCATCTCGTTCGCCTCGGCGCCGCCGGACGCCTCGTACTGCTCGGCCTGCACGCGGGCCCACTCGGCGGTGCTCGGCTTGTATTCTCCGGTCAATGGCATGACTTCACCTTACGACCGACTGAGAGGCTCAGACCCGGCGACGGCGGCGAGCCACGAGCATCCCGCCCGCTGCGAGCAGCAGGATCGCGAAGGCGATGAGCATGGCCATCTCCGCCCCGCTCGATCCGGTCGCCGCAAGCGTGTCCCCCGAGGAGCCGTTGCCCGCGGGCTGGGCTCCGCCATTGTCCGGCACCGGCGGCGCGGGCGGGACGGGGGGATTCGGCGGAGTCGGCTCGAACGGTGTGAGGTTGATGTAGACGTTGCGGACGGGTGCGTGGTCGTAGAGGGGGTCGTCGCTGGAGATGACGTGACTCACGGTCTGCACCACCATGCCGGGGCCGACCTCGGCGGTGGGGGCGAGGGCGAAGATCGAGAAGGCGAGCGGCTCGACGGTCGGGATGAGCCGCACGATGACGGTCTTGGGTCCGGTCTGGCCCGCCTCGAAGATCAGGATCACCTGGTCGTGGAAGGTGAGTCCGCCGTCGATCGAGATCTCGGCGTACGGAGTGCCGCCACCGAATGCGCTCGAGATCGTGATGTAGACGCGTTCGGTCGGCGGGGTCGCCAGCGCGATGGTGTAGCTGTCGGTCTCCTTGACGCCGGGCACGAGCGTCGTGGAGCCGTCGGACTCGACCACGACCACGATGCCGGCGCCGTCCAGGCGCGGGGGCACGGCGATCACGAGGGGAAGCGCCGGCGCGAGGGTGTCGGTCTGCAGCCCCGTCGGTGTCGCGGGCACGAACGGGGCGGAGACGATGGTCGGAGCCCCGATGTTGTAGAGGTCGATGTCGAGCCCCGCACCGATGACCAGCCCCGTGCGCGCTACCGCGTTGATCTGGACCGCGATGTCGGTCACAGGCCCCGCGGCGCGCACCTCGACGGTGGAGAGGTCGGCCCCGCCATCCAATGACAGCAGGCCGTCGACGCGGTACGTGGCGTCCAGGAGCCGGACCGCAAGGATGCGGAACACGTCGTTGCCTGTCGTGGCCTCCACGCGCAGCTCGGCCGAATGCCCGTTGATGAGGAAGAGGTCATCGCCCGCCCCTCCGTACAGGACGGTCGGGAGAGAGACACCGGGGCTCTCGTAGCCGAACTCGGTCTGGAGCGTCGTGAACGCGTCGCCGGGCTGCACGTCGGGCTCGATCCGGGGCGTGGCGAAGAACTGCCCGACGACGAAGGTGTCGTCGCCGTCGCCGCCGTAGACGGTCGTCAGAGCGGAGTTGTCGTCGAAGACGAACACGTCGTCGCCGTCGTAGCCGTTGACGGTCAGGCGGGAGTTGATGCCTTCGTCGTAGACGATGCGCTCGACGGTGCCCGCCCCCGCGTCGACCGAGGCGACGATCGCCGGGCGCTTCGCGTCGGGCTGCTCGGCGATGGCGGCGATCGCACGGAACAGGAACACGTCCGCCGCATCCGTCCCGTCGATCGTGAGGTTGTTCTGCCCGCCCTGACGCACGCCACCGCCTCGGACGACGATGACGTAGTCGTGGCCGTCGGGATCGGGGTCGCCGGCGCCCCACGTCTGAATGGAGAAGGTGTTGTCGCCGCCCTGGCCGAACAGCACGAGGGCGTCGCGGACCTCGGTGCCGTCGAAATCGTCTCCCGGTGCGGCGATGTGCGTGCCGGTCATCGTCTGCAGGCGCGACACGAAGAACGAATCGTCGCCGTCATCGCCGGACGATATCGCGGACGCTCCTCCGTAGACGAGGGTGTGTCCGCCGAGGTACGTCTCGACGAAGACGAAGGTGTCGTCACCGCGGCCGCCGTAGATCTCGGTCGGGTGTCCGGTGAGGAGCCCGGTGATGTAGACGAAGTCGTCGCCGTCGCCGGTGCCGATCTCGACCGAGTCGAGCGCCACCACGATCCCGAGCAGAACGAGGACGTCGTCGCCCGCGTCGGAGAAGATGTGGATCGACCCACCGAGCACGAGCCCGGTGAAGAGGTACCCGTCGTCGCCGACGCCGCTGTCGATCACGATCGACTCGCCCGCGAGGACGGCGCCGCCGAAGAACAGGCCAGAGCCGCCGTCGGACGCCGAGGTCTGACCGAACGACGCGTGGATCGTGACGGTCGTGCCGGCGATGACCGTGTGAAGCGGCGCGACCACGTCCTGGCCGACGAGGAGGGTCACGTCGCCTCCGGCGAAGACGAGGCCGTCATCGACGATCGACTGAAGCCCGTCGATCGTCTCGCCGTCCGTGATCACGAACAGCGACTCGTCGACGCCGCCGGCGACGAAGGGCACGGTCAGGCGCACATCACCGGTGGACGCGGTGGCGCGCAGCACCGACAGCGATCCCGTCGCCTCTGCCACGAACACGCCCGTGGGCGGGACGGAGAGCACGGCCGGCGCGGGACTCGATTCCGCGAACAGCCGGCCGTCGACCGCGGTGTCGATCACGAGGTCGGCCGAGCGGTCAGGACTGTCGGCGCCGATGGTGCCCCCCACCGCGATGAGGTCGATGTCGTGCCCGATCACGCGTGTGGCGCCGTTCTCGACGTCGTCGAGGATGCCGCCGGAGCGGGTGCGCAGCGCGACATTCTCGTCGAGGCTGGCGGCCAATCCGACGTACAGGTCACCGGCGACCTGATCCAGAAGCACGTTGCCGGCGGCGAGGGCGATGACCCGCCCGCGTCCGGACAGCGACGAGCGGATCTCGAGGAAGTCGGGAGTCGCATCCGCCCCGCCGATGCGACCGCTCACGAGACCGGCGAGCAGGATGATCGTGCGGCCGCCGACGCGGAACGTTCCGTCGTCGATCAGCCCCGTGTCGAGGATGGATGCTGTCGCCTGATCGACCGCAGGGGTGACGTCGAGGCTGACGTCGTCGGTGGTGGAGGTGATCGTGCCGACCCGCAGGTCGCCGATTCTCTCGTGGTCGACGATGAAGCCGTTGGTGTACTCGGTGATCTCTCCGTCGCCGTCGCTCACGGAGTAGGGCTGCGTCGGAAAGCGCAGGCTGAACAGCGTCGCATCGACGTCCGAGGTGACCGTGAACGAGATGAGCGTCCGCAGCTCGGTGTGCAGGACGATGATGTCGTCGCCGGCGCTGAGATCGGGGAACGTGTACGCGGTGACCGGGGCGAACGAGTTGAGCGTTCCCCACGCGACGAGGACGGGGTCGCTGAAGCCGCCCCACGGCGCCGGGTCCGGGTGGAAGTAGGTGTGGTACTGGCCCGACGCACCCACCAGGGTCACGAGGTCGGGCGGGATGACGACGTTGACCTGCACGAGGTAGGAGACCATCGGCGGCACGTCAGAGCCCCGCAGCGAGTCGTGCACGACGATGTCGATGTCGCGGCCGGCGTGGATGGGCCCCAGGACCGGGCGGAAGGCGTCGGCGGCGTACGGCGAACCGACGGGCTGGCGCGCACTGTACGTGAGATCGAGCACGACATCGTCACGGGCATCGGCGACGAGCCCGACCGGTCGCGTCGGGTCGAGGTCGTCCACGATGAAGTCGCTCTGGACCAGCACGATCGGGATCGGCAGGCGGAACGAGAAGCCGAAGAACGTGAACTTCTGGCCGATGGTGCCTCGGTTGGCGTGCAGCTCGGCGATGTTGGTGCGCATGCTGCCGGTGCCGGTGGCGAGGATGTCGCCGTGCTCGTTGATGATGCGGGTGGTGCCGATCGGGTTGTCGATGTAGCCGTTGAGCGTGATGTCGGGCAGACCCGCGCCATCCCAGTTCGCGATGTCGACGAACGTCGGAGCGAAGATCGGCGTGCCGATCCGGAAGCGGAAAGCGGTGGAGATCTCGGCCTGGACGTCGACCGTCGCGCCGACGTGGTCGAGGTTGACGACGCTGATGCCGTTCACCCTCAGATCGCGGCTCGAGTAGTTGTGGATCCGCACCGCATCGAACGTGTTCTGGACCTGCAGGGTGCCCTGGTCGCCCGTGAGGGTTCCCGGAGGCGCCGAGCCGGACGTGTTGTTGATGAAGTACGTCGCCCGCCCGCCGCCGGTGTTCTCGATCGGGTCGACGATGATCGCCTGGCCGACAGGGACCACGTCGTTGAGGTTGTAGATCACATTGTTCGTGTCGCGCACGGTGACGCCGTACTTCTTGACGATCTTTCCGGCGGCATCCACGATCAGCGTGGGATCGGGCGCATGGAGCACCACGTCGGCGTTCCACTCGATCGTGCGGTAGCGGTAGTTGCCCTCGCCGCTGTCACTGCCGCCGAAGTCGATGAAGCCGCCGTCGGTGGAGGCGTCGTGGACGGTGTTGATGAGCTCGTGCACGGCGCGGACGAGCAGCGTGGCGGTGCGGATGCGGACCCCGGCCTGCGCGGTGACGCTCGAGGTCGCGTCGTACAGCATGTAGGCGTCGGCGTCACTGTCTCCGCCGAAGCAGCCGCATGATGCCCGGGCGTACGCCTTCACTTCGATACCGCGGTGCTGCGCGGTGATCGTGACCGTCTGCCAGCCGACGATCTTCGCGTGATCGTTGAGTTGGACGTGCACGAAGGAGTGCAGCCGCGCGTCGGACGAGGCATCCGAGTCTTCGAAGGCGCCGTCGCCGTTGGAGCGGTTCTCATCCAGCAGGTTGGAGGAGACGAACTCGGCGGTGAGCGTCACATTGTCAGCCTCGAGGTAGGCGCCACCGCCGACGGTGAGGCTCGTCTCGTGGTTGGTCGCGTCGAGGTGGCACTCGGTGTTGCCGCACTCCCCCGACGACGAGCTGCCGGCGAACGATCCACCCGACGCCGACGCACGCAGCTGGGCCAGCATGCCGCTGGTGGCGGCGGCCTCGATGTCGTTCCAGGCGATGATCGTGCCATCGAGGATCGTCTTGGCCGTGACGTCGATGCGTCCGAACGTCTCGGAGTCGACGCCGTGGCCGAAGCCGCCCGCCTGCGAACGGGCCGTCGCGTTCCCACTGGCGACCGTCTTCGGAGTGATGCGGACGCTGCCACCCGTTGAGCGGATGTCGGACCCGGCCTTGAGCCAGACGGTGGCGTTCGAGGTGGCACGCACTTCGGCGTGCGCGGCGCCGATCCCGACGAAGCCGAGACCCGCGGAGGAGCCGTCGGTGAAGGCCGCGGCGACGGAGGAGGAGGAGATGGAGATGTCGCCGCCCGCGGTGATGTGCACGCCCTCGTCGACGGTGAGCTCGAGGTTCGCCACGTAGTTCGTCGTCGGGTAGCCCTTGTCGGAGGCGATGAACCCGACGCCCTCGCCGTAGACCTTCGCCTCGCTGTAGACGCCGCCGTCCGGCAGGGTCGGGGTGAGGGGCTGCGAATGCAGCTGCTGCGAGCCCGTGCCGGTCGAGGTCAGATCGATCACGAGCTTGTGCGGCAGGTTGAAGGTGTTCGAGCCGAGGTCGACGACCGCAGGGACGAAGTGGCTCGTGCCGAAGCTGCCGTTGCCGGTGAGCGGGAGCACGCCGAGCGGGGCGAGGAAGCCGCTGAACAGTGAGACCTGGAACGACGTGGGGTTCGCGTCGTACACGTAGACGCGCTGGCCGTTCTGGATGCCGGCGACCGGCTGCTGGCCCGGCACGTAGAGGCCGTGCTGCACGCTCAGGCCGCCCGCCGAGAGGTCGGGGGCCAGCTCGCGCGCCTTCACCGCGATGGCGAAGCCGGGGTTGCCCGGGTCGGGGCAGGTGCCGACGGCCTCGCAGTACGTCGCGGCCAGCTGGATCTCGTTCGGGCCCACGACGATCACCCAGTAGTGCGTGTCATTGCTCAGGCCGTTCATGGCCGAGCCGTTGGCGCGGTACACGACCTCCTGGCCGGTCGTGAACGTGTGGGCGCGCAGCGCGATCCTGTTGTTGTCCTGCGTCACGTAGGCCGAGCCGGTGCCGCCGACGCGTTCGGGGGTGCCGTCGGCGCTCAGCACGATGTCGACGCGGTTGCTCGCGAAGGTCGCCTTGGCGTCGGGGGCGACGTACTGGAGCAGCTGACCGTCGGTGTAGCTGTTGGCGACGACGACCCTGCCGCCGATGATCGACAGGCCGGTGAAGTCGACAGGCGCCTGCGGCGTCGTGGAGTCGATGAGTTGGATGCGGAACTCGTCCAGCACGCGGACGATGTAGGTGCGACCGCTGACGAGCCCGGCGGCGGCGCCCCCTGCCAGGGGCGAGTAGATGACGCGCTGTCCGTCGGCGAAGTTGTGCGGCAGTGCGGTGAAGTCGCCTCCCACGGTGCGGCCGAACGTGATGATGTCGCTGTCGACATCGATGTGCTGGCCCTCGAAGGTCGACCCGAGCTGGATCGTGTCGGCGTCCACGACGATCACGTTGTAGCGGGCGCCGTCGGCGAGCCCGCCCACGGCGGTGTTGCCGTCGCCCTTGGAGTAGGCGACGCTGCCGCCGGTGTCGAGGTTGTGCGCGCCGTTCACGGTGATCGTCTCGTTGCCGCCGTCGACCCCGGTGACGGCGTCGAAAACGATGCCGGGCGGGATGACGGGAGTGGCGGAATTCTGGCGAGCATCGAGGGTGACGGTGCCGCCGGCGCCGATCGTGGTGTTCGGCACGATCCGCAGGCGCACCGTCGGGGTGGTGGTGGCGGTGGCGTGGTTGGTGCTGATCGACAGCGCGCCACCCGAGAACGTGCGGGCGTACGAGCGCGAGACCGGCTGCTCCTCGACACCGACCCAGACGTTGCCGCGTACGTAGATCGGTGCGCCGTTGCCCACCAGCGTCTCGGTCGTGGTGGCCACCGTCGCCCGCGCGCGGCCGGTCTCGATCGAGATCGTGCCGCCGGTGTAGTTGACCAGCGATGCGTCCGCCGCGTCGGTCGAGCTGGCCTTGACGGTGAGCGCGGCGGCACCGGCCGAGCCGGCGACGGCGCCCTGGATCGCGGCCTGCATGTGGGCGAAGGTCGATGCGTCGATCTGGGCGAGCGGCTCGGTGTTGGTGGCCGCCAGAAGCAGCCCGACGTTGATGCCGCCGCCCGCGGCGGTTGCGGCGTTGTGCGCGGTGGCGGTGACCGTCACCGCGGCATCCGGCGCATCTATCGTGGCGCCGGGGAGGATGCGGGCCTGCGTGAGGGCGGCGGAGGTGATGCGCGCCTCACCCGACGAGTGCGCGACCCCGATGAGCGAGAACGAGATCGCCCCCGACGTGGTGTTCGCCGTGCGGGTCGCGTCGGCATGAACCGTGACGGCGTTCCCGCCGAACTGCCGCGCGGAGGAGTCTGCCGTGACGGCGGAGGCGATCGTCGAGCTCGGGACCGTGACGCCCACGACGATCGCACCGCCGGAGGCCATGTCGGTCTCGGCCGTCGCGATGTCCGTCGCTGACGCGCCGACCTCGACCGCCCCGCTCGTGACGAGGAAGCCCGCGCCATAGCGAGCGGTCACGGCCGCGGCATCCGTGATCGCAGCCCTGACCGCGCTGCCGCTGATGCTGAGGAGTCCGATCGACAGGGCGGAGAGGTGGGTGGTGACCGTGGCTCCGCCGGCAGCGACCACGGCGACGGATCCGGAGCTGGTGACCGAGCCGTCGAACGCTGCGGTGACCGCAGCGCCGGTGACGGAGGTGGCGCCGAACAGTCCGGCATCCAGAAGTGCTCCCCCCGCGCTGTCGATGTCGGTCCGCACATGCGTGCCCGCACGGTTCTCGGCGCGCACCGACACGGCGCCGGACGCCGCGAGGCTGACTCCGCCGCCGACGATCGCCGTCGTGGCCGCGGAGTTCTCGATCGTCGCGGTCGCGATCGTGCCGCGGATCCCGGCGATCGAGAGTGAGAAGAGCTTCGCGGTCGCGTCGACCCCGTTCAGGGAGGAGGCGGCGACGGTGAACGACCCCGACGACGCGGGCCCCGAGTCGAACGCGGCCGAAGTGGCGGCGGAGACCGTCGCGACCGGCAGCAGACCGCCGATGGTGAAGGCGGAGACCTCGGTTTTCACCATCGTGGAGGTGGCGGTGTTGGCGGAGGTGGCGGTGACTGAGACGGCGCCGGGCGCGGCGTACACCTGTGCGGAGCCGGTGGCGACGATCGCACGGATCGCGGCGGCGTCGAGCACGAGCGCGTTCGCCCCGCCGATGCCGCCACTGATGAATCCGACCGAGACGTAGTCGACCTTCGTGGTCGCCGCGTTCGACCCGCTCGCATCGACGGTGAGTCCATTGCCGACCAGACCCGCGCGCAGCTCTGCGATCGTGCCGGCCCCGATGACAGCGCTCGGAAGCGTGACCCCGACGTTGAGGAGACCGACCGACGCCGCATCCGTGGTCGCATCCGCGGTGTTCGAGGCGTGCGCGCGGATCGTGGTGGCGCCGCTCGACCAGACGGATCCGAAGATGGAGGCGCGGGTCTGCGCGGATTCGCTCACCTCGGCATCGACGACGGATGCCGAGACGGTGAAGAGTCCGACGGTGGCGGCGCGGGACTGCGCGGCAGCCGCCGAACGACTGTCGGCGGTGGCCTCGATGGACCCGGAGCCACCCACGGTGCTGGACAGCTCGGCGGTCGTGGCTCCCTCGAGCAGCGCGCTGGCGACGTAGCTGCCGACAGCGACGAGTCCACCCGCGAATGCCTCGATCTTGGCGGTGGCGATGTTGCCGCCCGCGCCGTCGAGCAGTGTCACGGCGCGGACGGCGACGAGGCCGCGACTGAACACCGTGCCGGTCTCGATGAACGCCCGCACCGATGCCGAGGGGGCGACCTGCGCGTCGACGTTCACACCCTGGCCCGTGCCGAGGATGCCGATGCTCGCGACCAGCGCGTGGGCGGTGGCGCGGTTCTGCCCCTGGGCTTCGACGACGAGCGAACCGCTGTCGGCGACGTTGCCGCCGAAACGCGCCTCGGTCGCTCCGGTGACGTGCGCCTCGGGGTCCATCAGGAGCGCGGCGACGCCCGCGAAGCTGCCACCGATCATGTCGGCGTCGACGTGGTTGTGCGAAGTGGAGCGGAGCCCGATGCCCCCGCCGCTGGAAATCCACGCGCCGGGGGTCACCAGCGCGGTCGTCGCGCGCGAGATGTTCGAACGGGCGAAGGTGATGCCGACCGTCACCGCGCCGGCCTGTGCGTTGGCCGTCTCGGTTTCGACGGTGTTGGTCGCGTCGGCGACGATCGAGACGGCGCCGGCAACCCGGGCGGTACCGGAGTACTCCGTCGCGGTGCGACCGGACACCGTCGCGGTGGCGGCGGCGCCGTTGAGCGCGCCGGCGACGCCGAGGGCGACGGAGAACACCAGGACCGGCACGACGATCGTGGAGGTTGCGGCGATCGAGATCCCGCCGACGGGGGTGACGGATCCGAGGTCGGCCGCGCCGATGCGGGCGACTGTGTCGCCGGTGACGTCGGCGAAGGCCATCGCAGCCCCGCCGGTCGCGATCGCGAGCGTGATGCCGAACGCGGTAGGGGTGACCCGGCGGTCGGCGCCCGCGATGACCGCGATGGTGCCGCCCGCTGCGGGGATCGACGAGCCGTCGTCGATGTGCGCGCGCTGACGGGAGTCGGTGTTCAGCACGATGATCTGGCCGCCGATGGCGACGCCGGCCGCCTGCCCCGAGAACGCCCACGTCTCGCTGCGCTCGCGCGCCTGAGCCGAGACGGTCACGCCGCCACCCGCGCGGATCACCGCACCGGATTCGATGCCGGCATCCACGACCGTGTGGAGGTTCGCGACGATGAGCGAGAGCCCCACCGCGCCGATGCCGCCGCTGCCGGAACCGGCGAGCCCGAAGAAGCTGTCCCGCGCGACGCCGGTGACCGCGACATCCCCTCCGGCGACGAGGACTGCGCCCGCGCCGACCCGGCTGGTGGTGCCGCGGACCGCAGGGACCGCGAGACGGGAGGTGACCACGCCGGCACCGGGGCGGGCGCCGGCGACGCCGGCCTGGGCGCCGGAGAGTCCCTGCTGCTTGCGGTTCGCCGTGTTCGTGCCCGAGCTGTCCTGTGCGCCGCCGAGGATGGAGGCGTAGCCCGTGGATCCGTCGCCGGATGCGTACTGATCAGCCTGGTTCTGCGCGGTGCTGCCGCTGCCGGAGAGGCCGTCCTTCGCGCCGCCGCCGTCGTCGTACGAGCCGCTCGGGGCGACGCCGACGCTCCAGACCGATACCGAGCCGGCGACCCCGACGACGCCGGCTCCGAAGCTGAGGGCAAAAGTCTGGATGCTGCGGATCGAGATCGCCTGCACGCGGATGTCGTCGCTCGCCCAGACCTGGGCGCGATCGCCGATACCGGCCGCCACCGCCACGTCGAGGACGCCGATGTCGATGCCGCCGGCGACCCCGACGAATCCCACGCCGAGCCCGCCGCCGAGCGTGAAGGTGTCGGTGCGGTCTGCGGCCGAGACCGAGACGCCCTGTGCGCTGCCCGCGCCGGCACGAGCGGCGTTGACGACCGCATCGGCTTCGATGGTCGCAGTCGTGTCGCCGGTGAGCAACGTGACGTTGACGGCACCCGCGACACCGACGAATCCGCCGCCGGCGGCGATCGCCATCCCGAAGACGTCCTGCGAACTCGTGGCGACGACGGCCAGACCTCTCTGGGTGCCGACGGGGAAGGCGGAATCGGTTGCGGTGCCGAGCGGCACCCCGCTGATCGGCAGGCCGCCGGCGGCCCGGGCGTCGAGGATGTTGCCGGCCCCCACTGTTGCCCGGGTGCTCTTGGTGAGGACCACCATCGCGACCCCTGCGCCGCCGCCGACGAAGCCGACGCCGATGCCGCCCGACACCGTCGTCACCGAGGTCGCGTCATCGGCGCGCACCAGCACGTTGTTACCCGCATCGATGCGGACGCCCGCACCCGTGGTGGCCCAGGTGTGACTGTTCACCACGATCGCGGCGACGGCGACGCCGACTCCGGCCAGGCCCGCACCCGCCGATGCGGAGGCCGCCACGACCTCTTCGGTGCCACGGGCGCTGAGGGCGACATCTCCCGCCGCCCGCACGATCGCGCCGTCCTGGATCGTCGCGTCGACGGTGAGGTTCACGACATCCACCGCCGCGTTCACACCGATGCCGGCCATGCCGCCGCCGAGCGCCGCGGAGACCATCAGCTGGCGGAAGTCTCCGGAGGCTGCGACCGTCACGGACTGCCACGGCGCCGCGCCCGTGTTCACGTCGTTGACGCGCGCCGCACGGCCGATGAACGCATCGGTGTGGGCGGTGACGACGTTGACGTTGCCCGCCACCCCGACTCCGGCGGTCGCCGCGACGGCCGCGCTCGCACCCACGGCGAGGATCTCGTCGCTGTTGTTGGCGATCACCGCCACCCCGAACACCGCGCCGGGCGCCTGCGAGAGCACGCGCTTGCCGGTGATGCGGGCGGGGTCTCCCGGGGGCTGCATGCCCTGGCGCACGAAGCTGTGCGCCCGGCCGTGGGCGATCGAGGGGTCGAGGTCGATGGTGGTGACGCCACCGGTGGTGCAGCCGCTCGCCATCGGGTCGGCGTCGCACTTGGTCGCGGCGAGGCGGAAGCTGTGCGCACCGGTGACGATGACGTAATAGGTGCCACCGTCGACGAGCCCGCCGATCGGGGTGTCGCCGCCCGCGGTGTAGACCACGGCGTCGCCGGTCGCAAGCGGCGTAGGACCGTCGCTCGAGCTGCTCGAATCCGAGTCGCCCGCGGGGATGTCGTACGGGAGGTTCACGATGTTCGCGCCGCCGTCGACATCGGCGAGGGGCGTGAAGTACGGCGCCGGGCGCCCCGGCACCGTGGCCTCGTCGGTCGGATAGATGCGGTGCGACTGGCCGGGGCGGGCGGGCGAGGCGAGCGCGATCGCCGGGCCGCCCGAGGTGAGCGAGAGACGCAGGCGGGTCGGAGCGGAGGAATCGACGATCGCGTAATAGGTCGCGCCGGGGGCGAGACCGATGATCGACTGACCGCCGCCGTCGTCGTACGAGACGGCCTGACCGTTCTCGATGCCGTGGACGTAGCCGAGCTCGAGCTGATTGCCGCCGACGATCGCGGTCTGCGGGTTGAAGCGCGTGTCGATGTACGAGATCTGGAAGGCGCCCGCCGCGGCGAGCCCCGACCCGCCCCCGAGCGCGGTGACCCTCGACAGGTCGCCGATGAAGGCGGTGGTCGTCTTGTGGAGCACCGGAACCGCGGCGGTGAGTCCGACCGACGCGGTGCCGGAGGCGGCGACCGAGCCCGAGATGATGTCCATCGTGAGGATCTCGTTCGCCGCCACGCGGGCGCTCCCGCCGGCGACGATGACGGCACGGGATGCCGCGCACGCCGCCTCCGTCGCCGGCCCGGAGCAGACCTCCCCGACGAACGCCTTCGTCACGATCGTGTAGACCGAGACGGCGGCATTGGCCGAGACGGCCGCCGTACCGCCGACGCTCGCGCCGGCCGCGACACTCGTGACATCCTCGCCGGAAGTCGCGTCGATCGTGACATCGCCGCTGACCGCGACGAGTGCTTCGGGGGCGATCCACGCCTGGGTCGTCTTGTTCACGACCTCGACGTCGGCGCCGAGCCCGACGCCGGCGGTGCCGCCGATGGCCAGCTGCCCGGCGATGCCGCGGAGGATCGTGGTGTCGGTCGCGGCGAGGCGTGCACCCGCACTCCCGCCTGCGGCGACTCCGTCCAGTGTGACGCCGCGGTCGAGGTGGGCCTGGGTCGTGTTGTTCTGCACGCCGATGGTGGCCGCTCCCGCGATACCGGCCGTACCGCCCACGCCGCCGCCGACGGCGACGAGCCACTCGTCCTCACTCTGCGCGGCGGTCGCCGAGAAGCCCGTCCCGCCGCGCGCCCACAGCTCGGCCCGCTCGCCGACGCGCGCGTCGACGATGCCGGTGCGGACGAACACGACGGACGAGATGCCGATGCCGGCGGTGCTCGCGGCGCCGATCGCCCCCGCGAAGAGGGTCATCGTCATCGGGTCGGCGGCGGCGAGGGTGACCGCGCCGAGCGCCCGGACCGAGGTCGGCGACTGCGCGGTGCTGTCGATGTAGGCCCGGGTTCCGGCATCCGATCCCTGGTTCACGACTAGCACCACGAACGAGCCCGCGATGCCGGCGTCCGAGGCGGCCGCCCCGCCCGCGACGACCTCGGTGAACTTCTCGCCCGCGGTGGAGATCAGCCAGACGGACCCGCCGAGGTCGGCGTCGACGCCGAGGCCGATCCAGGCGCGGACGTCCTTGTTGTGCACTCCGACGATGAGGGCGAAGCCGATGCCGGCGCTACCGGTCGACAGGCCCAGCGCCCCCGCGACGTCCACGAAGGTGGTCTGATCGCCGGCGGTGAAGGAGAGGTCCTGCCCTGCGGGGTGTGCGACCCCCTGGTTGATGGAGGCGCCGTCGCCGATGCCGGCGTGCGTGATGCGGTCGATGACGTTGACGATGACCGACCCGCCGACGGCGACGTCGCCGTTGCCCGCGGCTGCGCCGAGGGCGACGCCGGTGAAGTCGCCGAGGCTGCCCAGCAGCGGGATCTCGGGGGCGGCGAGCGGGACGAGGGATGCCGTAGCCCGGCCGATGATCGCACCCCCGGCCGTGATCACGGTGGGCGCCGAGAAAGTCGACTCGATCACGGCGCGCGTCGTGGAGGTGCTGTACTGCACGACGATGCCGGCGCCGACGGCGTTGCCGTCGAGGGTGAGCGCTCCGGAGGCGGCGATCGCCGACATCCCCATCGGGTTGCTCGCATCCAGCGAGATGCCGCCGGTGACCCGCAGCGTCGTGCCGGCGCCGATGATGGCCTCGTTGGTGAGGAGCAGCACCTGAACGGCGACGGAGCCGGCGACGGAAGTGTCGCTCGTGCCGCCCGCCGCAGCGATCCCCCACGCCTGGAAGTCGTTGCGGGTTCCGGAGGGGGTGAGTCCGGTGACCGCGACGGAGCCCGCCGTGATGTCGGCGCCCGCGCCGACCGAGCCGCGGTCGGTGACCTTCACGACGTTGAGCGCGACAGCGGCGCCGATGTTCGAGCCGTTCTGGATCTTCGCGGCCGATCCGGTCGCCCGGGCGGTCGCATCCGTCTCGTTCGAGGCGAGGGCGGCGAACACCCCCGTGACGATCACGGTGAGGTCAGGAGCGAGCGTGGCGCTGCTGACCACAGTGACCCAGTTGACGCTGATGACCGCGGCGACGCCGACTCCGTCGCTGGACTGCCCGGACTGACCGCCGGCGGTGGTGTTGCCGGAGTCGACGTTGTCACTCGCGGACGGAAGCGTCGAGGAGCTGCTGCTGGTGGAGGGAGTGCCGTCGAGCTGGTGCTGCGCCTGCTGATCGGAGTCGCTCGCTCCGCCGGTCTTGGTGGGATCCGCTCCGCCCGCGCTCGCCGTGCCGATCGCGCTCGTATGCAATTCGTCTGCTGCCACCAGCCACAGCGAGGCGGCGGTGACGTTGCGGGCGACCCCGGCGCGCACGCCCACGTCGACCACATTGATGACGATGATCGCTCCGACGGCGTCCTGCCCCGCGGCATCCGCGTTTGCGGTGACCGAGACCGAACCGGCGTGAGTCGCCCGCACGATGACATCGCCGGTGGCGACGAAGGCGCGGGGTCCGGGCGTACCGATGCGGGCGAGGACGACGGGCAGCACGATGTTGATGCCCACGGCGGGAGCGATCGCGGTGCCGCCCTTCGCGCCGGCGGTGACCTCGCCCACGACCGTGTCGGTGTGGTCTGCGGTGACGGTGACGTTCGCGCCGCCCGCGACATCCGCGCCGTCTTCGATCTCTGCACGCGTGATGTCGGAGGCGACGACGTTGATCGCCACCGACGCCCCCACGCCGGTGGACGATCCGCCGCCCTTCGCATCGGCCTTCGCCTTGGCGGTGTCGGTGCGGAGGTTCTGGGCCGCGATGCGCACGTCGCCGGTGCCGAAGTCGACGACGGCCGACGACGGGATCCACGCCTCGGTGCGATCGGTGACGATGTTCAGCGCGAGCGCTCCGGCGACACCCACGTCTTCGGAGCCGGCGCCCGCGTTCGCGATCGCGGAGAAGTCATGGGTCGTGTCGGCGCCGACCGTCGTCTGCAGCGCGGCGGCGGTGAAGCCGTTGCCGGCGACGACTGTGTCATCGCCGACCCAGGCGCGGTTGGAGAGGAAGACGAGGTTCAGCGCGACCGCGACGCCGACCCCGGCATCCTTCTTCGCCAGCGCCGTGCCGTCAGCCTGCACGATGCCGTCGACCTGCGCAGATGAGGTCAGCCACACGTGGCCACCTGCGGTCAGCGCGAGACCGTCGGGCAGCCAGGCCTCGAAGCGCGTGTCGGCGATGTTCAGCGCGACCGCGCCGGCGACGGCGACGCCGCCGTCACTGGTCGAGGCCGAGGGGCTGCCGCTGTTGCGCACACCCGCGCCGCCCTGATCCTTGTTCGCGGTGTCGGCATATCCGCGCTGCTCGGCGACCTGACCGTCGACGCCGCCGGCCGGGGCGTCTCCGCTGCTCTTGCCCGGAGCGCCGCTGGCGGAGGCCTTCGCGGTCGCGCCGTTCAGCGACGAGCCCACCGCGCTGAGCGAGATCCAGCCGGCGGCGGTGATGCTGCGCAACGTCGTGGCCGTGACCGTGTCGAACGCGAAGTTGAGGGCGATCGCGACGCCGACCGCAGCATCCTTGCCCTCGCTCGCCACCGCACCGGCCGTGGTGTGCGCTGCGGTGTGCTGGATCGCCGCGATCAGCACATTGCGGGTGGCGACGATGGGCCCCGAGGCGAGAGAGCCGATGGATGCTGTCGTGGTGGCGTTGGAGAGCGTGATGGCGATGGCCGGGGTAACGGTGACGTCGCCGCCCTTGGCCCCCATGCTCGCCTCCGTCGTGGTGCGGCTGATCGTGGACGCGGCGATCTGGATGTCGCGGGCACCGGTGAGCGAGACCTCGTCGTCGAGTCCGGCGTGCGTGTCGACGGTGATGAAGGCGAGAGCGAAGGATGCCCCGACCCCGGCGTCGCCGGTCGCGACGACCCCCTCGCCCGCCGCGAGCGCCTTGACGGTCGAGTCGACGGCGACTCCTGCGGCGATGGTGGCGTCACCTCCGGTGAGGACCACGGTTCCGCGGACGGCCGCGAGCGTGTCGAACCATACGAGACCGAGAGCGACCGAGCCGGCCACCGACACCTTGCCGCCCCCCGCACCCGAGGAGGCGATGGCGCTGACCGTCGAGACGGCATCGGCGCCGTACTCGGTGATCTTCGCCGACACATCGAGGTCGTGCGCGGTGATCGTGACGGTCGCCGGAACGAGCGCGCGGTTCTGGACATCGACATACGTGATGGCGATGCCGACGCCGATCGCCGCGTCGCCGCCCTTGGACGCCGAGCCGTCGCCGCCCGAGGCCGCATCGGTGTTCTGCGACGAGGCGAGGGTGACGGTGCCGCCGGCGACGATCGTCGTGACCACTGACTCGAGGATCGTCCGGGCGCGGATCGGGGCGATGACGATGCCGACCGCGGCCGCGACATTCACCGGGCCCGAGCTCGTCTCGGCCTTCGGGGTCGACGTGGTCCCCGAGTTCTCCGAGCCGCCCTTTCCACCGCTGCCCGGGTGCTCCCCCGCGACGGCGTCACCGAACCCCCGCTGCCCGGTGACCTGCTGATCGACGCCGGTGCCCGGTGCGCCCCCCTCGGTCGCGGGGTCGCCCGTCCCGGCATCCGTGTCGTTCTCGGGTGCTCCGGCGGCCGACGCAGTGGCGAGGCCGCTGGAGGACGACCAGCTGAACGCCTGCAGCGTGAGGTCGCCTCCGGCCGTGGTGTTGCGGCCGAGCGCAGCGGTGACGGTGTGGTTGGCGATGGTGAGCGCGAGTGCGATGCCGATGGCGGCGTCGTCGGTGGCGATGGCCGCGGCCGACGCGGTCGTGGCCGCAGAGGCATGCTGCGTCGCGCGGATGGTGACATCGCCCGTGACCACCAGCACGCCGCTGCCGATGCGGGCGAGAGTCGTGATGTTCGACAGCACGATGGCGATGGCCGGGGCCACGGCGACGCCGCCGCCCTTGGCGCCCATCTTCGCGTCGGTGGTGGTGGCATCGCTCGCGGCGGCTTCGAGCTTCAGGGTGCGGGCGCCGGTGAGCGAGACCCCGTCGGCGATGAGCGCGGTCGTGCGGTGCGTGTCGAGGGTGAGGGCGACGGATGCCCCGATCCCGGCGTCACCCGTGCCGCTCGCGCCGGCGCCGACCGGCAGCGCGCTGACGGTGCCGACAACCGCGCTCTGCGCGGTCAGGGTCACATCGCCGCCGGTGAGGACGAGCGTGCCGTACACGGCGGCGAGCGTGTCGGTGGTGACGATCGCGATCGCCACGGAACCTGCGACCGAGACGTTGCCGCCCGCCGCGCCCGAGGACGCGGCGGCCCCGAACGACGCGACCTCGTCGCCGCCGTCGACGGTGGTGAGCGCGGTCAGGGTCACCGTGTGCGCGGTGACGGTGAGCGTGGCGGGGATCACGGCGCGGTTGCTCACTGTGGCGAGCGTCAGCGCGACGCCGGCGCCGATCGTGGCGTCGCCCTCGGCAGCTGCAGATCCGTCGCCGCCTGAGCGGGCGTCGGTGTTCGCGCTGGTGGCGAGCGTGACCGCATCCGTCGCGACGATCGAGGTGACGAGCGGGTCGAGCACTGTTTCGGCCACGACCGAGGCCACCACGATGCCGACGGCGGCGGCGACGCTCACCGGACCGTCGCTGGTCTCGGCGCTCGGGTTCGCCTCGTCGCCGGAGTCCGCTCCGCCGTTCGCGGTCGAGACGCCGTCGGCGTTGGTGCGCTCGTGCTGCGCGAGCTGGTCGACACCGTCGCCGCTCCCACCGCCGGCGCTGTCGTTGTCCGGTGCCCCGGCGGCCGAAGCGGTGGCCTTGGCGCCGGACACCGAGATGCTCGATGCCCCCAGGGCCACGCTCCCACCGGCAGTGACGTTGCGCGCGAGCGTCGAGGTCACGACGTGGTTCGCGAGAGTGAGGGCCAGCGCGACGCCGATCGCGGCATCCGTCGCATCCAGGGTCGCCGAATCCGCCACGGTGTCGGCTGAGGCCTTCTGCGTGGCCGCGAGCACGAGCGAACCGGTGACCAGCAGGACGCCCGTGCCGATGAAGGTCGTCGTCGTGACGTTCGAGAGGGTGATCGCCACCGCCGGAGCGAGCGCGACATCGCCGCCCTTCGCGCCCATCTTCGCCTCGGTGACGGCGGCATCCGTCGCGGTCGCGGTGAGGGTGACGTTGTTCGCCCCGGTCAGCGAGACGCCGTTCGCGATCTCAGCACTCGTGCTATCGGTGATGAGGTTGAGGGCGACGGATGCCCCGACCCCGGCGTCGCCGGTGGCGATCACGCCGTCGCCGTGGGGAAGTGCCCGGACGGTGCTGGCGACCGGGCTGAGGGCGGTGAGGTCGACATTCCCGCCGGTGAGGACGACCGTGCCCAGGGTCGCGGCGCGCGTGGTGATCTTCACGACGGCGAGCGCGAACGACCCGGCGACCGAGATCTTGCCGCCGCCGGCACCGGCGATCGACTGCGCGCCGATCGTCGAGGTGGAATCGAGCCCGTCGTGAGTGGCGGTGGCCGAGAGCGTGAGGTCGTGAGCGGTGATCGTGAGCGTCGCCGGGACCACGGCGAGGTTCTCGACGTTCGCCAGCGTGATCGCGACCGCCGCACCGATCGTGGCGTCACCGCCACCCGCGCCGCCCGCAGCGGAGCCGTCTGCGGAGGATGCGGCATCCGTGTTCGCGCTGGTCGCGAGGGTGACGCGCCCGCCGGCGACGATCGTCGGAGCCTGGTCGGTGACGATCGCCTCGGCCCGCACCGTGGCGAGGGTGATCGCGATCGCAGCCGCCACGTTGACCGACCCAGAGCTGGATTGCGCCTTCGGCGTCTTCTGCCCGTTCGTGCCCTCGCCGCCGTTGTCGCCCGACACCTTGCCCGCGTGGGTCAGCTCGTCGTCGGCCAGCGTATTGACGCCCTCGCCGGGCGCGCCGCCGGGGTGGGCGGCATCCGCCGAGTCGGCGGTGTTCTCCGGGGCGCCGGCCGCAGACGCGGTCGCCGCCGAGGAGGAGGTCGAGATGCTCGATGCGCCGAGCGACACGTCCGCACCTGCCGTGGTCGCACGGGCGAGGGTCGAGGTGGTGGTGTGGTTCGCGATGCTGAGCGCGAGGGCGACGCCGATCGCAGCATCCGTCGCTCCGAGCGTGGAAGAGGACGCGGTGGTGGCGGCGGACGCCGTCTGGGTGGCCGCCAGCACGAGCGAGCCGGTGACCGTGAGGATGCCGGTGCCGACGAACGTCCACGTCGTGACGTTCGAGAGGGTGATCGCGACCGCGGGAGCGAGTGCGACATCTCCGCCTTTGGCCCCCATCCGCGCCTCGGTCACGGCCGCGTCGGCCGCGATCGCCGTCAGCGAGACGTTGCGTGCGCCCGTGAGCGAGACGCCGTCCGTGATCTCGGCGCTCGTGCGATCGGTGATGAGGTTGAGAGCGACGGATGCCCCGAACCCGAGGTCGCCGGTGGAGGTGACCCCCTCGCCGGCCGGAAGCGCCTTCACCGTGCTCGCGACGGCGCTCCCCGCCGTGATCGTCGCATCGCCGCCGGTGAGGACGATCGTTCCCAGGACAGCGGCACGGGCGGTGTGGTTCACGACGGCCATCGCGAACGACCCGGCGACCGAGACCTTGCCGCCGCCTGCGCCGGCGATCGACTGGGCGCTGATGGTGGACGTCTCATCGGCGCCGTCCTGGCTCACCGTCGCCGTGATGGTCAGGTCGTGCGCGGTGAGGGTGAGCGTCGCGGGGACGACGGCGAGGTTCTCGACATTGGCCAGAGTGAGCGCGACCGCCGCGCCGATCGTCGCGTCCGAACCCTGCGAGGCCGAGCCGTCGGCGGACGACGCCGCGTCGGTGTTGGTGCTCGCGGCGAGGGTCACGCGGCCGCCGGCCGTGATGGTCGGGATGCCCGGTTCGACGATCGTCGCAGCCCGCACGGTGGCGAGGGTGATCGCGACGGCGGCTGCGGCGTTGACCTTGCCGCCCGACGATTCGGCCGACGGGGTGGCCGTGCCCGCGCTCGAGCCTGCGCCGTCTCCGCCGTTGGCGGCCGAAGCGGCGTTCGCGTGGGTGCGCTCGGTCGCGACCTGCGTGTCGAGTCCGGTACCGCCGCTGCCGCCTGCGCCGGCGTTCTCAGGGGCGCCGGCCGCCGAGGCGGATGCGGAGGCGGAGGATGCCGAGATGCTCGATGCCTGGAGGGTGATGTCCCCACCTGCCGCGACGATGCGGGCCAGCTCCGAGGTGACGGTGTGGTTCGCGATGGTGAGCGCGAGCGAGAGGCCGATCGCGGCATCCGTGGCTCCCACCGTCGCGGACGACGCGGTGCTCGTCGCCGACGCCTTCTGCGTCGCGATCAGCGAGAGACTGCCGCTCACGCTGAGGGTGCCGGCGCTGCCCAGGCGCGTCCGCGTGGTGATGTTCGAGAGCGTGACGGCGACCGCCGGGGCGAGCGCGACGTCGCCGCCGGCCGCACCCATCCGCGCCTCGGTCACGGCGACGTCTGTCGCGTCGGCGGTGAGGATCGCGTCGTGCGCACCGCTCAGGGTCGCACCATCGCCGAGCTCGGCGGCCGTCTTGTCGGTGACGAGGTTGAGAGCCACGGATGCCCCGAACCCGAGGTCGCCGGCGTCGGTCACCCCTGCACCGGCGGGCAGCGCCTTGACCGTGCTCGCCACGGCGCTCCTGGCCGTGACCGTCGCGTCGCCCCCGGTGAGGATGACGGTGCCGTCGATCGCGGCGCGGGTGGTGTGGTTGACGACGGCCAGGGCGAACGACCCGGCCACCGAGACCTTGCCGCCGCCTGCTCCCGCGACCGACTGGGCGCCGAATGTCGCGGTGTGGTCGGCGGGGCCGTTCGGGGTGACGGTCGAGGAGGCGAGGAGATCGTGGGCGTTGACCGTGACCGTCGCCGGGACGACAGCGGCGTTCGTGACGTTCGCGAGGGTGATGGCGACCGCCGCGCCGATGGTGGCATCGGCGCCCTGCGACGCCGACCCGTCGGCGGAGGACGCGGCATCCGTGTTCGCCGATGTGGTCAGGGCGACGGTGCCGGCCGCGGTCGCGACGATTCCGCCCGCGAGCTGCGTCTCGGCGCGGACCGTGGAGAGGGTGACGGCCACGGCAGCGGCCGCGTTCACTTTGCCCTGCGACGACTCAGCGCTCGGGATGGCCGACGCGGCGTGAGGATCGCCGCCGCCGTTCGCGGCCGACGAGGCATTCGCGTGGGTGCGCTCTTTCGCGATGGCGCTGTCGGGGTCGGTGCCGCCACCGGCGCCGCTGTCCTGCGGGGCACCGGCGGCCGACGCCGACGCCGTCGAGGTCGCGGCCGAGATGCTCGAGGCGCTCAGCCGCACGTCGACGCCCGCCGTGACGCTGCGCGAGAGCACGGCGGTGACGGTGTGGTCCGCGATGGTGAGCGCGAGCGAGAGGCCGATCGCGGCATCCGATGCGCCGAGGCTCGACGAGGATCCGGTGGAGGTCGCCGCAGCCTGCTGCGTCGCCGCGAGATCGAGCGTGCCCGAGAGCGTCAGCGCGATGCCGACGGCCGCCTGCGTCGTGACGTGGGAGAGGGTGACCGCGACGGCCGGCGACAGGGCGACATCGCCGCCGGAGGCACCCATCCGCGCCTCGGTCTCCGCCGTGTCGCTCGCGGTCGCGTCGAGCGTGACGTTGTGCGCTCCGGTGAGGATCGCCCCGTCGGCGAGGGCCGCGCTGGTCTCGTCGCTGATGAGGTTGAGGGCGACGGATGCCCCGAACCCGAGGTCGCCGGTCGAGGTGACACCCACGCCGGCCGGAAGCGCCTTCACGGTGGTGGCGACGGAGCTGGCCGCCCTGAGGGTCGCCTCGCCGCCGCTGAGTGCGACGGTGCCGAGGAGCGATGCGGCCGTGCTGTGGTTCACGACCGCGAGCGCGAACGACCCGGCCACCGAGACCTTGCCGCCGCCCGCCCCGGCGATCGACTGCGCGCCGAACGTGGAGGTGGAGTCGGCGCCGTTCGGGGTGACCGTGGCCGAGACGAGGAGATCGTGGGCGTTCACGGTGACCGTCGCCGGGACGACGGCGGCATTCGTGACGTTCGCGAGCGTGATCGCGACCGCCGCGCCGATGGTGGCGTCGGCGCCCTGCGAGGCCGAGCCGTCGGCGGAGGACGCTGCGTCCGTGTTCGCCGAGGTCTTCAGGGCGGCGGTGCCGGCCGCCGTCACGGCTATGTCGCCCGCGAGCTGCGTTTCGGCGCGGACGGTGGAGAGGGTCACCGCCACCGCTGCGGCGACATTGACCTTGCCCTGCGACGACTCGGCGGAGGGTGTGGCTGCCGTGTCCGCCCCGACCCCCGAGCCACCGGCAGCGACGGAGGCGTTGTTCGCGTGGGTGCGCTGGTCTTGGATCTGCCCATCGAGACCCGTGCCGCCACTGCCCCCGGAACCGCTGTTCTCGGGTGCGCCCGCGGCCGAGGCGGTCGCGGTCGAGGACGACGTCGACATCGAGACGGCCTGGAGGGTGAGGTCGCCGCCGGCCTGGATGCTCCGGGCCAGGGCTGCGGTGACCTCGTGGTTCGCGATCGTCAGGGCGAGCCCCACGCCGATGCCGGCGCTCGAGGCCGCCAGCACGATCGCCCCGGCGGTCGATGTGGCCGTGGCGGTCTGCGTCGCGGACTCGGCGATCGTGCCGGAGAGGACGATCGTCGCTCCGGTGCCGATGCGGCTCGAGGTCGTGACGTTCGAGAGGGTGACCGCGACCGCGGGCGACAGCCCGACCTTGCCGCCCTTGGCCCCCATGCGGGCCTCGCTGGTGGCGGTGTCGACCGCGCTCGCGGTGAGCGTCAGGCTGCCGGTGCCACCCACGGTGGCCCCGTCGGCGACCGCGGCAGACGTGCGGTCGGTGATGAGGGCGAGTGCGACGGATGCTCCGAACCCGAGGTCGCCGGTCGAGGTCACTCCCGGGCCGGACGGGAGGGCGGTGACCGTCGTGGCGACCGCACTGGCGGCGTCCACCGCGGCCGTGCCCCCGGTGAGGGTGACCGCGCCGCCGATGACGGCCTCGGTGTCGTGCGTGACGACCGCGAGGGCGAACGAACCGGCGACCGAGATCTTGCCGCCGCCGGCGCCGGCGACCGAACGGGCGCCGAACGTCGAGGTCAGGTCTGCGCCGTTCGGCGTGACGCCGGCCGTGACGGCGAGGTCGTGGGCGTGCACCGCCGCTCCGGGCGCCACCGCAGCGCGGTTCAGGACGTTCGCGAGGGTGATCGCGACGGCCGCGCCGATGGTGGCGTCGGCGCCCTGCGAGGCCGACCCGTCGGCCGAGGACGCGGCATCCGTGTTCGCGCTCGAAGCGAGGGTGACCCCGCCGCCTGCGGTGACGATCGCGGGCGCGGCGACCTCGACCGAGGCGCGCACGGTGGCCAGCGTGATGGCGACCGCCGCGGCCGCGTTGATCTTGCCCTGCGACGACTCGGCGCTGGGGGCGTGCGTGGTCGGGCCGGCCGCTCCACCGTTCACCGCCGAGGTGTCGGAGGCGTTCTTGCGCTCCTTCTCGACCTTCTCATCGATGCCCGGTCCCTCTCCTCCGCCGGGGTTGGCTGCATCGCCGGAGTCGGCGCCGTTCTCCGGAGCACCTGCGGTGGAGGCCGTGGCCGACGAGGTCGAGGTCGAGATGCCGGAGGCGCGGAGCACGACATCCGTCCCCGCCGTCACCGAACGCCCGAGGAGTGTCGAGACCGTGTGGTCGCTGATCGTAAGGGCGAGGCCCACGCCGATGCCGGCGCTCGTGGCGGCGAGCACGATCGCCCCGGCAGTCGAGGTGGCGACGGCCTTCTGGGTCGCCGCGGCCGACAGAGTGCGTCCGACCTGCAGCACGCCGCCGGCGCCGATGGTCACGGTGGTCGTGACGCTGGAGAGCGTGACCGCGACGGCCGGGGCGAGCGCCACCTTGCCGCCCTTGGCACCCATGCGCGCCTCACTGGTGGCGAGCGTGTCGGAGGTCGCGGCGAGCGTCACATCGCGGGCACCGGCGATCGAGACCGCGTCGCCGAGACTTGCGGTGGCGATGACCGTGAAGAGGTTGAGGGCGACGGATGCCCCGATCCCGAGGTCACCGGTGCTGGTGACGCCCGCACCGGCAGGAAGCGCGGCGACGCTCGAGTGCACCGCGTCGGTGGCGGTGACGGCGATGTCCCTGCCGTCGGCCGGACCGCCGTCGAGGACGACGGCCCCGTCGATCGCTGCGCGGGTGAGGTGGGTGATGATCGCGAGGGCGAACGAACCGGCGACCGACACCTTGCCGCCACCGGCGCCGGCGACCGAACGAGCGCCGATCGTCGAGGTGGTGTCGGCGCCGTTCGGCGTGACGCCCGCGGTGACGACGAGGTCGTGGGCGTGGATCGTGACGCCGCCCTGAACGACGGCCTGGTTCGTCACCTTCGCGAGGGTGATCGCGACGGCCGCGCCGATCGTGGCATCGGCGCCCTGCGACGCCGAGCCGTCGGCCGACGAGGCGGCATCCGTGTTCGCGTTCGATGCGAGGGTCACGGTACCCGCCGCTGTCAGGGTGGTGTTCGGCCCGAAGACGGTTTCGGCGCGCACGGTCGCGAGGGTGATCGCCACGGCCGCCGCCGCGTTGATCTTGCCCTGAGACGAGGAGGCGCTCGGGGTGGCCGCTCCTCCGGTACCTGCGCCGTGGTGCGCCGTCGACGCGGCATCCGCGTGCGCCCGCTCCTTCGTCACGGCATGGTCGACGCCGTCGCCCTCGGCGCCTCCGGGGTTCGCGGCATCGGCGGAGTCTGCGCCGTTCTCGGGTGCTCCGGCGGCCGAGGCGGTGGCGGTGGAGGTCGAGGACGAGACGCTCGTCGCACGCAGGGTCACGTCCCCTGTGGAGGTGAGGCTTCGCAGCAGCTCGGCCGTGACGACGTGGTTCGAGATGGTGAGTGCGAGGCCGAGGCCGATGCCGGCGTCGCCCGCCGCGAGGGTCTGCGACGAGGCGGTCGCCGTGGCAGTCGCCGTCTGCGTCGCGACGGACGACAGCGAGGTCACGGTGATGAGCGGGCCGTCGCCGATGCGCGTGAACGTCGTGACGTTCGACAGCGTGACGGCCACCGCGGGCGAGAGTGCGACGTCGCCGCCCCGTGCACCCATCCGCGCTTCGCTCGTCGCGGAGGTGGTCGACGTGGCGGCGAGGTCGATCCCACCGCCGGACACGGCCGCGGTGGCGCCGATCTCGGCGCTCGTGGTCTCGGTGAAGAGGTTCAGGGCGACCGAGGCGCCGAAGCCGAGATCGCCGGCCGTCGTGACGCCGACTCCGGCAGGCAGAGCGGCAACGCTCGAGACGACGGATGCTGCGGCCCCCACCGTCGCGAGACCCCCGGTCAGGGCGACCTCGCCGTCGACGGCGGCGCGGGTGAGGTGGCCGACGATGGCGAGCGCGAGCGATCCGGCGACCGAGACCTTGCCCCCGCCGGCCCCGGCCACCGAGCGCGCACCGAAGGTCGCGGTCGAGTCGGCGCCGTTCGGCGCGACGGCAGCCGACACCGTGAGCGCCTGGGCATTCACCCGCGTTCCGGCCGCGACGGTCGCACGGTTCTCCACGTCTGCGAGCGTGATCGCGACGGCCGCGCCGATCGTGGCATCGGTGCCCTGCGATGCCGAGCCGTCGGCCTGGGACGCAGCATCCGTGTTCGCAGCGCTCGCGATCGAGGCGGCACCGGTCATGTTGAGGACGGCGCTCCCGGTCAAGGATGCCGCGACCCGCACGGTCGTGATCGTCACGGCGACCGCCGCCGCCGCGTTGACCTCACCGTCGGACGACTCGGCGCTCGGGGTGGCCGCGGCGCCGCTGCCGGCGGCTCCCGGGTGCTCCGCCGCGACGTCGTCCGCGTGAGCGCGTTGACCGATGACCGCGCTGTTCACGCCGCCCGGACCGCCACCGGACCCGCTGTCTTCCGGGGCGCCGGCGGCGGAGGCCGTGGCGACGGAAGACGATGTGGAGATGCCGGTGGCGCTGATCGTCGCCGAGGCCGCCGTGACGCTGCGGCCGAGGTCGGCCGTCACGGCGTGGTTCGCAACGGTCAGCGCCAGCGCGATCCCCACGCCCGCGGTCGTGGCGCCGAGCGCCTGCGACGAAGCCGTGGCGGTCGCGGACGCGGTCTGGGCGGCCGTGAGCGCGAGGGCCCCGCTGAGGGTGATCAGCGCTCCTGCCGCGATGCGGGCGGTCGTGTCGATGCTCGACAGGGTGACGGCGAATGTGGGGGCGAGGGCGGCCTTGCCGCCCTGCGCGCCCATGCGCGCCTCAGCGGTGACTGCCGAGACCGTCGTCGCCTCCACGTCAAGAGTCGTCCCGCCCGTGAAGGTCGCGCCGCCGGCGATCTCAGCGGTGACCGAATCGGTGACCAGAGCGAGTGCGACCGACGCCCCGAAGCCGAGGTCTCCCGCCGAGGTCACGCCGATCCCGGCGGGCAGCGCCGTGACGACCGTCGTGCTGTCGCTGTGCGCAGCGATCGCGGTGGCGCCGGTGATGTTCGCCGTGCCGTCGACCGCCGCCCGAGTGGTCTGCGTCACGATCGCGATCGCGAGGGATCCGGCGACCGAGACCTTGCCGCCGCCCGCTCCGGCGACCGAGCGGGCGCCGAACGACGATTGCGTGTCTGCACCGTCGGCCGCGACATCCGCCACCAGCGTCAGCGCGGCCGCCGAGACGACCACCGTCGCGGGGATCGCGGCTTCGTTGCGCACGTCGGCGAGGTTGAGTGCCACCGCCGCGCCGATCGTCGCGTCCGATCCCTGCGACGCCGAGCCGTCCGCCGACGACGACGCGTCCGTGCCGGCTGAGCTCGAGAGGGCGACCGCTCCGCTCGCAGTGAGGGTGATCCCGCCCGCGAGGACGGCGCCCGATCGCACGGTCGCGATGGTGACCGCGACGGCGGCCGCGGCGTTGACCTGGCCCTCCGACGATGCTGCGCTCGGCGTCGCCGTCGTGCCCGAGCCCGCGCCGCCGTGGGCGACGGAGGTGGCATCGGCGTTGGTTCGCGCGGCGCCCACCTGAGCGTCGACGCCTCCTCCGGGTGCGCCGCCGGGGCTGGCCGCGTCGCCCGAGTCGGCGCCGTTCTCCGGCGCGCCCGCGGCCGAGGCCGTGGCGGTCGAGGTGCTGGTGGAGAGGCTGGTCGCGGTGAGGGCGACGGATGCCGCGCCGAGGCTCCGCGCCAGGCCCGCGGTCGTCGTGTGGGTGGCGATGGTGAGCGCGAGCGCGAAGCCGACCCCGGCGGTACCTGCTCCCACCGTGATCGCCCCCGCAGTGCTGGCGGCAGCCGCACGCTGCGTGGCGGTGAGGGCGACCGCCCCGGTGATGGTCGTCGAGCCGACGGCCCCCTCGAGCGTCGCGGTCGTGGCGACGGTCGAGAGCGCGACGGCGATGGCGGGTGTGACGGCGACCTTGCCGCCGGCGGCGCCCATGCGCGCGGTGGCGGTCGTGACGCTGTCTGTGGCGGCGGCGAGGGTCAGTCCGGTCGCCGAGACGAGCGTCGCCCCGCCCGCGACGGTCGCGGCGGTGCGGATCGTCACGAGCGCCAGGGCGACGGATGCCCCGATCCCGAGGTCGCCGGCCGAGGTGACGCCCGCGCCGGCCGGAAGGGCGGTGGCCGTGGTCGTCGCGGCGCTCGTGGCTGTGAGGGCGACAGTTCCGCCTCCGGCGTTGCCGGCCAGGGTGGCGGACGTGTCGCGGCCGGTGAGAGCGAGGGCGAACGACCCGGCCGCAGAGACCTTGCCGCCGCCCGCGCCGGCGGTCGAGGTCGCGGTGACGACGGAGCGCGTATCGGCGCCGTCGGCGGCGGTGGTCGCCGACACCGCGAGCGCGGGCGCGGTCACGGTCGCGCCGGTGGCGACCACCGCGTTGTTCGCCACCGTCGAGGCGGCGATCGCGACGGCTGCGCCGATCGTGGCGTCGGCTCCCTGCGAAGCCGTTCCCTCCGCATCCGCGGCGACATCCGTGTTCTCCGTCGCGGCGAGGGTCACCGCGCCCCCCGCGGTGACGACCACCCCCGCCGCGATGGAGGCCAGGATCGTGGCGTCGGACAGCGCGATGGCGATCGCCGCCGCGACGTTGATCTTGCCCTGCGAACTCGATGCGCTCGGAGTGGAGGGCCCTGTGGCGGCACCGGTGCCGCCGCCCGCTGTGGCGAGGCCGCCTGCAGTGCCGCGAGTCGTGGCGACGGTGTGGTCGACGCCCGGGCCTTCGGCGCCACCGGGGTTCGCAGCATCCCCGGAGTCTGCCGCGTTCTCGGGAGCGCCTGCGGCCGACGCTTCGGCGGTGGCGGACGTCGCCGAGATGCCGGTCGCCTGCAGGGTCACCGCACCTGCGGCGGTGACGCTGCGGCCCAGCACGGCGGTGACCGACGGATCCGCGATGGTGAGCGCGAGGCCTGCTCCGACGGCGGTGCCACCCGTGGTCCCGGTCGCGGCCTTCGCCTCGGAGGCTGCGACCGCGCGCTGTTCGGCGGCGAGAAGGAGCCCTCCGGCGATGGAGAGCGCGGGGCCCGCGACGATCTCGGCGCGCGTGTGCGCGTGGGCGAGCGTCACTGCGGTGAACGGCGCGATCGCGGTGGAGCCGCCGCGGGCCGAACCCTGTGCCAGGCTGCGCGCAGCATCCGTCGTCTTCGCCGTCAGCGACAGCGCCGCCGCCCCGGTGAGCGAGGCACCGGTGTCCACAAGCGCAGTGGTCGTGTGGTCGACGCTCGTGAGAGCGAACGCGGCTCCGATGCCGGTCGTCGGGCTGCCGGCTCCGGTGTCGGACAGAAGCGCGGATGTCGCGGTCTCCGCCGCCGAGGACGCCTCGATGCTCACGGAGCGGCTCGCTCCGGCCAGAGTCACGATGGGCGGTACGGCGCCCGGTGCGGTGCCGGTGATCAGTCCCGCGCTGGTGGCGAGGACGATGATCGAGAGGGCGACGGATCCGGCGACCCCCAGGTCGCCGCCCGAGCCCTGACCGCCCGTTGCGGTCGTGGTGAAGCGGTGTGTGTCGTCGCTTGCCCCTGCGGCGTTGTGCGGGGCTACTCCGGCGACGAGGTGGAGGGCATCTGCGTTGATGCGGGTGGAGGGGCCGACCTCCGCGCGGATCGTGAGATCCGCCAGGTTGATCGCGACGGCCGCTGCGATCGTGGTGTCGCCGCTCGGGGGCCCGCGGTCCGACGGTGCCCCGGTCGCGGTCGATGCGGCCGTGACGTTCGCGCGGGCTTCGAGCGAGACCTTCGATGCGGTGATCGAGATGCCCGCGACCGACACGTCGGCGCTCGAGTGGTGGATGTTCAGGGCGAGGGCCGCGGCGACCGAGACCGTGCCCTGGGGCGTGCTCGGGACCGGGAACGGTGTCGAGCCGCTGCCGCCGGCGCCGCCGGTGCCGGCGCCTGCGGAGGGAGAGATCCCGTCGACGAAGGTGCGGGCATCGGTCGCACTGTCGCCCGGAGTCGGCTGTGCGGCGCCGCCGCTGCCGGCGGCTCCCGTCGCGGACGACGACGCGGTGGTCGCGGTCGAGACGGCGCCGGTGGCGGTGAGGGTGACATCGCCCGCGGCGGTGACGTCACGCAAGAGCAGCGCCCGGACGACGTGGTCGGCGAAGGTCAGCGCGAGCACGAGCCCGATCGCAGCCCCCGATGCGGCATCCACGTTGCCCGCGGCGATGGTGGTGACCGGGGCGCGCTGCGACGCGGTCGCGGTGAAGGCCCCGGTGAGCACGAGCGGCGAACCCGTGCCGAGCCGGGCGATGACGTGCGCGTTGGAGATCGTGGCCGCGAGCACGGTCGCGATCGCGACATCGTCCGAGGCGACGCCGCCCCGGGCCTCGGTGCTGGCCGGCGACGTGCCGTCCGCGGCGAGCACGAGGTCGTGGCCGCCGGTGACGGTGGCGTCGTCGCCGACCTCGGCGGTGGTGGTGTCGTTCACGATGTTGACGCCGACGCTCGCCCCGATGCCGGTCGTGGCTCCGGCCTGCGCGCCCGGGAGGGCCTTGACGGTGTTCGTGTTGTCGGCTCGGGCGGTGAAGGCGAGGTCGGTGCCCGGTGCCGTCACGACCACGCCGGAGTCGATGCCGGCGCGCGTGCGGAAGGTCGCGACGTTGACGGCGAGGGCACCGGCTGCCCCGACCAGGGTCGCCCCGCCGGCACCCGAGGTCGACTCGGCGCGGTAGTCGTTGACCTCCGCGGTGGTGCGCGGGGCGGCGGTCGCAGAGACGATGATGCCGGATGCCTCGAACGAGCCGTTGCCGACCCGCGCCTCGGTTTCGGAGTTCGCGATGTTCACGGAGACGCCGACCCCGACGCCGGTCGCCGATCCGGTGACGGCCGACGCGTCGGCGTGCGTCCCGGCCGATCCGGAAGAGACCGCCGTGACCGCGACACCCGTGCCCCCCGCGGCGATCGCCGACGGTGCCGGAGGGATGATCGCGGCGAGCGTGCGCTGGTCGAGGTCGGAGAAGGCGAGCGCTCCGGCGATGCCGACGGCACCGCCCGGGGCGGAGGCGTACCCGCCGGGCTGCGATGCCGTCGCAGTGGTCGCGCCGGGCGCCGTCCCGTTCCCCGTCGAGCCGCCGGGGCTCGCGATCGCCTCGGTGTGAATCGCGTGGGTGGAGTCGGCCAGCACGGTGAGGGCTCCCCCGACGGCGAGGCCCGCCGCCCCGATCGCGTCGACGATCGCCCGCGTGCCGATGGTGACCGACGAGGTGGCGATGCCGGCACCGGCGGTCGCCGCCGTGGCGTCGGCCTTGGTCGTGGCGGTGGTCGCCGTGCGGGCGACGAGGGCGAGTGCGCCGCCGGTCTGAACAGATGCCGCGCCGGTGAGCAGCGTCGCCGCGGTGTTGTCGATCGTGGTGTGAGCGACCGCGGCATCGACCGACGCGTCGGCGCCGGTGCCGGTGGACTGCGTGTCGACCGTGACGGTGGATGCCGAGGTGAGCGTCGCATCGCCGGTGGCGACCAGCCTGCTGTCACCGTCGACGATCACGCGCGCCGCCGACGTCGCGGCGCCGATCGCCAGGCCGAGCGTGGGTGCCGGGGCGACGGTCGAGGTGGAGGTGGCCGACAGCACGATGTTGCGGGCGGTGATCGCTGCACCGGTGAGGTGGACTTCGGCGAGCGCGGGGGTCGAATCGGTCGAGGTGCTCTCGGCGGCGAACGTGACGTCGCCGGCGCCGGCGTCGAGAACGTCGCCGGACTGGGCGACGATCTGTGCCGCGCGGAAGACGAACGTGACGCCGAGGAAGGTCAGGATGCCGACGATCCGGATCGTTGCGCCCTTTCCTGTGGTGTGGATCGTGAGCGAGACGAGCGGCTTGACCGAGTGGCTTTCGAAGAGCGAGCCGACGCTGCGGACCAACACGTTGCCGGCGTTCGCCGTGTCGTTGGCGACCTCGATCGTGTCGTTGTCGTCCGTCGCGTTCACGGTGTAGTCGTTCACCGCGGCGCTGACGATCGGCTCGAGGCCGGCGTAGGCGATGCTGCGTCCGTCGACCACGAGGCTGCCGGACTGCGGTCCGGTCGGCGACGAGTCGACCGACGCGCGGCCCCCCTCGAAGCGGAGCGTGTCCCACCCGCCCGCGCCGCCGTCGACCGCATCGATGTGGCCGCCCACCGCGACCACGAACTCGTCGCTGTTGCCGGCCGACCCGGCGAGGGTGTCGAAGCCGGAGAAGCGCTGGCCCGCGACCGTGCCGGATCCTTCGCCGGTGACGTGCCAGGTGGTGTCGCCGACCGGACCCTGCAAGCGCTGGCCGGCTCCGGCGGCGACGAGCTCTCCCACTCCGCTGAACGCGACGTCCGTCGCGCCGCTCACGTGACCGGCGCCTGCTCCGTCGGTGGTCCAGACGGACGCCGACCCCGAGACAGTCAGCGTCGCGGCGCTCGTGACGGTGACCGGGAGACCGAGATCCTCAGGGATCGTGACCGCACCGCCGGCGGAGATCGCCAGCGAGAGGACGGATGCGCGGTCGCGGCGCGACTCGGCGCCGTCCGCGACCACGACGATCTGAGTCCCCGAGACGGCGACCGTCACGGTTCCGCCGGCCGCGATCGTCCACACCTCGGGAGCCGCGGGTGCTACGGGGTCGGTGGGCGCGGCCGTCGGGTCGGTGGGCGCGACCGTCGGGTCGGTGGGCGCGGCCGTCGGGTCGGTGGGCGCGGCCGTCTCGCCGGGCGAGGCATCGGTGGCTTCGTCGGCCGGGGCCTCGGCGGGCTCGTCGGTCGCGGTCGGCGCAGGCGCCTCATCGGCCGGGGCCGACCCTTGCTCGTCGGTGGCTGGCACCATCGCCGGCTCGTCGGCAGAAGTGCCGTTCACCGGAGCGTCGGCCGCGGCGGTCGCGGCGGCATCCGCCGGCGTGGTCTCTTCGGGCGCAGGGCCGGTCGGTGCGTCGGCGACCGGCGCGTCGGTGACTTCGACCGGCACGAACGGGCGGGATGACAGCGCGGCGGCGTAGCCGATGACGCCCGTTCCCGACGCGCTCGGCGTACCGGTCGGGGTCGGGCCGACGGGGGCGGGACTCGGCACCGTCGGCGTCGGGGGCGTCGTCGGCGTCGGGGCCGGCGGCGTCGTCGGCGTCGGTGCCGGCGGCGTCGTCGGCTCGGGCGCCGGAGGGGCGGTCGGGGCAGGCGTCGGGGTCGGCAGACCCGGGATACTCGGGGTCGGCGCCGGGGTGGGCGCCGAGCCGACCGAGCCGGGATTCACCGTGCCAGGGCCGCAGGTCAAGCTCGTGCTGCTGGTGCTGGTGGTCGACGAGTTGGTCGAACCGCCGGAGGTGCCGGGCGTGTTTCCGTTGGAGGTCTGCACGCAGTTCGGGCCGAACGGCGAGGTCGGCGGGCTCGACGGAGTCGAACTCGGAATCGGCACCTGGATGACGACGATCGTCGTCGGCGGGGCGATGACACGGGGCTCTTCGAGCGTCGACGACTGCACCGGTTCGTCGCCGTCGGGAACCGCAACGACGTCCTGAGTCGGGACATCGCTGACCGCCGGCGCAGGCTCTCCGGGGGTTGGCGAGGTCCATTCCGCGGCGGGAATAGACCGTGCGGGTGCAGGCTCTGCGGCTGTCGCGGCGGGCAGGCCCCATGCCATCTGGCCGATCACGAGAGCGGCGCTCAGCAGAACGGCGACGGATCCGATGCGGGAAGCCCGGGAGGGCGCGATCGAGCGAGCACGGCCTGCGCCCCGCTCATCGCGTTGATCCTCCGCAAAGAGGGCTCTCCGAACCACGGGGCTCCTTTCGGCCCGTTCGTCGTGCTGAGATCCCCATCCCCCCACGCGCGCCGGAGCGGGCGTGTCCGATGGTGACTGTAGACCTCGCCACGATTCATCCACAAGTGCAGAGCGCGGAGATTTCCCGGAAATACATCTGGGCACGAGAAAAGGGCCCCGCAGAATGCGGGGCCCTTTTTCGTCGGGTGAAGCGAACCGGACGCTACAGCGCCGCGATGATCTCGCGCATCAGCGATGCCGTCTCGGACGGGGTCTTGCCGACCTTGACACCGGCGGCCTCGAGGGCTTCCTTCTTGGCCTGCGCCGTACCGGCCGAACCGGACACGATGGCTCCGGCGTGGCCCATCGTCTTGCCCTCGGGAGCGGTGAAGCCGGCCACATACCCCACGACGGGCTTGGTCACGTTCGCCTTGATGAAGTCGGCCGCGCGCTCTTCGGCGTCGCCGCCGATCTCGCCGATCATGACGATCGCCTTGGTGTCGGGATCGGCCTCGAACGCAGCGAGCGCATCGATATGCGTCGTGCCGATGATGGGGTCTCCACCGATTCCGATCGCTGACGAGAAGCCGATCTCGCGCAGCTCGTACATCATCTGGTACGTCAGCGTGCCCGACTTGGAAACGAGCCCGATCGGGCCTTTCCCGGTGATGTTCGCCGGCGTGATGCCCACGAGCGACTCGCCCGGCGTGATGATGCCGGGGCAGTTCGGACCGATGATGCGGGTCTTGTCACCGTTGGACTGCGTGTACGCCCACGCCTCGGCGGTGTCGCCGACGGGCACGCCCTCGGTGATCACCACGAGGAGCGGGATCTCGGCGTCGATGGCCTCGATCATCGCGTCCTTCGTGAAGGCGGGCGGCACGAAAGCGATCGAGACGTCGGCGCCGGTGGCGGCGATCGCCTCGGCGACCGAGGCGAAGACGGGCAGTTCGACGTCGGCGCCGTCCTTGTCCTTGTGCAGCACGGTGGTGCCGGCCTTGCGGGCGTTGACACCCCCGACGACCTGGGTTCCGGCCTTCAGCATGAGGGCGGTGTGCTTGGTGCCCTCGCCGCCGGTGATGCCCTGGACGATGACCTTGGAGTCCTTGTTGAGGAAGATCGACATGTTCTTCAGTCCTTTACGCGTTCGCAAGTTCGGCGGCCTTGTCGGCGCCTTCGTCCATGGTCGAGGCCAAGGTGACCAGGGGGTGCGCGGCGTCGCGGAGGATCGCACGGCCCTCCTCGACCTTGTTGCCGTCGAGGCGCACGACCAGCGGCTTCGAGGCACTGGCGCCCAGTTCGGCGAGGGCCCCGACGATGCCCTTGGCAACTGCGTCGCACGCGGTGATGCCGCCGAAGACGTTGACGAAAACGCTCTTGACCTGGGGATCCCCGAGGATCACGTCGAGGCCGGCGGCCATGACCTCCGCCGAGGCTCCGCCGCCGATGTCGAGGAAGTTGGCCGGCTTCACGCCGCCGTGCTTCTGGCCGGCGTAGGCGACGACATCGAGCGTCGACATGACGAGCCCCGCGCCGTTGCCGATCACGCCGACCTCACCGTCGAGCTTGACGTAGTTCAGATCGTTCGCCTTGGCCTTCGCCTCGAGCGGGTCGGCAGCATCCTTGTCTTCCAGTGCCGCATGTGCGGGATGCCGGAAGTCGGCGTTCTCGTCGAGCGAGACCTTGCCGTCCAGGGCGATGATGTCGCCCTCCTCGGTGAGCACGAGCGGGTTCACCTCGACCAGGGTCGCATCCTCGCCCTTGTAGACGTTGAAGAGCTTGACGAAGACGTCGGCCACCTTCGGAGCCAGCTCGTCGTCGAAACCGGCGGCCTTCGCGATCTCGAGCGCCTTGGCGTGGTCGATGCCGGTCAGCGGGTTCACCTCGACGCGGGCGAGGGCCTCTGGGCGCTCGACCGCGAGCTCTTCGATCTCCATGCCGCCTTCGACGCTGGACAGGCTCAGGTACGAGCGGTTGGCCCGGTCGAGCAGCACCGAGAAGTAGTACTCCTTGTCGATGCGGGCGCCCTGGGCGACCATCACGCGCTTGACGATGTGGCCCTTTATGTCGAGCCCGAAGATCGTCTTCGCGGCCTCGAATGCCTCATCCGGTGTCTTTGCGACCTTGACGCCGCCCACCTTTCCGCGGCCGCCGGCCTTGACCTGCGCCTTGACGACGACGACTCCGCCGATCTTCTCGGCTGCGGCCCGCACCTCCTCCGGCGTGTCCGCGACGATGCCGGCGAGCACCGGCACCTCGTACTTCTCGAAAAGGTCTCGTGCCTGGTACTCGTACAGATCCACAGTGCAGTCCTTCGCTGGGGGCGACTGGTCAGGGAGAGGCGCGAACAGCGCCGGAAATGTCTCGATATCGAGATATCGGACGGTCAACAAGCCTACTACCGGAAGATGACCGATCCTGACGCGGTCACCGACCGGAGGGCCCGGAAAGACGCCGCAGATCGCGCGATGCAGGACCCTCCAGCCGTGTTCCGTCGGCCGCGAAACGAGACGCGTGCAGGGGGCAGTCCCACGTGCACTCCGCGTCGTTCCACGAGAGGACCCCACCCAGGTGAGGGCACACCGCGCTCACCGCGCGTGTGCGTCCGCCGACCGTCGAGATCGCGACCGGCGCACCTGCTCTGTTCGCGACGATCCCCGCGCCTTCGGGCGGCTGGGGCACCGGCACTGTCGCACTCTCGGCTCCGATCCAGCCCCTCGCTGCCGCCGCGGCGACGCGCGCTGCCTCGGATGCGCCGCGTGAGAGATCTGCGGGCACCGTCATCCGGGTGCCGATCGTGCGCGCCCACGACGGCAGATCGCCCCGCGAGGTGCCGACGATCTCGGCAGCGATCCGGATGCCGGCAGCCGGCCCGTTGGTCAGCCCCCACTTGCCGAACCCGGTGGCGAAGCGGACACGGCCGAACCCGCGCGGCAGCGCGCCGACGAAGGGGATGAGATCGTGGGATTCGTAATCCTGCGCCGACCAGCGGTGGGTCGGGGTCGCATCGGGAAACCACTCCCGCGTCCACGTCACGAGCTCGTCGATGCGACCTGCTTCGGAGCCTCCGCGACCGACCGGGTGTCCGTTGCCGCCGACGATGAGTGCGGCGGCCGGGCCGTCTGCCACCGTCACCGAGCGGAGGGAGCGCGACGGCGCATCGACCGACAGGTACAGACCGTCGGGCACGGATGCGTCCGTGCGGAACGCGACGCAGTACGAGCGCAGCCCCCTGGTCTTGACGAAGGTCAGCCCGCGGTCGGCGATCGGCGTGCCCGTGGCCAGCACGACCTGATCGGCGAGGACCGGGCCTCGATCGGTCTGCACGCCGGTCGCCGCGAAGGCGCTGACGCGAGTGACGCGGGTGCCCGTGTGCAGCACGCCGCCCGCCGCCAGCAACGCCCGCGCGAGTGCCACCGCGACGGCCTGGGGGTCGATCGCCGCCTGGTCGTCGAGAGCGACGGCGGCCGTCATCGGGAATGCGGTGTCCTCCTCCGGCTCGCGGGTGCGACGGACGGACAGTCCTGCTTCGGCGGCGGCGGAGAATTCGTCCTCGACTGCGCGCTCACCGTCAGCCTGCGTGGCGAAGGAGTAGGCGGTGCGGCGGGTGTAGGGCACACCCGCCTCGTCGGCGAACCCGAGCAGCCAGTCGGCGCCCGCCCTGTTGGCCTCCACGTAAGCGCGGACGAAAGAGGCCGGATGGTGTCGTCGCAGCGTCGAAAGGACCGTGCCCTGCAGCAGCGACACTTTGCCGGTGTTGGATCCGGTGGCAAGCGAGCCGACCTCTCCCTGTTCGATGACAGCGACGCTGCGACCGGCGCGCGCCAGGATCAGGGCAGTCGACAGACCCGTGATGCCCGCGCCGACCACCACGACGTCGTAGTGCGCTCCCGCATCGAACGGGGTTCCTGCGACGAGGTCGCGGCCGGTTCTCCAGAGGGGAGTCATCGCTCCAGTGAAGTGTCCGCCGCCCGCTGGCCCAAGGGGTTGACAGCCTCGGACGGATGCTGGTGCCCGGTCTCGACCGCCACCGGATCCGGTGTTCCAGACGGCCGTGGACCCCGCACGACCGTGGCGAGCGCTGCGAGCAGGGCGGCGGCGAGCAGCCCGTTGCCGAGCGTGCGGTCGCCGAAATCCGTCAGCGCGGCGAGGTCGATCGGGCTGGACGGATCGCGGGCCAGCGCGGAAAAGGCGACGACCGTGAGCCCGAACAGGGCGTTGGCGAGGAACAGCAGAACGCGCGTGGCACGCGGGTAGCCGGGCGACGTTCCGTTCGCCCGCGCGGCACCGGTCAGCAGCGCCCAGACGAATCCGAAGAGGATGAACGCGAATCCGGTGAACCCGAACACGGCGCGGAGCGGATCCTCGACGAACGTGCGCTGGTCGAACAGGGCTGCCAGCAAGAGGGTGACGCCCAGCGCGGCGCCCCGCTCCACCGTGAGGCGGCGGCGCGTCGCGAGCCAGATCAGCAGCACCACCGCCGCCACCGTGACGGCGACCGTGACGCTCTGACCCGTCCAGCTCCACTGGCCCAGCCCGAGGAGCGCGAGGAGCGCCTGGCTGATGACGACGACGCCGATGGCGGCGAGCAGCTCGGGAACGACCTCGCGGCCACGACGGGCGAGCATCGCGCTCAGCACGACGACCCCGACTCCGACGATCAGTCGGGTGGCGGCGACCACGGTCTCCTGGGTGAACCAGTCGGCCATCCCGCTCAGCACCAGAGTGGGCCCGTCCGCGAAGGTATACGAATACACGACGCCGGATGCGATGTACAGGAGCGTTGCGGGGAACACGCCGATCGTGAGGGCGATCGCGAGCGGCTGGGCCACTGAGGCGAAACTCGCCTCGAGCTGCGCAGGCGCGGGGCGCGATGCGACCACCCTGATGCGGGCGAGCGCCGCCCAGCACAGGGCGACGACCGCGACGAGCACGACAGCGGCGACGAGCCCCTGCCACCTGCCGATGTCGCCGGCGATGATCGCCGCCGTGACCGCCCAGACGCGCCAGATCACGAGGGCCGCCAGCACTGCTGCGCCGACCCCCACGGGCAGGTGGCGCCGCATCGAGGTGACCGACTCGGTCGCCATCGAACACGAGAGCTGTGCCACGGCCGCCCCCGCCGCTACGGAGAGCGGCACGGCGAGCGAGGCGATGTTCTGCAGCGTCGAGGCCAGGGTGACGGGGCCGATCTCGAGTCCGTATGCGGCCGAGCTCTCGACGACCAGCCAGAACGGCACCGCGACGCCCGCGCTCATCGCCCCGAACACGATCGCGAACTCCCCCCACGCGTACGTTCGGCGCCGTCGCACGAACAGCAGCGCCCACAGGCACGCGGCGGCGATCCACGACATCACCCGGCCGATCGGGACGACGCCCTGGACGTCGTTGGCTCCGATCGAGACGAGCACGAGGGTGGAGAGGATCGTCGCGGTCACGGCGAGCCAGAGCGGCGCGTGAAGCGCTGCGGTCTGGGCGAGCGCGAGGGCCAGGACGACGAGCGCGAGGAGCGGACCCACCGCGATCTGCGGGAACGACAGGGCCGAGATCCCCGGTGTCGCGCTCACGACGGTCGCGGCGCGGAGCGCCCCGGCCGTGACGATGCTCACCGCCGCGACCGCGTACGCGATGAGCGCGATCACTCCGACGGGTGCGAGGCCCCGCGGCCAGCGGTCCGCGCGCAGGCGGCCAGTCCTGACGGGGTCGACGAGCACCAGCATCCCGAAATCAGCGATCACCCTCGGGATCGCGAGGAGCGCGGCCATCGCCCCAGACGACGTGCGGGCCGGCGGCGGGGGCGATGGGCCATCGGCCCGCGGCTCTTCGACGTTCCCGCTCACGGGCCGATCCTCTCGATTCCGCTGACCGTGTCGAAGATCCAGACCTGGTCGGCGAGCGCGGTGAGGTAGCGCGCGGCCGCCGCGCCCTCCGGCGTCACGGCCCATTCCTGCTGCGTGGCCCCGGTCGCATCGAGCAGGCGGGCGGGCCCCCGCCCTTCGACGATCATCGTGGTGCGGTCGGTCACCAGGCGGTCGGCGCCCGGTGCACGCCACGCGGGTTCCCCGGTCGCGGCGTCGAAAGCGATGAGGTCCTCCCAGCTGAGCACGACGACGACGCCCTCGACGATCGCGAGCTCGTCGACACCCGTTCCGGCCGTCGAGACCCACGTCGTGTGACCGTCGCCGGCATCCATACGCGCGACGCTCGTGTCGCTCCCCGCCGCGTAGACCGCCCCATCCGCCGCGGACAGCGCCGTTATGACGGGGCCCTCGACCGACCACTGCTGCGTCCCGTCCGTCACCGACACCGCGATGATGTGCCCCGACTGGTCGGCCACGATCGCGCGGCCTGCGTCGGAGGCGATCTGGGTGAGAGCGTCGGCCGAGACCGCCGTCTTCCATCGCTCGGCGCCGGTGACAGCATCCACATCCGCGAGGGTGCCGTCCACGCCCGCGATCAGGATGCCGCCTTCCCCGTCTCCGATCGGCCGAGCGAAGACGACGTCGTTCATCGCGCGCTCCCAACGGCGGGTGCCGTCCGGCGCGTAGGCGACGATGCGTCGGGCGGACGTCGCGGCGATCACCGTGTCACCGACCGCCGCGAGGGCGGTGACGTCGCCCCCGGGCCTGACGATGCGCCGCTCGACCAGCGCGCCGGCACCCGGCTCCAGGAACGAGACATCGCCGGTGTTGATGTCTGCCGCGACGATCGTGTCGCCGGCCGCGACCGGCTGCAGTGCCGGATCGAGCGAGCGGGGGGTGGACCCGAACGTCGGATCGGTCGAGGTGGGCGCGACGGGCTGAGCGGTCCACTGCTCAGGATCGCTCCACGCCTGGGCCTGGGCATGCACGCCCGACGACGATGGCGCCGGGGCTGATGCGGGGACGGTGCGCACCGGGTTGGCGCCAACGGTCGCGGTCGTGGCCGCGACGATGCCGAGCCCTGGGCACCACAGCGACACGTCGTCGATCGTGACAGGCGTCGACAGCGTCACCCCCGGGAGGGTGAAAACGAGGTGCGCCCCGACTTCGAGGCATCCATCGTGGCCTTCGGCGAATGCCCGCACCGCCTGATCGGCGGGCGCCCTCGCGCTGAACTGCGCCGAATAATCGAAGGTCACGCCCTGCGTGCCGTCGCCTCCAGGTACTGCCGAGTGCGCGGTGCCGTCACTGGTCCACGACGATCCCTCGCGCGCGTCGGAGGCCAGCACGCGAAGCGCCGGCGAATACACCAGACCCGTCTGCGTCCCGGTCGTCATCACGAGCGCGATGTCGCCTCCGACGAGCGAATAGAGGTCGCGGGGAGCCGCGGCCGGATCGATCCCCTCCCCCGACCAGAGCACCGACCAGAGCGGCACGGTCTGGATTCCGTCGGCGGGAAAGTCGCCCCACACCGTGAGCAGCGCCTGCTGCGGCAGCTCGAACAGGCTCGATGCCCCGACCGCCCGTGCATTCTCCCGTTGCCGCGAGAGGTGAGGATCGATCTGCACCCAGTCGGCCGACCCATCGGCCGGCACGAAAAGACCCGCCGCTCCGGACGGCGTCGGCGTGCGGACATCCGCGGCGGCCACGAGACCCGCCGTGCCCAGCGCGACGACCGACGCCACCGCCACGGCCGCAATCACCGGGCGCCGACGCCGACGAGCGGCCTCCCCCACCGGCATGGGCCCATGATAGGGCCGGGGCGGGGTGATCGAGCCAGTCCTTCTCGGCCGGACGGCTAGGCTCTCGCCATGAGCGACACCGCGACTTCGTCCGCCGCGCGCACCGCCGTCGCCACCACCGTCGCGGCTGCCGCGATCGACCTCTTCGCCGAGCAGGGGTTCGATCAGACCTCCGTCGAGCAGATCGCCCAGGCCGCCGGAGTCTCGCGCTCCACATTCTTCCGCCAGTTCGGCGGCAAGGACGACGTCGTCTTCGCCGATCACGAGCAGCTGCTCGCCCACCTCAGGGACTACCTCGACAAGCCGCACCGCAACCCCTGGGCGGCGGTGTGCGAAGCATCCGTCCTCGCCTTCCGCCACTTCGCAGCCGATCCGGAGCTGGCGCGTCGCCGCTATGTCGTCGTGCGGCAGGTGCCGGCGCTCCGCGACCGAGAGATCGTCACGGTGTTCCGCTACGAGCGCCTCTTCGACGAGTATCTGCGCCGGGCGATCCCCGACCTCGATCCGCTGGAGGCGGTGGGGTTCGCCGCCCTCGTCACCGCCGTGCACAACCATGTGCTGCGCCAGCTCATCCGCGGGCCGAAGAAGGTTCCGGCCTCGGTGCTGCGCCGCGCTCTCGACGAGGCGATGATCCGTTTCGGTGTGCACCCCGACGAGACATCGGCGCGCGACGACGACATCGCGATCGCGGTGTTCCCGAGACGGATGCCGGCGGCCGAGGTCGCCCGCCGGCTGCGCGAGCGCCTCGGCGGCTGACCGCAGCGGCGCCCCTTGCGGTGATCGAGTAGCGAGCTTGCGAGCGTATCGAGATCCCGAACCGACGTACCACGCAGGCTCAGCCGCGGTCTCGATACGGCGCTGGCGCGCCTACTCGACCCCCGTGGGGGCGCCGCTCGCGGGCAGCAAACCGACCATCCGGTATGCTGCCATCAGGACCGCCGAGTGCGACGCGCGTCGGCCGCAGAGAGGCGGATCGATGATGACCGAGGTTTCCGCGGAGGTTCCCGGGTTGGATGTCGCGGGGGCGACCGCGTGGCTCGCCGACGCGCATCCCGACCTGGCCGACGGCCCGCTCCGCGCCACCGTGATCGTCGGCGGCAAGTCCAATCTGACGTACCGTCTCGACGGCGCTGTCGTGCCGCTCGTGCTCCGGCGTCCCCCGCTCGGGCACGTTCTGCCCACCGCCCACGACATGCGGCGCGAGCATCGCGTCATCGCCGCGCTGCACGCCTCCCCCGTGCCGGTGCCGGAGGCCGTCGACATCGTCGACGACACCGATGTGCAGCGAGTGACCGGCACCCCGTTCTTCGTCATGCGGTTCGTCGAGGGCCGCGTGCTCGCGCATCGCGCGCAGAACGCGCGGTACACCCCGGCCGCACTGCGAGCGATCAGCATCGAACTGGCCGAGGTGCTCGCCGCCCTGCACTCGGTCGAGCCCGACCGCATCGGCCTGGCCGATTTCGGGCGCCACGACGGCTTCCTCGAACGCCAAGTTCGCACCTGGAGGCGGCAGCTCGACGCGTCGCGCTCGCGCGACGTGCCCGCCCTCGACCTTCTGCAGGAACGCCTGGCCGAGCGGCTCCCCGAAACCTCGCGCACGACGCTCGTACACGGCGACTACCGCCTCGACAACGCGATCATCGGTGCCGGAGACGATCCGCGCGTCGCTGCGGTGCTGGACTGGGAGATGTCGACGATCGGCGACCCGCTCGTCGACCTCGGCATCTTCGGCATGTACTGGAACATCGCCGACATCGCCGACATCGCCCACGACCCCCGCGTCATGCAGGCGGCGGTCGACTCCGCCGCGGGTTACCCCGGCTTCGACGAACTGGTCGACGCCTATGCCGCCCGAGCCGGCATCGCCGTGCCGGATCTGTCGTGGTACCGCGCGTTCGCGGCCTACAAGCTCGCGGTCATCGCCGAGGGCATCCACCTCCGCTACCGATCGGGGCAGACCGTCGGCGAGGGGTTCGACCACATCGGCGACCTCGTCGAGCCGTTATCGGCCGACGGCCTGACGCACCTGGGCCGTGGCATCCACCTCGCACAAGGACTCTGAAATGGACTTCGCACACGACGCCCGCACCGAGGAACTGATCGGGAAGGTGCGCGCCTTCGTCGACGATCGCGTGCTGCCCGCCGAGCGCATCCTCGACGAACAGCTCGCCGCCGCGCCCGACACCTGGGGCGCACCGCCGATCATCGCGGAACTGCAGGCGGAAGCCCGCGCCGAGGGCCTGTGGAATCTCTTCCTTCCCGGCGAGCATGGCGCAGGCCTCACTTCACTCCAGTACGCCCCGCTCGCCGAGATCACCGGCTGGAGCCCGCGGCTCGCGCCTGTCGCATTCAACTGCGCGGCGCCCGACACCGGCAACATGGAGCTGCTGCACGACTTCGGCAGCCCTGCGCAGAAAGAGCGGTGGTTGCGGCCGCTGCTGGATGGCAGCATTCGCTCATCGTTCTGCATGACCGAACCGGATGCGGCCTCATCGGACGCGACGAACATCGGCACCCGCATCCGTCGCGACAGGCACTCGCAAGGCGGCGACTCGTACGTGATCACGGGTCGCAAATGGTGGTCGACCGGGGCGATGAGCCCGGCGGCCCAGATCTTCATCGTGATGGGCAAGACCGATCCCGACGCCGAACGCCTACGGCAGCAATCGATGATCCTCGTGCCGCGCGACACCCCAGGGGTGCGGATCGTCCGGCCGCTCTCGGTGTTCGGCTACGACGACCGAGAGCACGGCGGGCATGCCGAGATCGCCTTCGACGACGTGCGGGTGCCGGCCGCGAACCTCATCGGCGACGAGGGGTCGGGGTTCGCCATCGCGCAGGCCCGCCTCGGTCCGGGCCGCATCCACCACTGCATGCGCGCTCTCGGCATGGGCGAGCGGGCGCTGGCCCTCCTCATCGCACGGGCCAATGCCCGCCATGCCTTCGGCCGGAGCCTCGCCGACCAGGGCGTCATCCGCGAGTGGGTGGCCGAGGCGCGCATCCAGCTCGAGTCGCTGCGCCTGCTCGTACTCAAGACCGCGTGGCTCATGGACACCCTCGGCAACCGCGCGGCGATGACCGAGATCCAGGCGATCAAGATCGCCGTGCCCCGTGCCGCGCAGACGATCATCGACCGCGCCATCCAGGTGCACGGCGGGGCCGGGGTGTCATCCGACACGCCGCTGGCCGAACTGTATGCGGGCATCCGGTCGCTCCGGATCGCCGACGGACCCGACGAAGTGCACCTCTCAAGCCTCGGCCGCGCCCAATTGCGCGGCTGACCACGCGCCAGGCGCGCATGTGGTCAGGCTGAGGCATCCGTCCTCCTGATGCTGGTCATGAACAGGTCGGTGAGCTGCTCGGCGACGACGGTCTTGCCTTCGGGCCCTGCGGGCGAATACCAGTGCGAGAGGTAGTGCACGTCGCTGAAGAAGTGCGCCACCAGCACGGCGACGGGGATGTCGGCGCGATACGCGCCTTCCGCCTGACCGCGCTCGATGAGCTCGGCGAACTCGTCGTGGTACGCCCGTCTGCGACGGGTGACCTCCTGGCGACGCGACTCGGACAGCATGTGCGCGCTGCGGAAGAACACCGTCCCCTCGGGCATGAACTCGATCGAGGTCTCGATCACGTCGACGCAGACCGCCCGCAGCACGTCGTCGACCGCGCCGCCGCGCGCGATGATCTCGTCCAGCCGCGACTTCTGCAGCGACAGCAGCGAGTCGTAGATGCCGAAGAGCAGATCGTCCTTCGACTCGAAGTAGTGGTACATCGCGCCCTTGGTGACGCCCGCCGCCTCGACGATCTGCTGCACGCTCGTGTGGGCGTAGCCCTGGGTGGCGAACAGTTCGACGGCGGCACGGGTCACGTCGTCCGCGACACGAGAGCCTCTCATGCACCCATCCTTCCGGGCCTCGTCGCCATCACAGGAAGGGACGGATGCCGGCGCCGCCGTCGATCGGCAGCGTCTGGCCCGTGATCCATGCGGCGTCATCGGAGAGCAGGAAGGCGACAGGACCGGCGACGTCGGCGGTCTCACCCAGCCGGCGCAATGGATACGCCTGGGACGCCTCTTCTTCGTGCCCCTCGTAGAGCGCACGGGCGAACGCCGTCTTGATGACCGCGGGCGCGACGGCGTTGACACGGATCGCGGGGGCAAGCTCGTAGGCGAGCTGCATCGTGAGGTTGATCAGCGCGGCTTTCGAGATGCCGTAGAACGCGATGCCCGGGCTCGCCCCGAGCCCGGCCACCGAGGCGATGTTGACGACGGAGCGCGAGAGTCCCGCGGCGATCGCAGACCTCGTCCACTCGAGCGTCGCGACGACGTTCACCTCGAGGATCTTCCGCGCGGCGTCGGCATCGGCGTCGGCGAGCGGTCCGTAGACCGGATTGATGCCGGTGTTGTTGACGAGATGATCGAGCCGGCCGTGGCGCTCGGCGATCTGCGCGAAGACGTCGGCGCGATGCTCCGCATCGTCTGCCCGGCCCGCCACGACCGACGCCGATGCTCCCAGCTGCGCGGCCGCAGCATCCAGCGATTCCTGCCGGCGGCCCGTGATGACGACCGAACCGCCCTCGTCGACGAGGCGCTGGGCGATCGCGAGGCCGATCCCTCGACTGGCTCCCGTGATCAGCGACACGGAATTCTCGAACCGCGCCGCGCCTGTGATTCGCGCTGTGCCTGTGGTGTCGGTCATGGCGCCTCCCGCTTCGCATACCGTCCAGTCGGTTTTGCGGTCGACACTAGCACGAGGGTACGGTCCTATCGGGTGGCGCATCGCGGGGCAAGTGCCCCGGGCATCCGGTGCCTGCGGCTTAGCCTCGATGCATGGCACTCTTCGGCAGAAATGAACCGCAGCGGGTGACGATCGAGGCATCGAGCGTCGAACTGGCGGCGACGCGAGCACCGTGGAGCCTCTGGGCTGACGGCTTCGGCCGGCTCGCGATCCGCGCGATTCAGATCATCGTCGTGCTGATCGTCGTCGCCGCTGTGATCTTCGGCATCCAGTCGCTGACGCTCGTGACGATTCCGCTCGTGCTCGCGCTGATCATCGCGTCCGCGTTCGCGCCGGTGATGCGGTGGATGCGGCGACGAGGCATTCCGTCGCTCCTGGCCACCGTCATCACGCTGCTGGGGATCGTGGTGCTGCTCGGTGGCATCACGTGGCTCATCGTATGGGCGGTCGAGAATCAGTGGGACGACCTGTACGCGCAGGCGCAGGACGGCTTCACCGAGCTGCTCGCCTGGGTGCAGACCCTCCCGTTCTCGCCGGATCAGGCCCAGCTCGACCAGTGGGGCCAGCAGCTGACCGGATTCCTCACGAGCTCGCAGTTCGGCTCGGGGGCGCTTGCGGGCGTCGGGGCGGTCGCGAACTTCGTCACCGGATTCGTCCTGCTGGTGACCGTGCTGTTCTTCTTCCTGAAGGACGGACCGCAGATGTGGGAGTTCGTCCTACGCCCCTTCCACGGCGACCACTACATGCGCGCCCGCCGCATCGGCGACAAGACGGTGACCGTGTTCGGGTCGTATCTGCGCGGCACCGCGGGTGTCGCGCTCGTGGATGCTGTCGGCATCCTGATCGGTCTGCTCATCCTCCAGGTGCCGTTGGCGATCCCGCTCGCGGTGCTGGTGTTCCTTCTCGCGTTCATCCCGATCGTCGGCGCGACCCTCGCCGGGATCCTGGCGGCGCTGGTCGCCCTGGTCGCGAACGGCTGGGTCAATGCGCTGTTCGTGGTCGGGGTCGTCGTCCTCGTCAACCAGCTCGAGGGCAACTTCCTCCAGCCCTTCCTCATGGGACGCTCGATGAAGCTGCACGCCTTCGTGATCCTGGTCGCGCTGACCATCGGCACGGTGCTCGGAGGCATCGTCGGGGCGGTGCTCGCGGTACCGATCACCGCCGCGGCGTGGGGTGTCATCCAGGTGTGGGACGGGCCCGACCGACCGGTCAGGTGGGCGCGACCGAAGCATCCGATCCAGGGGTAACCCCTCCACGACAGCCGCTCGACCATGTCCGGACGGCGGGCCAGGATGGACCCATGCCGTACGAGATCCCCGCGCCGATGCTGGCGAAGTCCGTGCCCGACATCCCCGATCCGGCGAAGACCCCCGGCGGGCTCAGCTACGAGCCGAAGTGGGACGGGTTCCGCGGTCTCGTTTCATGGGACGGCACGGACGTCGAGATCGGCAGCCGCGGCGCCAAGCCGCTCACCCGGTATTTCCCGGAGCTGGTGGCAGCCTTCTCGCGACTGCTGCCCGAACCCTGCCTGATCGACGGCGAAGTCGTCGTGCCCAAGGGCGAGTCGGGCGCGCAGCGCCTGGACTGGGAGTCGCTGACCCAGCGCATCCACCCGGCGGCCTCACGGGTGACGATGCTGTCCGAGACCACGCCGGCGATGTTCATCGCGTTCGATCTGCTCGCCCGCGGTGACCGCGACCTGCAGTCCGAGCCGTTCGAGGTGCGGCGCGCACAGCTGGTCGACCTGCTGGGCGGGCTCCCGCATCCGATCCACGTCACCCGCACGACCGACGACCCGGCCGTGGCGGAACGCTGGCTCGCCGAGTTCGAAGGCGCGGGCCTTGACGGCGTCGTCGCCAAGCCCCTCGCCCACCCGTATGCGCCGAACAAGCGCACGATGTTCAAGATCAAGCACGCGCGCACGGCCGATGTGGTCGCGCTCGGGTACCGGATCCACAAGAGCGGAGCCGGCGTCGGGTCGCTCTTGGTCGGCCTCTACAACGACGAAGGGCGACTGCACAACGTCGGGGCGGTCTCGGCCTGGACCGACAACCGACGCCTGGAGCTGGTCGACGAACTCGCTCCGCTCGTGCAGATGGATGCCTCGGGCGAGGCGCTCACCGGAGAGGGTGAGAAGTCGCGCTTCTCGGCAGCCGATCGCGACTCGTCGTTCGTCAAGCTGCGCCCTGAGCGTGTTCTCGAAGTGCGCTACGACCAGCTCGAGGGGTGGCGCTTCCGTCACACTGTGCAGTTCGACCGGTGGCGGCCCGATCGGGATCCGCTCTCGTGCACGTACGAGCAGCTCGAGTCTGTCTCGGCTTACGACGTCGGGGCGGTTCTGGACTGACGTGTTCCGGTCACGCCCAGTTGTCGGGGTTGAGGCGACTCGGCTGCACGCGCGGCGGCTCGCCGGGCATCTTCGGGAAGTCCGGCGGGAAGGGCAGCTCGCCCACCCCTTTCGACAGATCGCGCTCCCACCACTCCAGCAGAACGTCGATACGACCGGGCTTCGCCTGCAGGTCTGCCCACGGGTCGCCGACCTCCGCGAGCCGCTGGGGCACGGTGCGAATGGTGAGCGCCGTCGGGTCGACCTCGGCCAGTTCGTCCCACGTGATCGGCGTCGCGACCGTCGCCGCAGGCAGCGCCCGGGGGCTGTATGCACCTGCCATCGTGCGATCGCGGTTGGCCTGATTGAAGTCGATGAAGATGCGCTCGCCACGCTCTTCCTTCCACCAGTTCGTGGTGACCCTCTCGGGCATCCGCCGCTCCAGTTCACGCCCGGCGGCGATCACCGCATGCCGCACGTCGAGGAATTCGTGCGTCGGTTCGATCGGGCAGAAAAGGTGGATCCCGCGGTTCCCGCTGGTCTTGAGGAAGGCCGTCAGGCCGGCTTCGGCGAGCACTTCGCGGAGGGCAGGGGCGACGGCCGCAGCATCCGAGAAATCCGTCCCCGGCTGCGGGTCGAGGTCGATGCGCAGCTCGACGGGGTTGTCGGTGTCGCCGGCGAGAGACGCCCACGGGTGGAAGACGATCGTGTTCATCTGCGCGGCCCACACCACAGCGGCCGGCTCGGTGAGGACGAGTTGCGGATGCCGTCGCCCGCTGTTGTACGTCACCGTGACCGCCTCGACATAGTCGGGCGTGCCTTTCGGCGGGTTCTTGGAGAAGAAGCTGTCGCCACCGATCGCGTCGGGGAACCGCTCGAGCGAGACCGGACGGTTGCCGTTCGCGGCGAGGAACGGGCCCGACACGGCGATGAGATATTCGGCGAGCTCGCGCTTGGTGATGCCCGGCTCGGGCCAGATCACCCGGTTGGGGCTCGACAGCCGCACCTCGCGGTCGCCGGCCGGGCCCGGCACGGTCAGCATCGTGAACTCGCTCGCCATGCTCCGACCCTACGGGTGAGGTACGACGCGGCGACACCCCTGCGGCGCGGTCAGGGCGCGAGCGCGATGACGGGCATGAGTTCCGCGCGCACGACCCGCAGCCAGGGTCCGCCCGGGTCGAACAGCAGGCCGGTGATCGCCTCATCGGCGGCCAGTGCGGCGCCCAGCTGCGCGGCCTTGACCGGCACGGGGCTGTCACCGCGGCCGAGCGCGAGTACCTCGAGCGGTTGGGAGAACACCTCGATGAAGCGGTCGCCGTCCGGCGTTCGTGACTCGGCGATCCCCATCGGCTGGCCGTCACCCGCGCGGTTCGCCGCGATCCATAGTGGAGCGCCGATCATCGCATCCACGACCTGGTGGGCGGTCGCGTCCGTGCGCGGGGCCGAAAGGAGGGTCTTGATCGCGGCGTTCTCGTCGCCGTCGTCGACCGCGTGCTGCAGAAGGGCGCGCGGAAGCATGATCGGTGCGGGCGTCGATGCGGGGTCGACGATTAATCCCGCATAGGTGCCGGCCAGCACGAGCCGGATGACCGCGAGCGACGACTGACCCACTGCCGAGGTGTCGGTGTCGCCGTCTGCGCGAAGGCTGTCGCGCATCGCCGCGCCGCTGCTGTAGGTCAGCACGAACTGCGCATCACCCTGCCCCGCGACGGCGAGCGGCAGCTCGCGGCCGGCCGACAGCAGCGAGCGCGCATCGCCTTTGACGCGCAGGAAGACGTTGCCCTGCAGGAGCTGCCGGACGACGTTCAACAGGTCGCGTGGCTCGGGATTCTCGGGCAGGGTGGCCACCGCCTCGCGCAGCAGGACGTTGTCGCGGAGGCCAGGAATCGTCTCGCTGGCCGCGGGGGCCTCGGCTCGCGCAGGCGACTGCACTGGTGCAGGCGACTGCACTCGCGCAGGAGGCACGGGCTCTTCGACGCGCGGCGTCGGGGCTTCGCCGACACCCTGGAACGTCGCCATCGAGATGCCGACGGGCGAGATTGATTCGATGGGCGCGGCGGATGCCGCAGCGGCGGCTTCAGCATCCCGATCGGATGCTACGGCCACGACGTCCTGACTCGTTGCGCCGGGCTCGGACGTTCGTTTCGAGCGGGAGAACAGACCCATTCCTCGACCCTAACCGCTCACCCGGCGATCACGCCGAGGGGTCAGTCGGCGATCGCCTCGAGGATCCGCTGCCGCAGGTGGGGGACGGCGCGGCGGAGGTAGTCAGAGGTGCCGTGCACCGTTTGCGGCAGCTGCGCCTGCAGCTGCTCGATGCTCGCTCGCCACGGCGCGAACACCGTAGAGCGCGGGTTCGCTCCGAGCACGAAGTGCGCACTGATCAGCCCCGGCCAGACGGTGGGGCGCTTGGTCGACGATCGCGGATGCACCGGCACCAGCCGTTGGTTACCGAGGTCGGCCACCCCATCGACGAGCACGACGCTTCCGTGCTGGCGTCGCACCTTGTCGGCGTCGACCAGTGACGTCTTGACCTGGATCCCGGCGACGGTGCGCCTGGTCAGGTCGAGCACGAGCAGGTCGGCATTGCGCGCCGCTGACGACGACTCGAACTGCGGCGGGGCGGGCAGCACGACGAGGTCGGGCAGGTGGCGCACGATCTCGAGCACGACGACGAGCGCGTCGGTCTCGGTGAGCATGCCGTGCTGGACGGCGAGGATGGCCGCGACTCTCGAGTCGGGGCGGGGCGAGAGGGTGAGCAGCTCTTCCCGCCGGGTGATCATGTGCCCCGCGTGCACCGCCAGCAGGAGCTGTGCCACGCGCCGCTCGCGCACGTTCGCCGCCCGGCCAGCGCCCAGCACGGGCTTCCACATCGGCAAGAGGCAGTGCGCCATGGTGTGAAAATGCATGGCACGGACGCCCCGCGCGCCGCCATCGCGCCCCTGGATGGCACGCACGGTATCGACAAAGTGCTGCTGGTTCCACCGCGAATAGGTGGCGAGTTCACGCAGCGCGTCGGAGGGGCTGTGGAGGGATGCTGCGCCCGACAGGAAGTCGTGCAGTCGCTGCCCCAAGAGGTGGGCCCAGGATGCGGCATCCCTCGTGATGTCGTGCCGAGCGGCGTCGGCGTACCAGATCTCGCCGTAGTCGCGCGGGTAAGCGGACGCGAACTCTTCGAATCGCACCGGTCAGGCTGCCCACGTCACGCACATAAGCGCATGTATACATGCCTTTTCTGCTCGCCGCGCGAAGACGAGTTACGCATGTATGAATGCGTACAACGTCTTGCGTCTGATGTCCGTGAGTGCGAGCATCCCAGTCAGCACTCGGGCGCATGCCTGCGTGCGTGCGGAGGCGAATGTCGCAACCCCGGTGTTGGCTGGGATCGAGGTCGTGCCCACCTCTCCGTCCAACGACACCTCGACGCGGCAAGGGGCAGCACGATGACCGATGAGTCCACACCCGACGAACACGCTGCACCGACGCTCTGCGGGTTCGCGTGGTGCACGACCGAGCACGGTCGCACGGTCCACCCCGACGACGAAGACCACTTCAGCGACGGAATCCCGGTCGAGCTCGAGCTGCGGCGCATGGGCGATCCCGCCACCACCTTCACGACCACGGTCGAGGTCGGATTCACCCGCCGCGTGCACGACACCCAGACATGGCTGTCGATCGACGATGGTCGACGAGTGCGGGTGGACGTCGGGCTGTACAGCGCCCGGGCTGTGTTGAGGGCCGTACTGGCCGATCCCCTCCTCGCTGCCGAACTCCGACCCGACGCGTAACAAGTAGATGACGCATCTGTAGATGCGTCATGTACACGTGCGGTTCGGGCAGTGTCGAGACATGCCCGATCTCGACAGTACGCAGTGGCGCGAGTTCATCCGCCAGCTCGGTGAAAATGTGCGGGCACTGCGCCTGGAGCGCGGTCTCACGCAACGACAGGTCGGAGACGCGGCCGGCCTCTCGGAGTTCACCTACCGCAAGATCGAGAAGGGTGAGTCCAACGGAAAGATTCGCGGAAATCCGCTGCTGGCGAGCGTGATGGCCATCGCTGAAGTGCTCGAGGTACCGGCCTCGACCCTCATCCCGAACGACCCCGGCGGCTCGCTGTGGGCGCCGTGCCCCCGCCCGCGGCACGGTCACCCCGCGTGCGCAGAACGCGTCAGCGATGACGGATTGCGAGGTCGTACCGGTGGCGGACGTCCCAACCGAGCAACCGCATGTCTGAGTCGTCGGACGACGCGTGGGCTCGGTACACCGCCGCCCTCGGCATCGCGCTGGAGAGGGCGCGGCGACGCCGTCGGCTGTCGCAAGATGTCGTGGCGGCGGCCGCCGGCATCGCTTCCTTCACCTACCGCAAGCTGGAGAAGGGCGTGTCGAACCCCGGCACACCCGCCAACCCGCAGCTGCTGACTCTCGTGAAGCTCGCCGAAGTGCTCGACGTGCCGCTGGTCAGTCTGCTGCCCGCCGACCCGGGCGGGATCGCGCCGGGAATCGCCACCGAGCTCTGACGTCCCGCCGACGGTGGCGTAGATGCGAGGTGTCACCGGCCGGCCGGGCGCGGCCCCAGGCGCCGACCGGCCGGTGACGGTCGAAGGGTCAGCAGATTCCGGCGGAAGTGGTGCTGAGGCAGAAGCTGGTGCTGAACGTACTCGCGAACTGGCCGCGCTGCTCGTCGTCGCGCTGGTCGAGAACCTGGAGCGAAAGAAGGTAACCCATGTGATTCACCTCCTCTCACGTAAAGGTCAAGTTGTTCCCCACCGGGGCCGGTAGGGAGTCCGTCGGGACGCCTGAAGGAGTTGCCGTCGAGGCGAGCCCGCGCGATGACCCGGCGAGATGGTCCCGGTAGGCGGTCAATGCACTCAACACCCCCGCCGATCCGGTGGCGAGGTCGCACGAGAGCCGCATGAGGCCATTGCCCGGAAAGCCGAGACCTTCCGCGCGCCGCACGGCATGCAGCCGGAGCAGGCGAACGTGTCGTGCCAGCGCTTCCGCACTTTCGGGAGTGTCGTGACCCGCACGTGCGAGCGCGATCAGGAAGTGGATGAGGCCCGATCGCCCCTCCAGCAGCCCTGACTGTGCGACCAGCTCAACGCTAGCGGCCCGGCGTATTCCGTTCAGTGACTCGATATAGCGATCACGATGCATCGACATCGGTAGCAACTCGAGCAATGCGAGCCCGACTCCGGCCGAACCCGACCCGAGGTAGGGCATCGTGCGCCAGCCCTCGTCGAGCTGCAGCGAACCGTCCGGTAGCCACACGCAGACGGAGAGGTCGTCGTCGACCGCCTGTTCCGCTAAGCGCAGGTGCCGTTCGTCTCCCGTGACCGCGAACAGTTTGCTCGCGAATAGCGCGATGCCGGCTGTGCCGCGCAGCAGCCCTCCGCAGCCGGTGGCCGCGGTCGAGCGGCCGGGGCGCGCGCGCTCGTCGAACAGGTCGGCGACCCGCTCGGCAATCCGATCGACGAGTGGTCTCAGGCTGGCGTCGCTATGGCTCTCGGCGAGCAACACAAGTCCCAGCCCCGACAACCCGCTAGAGAGATCGGCCCCTTGCTCGTCTAGACTCGCGACGCGAAGTCGGTCCAACACTCTCGCCGCCGCCCCGTGCAATCCGAGGCGTCGCTGCGCCCACAGCACTCCCGCGAGCCCATCACACAGCCCGAGTCGAGGCAATGGGTCGGCGAGTTCGCGTTCCACGTCGCGCTGAAACCACTCCATTGCGCCGTCAGGCGCTGCGCCCCCGGCATCATGAAGGGCGACGAGGACCCCGCCTGCACCGTGAGCCAGCGCCGCAGCGGGTTCACCAAACTGCGCCGGATCTCCGGGCCACAATCGATCGCGACGGGCGAGGTCGGCATCGGTGGCGAGCGCTGCCGCAATGGCGGTAATCGAGCCGGCCAGGGCTCCGGATGCATCCGAGTCCCACTCCTCAATCGCATGCCCTGCTTCTACATGCGCCGCCCGATCGTTGCGAAAGAGGTCAAGATCGAGGATGACCCGCGCGGCCCAGCCCGAGTCGACCTCGAAGCGGCGCTCGACCCACCGACAGAGCTCACGCGCCTTGTCGCGATCGTGAGCGATGAGCGCTGTCAGCGGAGCGAAGATGAACAGCCGTATGCAGGCCAAGGCGTACCGGTCGAGACTCGTCCCACCACGCCCGTCGGGTGGGACAAAGCCCGGAGCCCCGATGATGGCAGGCACATTCTCGGTGAGCGGTCGGGCCATCTCGAAGTCGAGTAACACGACACCGTCGTCGGGGGTGACGAGGACGTTGCCGGGGTGAAGGTCGCCGTGAGAATACCCGGCGGCGTGCACGGCGCCCAGTGCGACCTCCACGCCACCGATGATGCGGAGCGCCCAGTCGCGGTAGTCGGCGATCTCGTCAGCCGTCGCTGAGGCCCGCACGAGCGGATGCCGCATCACGACCGCCTTGTTGAGGGCCACGCCGTCGACGCGGTCCATCACCAGGAAGCGGTGGCCGTGTGCCTCCACCGTCCGCCGCGCGCGCACGACCGACGGCGCATCGATGCATGAGAGGGCGCGCTCTTCATCGCGGAGGCGGGTTAGGGCATCACGACCGTCCGGGGTCAGACCCGCGTGCGGACGGGCTTCCTTGAGCACCACGACGGCACCATCGTGGTCGATCGCCTCGTACACTCCACCCGCGTTGGAGTGGTGGAGTGCCCCGGTCACCCGCGGGAGATCCCACGGCGGTTCGGTACCCAGCGCGTCGCGCTGGGCGACAAGTGCCGGTGGCAGAGATGCCCACTCCGGAACGACGAACTGCGTCGATCGCACATCCGCGACCAGCGTCCCGTCGGGCGCGCGCACCGCGGCGACGCGTCGGCCATCGATGTCGGCGAGTTGGCGCGTGAACGCGCCGTATCGGACCGATAGCGGGCCGGAGTTCCACCGGAGATCGGTGAGCACGTACGGCCCCGGCATCCCACCGACGAGTCCGTCCAGCCCGACGAGCGCATCGTGCAGCTGGGCCTCGTCGCTCGGGTAGATCGTGATGAACTTCCCCGACGCCGTGCGGTCAGCCTCCTTCCCGTTCACCGACCACAGGACGTGGCGGTGGACGAGGTGCTTGAAAGGCAACCGTCGAGAGTGGCAAAAAGTCGACACCGTGCGGAGGAGGTCGGCCGCCACGGTCGGCGTCGCGCTGGCATGGATCTTCCAGCCCTGATCTGGAAGGCGCGCATCGACCGGCCGCCAGAATCGCCAATGACCGTCGTCCGTGTCGTCCCACTCAGTCCACGCGACCTCGGCGTCCACTTCATAGCGCCCCAGTCGATCGACCACGCGTCGGCGGGGGTCGTCGTAGAACGACGGGTCGGTGGTCGCGAAGCGAGGGTAGATCGGGTCCACATCGCCTCCGGGTCTGCGAGCTGATGATGCGCCGCTCATACTCCGGCCTCGCGCCCCCAACGCTCATGCGGAATGGGGTTTCGTAGAGGCGACGGCGTGGGGCGCTCCGGATGACCGCACGATGAACAGGCGATGCCAGAGAGACCCGCAGTTCACCGTGACGCAAGCATCCAGGTAACACCGACCCTCGACATCACATGCACGCATGCGGTTGCGAGACCCACCGACACCGAAGCCGCACCCCGCGCCCGATCGACTTTCTTATCAAACTTCACTCAATCGGACTAAGACTCACGCAGGTCGAGGCGATTTCGGACACCCCAGAGGGCGAGCTGCGTGCGGTCGTCGAGGTCGAGCTTCTTGAGTGCCGATGTGATCTGGCTACGCACGGTGTGCACCGAAAGGGTGAGCTCTGCCGCGATCTCTTCGTTGCCGGTCGTGCCGCTGCTGAGCAGACGGACTACTCTGAGTTCTGCTGGCGTGAGCAGATGGATGGCCGTCCAGTCGAGTTCTTTCCCGCCCCGCAGGTCGCCGAGTTCCCGCACGAGTCGGGGTGTCAGCCGCGGCGAGATGGCGGTGTCGCCCTGAAGGGATCGACGCACTACTCCGACGAGTTGCTCGGTCTCGTGGTTCTTCAGCAGGTAGCCCACTGCTCCTGCCTCGATGGCATCGATGACGTAGTCATCGCTGAGTTCGCTGGTCATAATCAGGACCCGCGGAGGGTGGGCGGCCGCCGCCAAAATGGCGCGGGTCGCCTGTAACCCGTCCATCCGAGGCATATGCAGATCCATCAGGATCACATCGAGTCGCTCGACACGCGCGATCCGCACAGCATCCTCGCCGTTCGAGGCTTCGCCCACGACCACCATGTCGGTAGCGTGCTCCAGTCGCATGCGGATTCCGCGGCGCATCGTCTTGTTGTCGTCGACGATGAGCACGCGGATGAGTTTTGCCCTCGGCATCAGCCCACGAGAGCGCGCGGTGTATCGATGTCGAGCAGCGGCAGGTCGATGGTCACTCTCCAACCTCCCCCCGGGGTCGCGCCCGCATCGACGGTACCGGCCAGCAACGACACACGCTCGCGTAGCCCATCGAGCCCCCAGCCGAGGCCGACACCCTCCATCTCGGAACGTTCGCCCAACGGTCGGCCATTCTCCACGCTGATACGGAGTCGCTCATCATCAGTGGTGATCGCAACTCTCACCGTTGCACCCAGTGCATGCTTCGCGGCATTGGTCAGGGCCTCCTGCACACCGCGATATGCGCTCGTCGAGACGACAGCGGGAAGGTCGGAGAGCTCACCGAGCGTGGTGTACTCCAAAGTCATTCCGCGCTGCTGCCAGTAGGCCAAGAGTTCAGGCACGTCCCGCAGGTCGGGTGTGCGGTCGGCCCGCCTGCCGTCGACCGACCGCAGGTCTCGTAGCGCGGCATACAGGCTCGCCGAGGCGAATCGGCCCTCAACCCGCATGTCTTCGATGAGTTGCACGGCTCGAGCGAGGTCGCGGATGTCGGTGTCGATCGCGGCATCAGCTAGCGAAAGGAGACCGGCGATGTGTTGACTCGCGACATCGTGCAGTTCTTGCGCGATCCGCACCCGCTCCTGCGCGCGCGCCACCTCAATCCTCTCTTCCTGGTCGCGCTCTGCCTCTTCGATCTGCGCGTAGGCGCGCGCAACGCGACGCGATCGTACGCCCCACCAGATGCCGAGGGCCGTCGCCCCGGCGGCAGGCGCGAAGAAGGCGGCACCTCGATTGAGGACGAAAGCGGAGATGACCCCAGCGGGTGCACCAGCGAGGGCAGCCCACACAGCCAAAGAGGTGAGGACGACCACAGTAACCAACGCGAGCCAGGCGATCGCCACCGGGGTCGGGCCCCTGGCCGCAAGCAGGAACATCGCGATGGCCACCACGAACTCCATACCTTGCACCCAACCCGGCAAGTTGAGCAGAAAGATCATCGCGAGATAGCAGACGAGCGTGCCCAACACCGCCAACCAGGGCGACCGAACGCTCAAAAGGAGCGCGGCCGATTGCAGCGCGCAAATCAGGGTCACGATGACTGAGACAGCGAAGAGCGGGAGCGGATAGTCCCAGACGGCCGTCACGCCGAGGAGAGCGACTATCGGGTTGACGAGTACTTGGATCGCCGTCGCCACGAAGACGATGGTGGCGAAAGGGATCAATGCGCGCCGGCTGCCGAACACCCGGACGAAACGTGAATCGCCCCTTGTCTCGGCGGGGAGCCCGAACGTGGGCCTTGTGGTGCTGGACATGACCCCCGCCTTCTCGTCGTGCAAGAACATGCTCCCATCGCTCGACACCACCGCGGACACGCGCCGGCGTTGGCGAGAGCATCCCCGCTTCATCCATTTGAACGAAATCTTTGGGTTCGCCATCGAAACCCCGTCGGGTCACTGTCGTCAGCAGCGATCCCCGGAATTCCGCGGGTCCGGTGCTGCGTGCTCACAGCTCGCCGAATCATATGCGCCACATTCCGCGGCAGACAATGTTGAGCCGGATGCGTTCACCGACTGTTCGCTCTGAGGCTCCCCCACGTTCTCCGCAAGCGACGTCGCAACGTTGAGCGCGCACACGCCGTACACGCGCATGATTGCGTCCGGCCGGTGACTGCAACGGCCACCACCAGACCGGGGAATCTAGAGATGTCTCAGACGCGACAGCTACCGCCGAGCGATCAGCTCGACGGAGCCGCCGATAGTCCTCGCCACCTCACTCATCCGCGCGGCACCGCAGACAACGTCTTTCGTTTCGGAGCCCACGGCGGCGGGGTGATCGTTCTCGCGATCATGACGCTCGTCGGCGTCTTCCTTGCAGTGCGCGGCGCTCAGGCCATTGCTGTGGCGGGCCCGAGCTTTCTTACCGAGCAGGCGTGGGAGCCGAACTCCGGCCGCTTCGGCATCGCCGCCGTGCTGTTCGGCACGGTGACGATCGCTCTTATCGCGATCTCGGTCGCGATCCCCCTCGCCCTCGCGACGGCGACGTACATCTCGGAGTACGCCCCCGAGGCCATCCGCCGGTTTCTCGTGGGCATCGTCGACCTGATGGCCGCGATTCCCTCAGTCGTTTACGGCCTATGGGGGGCGTTCTGGCTCGAGGGCAGCATCCTGCCCGTCGCCCAGTGGATCTCCACATATCTCGGCTGGATTCCGATCTTCTCGGTGCCGCAGTTCGACCCGAACAACCCGTTGGCGACGCCCACGGTCTTCACCGCATCCGCATTTCTTGCCGGACTGGTCGTCTCGATGATGGTCGCGCCGATCGCCGCATCGATCATGCGTGAAGTGTTCAGCCAGGCGCCGGTCGTCGAGCGCGAGGGCGCGCTGGCGCTCGGCTCGAGCAAATGGGGCATGATCCGCACAGTCGTCTACCCCTTCGGGCTTGGCGGCATCATCGGTGGCACCATGCTCGGCCTCGGCCGCGCGCTCGGCGAGACGATCGCGGTCTACCTCGTGATCTCACCGATCTTCGTCATCAACTGGCACCTGCTGTCGACCGGCACCAACTCGATCTCCGCACTGATCGCACTGCGATACGGCGAAGCATCGCAGTTCGAACTCTCGGGTCTCATGGCCGCGGGGCTCATGCTGTTCGTCATCACCATGCTCGTCAACTTCGTTGCGGGCTTCATCATCCAGCGGTCCCGGTCCGGGGCCTCGAGCTGAGCACGGATATGACCCAACAGATCACTCTCACGAGCGAGCCGCGCGGTCGCACGCATCGGCGTGCGACGCTCGCCGGCCGCATCACGCGCACTCACGTGCCGGGTCGCGGTCGCATCTTGCACTCGAGCCGGCCCGAAGAGCGCCGCAACCTGTCGAAGGTGCGTCGCGACGACATCCTTCGTGTCGTCGGAGCCGCGGTCGCGGCGATAGGCGCGACCGCGTGGCTGTTCACGCAGATCCTGCCGTTCGAGGGTGCTCTGCCGTTCGTGCTCACCGCGTATGGCCTGTTCGTGCTGTTCTTCGTCGTGCTGATCAGCTTCGACGACGACAGAATAACCATCCGCGACCGCGTGGTCGCGGTACTGATCCACTCCGGCGCCTTCGTGCTGATGCTCGCCCTGGCCGTCGTCGTGATCTTCACGCTGCTGCGCGGATCCTCCGCGTTCCTCCAATGGAATTTCTGGGTGCAAGACCTCTCGCTTGCCGGCCCTCTTGATCCCCTCACCGTGGGCGGAATGGCGCATGCCGCGATCGGGACGCTCATCATGATCTCCATCGCCCTGGCCATCGCGATTCCGCTCGGGCTTCTGACCGCAGTATGCCTCGCCGAGTTTCCTTCACCGTTTACCCGGGTGGTGCGCACGGTCTGCGAAGCGATGACCGCGTTGCCCTCGATCATCTGCGGGCTGTTCATCTATGCGACCTACATCCTCATGTTCGGCTTCGAGAAGTCGGGTTTTGCCGCAGCCCTCGCTATCACGATCATGATCCTGCCCATCATCATCCGCTCGGCCGACGTCGTGCTGCGGCTCGTGCCCTCGACCCTCAAAGAGGCGTCGCTTGCGATGGGCGCCAGCCAATGGAGCACGATCTGGCATGTCGTCCTTCCGACGAGCAAGTCGGGTCTGATGACCGCCATCGTTCTCGGCACCGCCCGCGGCATCGGCGAGACGAGCCCTGTACTGCTCACTGCTGGGTACACCACTTTCTTCGCGCTGAACCCCTTCTCCGGCCCGATGGTGTCACTGCCACTGGCAACGTTCACTCTCGTGAAGAGCCCCGAGCCGACCCAGATCGCGCGGGGGTTCGGCGCCGCTGCGGTCCTTATGACCCTCGTCTTCATCCTCTTTTTGCTGGCGCGGGCGATCGGCGGTCGTGGCCCGGGTCAGCTCTCGACAGGAGCGCAGGCACGAGCCCGCGCCGCGTCGCAGCGCGATGCCGCGCGGTTCGCCGATCGTGACACGCATAGCGCCCGAGAGTTCCCGAGTGACGCGCCCGCAACCCCAGGAGGTGGGCGATGAGCGGTGTCCGCTGGTCGCTGACCCGAGCGGTCGTTGCGATCGTCGGTGTCACTCTGATGACGGTCGGAAGCGTACAGTTCGCCACCGCCGCCCAAGCCGCCGTCGGGTCAGTCCACGCTCCCGTCGTCGGGTCGGGCTCCACCTGGTCGGCGAATGCCTTACAGCAGTGGATCCGCAACGTGTGGGCGAACTATCAGTGGAAGCTGACGTACTCCGAGTCGGGGTCGACCCAGGGACGCAACGACTTTGCGAACGGCACCTCGGACTTCGGCGTGAGCGAGATCCCGTACGGGATCGCCAACAGTAACGAAGCTGATCAGCGGCCATCTCGCGGGTTCGCCTACATGCCGATCGTCGCGGGCGGTACGTCATTCATGTACAACCTCGAGATCGCGGGCAAGAAGGTCACGAACCTCCGATTGTCCGGCGACTCGGTGGCGAAGATCTTCGCTGGTGTCATCACGGTGTGGAATGACCCGCAGATCGTCGCCGACAACCCTCAGCTCGCCCTACCCGCCGTGCCGATCGTCCCCGTCGTCCGATCCGACGGCTCGGGCGCCACGGCGCAGTTCTCCATCTGGCTACGGCAGGAGCATCCGGACGTCTGGGACGCCTATTGTGCGAAGGTCGGACGCGAGTCCATCAACGGACATTGCGGGGTGACAAGCAACTATCCGGTCGTGCCGGGCAGCGGGTTCGTGGCGCGCGCCGGATCGAACGGCGTCGCGGGCTACGTTGCGCAGTCGCAATCGGTCGGTGCGATCACGTTCGTCGAGTACTCCTACGCGCTGAACGCCGGTTTCCCGGTGGTGAAGCTGCTCAACTCCGCCGGCTACTACACAGAGCCGACGGCACAGGCCGTCGCTGTGGGACTCCTTCAGGCACACATCAACGAGGACGAGAACTCGCCCGACTATCTGACCCAAGATCTGCGGGATGTCTACCTCAACGCCGACTCGCGCGCGTACCCGTTGTCGAGCTACAGCTACATCATCCTGCCGATCCGCAACGAGGCGAACTTCAGCGACGACAAAGGACTCACCCTTGCAGCGTTCGGATCGTACTTCCTCTGCGAAGGGCAGCAACAGGCCGAGACTCTCGGCTACTCTCCCCTACCGGTCAACCTCGTAGAGGGGGCGCAGAAGCAGATCAAGCGGGTTCCCGGAGGCGACCCGGCCGTCACCGGGTTCTCCGCGCGGGGGTCGTGCAACAACCCGACGCTCGACCCGTCTGACCCCAACGGCAACGCACTCGCCAAGACGGCGGCACTCCCTCCGGACTGTGACCGCCAGGGGCCCACGCAGTGCGCAACGGGAACTGGCGGTGCGAAGACAACGACGACAGCGTTGAAGGATGCAACTGCGGCAACGACCTCGACTGACACCACCAGCGCGGCGACGAACGGTGCGCAGAGCGCTGCTGCCGCCACAGGGCCGTCGGGCGCTGCTGCTGCAGCAGTGGACTCGGTCGATGGTGCCGCGAAGGGGCCGACCGTCTTGGCTGCAACGCCGCAGGCCCTTCCGGTCGCGTCGATCGGCCTACTGTCGCCCACCGTGCTTTTCGCGGCAGGCCTCGCCCTGATCGCCGCAACGCTGCTTCCGCCATGGCTTGGCCGACGGGCCCGCCGGCGGGGAAACACCCTGCCTGATCCCGCGATACGGAAGAAGGCGGCGTCATGAACCGCGGGCTCTCCGCCAGACGCCGCGGGGCTGCAGCAGCCGCCGTCGTCGCGATCACCGCGTCGGTGGTCGCCGCACTACCCACGTCGGCGTCCGCCCAGAGCGACGGCGACGCTTACAGCTCATCGGCCATCACGGTGAAGTGGGCAGGTGGTAACGCATCCGACGTGCAGAAATACCAACCCGATCACGCTGTGCTGACGAGCGACGGCCAGGGCAACGATGCCGGGTCGGGGCACTGGGACGACTTCAAGAACCTAGAGGTCACCGTGTCGAAGACGAAGGAGCTCGGCGACGAGTCCGTCCTCATTACAGCGAAGGGCATGGCACCGACCGGGATCGCCCCGTGGGGAACCGACTTCACCAACTTCTTGCAGGCGTTTCAGTGTTGGGGACCAGACCCCACCGCGGCCGACTTCAATGAGACGTGCGAGTTCGGTGGCTACTCCGACTCGTCGCGCGCGGATGGGAGCGTCAGTTCGTACGGTCGGCTCTTCAACGGCAGCGCTGCAGTTGGGACGACACTGAGCCGCTGGAGCGGGGCAGATATACCGTTCCGGACGGTGAGCGGGCAGGTCAGCGCTCCCGAACCGGTCGGGATCGGTGGCAACATCGCCGACGGCACGGCTCGCTTCTTCGCGCGCGAGAACACCAACGAGCTCCCGTTCATCCCGATCGACGCGAACGGCACGTCCCGCGAGCCGTTCACCGTGCAATCCGCGCCGACTCAGCCGTATCTGGGATGCGGAAACCGCTCTTCGACCACTGGTGGGCGATGCTGGCTCGTCATCGTGCCGCGAGGTGCACACGCGAACGCGCCGGCGGGTGGCGATGCGGCACCATGCAATGGTTTCGGCAGTGGTGAGCATGGCACGCGAGTGCAAGCTTCCCTCGGCTCGCCCCTCTCGCCCAAGTGCACCGCGTGGCAGGACCGCATCGCGGTGCCGCTCGATTTCTCCGATCCCTACCAGACGTGCCCCGCTAACGTCGCCGAGCGCCGAGTGGTCGGCAGCCAGTTGCTCTCGCAGGCATTCAGCTCATGGCAGGGCAAGCTGTGCGGCGGATCGGGAGCGAGCAACCTCGCGCTGACGACGAACGCCCCCGACCTGACCCGTGGGCAGCTGCTGACCGGGCAGGTCGGGATGGCGGCCGTGGCGAGCGCGATCACGCCCGCATCGATCGGCAGTGCCGATCCCGCTCTCCTCGCATCGGCGGACCTTGCCTACGCCCCGCTCGCGAACACCGCGCTCGCCATCGCTTTCGTCATCGAGGACGACGAAAGCGGAGAGCGCGGCACGGTACGCACGCAAATCCGCCTGACGCCCCGCCTGATCGCCAAGTTGCTGACTCAGTCGTACCTCATGGACATTCCCAAACTGGTGAGCACCTGGTCAGATACCGGCGTCTCGCGTGCCGCGCTGACGCGGACGGGGAACGCGGCCGCAGTATACGACGACCCGGAGTGGGAGGCCCTCGGCAACCCCAGCGCAGCGACCAATGCTTGGGGAACCTGGCTGGTATGGGGCCCCCAGGGCGACGATGCGATCGAGTTGCTCTGGCGATATGTGCAGGCGGATGCAGATGCCATCGCGTTCCTGCGCGGGAAACCCGACCCGTGGGGGCAGGTCGTCAACCCTTACTACGAATACGACCCGACCGGCACGAACGGCTCGACGACCGATCTGTCGACTACACCCCTCTCGAGCTTCGTGAAGGCCGACCGAACGACGACGCCGTCCACTGCCGAGGATCTGAAAACGACCCAAGGCAAGTTCGTCGATTCGACGGCCTACTCTCCCTACTCGGAGTCACCCCTCGCGAATGCCGCGCGGATCGCGACCGCCGACACGAAGCGCACGGCAGAGTGGTCGGGCGCCGTTGGCAATTTCATCGTCGACGAAAAGCGCCCACGGATGACAAATGGCGGCCGATTCGCGCTCGGCCCAACCGGGCTGTCAGCCGCCGCGACGTACAATCTCGCGACGGCGAGCATCGCGCTCCCACTGAGCTCGGCCACGGGAACCGAAGATGTCGCTACGGCGCGCAGCTTCGTCGCCCCGACCGACGAGGCGGTGAGCACCGCCCTCGCTGCCGCGCCAGTTGACGCAGCCACAGGTGTCGCTACCGTCGACCCGAAGACCACTCCGACGGGCGGGTATCCCCTCGCCATGACGATCAACGGCGCCGTCAATCTGACCGCGCTCGACGCCACCTCACGCAGTGACTATGCGCGACTCCTCGAATACGCGGCCGGAGACGGTAACGTTCCTGGCCCCGCGCGCGGCCAGCTACCCGAGGGCTACGTGCCTCTCACCACCAGCCAAGCCGCGGTCACCCAAGCGCTCGCAGAGCGCCTACGCCTGCCCGTCTCGGGGACGACAACGACCCCACACCCCGCACCAGCGAAGGGGGCACCCGCCGCCCCAATTGCGGCGGCCGCGGCGCCCGCGGCGCCGGTCGCCGCAAATACTCAGACCGGCGTCTCCGCCACACCAGCCCTCGCCGCGTCGACCACGCCTGGAGCCCCGCCGAATGTCACGCAAGCGGCTCTGGGAGCAGGGTTGCTGGCCGGACTGGCCGGGGCCGGGGCCGGGGCCGTGCTCCTCAGACGAAGGCGGCTCTGACGACCCAAAAGCTACCCAATGCGGTCATTGTGTTCCGGCCGAAAAGGGGAAGCCCCACGCGACGTACTCGGAAGGCGTGTCGCGCGGGGCCCAGTCCAGAAGGACAACAACAAAGGAACACTGTAACAGAAGGAAACAAGTCATGAATATCAGAAAAGCGACGGCGTTCGGCGCCATTGCTGCGCTCACGGTCGGCGTGCTCGCGCTCGGTGGTACGGCAGCCCAGGCCGACGTCACCAACCCGGGCACGACCTATCAGACGGTCGGTTCGGACACGACGCAAGACGTGCTCGCCGGACTCGCCACGCTTGTCCACACGGGCAACGCGGCGAGCCCACTCGCGCTCTCGACGTTCGACGCGACGCCCCAGCCCACCACGTTCACGAGCCAGACCGGCACCACGGTGCCGCGTTCGGACGGTTCGAGCCAGGGTCTCGCCGCGCTGAAAGCGGCCGAAACCGGTGCGATCTACACGCGAACCATTCCCACTCCGACCGGCAATGTCACTCAGAGCTCGAGCGCTGCTCTCACGACGAACGACGTGAAATTCTCGCGTTCGTCGAGCGGCCCGTCGTCGCCGTCAGCGACCGGCACCTACGCATGGGTGCCGTTCGCGGTTGACGGTGTCACGTTCGCGAAGAACTCTTCGAACACGATCACCAACCTCACGAAGGCCGACCTGAAGGCAATCTACGAGGCAGCGAACGGTGCGACGGTCACCCTGAGCATCGGCTCGAAGATCATTGGCACGCAGAGCAACGCCACTGCCGACATCGTGCCGTTCCTCCCGCAGTCGGGCTCGGGTACCCGCACCTTCTGGCTCACGACCATCGGCGTAACCACGCTCGGCAGTGCGGTTTCCGACACCTACACCGTCGGGGGCGCCGCCACGCAGATCCAGGAACACAACGGTGCGGTCCTCGCTGCCGTCCCAAAGGGCATCGTGCCCTTCTCGATCTCGCAGTGGCTGGGGCAGAGCCGCAATACCGACATCAACAAGTCGGTTGCGACGGGTGGCTACGGCCTCTCGATCGTCGACCGACGCAACGGCGCGGTTCTCGCCAACATCGATTCCACGTCGCCGACCACGACGAACGCCGCGGGCAAGCTCCTGCTGAACACCGGCTTCTCGGTGCTCCGTCCCGTGTTCAACGTCGTGAAATACGACCGAGTCACCTCGGGCACGGCTTCGTACGACTCTGTGCTCGCGGGTGTGTTGACCGGCACGTCGGCGAAGGTCGGCACTGCACCGGCACTGGTGCTCGCCGGAGCGACGGTTGTTGAGGACTTCGGCTTCGCGAAGCTGTCGACCAACCCGGCCAGCCCGACCGTCATCAACGGCACGGGATACGTCCTCGGTCAGACCACCATCCGCAGCAACTGATCCGCGCTGGAGTCGCAGCTCTCTGACGGGGCGCATTGAGCCCGGCTGGGCGGTGTCCGCACCGCCCAGCCGGGTCCGCAAACTTCTTCCTCCCTCCTACCGTTCATACCCGAAAGGACATCCATGCCCATCGCTCGCAAACGTCGACTCATGACACTCGTCACGATCGCCGCCATCGCCCTCGCCGGACTCACCAGCGTCCCTGTGGCTGCGCACGCCGCCGAATCTGACATTCCCCCGACCTGGGGTACGACGCTCGGCACCCTCCATCTGGAGCCTTCGAGTGGTTCTTTCTCTGAGAAGACGCTCTTCACGCGTGCGTGGACTGATAATGGGTTCTCGGCCTCGCAACGGGGCGGCGCCATGCTCGTCGTCAGCCAGATCTATCCGCAGGACAGCGACCTCGTCGCGCGGCGTGGCTTCCTCGCGGACATCAACGTCATCGACGAGAACGTCGACATGACCGGGCCGTTCAGCTGGACCCGATTCCAACGCAGCCTTGGCGACGCCAGCCTCGGGCTTCCGCTCACTGACGGTAAGGGCTCGACGTTCACGATTCTGCTCGCAGGCTTCCGCAACGGCAACAGCTTCTTCGTTCCCTCGCAAGAGAACTACGTCGCGCACGGCGTCATCGAGGGCGACACCTGGCGGATCGTTGACGTCGCCGGCCCAACTAAAACCGCGACCACCACGACACTCGCCTCATCGGAAGTCACGCAGACCGGCGCGACACTCACCGCAACCGTCGCACCCAATGAGGCGACCGGTACCGTCCAGTTCAAGAAGGACGGCTCCGCGATCGGCACGCCCGCCGCGGTCTCGGGCGGTATCGCCACGACCACCCTCACCGACCTCACCGCGGCCACGGCCTACGCGTTCACCGCCGAGTATTCGGGCGACGCCACGCACGAGGCATCCGCCGGCTCGGTGGGTGTGACCACGCAGGCGGTCCCGTCTGTTGACACGTCAGAGTCCACCGTCGGCGTCACTGTCCCGACGGCCGCCACCCCCACCCCGACAGGTCTCAAGATCTCCGTCAAGCCGCAGGCGATCACGTTGACCGGTTCGACTCAGCGCACAGTCGGCCAGACCTGGGAGGCGAGCGGTGAGCTCGGCACGGTCGAGGTGAAAGACGACCGCCAGATCACATCGGGATCGTGGACGCTCAACGGCCGCGTGTCGGCCCTGTCGAACGGTGACAGCTCTATCTCGGCGAGCAACGTGGGCTGGACGCCGACGAAGGTCTCGGGTGCAGGCACGGCGGGCGCCGCGGTCACGGCCGGCGAGAACGGCGGCCTCACGGGCGACAAGCCGCTCGCAACCGGAACCGCCTCCACCACACCGAACGTCACCACGCAGATCGGTGCGGGCATCACGCTGAAGACTCCAGCCGACGCTCCCGCCGGCAACTACACCGGAACGATCACGCTGACGCTCATCTGAGCCGACTCCTGACCGGGTGGTCCGTCGCGTCGGCGAGGCGCGACGGACCACCATGCCGATTTCACCCGCAGCTTTCCACCCGAGCAGGAACACAATGACGCTCCGCCCCCTCATCACACGCGCCATCGCCGTCGTCGCGCTCATCGGTGCGGTCGGCGGTCTCGCCGTGCAGTCCGCGGCGGCCGACGACGGCGACATCACGTGGGGCATCCACCCCTCGACCCCGACCGGACCCGACGGTCGCAACGAGTTCTCGTTCCAGGTGGCCCCCGGCACGGCGATCACCGACTGGGTAGGCGTGGTCAACGACTCGTCGGTCGCCGCCACCTTCCGCGTCTATGCCGCCGATGCGACGACCGACTACGACACCGCCGCGTTCACCCTGATCGGCTCCGACCAGGGGTCGGCCGGCCTCGGCGCCTGGACCTCGATCGACAACGGCCCCGCCGTGTGCTCCGACACCAACGACGCCGCCGAAACCGCGTGCGCGGCGGCTCTCGGGGTCTCGGTGACCCTCGACCCCGGCGCGTCCAAGAACATCCCCTTCACGATCGTCGTGCCGCAAGACGCCACCCCCGGCGACCACTCCGCCGGCATCGTCGCGTCGTACGCGACCACGGGCGGCGGTGACGGCACGACCATCCGCCGCGAAGACCGTGTCGGCACCCGCATCTACCTGCGGGTCGACGGGCCGCTCTCGCCCGGCATCGGCGTGCAAGGCGCCGTGGCCGGCTTCGACGCCTCCCTCAACCCGATCGGCGGCGGCACCGCCCGCGCCGGCTTCGACATCAGCAACCTCGGCAACAGCCGCGTCTCGGTGCAGCCCGAAGTGCGGTTGACCGGGCCATTCGGAATCGCGCTCGGCACCGTCACGCTCCCCCCGGTGCAGAACATCGTGCCCGGCGGCGTCGCACACGTCGAAGCCGAGCTGCCTGGCACTCCTCCCTTGCTGCTCGTAACCGCGAACATCGCCCTCACCGCGATCCCCGCGGGCGGCATCGCCGCGGCCGACCCCCTGCCCGCATCGGTCACCACCTCGGCGGTCGCGTGGGCAGTGCCCTGGATGCTGCTCCTCATCGTCGTCGTCGTGATCGCCGCCATTGCGCTCATCGTGTGGCGGCGCCGCCGCTCTCGACAGCTCCTGGCGGAAGACCTTGCCGCGTACGCCGACGAGATCCGCGAACAAGAGCGCGCCGCGGCATCCACCGCTGCTGCCGTCCCCACTCAGCCCGAAAGCGAGACCGTCCGATGAGCTCCCGAATCCTCCGCGTGGCCGCTTCCGCCGTCATCGCCGCAGCGTTGTGGGCAGGGCCTGTCGACGCGAGTCGAGCCGCCGACCCCGCGCCCGACGCCACCAGCAGCAGCACCGTGTCAGTCTCGGTTCCGACCGCGACACCGGCGCCCTCGACCCCCGCCACGACGATCCCTCCGCTGACGAGCGGCTCGGGCGGCGCTCCGGCTTCGGTCACCACCACGACCACTCGATCGAGTGCCGGTGGCGGCTCCGCCCCGGTGAGCGCGGCGGGAACCACTTCGACAGCCTGCGTCCCGAAGCAGCCCGCCGTGCCGACCGTTCCGGCCACCGGTGGCACACCGGCATCCGTCGACAAGCCGATCTACGCCGCCGGCGACACCGTCAACGCGACGGCGACCGGGTTCGGCGCCGCCGAGCAGGTGCAGCTCGTCTTCTTCGATGACCCGACCCTCGTGGGCAGCTTCACGGCCGACGCCGCCGGCGCCGTCACGGCGCAGTTCTCGCTGGCCGCCGACACCCTCGCCGGCACGCACGCGCTGCAGTTCACCGGATGGTGCGGCGTGACCTCGACGGCCGAGCTTCTCATCGGCACGACGAACGGCGCCGCGAGCGCCGGGCCCCAGGGCGTCCCACCGTGGCTGTGGTGGATCGGGGGCGGGCTGGGCGCGATTCTCCTCGCCCTCGGCGCGTGGTGGGCGATCCGCACGATGCGCGCCCCCCTGCCCGTTGAGGCGGCCGCCGCGTGAGCACCGACACCGAGTCGGCCGCAGTCGACGCCACCGAGGTCACTGAGGTAATCCGCAGGGAGCCCGCTCCTCGACAGCCGCGCCGGCCGGCGCCGGCCCGCCCTCCGCGCACACCCCGCCGACCGCGCTCGCGGCTGCCCGCACCCGCCCCCCGTACCCCGGCACCGCGCGACGGGCGCTGGTGGCTCGGGGCGGCCATCCTCACCGCATCCCTCCTTCTGCTGTCGTTCGTCGCGCACGTTGCCGTGTTGTCGACGGCGCAGCACTATCGCGCCCAGACGATCGCCTACTCCGCGCTCCGCGAGGGGCTCGCGAAGGCCGAGACGCCCGTCGGGCAGCTCGTCGGCGAGGAAGACATGACGCCGATCGGCACCCCCGTCGGCCTGCTCGAAGCCCCCTCGATCGGGCTGTCGGAGGTCATGCTCGAAGGCTCGAGCTCGGAGGTGCTGCGCTCAGGAATCGGTCATCGCCGTGACAGTGTCATGCCGGGCCAGGCAGGGACCGCTGTCGTGCTCGGTCGCCAACTGGCCTACGGCGGCCCCTTCTCGCAGGTGAACCGTCTGGTGCCCGGCGATGAGATCACCGTCACCACCGGCCAGGGCACCAACACCTTCCGCGTCGTGAGCCTGCGGCGCGCGGGCGACCCGATGCCTCAAGCCCTCGGGCGCGGTGAAGGGCGACTAGAGCTGCAGACGGCCGACGGTCTCGCCCTGTTCCCCTCGGGGGTGCTCCACGTCGATGCCGACCTGGTGTCGAAAGCGCAGCAGACGCCGTCGAGAGTCATGAGCTACCCGGCCCTCCCCCCAGACGAACGCGCGATGGGCCAGAACGGGGCCGCATGGTTCAGCGCCTTCTTCGCGTTCGTCTTCTTCGCAGCGGCGGGGATCGGCATGTGGTGGCTCTGGCGATCATGGGGGCGCTGGCACGCCTGGCTGGTAGGCGTCCCCGTGCTCATCGTCCTGGGTGTCACCACGAGCGATCTCGTGATGAACGCTCTCCCGAATCTTCTCTGACCTCGACCCGAAAGATTAGCGCGCAAAATGACCGAACCAGACGACATCACCATCGTCCACCCCTCCCTCTCGTCGGCCGAGGCAGAGTTGATCGCTGCTCGCGTTTCGATGGACGATGTGGCCACCTCGCGGCCGCTGCCCACCGATGATCGCGACGTGACGACGGTACTGCCGGCGCCGGCCGCTGAGACCGAGCGCGACGCCGACGCCGAGATCGCGCAGGCGTGGGCCCAGCAGCCGCCGCAGCGACCGCTGTCGTCTCTGGACGCACGTGAGGTCTCGGCGTGGTTCGGCACGCACAAGGTGCTCGAACGGGTGTCTCTCACGATGCCTGCCGGCGCGGTCACAGCTCTCATCGGGCCGTCCGGATGCGGCAAATCCACGTTCCTGCGCATCCTCAACCGCATGCACGAGCTCGTGCCCTCGGCATCTCTCGCCGGCGAAGTCGTGCTCGACGGCGAAGACATCTACGACCGCAAGAAGAAGCTGCAGGATGCCCGCAAGCACATCGGAATGGTGTTCCAGAAGCCCAACCCGTTCCCGGCGATGTCGATCTACGACAACGTCATCGCGGGGCTCAAACTCACCGGCATCCGCGCCTCGCGCGACGAGAAAGACGAACTGGTCGAGCGGTCGCTGACCTCGGCCGGCCTGTGGAAAGAGGTCAAAGACCGCCTACGCGCGCCCGGCGGCGGCCTATCCGGCGGCCAGCAGCAGCGACTCTGCATCGCGCGATCGCTCGCGGTCAAACCCAAAGTGCTGCTGATGGACGAGCCCTGCTCGGCCCTTGACCCCACCTCGACCCGCGTGATCGAAGAGACCATGGGCGAATTGCAGAAGGAAGTGACGATCGTGATCGTCACCCACAACATGCAGCAGGCGCAGCGCGTGTCGCAGCAATGCGCGTTCTTCCTCGCCTCTCAGGGAACCCCCGGGGCGATCGTCGAGTACGGCGACACCGACGCGATGTTCTCCGAACCGCAGGACGAGCGCACCTACGACTACGTCAACGGCCGGTTCGGATGATGTGCAGCGCACGCCGGGCGCTCGGGCTCCGTGCCGCGCGCTGCTACCTCAGGGCGAGTCGAGGGGTCGGGCCCTCGAGCCGGGCGATCGCGACCTTGACCTCGGTCAGCTCGACCCGGACGTCGGTCAACCCGGCCCTGAGGTCGGTCAGCTCGGCCTCGACGCGATCGAACCGGGCGTCGACGCGAGCCGCCTCCTTGTCGAACCGCGCATCGATCTTCGACATCTGCCCTCGGAGAAGCGCACTCAGGCCACCGAACAGCCCGCCCGCCGCGACCGCGATCGCGACGATGACGCCGATCACCTCGGGAGTCACTGACATACCCTCCATTCTGCCCGCAGCCAAGGACACCTGCCAAGCACGCTACCGACGACGCCATCTCGGATGGCGCTGCGAGGGCGCATCTGTGCACGCGCTGTCACCGGTTCCTCCTGTGGAGGAAACCCCCCGATGACGGATGCCGCAGACGGACTCATCGCCGGGCGCTATGCACTCGGCGAACTGCTCGGCGTGGGCGGCACCGGGTCGGTGTTCGCCGCGATCGACGTCGGTGCGCCGCACCCCGGCAAATCGGTCGCGGTGAAGCTACTGCATCCGCATCTCTGCGTCGACGAGGCCTCGCGCGTCGCGTTTCTGCGCGAAGCGGAGCACGTCATGGCCCTCCATCACCCCAACGTGGTGCGGGTGCGGGGCGCGGGCCTTCACGACGCAGCCGGAGTGACGATGCCCTGGATCGCGCTCGACCTGCTGAACGGACCCACGCTGCGCGAGTGGGTCGACGCGACCGGGCGGCTCTCGCCTGCCGACGCCGTCGCCGTCGCAGAGGGGATGCTGTCGGCCCTGGCCGCCGCGCACGCCGCGGGCATCATCCACCGCGACATCTCGCCGCAGAACATCGTCTTGGACGGCGTCGGCGACCGCGCCGCGGGCGCTCCCCTGGCCCCCGACATGGTGCGCCTGCTCGACTTCGGCCTGGCCGATATCACCGGGCGCTCGACGATCGGCGTGGACGTGCTGCTGGCCGGATCGTCGGAGGAGTGGGTGCCGACGGGGGCCGGCGTCGTGGGCAACGCGGCGTTCATGTCTCCCGAGCAGGCGCAGGGCCTCGCGGTCCGCGCAGTGTCGGATCTCTATCAGGCCGGCGCGGTGCTGTACTTCGCTCTCACCGGACGTGCGCCGTTTCCGCGCGCCACCACCGAGCAGGTGCTGCAGGCGCACGTCGCTGCGCCCCCGCCGGTGCCGTCGGCTCTTGCACCGGCCGCCCGCCCGCTCGACCGGCTGGTCACGCGGGCGATGGCCAAGACGCCCGCCCATCGCTTCCGCGACGCCGGCGAGTTCCTCACCGCGGTGCAGGCAGCCGCGGTGCCGGTGGCAGGTGAGGCGAGTGCGAGCGGGGCGGGTGCGCGTGGCGGCGCGAATCTCGCCGCCGGCGAACCGCGGTCGACCCAGGCCACCCGCATCTTTGCATCGGCCGGCGAGGTGAGCGATCTCGGCTATCTCTCGCCCGCCCCGGTCGGCGAGGTGGCGCCCACGGTCGCCCGCAGCGGCACCGGGCTCGCCGTGGGAGTCGCAGGCGCGGTGATCCTCGCCCTGGCCGGCTGGGCCGCCGTCGCATCTGCGACGACGCCGGCCTCACCCGCGCCGGCACCCACCTCCGCCACATCTGAGAGCGCGTCGGCCCCGCCGTCCGACGCACCCGTCGCGTCCGCCGCGCCACCTGCGCCGGCGGAATCTGCGCCGCCGACACCGGAGGCCGTCGTAATCCCCGCACTGTACGGCAGCCTCGCCGACGCCGAGGCGGCCCTGCGAGGAGCCGGACTCGTGCTCGGCACCGTCACGCGGATCGAGTCGGCTGAAGCCGCCGATCGCGTGTTGTCGCAGCATCCCTCCGCCGGTCAGTCGGTCGGCGTCGGCGATTCCGTCACGGTCACCATCGCCTCCGGCAACAACGTCGTGCCCCAGGTTTCAGGCATGAGCTATGCCGCGGCGGCCGCTCTCATCGAGTCAGCAGGGTTCGCTGTCGCCGCCGACCGGACGGCCAGCGCCGGGTCGACCGTGAGCGTCAGCCAACCCGGAGCAGGCACAGTGCTGCGCGTCGGTGTCACGGTCGCGCTGGCGCTGTCGGCGCCCTCGACTCCGTCCCCGCGCCCCACCACCCCCTCACCCGGCCCCACCGAGGAGACCCCATGACTTCGCTCGCGCCCGCACAGCCGCGGGAACCTCTCGCGATGCCGCGCCCTCTGCCCATCGAGGTATTCGACCGATCCGTCGACGCCGCCCGCCACGCCGGGCGCAGCGCCGTCCGCCGCGAAGTGCTGGCGATGATGCCGGTGGACGGCCGCGAAGCACTGCTGCCCGGACCGATCGACAGTGTCGCCGAGCCGGGCGGACTCTTCTGGGCGCTCCGCGCGCGCAACGACCTCACCATCGCTCTGCGAACCGCATCATTTCCCACCGCTCGCGCCGCCCGCAACGATGCCATCGAGCTGCTCGCACACGCGCACCGTTTCGACCTCATCGACGTGCGTTCTCCCACGAGGGGCATCCACTCTCACTGGATCGCGCTGGACGATCGCGTGATACTCGTCGCCGGACAAGCATGGCGCGGAGCCGGCGCGTCGGCGGCGCGTGCGTTGCGCGAAACGCTCGCCCTGCTCCCCGCGAACCCCGCCGGCGAGACCGCGCAACGGAGCGCCCGAGGGCGGTGAGCTAAAGCTTCTCGATGGGCGCGATCTTGATGAGGAGCTTCTTGGCCCCGATCTTGTCGAACCGCACGTGCGCGACCCGCTTCGCGCCCTCGCCGGTGACGGCATCGACGCGCCCTTCACCGAAATCCTCGTGACGGATGCGGTCGCCCGCGCCCAGCACCATGTCGCCGTTGTCGCGCACCCGCGCAGGGATGCGGTTGGGGAAGCGATCGAGAGCGGTCGAGCGCGGCACGAGGTCGTCGCCGAACCGGCGCGCAGGCGCCGCTCCCCCGGACCCACCGCCCGAACCGCCCGGACGCCGCGCGTTGAGCGCACGCGACTGCATGCCGCCGCGGGAATTCACGTCGCCCGGCGACTGCCGCCAGTCGATCAGGTCGGCGGGGATCTCCTGCAGGAACCTGCTCGGCATCGCGACGGTGACCTCGCCGAACTGGGCGCGGGTCATCGCGAGCGACATGTAGAGGCGCTTGCGAGCCCGCGTGATGCCGACGTAGAAAAGGCGTCGCTCCTCCTGCGGGCCGCCGGGCTCGCCGGCCGAGATGCGGTGCGGGATGAGGTCTTCCTCGACACCGGTGACGAACACGGCGTCGTACTCGAGGCCCTTCGCGGTGTGCAGGGTCATGAGCGAGACCGAGCCCGAGGCATCCTCCAGATCGTCCGCATCGGAGACGAGCGCGACCTCGGTGAGGAAATCGATCACGGTGCCCTCGGGGTTGTTGCGCGCGAACTCGCGGGTGACCGCGATGAGCTCGTCGAGGTTCTCCAGTCGCGCTTCGTCCTGCGGGTCTTTGCTCTGACGCAGCGCCGACATGTAGCCGCTCTTCTGGAGCAGTAGCGTCAGCCCCTCCGCGACCGCGGTGGGGGGCGCGAGCTCGCCCGATGCGGGCAGCATGATCTCGGCCGCTTCGACGAGCACGGCATCCAGCTGCGCGATCGCCGCCTGGATCTTGGGGCCGACGCCGAGGGCCGACGAGTTCGCGAGAGCATCGCGGAACGTGATCTGCTGGTCGGCCGCGTATCGGGCGATCGAGGTCTCGGTGACGTCGCCGATGCCGCGGCGCGGTTTGTTCAGGATGCGGCGCACCGCCATCTCGTCGGCGGGGTTCGCGATCGCGACGAGGTAGGCCATGGCGTCTTTGATCTCGGCGCGCTCGTAGAACTTCGTACCGCCCATGATCTTGTACGGGATCGCCGAGCGGATGAAGATCTCCTCCAGCGCGCGCGACTGCGAGTTCGTGCGGTAGAACACCGCCATCTGCGAGTAGTCGACATTCGTGCGATGAAGCGCCTCGACCTCGTCGGCGACGAACTGGGCCTCGTCGTGCTGCGAGTAGCCGGTGAAACCGACGATCTTCTCGCCGGCGCCGACGTCGGTCCACAGCTTCTTGTCTTTGCGGTCGAAGTTGTTGCCGATCACCGAGTTGGCCGCGGTCAGGATGTTCTGCGTCGAGCGGTAGTTCTGCTCGAGCAGCACGACCTTGGCTCCGGGGTAGTCGCGCTCGAACTCGGTGATGTTGCGGATGTCTGCGCCCCGGAACGCGTAGATCGACTGGTCGGAGTCTCCGACGACGGTGAGGGATGCGGCATCCGTATCGGAACCGGGCTCGGGGGTCGCCTCGAAGATCATCATTCCGCCGGAGCCCTCGAAGGGCTGGGCGTCCGAGCCCACGGGCCGCGTGAGCTCGTTGATCAGGGCGTACTGGGCGTGGTTGGTGTCTTGGTACTCGTCGACGAGGATGTGCCGGAAGCGGCGCCGGTACGTGTCGGCGATCTTCGGGAACGCGCGGAAGAGGAAGACCGTCTGGCCGATGAGGTCGTCGAAGTCGAACGCGTTCGCGCGCTGCAGCGCGCGCTGGTAGTCGCCGAACACCTCGACGAACACGCGTTCGGCAGGGTCTGACATGTTCGCCGACCGGGCGTAGGACTCGGCATCCGACAGCTCGTTCTTGAGCTTCGAGATCTTGCTCATGACCGAGCCGGGGGTCAGGCCGAATGCGTCGGCCTCGTGCTCTTTCACGAGGCGCTTGAGGAGGGCCCGGGTATCGCCCGAGTCGTAGATCGTGAACGACTTCGTGAACCCGAACGCCTCGGCCTCGCGGCGGAGGATGCGCACGCAGGCCGAGTGGAACGTCGAGATCCACATGCCCTGCGCGCGGTCGCCGACCAGCTGGGCGACGCGTTCGCGCATCTCGCCCGCGGCCTTGTTCGTGAAGGTGATGGCGAGGATCTGGCTGGGCCACGCCTCTCGGTTGCGCAGAAGCGACGCGATGCGACGCGTGAGCACGCTGGTCTTGCCCGATCCCGCGCCGGCGACGATGAGAAGCGCCTGCCCGCGATAGATCACGGCTTCGCGCTGCGGGGGGTTGAGGCCCTCGAGCAGGTCGGCGTCGGGGCGGGCGCCTGCGGCACCACCTTGCGGACCGGTGTCGCCGCCGACGATGACGGGGATGGATGCGTCGGTCATGGCCGTTCCAGTGTAGGCGCGGGCGCCGACACCCCTCCCGCAATGCACCCTCGATCGGAGTCGAGGGTGCATTCCGAAGATCGAGGGTGCATTGCGGGCGTTCAGGGTGCATTGCGCGGGGCGTGGAGCGAGGTGCGACGCGAGAGTGCACGACGGACGATCGGGCGCAAAGACATCGTCTCGACCCGTGGCACTTCGCCGGGCGCGAGCGCCCCGCCGATCTACGCCCGCTGAGCCACCGGGCGCGCGGCGCGGGAGCGCCACGGGACGGCGAGCAGGATGCCGATCACGAGCAGGATCGCGCCGAACGCCGCGGCCCACCACGCAGTGTCGGCCGGGATATCGAGGTACACCGTGATGCCGAGGATGCGTGCGAGCCCCCAGGGCAGCAGCCCGAGCTGATCGTTCCACGCGGTCAGCGCCGTCTCGAGTCCGATCGCCGCGACGATCGCCGAGGGCACCGCGAGCGCCGCCCCGACCGCGGCCAGCACGATCCCGGTCGCGCGACGCGCGCCGACCTGGCTCGCGAGCGCCCAGCCGGCCGCGACGAACACCCAGACGAACAGGGCGAACGCGATCGAGATGTAGATCGTGCGGCGCACCGGGTCGGTCCAGAACGCGAACCAGTACCCACCGGGACCCGACAGCGACAGGGCCGCGAGCGCCACGATGCACCGCAGCATGATCACGCCACCGACCGCCGTGATCACGGGCCAGGGCGATCGCCTGCCGAGGAGCAGCCGCACCACGGCGAGGAACACGAGCCACGCCCCGAGCGTCACGGCGAGCTGGACCGGCGCGAGCAACGACGTCTGCACCGCGCGCGTCGCGACCAACAGCAGCCCGGGAACCGTGAGGAGCAGCCAACGGTCGAGCGGCAGCATCCCGAGAGTCGATTCCCGTGCGCGCCACGGACGCAACGACGAGATCCACGTCGCCCTCGCGGCGGCCGCACCCGGACGCCCGACGAGCCGGGTGCGGGCGGCGAGCATGCCGATCACGACCCACGCCAGCGCGAGCAGCAGGAGGACCCGCGCCATCCACGCCATCGCCAGATCGCGGTCGGCGCGCTGTACGCCCAGCTCGGCGGCCGCGAGGTTCCACGAGGGGTAGAAGACGTCGCCTTCGTAGCGCGCGACGTGCGCCGCGGCGAGGGCCTCGAAGGCATCGCGATCCGACGACCACGCGGTGTACGCGTCAGCGGAGAGGGTGTCGTGCCACTCCGCCTGGTGCAGCACCATCGCGCGGTAGGCCGACAGCATCCGCAAGACGTCGACCTGGTAGTCCATCGTGCCCACGAACTCGTCGTGAATCGCCGTGCCGTGCCAGGTCGCCGCATCGGTCGACCCGATGAGTGCGCGCATCTGCTCGGCATCCGTCACCGCCTGCCGGCCCCCGGCGATCGCGGCATCGATGTCTCCGCCGGTCGCGTCGCGTGCGATTGCGTAGATGACATCCAGCGCGGCGGAGTCGCCGGTGAGGATGTCCCACTCGAAGATCCACATCATCGGAGGCGGCTCGAGACCGATCGCGAACACCTTCTGCTCGGCGTACGGCTGGATGTAGAGCCCCTGCTCGACCGCGCTCCGCGACAGCGCCATGGCGTCGGCGATCGCGGTGACGGTGGCCGGGTCGTCCGAGAACCAGCGCCGCGCCCAGTCGACCGTGATCTCGCCGACGTCGGCGCCGGGATCGCGGGCGAGGGATGCGGCGAGCTGCGTGTCGAGTTCGTACAGCTGCCAGAACCCCGACTTCAGATACAGCGACATGGGTCCTGCGCGCCAGGGTCCGCCGTCCTGCGTCCAGTTCCAGATGCCTTCGATCTTGGGATTCGCGGCCAGCAGCTTCTGGATCGCCCACTGGTACTGCGGCCCGAGGTCGTTGGGGAACGAGCCGAACGCCTCGAACTCGCGGCGCGCCTGGAATTCGATGATCCGCCGCTGCGAGCCCTGTTCGAGGGTGTCGTTCAGCGGCACCCAGCTGTAGAAGTCGCCGAGGGTGTACTTCGTCGAGACGATGAGTGCAGGCGAATCGATGCCCGCAAGCACGGCCTCGTACGAGACGGGGTTCGTGTGCATGTCACCGACCGCGCCGACTCCGACGCTCCAGCTGCGGAAGATCACTTCATGCTGGGATGCCTCGGCCTGCGCGGTGAGGGTCTGCAGCATCGTCCGCACGGCGTCGACGCTGGTGACCGCCAGCGCCGAGTAGTAGTCCCAGCCCGGAACGTCGTACACGCGGCCGGCCTCGCCGATGCGGATGAGCACGCCCGACAGCGCCGGCTCGGCCGCGTAGAGCTCGTCCAGGCCGGCGGCGTACACGTCCCAGAGCCCGGAATTCTCAGTGTCGAGCGATCCGAATCGGCGCTCGAGGTACTGCTGCAGCGGAGTCGTGAGGGTGAGCATGTCGGTGCGGAGGTACACCTTCATGCCGAGGTCTGCCGCGTGGGCCCAGAAGGGTCCGAACGCGTCGCGCAGGGCGAGCGCTTTGGCGGCGTGATCGTCGCCCTCGCCGTAGACGGGGCCTTCGGGCGCGTCCGCGAAGGTGAGGTATTCCACGAGTCCGGGGAAGGCCACCGCGTTGTAGCCGTTCGCGAGCGAATGCCGCAGGAACACGTCGAAGTCGGCGTAGGCCGCGGCGAGCGCGGTCTGATCGATGTAGGGCGCGTCGGGCAGGAGTACATCCGCGAACGCCTTCGACGCGTGGGAATAGTCGGTCCCCGGCGCCCATTGGGCGGGGTCCGGCGTGACGCCGACCGCGCCGAGATCCACCATCCGGAACGGCAGGCGCGAGGTGACCTGCTCCCCCAGGTGCTCAGCCACCGAGTGGCCGCCTCTGATCGCCGCGGCCAGATCGTAGATGCCGCGCACGGCGCCGGTCTGGCTGGCTGCCTCCACGCGCAGCGCGGCAGGCGCCCCGGTGAGCCGGTACGTGTCGTCTGCCTCGTCGCCGCCCCCGGCCACGACGGTGAGGGTCGCTTCACCGACACGAACGGGGGCGGCGGCCACAGCATCCGCCAACTCTTCCATCGCGACGTCGACGCGCTGCGTGTCGGGAGCATCCACCGTCGTGAACACCGGCGGCGGGACGACGGCCGACACGGCGGGCACAACGGGCGGGGCGGAATCCATCTGCGCGGCGGGTGCGGAGCGGATGCCGAGCGCATCGCCGACGACGGCTCCGATGCCCGCGCCCAGCGCGAGCAGGACGATGACGGTGACGATCGCTTTGACGCCGGCGAGGATCCCCCGCCGTGTTGCCTTCGTCATGCGACAACGCTAGTGGAGGCGCTGAGGTCTCGCGATTCGCGGGGGGTGCGTCTCCGGCTCGGCCAGCCAGACTCTCGACGCGCTCGGACAACGCGCAGGTGTGCGGGCTATCGTGTAGGCGATCCGAGGAGCCGACATGAACCGAACCGCGATGGCGCTCGCCGGCGCCGTACTGCTCCTGTCGCTGACCGCATGCACAGGAGGAACGATGGCCGATCCGCCCGCCTCGTCGAGCACGCGTCCCCCGTTCCAGACCACGACGCCCGGCCCGATCCCCACCGCCACCGGCGCTCCGGCGGAGCTGCCCACGGCGAAGTGGAGCGCGATCGTCGCCGATCTGGCCGCCCGAGGCGTCACCGGTTCACCGCCGCAGATCGTCTCGGCGACGGCGAACACGTGGCAGAACGGCGCATTGGGGTGCCCGCAGCCCGGACAGAGCTATACGCAGGCGCTGATCGACGGCATGCAGGTGATCATCTCGGTCGACGGCACGAACTACGACTACCGCTTCGGGGCGGATGACACCCCCGTGCTCTGCGAACGCTGAGCCTGCCGGAAACGCCGCGTGGCGTCCCCCCGCAGGAGAACGCCACGCGCGATCGCGGTCAGTCGGTCACTTCGCCTTGATCAGGATGGCTTCGCCCGGTCCTGACGCGTTGTCCAGCACCACGCTCATCACGCCGAGCGGGTGCTGCGCGGCGAATGCGGCGGCGTTTATCGCGACATCCACGTTCACCGAGCCGTTGCGCGGCACCTCAACGAACTGACCGTTCGAGAGCGCAGGCGACCAGGGGTTGTAGACCGCCGGGCCCGCCATGCTGTCCGACCCGCCGTCGACCACGCCGAAGCTCTCGACGGAGTAGCTGAACGTGCCGGCGTCGGCGGTCAGGCCGAGGTCGCTCGCGTTCACCGGCAGGATGATCGTGCTGCTGTCGGTCGGGGCCGTGGCGAGGTAGCCCGCCGCGAGCGTGGCGCCGGTGGCGTGATCGAAGGCGAACACTTCGCTCACCCCGTCCGCCGTCCCGGTCCGGACCGCACCGCTGTCGGCGGAGAACACCGTCCAGTCGGTCGTGCCGTCGCCGTTCGTGTCGACGTTCACGTCGTACTCGTTCGAGGCCGCGTTCGACCAGCGCTTGTGCGTATTGACCGCGAAAGCGAGGAGCTTGCCGTCGGGCGCGTCGAAGGACTGGACTCCTGCGGCACGCAGGTCATAGCCCGAGTCGGTGAGCGTCTTGGGCACGTCCTTGTCATCGCTCAGGCCCCAGGTGTAGAAGTCGGCCGCCCCCGCGAGCGCGCCGAGGGGGTTGCGCAGCGTGACCTTCTTCGTCTGGTCTTTCACCGTCGCGTTCGGCCGGAACCACGGGCCTGTGCTCGACGCGGTCACGCGGCTGGTCGACCGCGGCACGAGCAGGTACGGCACGCGGAGGGTCGAGTCCGCCGACGACAGCACGACATCGCCGGAGAACTCGTAGAACGCGAACTGGTCGGTGGTGCTCAGCGACGAGCCGATCTTGCTCGCGGCTGCGCCGAGGGCGACGATGATCGTTCCCTTGCCACCCGCAGGCACCGTGATCGAATTGCGACTCAGGAAGACCTTCGCCTCGGCGGACTGGGGCGTCGGCGCCGATGAGACCTTGTAGGTGACCGCGTGATCCCCCTTGTTCTGCACCGTGATCGTCTTCACCCCCGCGAAGCCGAGAGCGGATTCCTGGAAGCCGAAGCTCAGGGCCGACTCGCGGAGCCATCCACTGTCGGTGCGGAACGCGTCGCCGGTGGCGGTCACCTGGGTGGACACCGCCTGGGCGGCGTCGACCAGGCCCAGACCGCCGAGCGTCGGATCGACGTTCGCGATCCCCTCCGGGTCGGCGGTCGAGACGATCGCGGCCGAGACCTGTGCGGCCTTCCAGCCCGGGTGGGCCTGCACCGTCAGTGCGGCGACACCGGCGACGTGCGGAGCCGCCATCGACGTGCCCGAGAGCACCTCGCTGCCGGCGCCGGTTCCTACCGCGGTCGAACGGATCGAGACGCCTGGGGCCGCGACATCCGGCGAGATCGCGCTGTCGCCACTGCGCGGTCCGCTCGAGGTGAAGCTCGCGTAGCCGCGGAAGCCGGGGTTCTGGATCTCCTTCGGGGTGATCGTGAGCGACTGGCCGGCGGCGGCCGTCAGCGCCACCCCGGTCGAGCTCGTGACGCCGAGGAACGGAATCGTGACCGTGTACGGCGTGCCGTCGTCGGGGTTCGAGGTGATCGCCCCTTCGAACGGGGGCAGGCTGTCGACGTTGTTGGCCATGATCACGGCCGCCGCTCCCGCCTGCTGGCCGAAGATCGCCTTGGCCGCGCGCGCACACGTCCCGCGGTCGGCGACCGCCACCTGGTTCTGCCCCGGCACGATGCCCGCTGCGGTGAACGCCGCTGCGGAGCATCCGAGCGCATTCGGACCCGTGAGCCGCACGATCGTGAGCGGAGGGATGCTGGAGAGGTCGGCGCCGTTCGCGTTGATCGCGTCGGCCGTGGTGCCGGCGAACGAGATGCTCGCGCCGGGGAACTCGGCCGTGCTGTCCATTGCGGCGACCGAGATCACGCCGTCACCGGATGCCGGTGACCCGGTGATGTATGGGCTCGAACCTGCGTTGCCCGACGAGGCGACGACGACCACGCCTGCGCCGATCGCGTTGGCGGCAGCGACGGCGTCGGGGGTGTTGCCGCGGCCGAAGTCGGAGCCGAGCGACATGTTGATGACGTCCATGCCGTTCGCAACGGCCCAGTCGATCGCGGGCACGACGACGTTGGTCGAGCCCGTGCAGCCGAAGACGCGGATCGCGTAGAGGTCTGCCTGCGGCGCGACGCCGGGGCCGATGTCGAAGCTGTGTGAGGGCGTCGATGCGTCGTAAGGACCCGTGTAGGACGTGCCGCCCGCGGAGACGCCACCGCCTGCAGCCGTGCCGGCAACGTGGCTGCCGTGGCCTTCGCAGTCGAGCGGATTCGGGTCGGGCTGCGGCGTATTGGTGCCGATGTAGTCGTCGCCGACGAGGTCGGTCCCGCCCTTGACGCGGGGCGCCGTCGGCCCGAAGAGCGCAGGGTCGGCGGGCTGGGTCGATACGGCCTTGGCTGCGTCGAACGCGGCGACGGTGCCGGGGCCGGAGAAGTTCGCGTGCGTGTAGTCGATGCCGGTGTCGATGATGCCGACCTTGACGTTCTGGCCCGTGTAGCCGGTGTTCTGCCACACCTGCGGCACCCCGAGGAACGGCACGGAGGTGGCGTTCTCGATCGTGTGGTTCGCGGCGGCGTGTACCGCGACGACGTTCGGCTGGCTCGCCACGGCATCGACCTTGTCGGCGGGGAGGGATGCCTGGATGCCGTTGTAGGCCGACTGCATCGTCGCCTCGACAGTGCCGCCCTCATTCGTGATCGTCTCGGCCACCGGCGCCTGCGCCTGCGCGAGATCGTCCTTGATGGACGCCTTCTCGTCGTCACTGAGGTCGCGGCCCTGCTGCGCCTCCACGACGGCTACGGGGTCGCCCGCCATCTCGACGACGACACTGACGGTGCCGTCCGGATCGACGCTCAGCGGGGTGGTGGCCGGGTAGACCTGACCGCGCGAGGGGGCGGCTTCGAAGCGGGACGAGGGGTCGGCATCCGGCGCGGCGGCGAACGCCGCCGAAGCCGGGATCATGAGCGCCACCGCGCTCACGACGGCAAGAAGACGACGATACACAGCTACCTCTTTCGGGGGATGTGACAGCACCGCTCCGGGGGAGGTGTGGCGACGCCCGTCGGGGCGACGCTAAAAGAACTTTCATCGATCGTCAATAGGGTTGCATAGGAGCTTCCCAGCGCCTGCAAACGGAATTGCCAGCAATGCGCCAAATTGCGCAGACGCGACGGGATGCTGCGCTCAGCCCCGCAGAGTCGCCCGCACGATCCCGGCTTCCGCGAGCGCCTGTGCGGCGAGCTTGCGCTTGAGCTCGATCGACTCGCCGATCTCGGCGGCCAGCCGCGGTCGAGAGCGGACGAGCTGGTCGACCGTAGCGAGCGGGACGGCGAGCACGGTGAGGACCTCGGCGGCCACCGCGGTGGTCAGCGTGCGCTCGCGCGTGAGCGCCGTCTGGCCGATGTAGTCGCCGGGCTCAGCGGTCGCGAACTCGATCCTGCCGCCGCCGGCCTCGACGGCCAGTCGCACATGGCCCTGCACGATGAAGCGGATCTCGCTGGGGATGACGCCGGTGGGCATGACGATCTCGCCCGCACCGTAACGCTCGAGATGCGAGCTCGCGAGCACCATGGCGCGATCGGCCTCGCCCAGGTGGAGCGTCGGACCGACAGCATCCAGCGCCTCTTCTAGCCGGCCCGGCTCGGCGATCGGGTCGGTCGAATCCCCGTCGAGGGCCAGGCCCCTGCGACGCGCCGCGTACCAGAGCCATGCCAGGTACAGGCTCAACGCCCGCTGCAGCTCGGAGGGCCCGGCGATCGGCAGCGTCACGGTGTACGCGCCCGAACCGCCGTATTCGGCCGAGGCCCGCTCGCCGGGGATGCGCATGGGGAGCGAATCGGCGACCTCGACGAGCAGCGTGATCACCTCGTGCGGCGGGTCATCGGTGGTGAACTTCACCGCCGTCTCGGCGTAGAACGGGCCGGTGGGCTGACTCATATTCGTGAACGAGGCGGCGGACAGCGTCGAGTTGGGCACGATCTGGATGCCGGAGCCGGTGTCGATGTGGCACGCGCGCCAGTTCACCTCGACGACGCGGCCTTTCACGCTCCCGACCTCGAGCCAATCGCCGATCTTGAATGGCTGCTCGAAGAGCAGCAGGAGCCCCGAGATCACGCCGCCGACCGCGTTCTGCAGCGCGAGACCGATCACGATGGATGTCACGCCGAGCGCCGTGATGAGGCCCCCGACATCGGCATCCCACACCCACGAGAACAGCAATGCGAGGCCGACCACCACCAGGACGAGTCGGGCGATCTCGACGAAGATCGACGGGATCCGATCCCGCCACGACCCCGCCTTGGCATTGGCGAACAGCGCGACGTTGAACGCCGACAGGATGAGCAGGATGACGAGGAACCCGAGGATCGTCGCCACGACACGCGTCCAGACCATGTCGGCCGGTGACTGCAGAGCGAACACGAGGAGAGCGAAGAGGGCTCCGACCGGCACGACCCAGTTGCGCAGCAGCTTGACCGGACCGGCGGCGGGGTTGCCGCGGCGGGTGAGTGCTCCGAGGATCTCGGTGAGGACGACCAGCAGCACCGGTACCCCGATGCCGATGATGATCGCCCAGGTGACCCAGGTGTCCGACAGACCTGACATGGCTAAGCCACCCTCCACACCGTCTGCGTCTTGCCCTGCAACTCGACCGTGCCCGCCTCCGTGAAGACGGTGGAGTCCTGCAGCCGCTCGCGCACCGAATCGCTGACGTAGATGCCGGGCTCACCGGTCACGCTGCGCACCCGGTAGGCGAGGCTGACAGCATCCCCCCACAGGTCGTACGCGAGACTCGTCCGAGCCACCAGGCCGCTAGTCACCGTGCCGGTGTCGACTCCTGCCCGCAGATCGATCTCGGCGTTGTGCTGTGCGTTGAAGCGTTCGACGACGGCGCGCATCTCTTTTGCGAAGTCGACCGCGCGCCGCACATTGTCGACGCGCGGGATGATCAGGCCGGATGAGGCGAGATACCCGCCGCGCAGGGCGCGCACCTTTTCGACGCCCGCCCTGGTCGCCGCTTCGTCGAACCCGCGCATGAGGGTGTTCAGCTGCACCGTCTCCTGCTCGCCGGTCAGGTCACGCGAGTGCTCGTCGAACCCGACGAGCTCGGCGAAGACCACCGAAACGTTGTCATGCTCCTCCGAGATCGTCTCCTCGCCGCTGCGGTAGCGGTCGGCGACCGTCTCGGGCATGAGGGTGTGCATGAGCTTCTCGTTCTCGATCTGCTGCTCGTCGATGAGGTCCTGTTTGATGCGCAGGCTCGACGCCATGTCGTTGAACGCCAGACCGAGGTCGCCGATCTCGTCGCGCGACCCGCTCGGCACCTGCACGGCCAGATCTCCGCCCGCGACGCGGCGCACAGCATCCACGAGCTTCTTGATCGGGCGGGTGAACACCTGGGCGAGCAGGAGCGAGAGCAGGCTCACCGCAAGCACGATCGCCAGCAGCGAAAGCAGCAGCGTGCGGGTGAAGTCCGCGACCGGCTCAAAGGCCTCCGCCGTATCGATGCGGGCGACCGCCACCCAATTCAAGCCGTCGATGTCGACCGGACTGTACGCGGTGATGTTCTCGTCGCCGAGATAGCCGGTGGATATCGAGGTGCCCGTCTCGCCCTTCAACGCGTTCTCGACCGAGACCGTGTTGATCGGTTGCAGCAGCACGGTGCCGTTGACCTGGACGACCCGCGCGGCCACGTCAGGCGGTGTGCCGTTCGCAACGGCGCGCTTCTCGTAGTCCTCCGGGTCTTCGACGAGGGTCCTGGAAATGCTGCGCATCAGATGATCGGGTCCGACGAGGTACACCTCACCTGTGTCTCCGAGTCCCTGCTCTTTCCATCGCTCGCCGCCGGTCATCACGGCATTGATCTTCGCGATCGGAATCTGTGCGGCGAGCACCCCGGTGATGGTCGTGTCATTTCCGACCGGAGACAGCACCCACAGTGCGGGAGCGTTGAGCGACGGGATGTAGCGCTCGAAATCGGTCGTGACGACGGTCGAGGTGCTGTTGGTCGCGATCGCCTCGCGATACGCGTCCGCCAGCGCCGAGTCGCGGAACGGCCCGTCGTTGAGGTTCGTCCCGAGGTCGATGCCCTTGTAGGCGGAAAAGACGACATCCCCCTGCAGATTGAGCAGCAGGAGGTCGTCGTACCCGACCTGGCCGACGAGTCGCGTCAGATAGTCGCCGTACTGCCCCGTCGCCTGGGAGTAGGGGGTGCCGTCGTTGCCGTCGTTGACGGTCAGCGCCTGATCGAAATCCGTGACCTGCGTCGTGAAGTGGTACTGCGCCCACTTGCCGGCGTTCGACGAGGGGATGAAGGCGGTCGGGCTGTAGGTGTTGCCCGTCCGCGCTTCGAGCTCGGGGTTGAACTTGTCGGAGTAATAGGAGTCGAGCTTCGCCTGCTCCTCAGCGGTCAGCTGGCGACTCTGCAGATCGTCCCACCCGGCGTTGATCGCCTTGGATGCGGTCTGCGCGCTGAGATTGCGCGAGTCCAGGGCGACACCGTCCTGAATGCCCTTCATCACCGACTCGAGTTCGCCGACGCGCAGCTCGCGGATGGTGGTGAGCTGATCGATCGCTGACGCCTGCAGCGATTCGCGGCCGTTGACGTAGCCGATCACGCCGACGATCACCGACGAGATGAGGCTCACCGAGAGCAGCATGATCAGCAGCTTCGATTGGATGCTCAGCCCCCCGCGACGTCGCTTCTTCGGCGCTTTCGCCGACGGGCTTTCTGCCCGCGGCACCTCCGTCGTCGTCTGAATGACGCTCATCAATGCAACCCCCCGCGTTCATGGTCTCGCGCGTCACTCTAGCCACACCCGTCGCACGGTGGGTAGCGCGGGCGTGACGAATCGACGCCGACGACGCGCGTCACACCCCGTCGTGCGGTGAAATGCGCCGAAACAGCGGTGCGGAATGTATCGCCGCGGGCTACCGTCAAACCATCGCGGCGATCCGGGCGGTCCCGGGCTCCGGTTCATACCCGGGAGCGTTGCGGGTTCGACTCCCGCCGTCGCGTCCATTCCATCAGCGAAGGGCTCAGGCGCCGCGAGCCGTCTACGCGGATACGGGCTCAGTAGTTCGCCGGGCGAGCCGCAGCCAGGTCTCCACGACGGTGTCAGGGTTGAGCGACATGGATTCGATGCCTTGCTCGACAAGCCATTCGGCGAGGTCGGGGTGGTCGCTGGGGCCCTGGCCGCAGATGCCGATGTACTTGCCCGCACGCCGCGCGGCGTCGATCGCCATCGACAGCATCTTCAATACGGCCGGGTCGCGTTCGTCGAAGGTCGCGGCGACCAGGCCGGAGTCACGGTCGAGGCCGAGGGTGAGCTGGGTCATGTCGTTGGAGCCGATCGAGAATCCGTCGAAGTATTCGAGGAACTCGTCGGCGAGCACGGCGTTGGAGGGCAGTTCGCACATCATGATGACGCGCAGTCCGTTCTCGCCGCGGCGCAGGCCGTTCTCGGCAAGGAGCTCGATGACTGCGTGCGCCTCACCTACCGTGCGGACGAAGGGCACCATGATCTCGACGTTCGTGAGCCCCATCTCGTCGCGCACGAACTTCAGCGCCTCGCATTCCATGTCGAAGCACTCCCGGAAGTCCTTCGAGATGTATCGCGAGGCGCCCCGGTAGCCGATCATGGGGTTCTCCTCGTGCGGCTCGTACAGCTTGCCGCCGATGAGGTTCGCGTACTCGTTCGACTTGAAGTCCGACAGGCGCACGATCACCTTCTCCGGCGCGAACGCTGCACCGAGCATCGACACGCCCTCTGCCACCCGCTGCACGAAGTAGTCGCGGGGCGAGGGGTACGCGGCGATCCGCTCGGCGATCTCGGCCTTCAGCACCGGCTCGAGAGTGTCGAAGTCGAGCAGCGCACGCGGGTGGATGCCGATCTGCCGGTTGATCACGAACTCGAGGCGCGCGAGCCCGACGCCCTTGTTCGGAAGCTTCGAGAACGCGAACGCCTGGTCGGGCGTGCCGACGTTGAGCATGATCTTCGTCGGCGACTCGGGCATCTCGTCGAGCTTCGTAATCACCTCGTCGAATCGGAGGATGCCCTCGTAGACGAACCCGTTATCGCCTTCCGCACACGACACGGTGACATCGCGGCCGTTCGCGAGGATGCTGGTCGCGTCGCCGGTGCCGACCACGGCGGGAATACCGAGCTCGCGCGCGATGATCGCGGCATGACAGGTGCGGCCGCCCCGGTTGGTGACGATGGCCGATGCGAGTTTCATGATCGGCTCCCAATCGGGATCCGTCATGTCCGCGACGAGGACGTCGCCCTGGCGGAACTGACCCATCTGCGCGAGGGAGCTCATCACCCTCACCGGCCCCGCCCCGATCTTCTGACCGATCGCCCGCCCTATCGTTATCGCCGTACCCAGCTCCTCCAGCACGAACCGGCGCGTGACGTTGCCGTCCGCACGTGAGACAACCGTCTCAGGCCGAGCCTGGAGGATGTACAGCTTCCCGTCGACGCCGTCCTTACCCCACTCGATGTCCATCGGGCGGCCGTAGTGGTCCTCGATGACGAGGGCCTGGCGGCCGAGCTCTTCGACCTCGGCGTCGGTGATGCTGAACTGCGCCCGATCGGAGAGCGCCACGTCGGTGAACACCGTGCTCCCCCCGACATAGCGGCCGCTGGCGTACACCATCTTGACGGCCTTCTCGCCGACCGACCGCTTCACGATCGCGGGGCGTCCCTGACGGAGGGCGGGCTTGTACACGTAGAACTCGTCCGGATTCACTGCACCCTGCACGACGGCTTCGCCGAGACCGTAGGAGCTGGTGATGAAGACCGCCCGGTCGAAACCCGACTCGGTGTCGACCGTGAAGAGGACGCCGGAGGCTCCGACATCCGATCGCACCATCCGCTGAACGCCTGCGGACAGCGCGACGTCGTGGTGATCGAACCCGTGATGCACGCGGTAGGCGATCGCCCGGTCGTTGTACAGCGAGGCGAAGACGCTGCGGATCGCCGAGAGGACGTTCTCGATCCCGCTGATGTTCAGGAACGTCTCCTGCTGGCCGGCGAACGACGCGTCGGGGAGGTCTTCCGCCGTCGCGCTCGACCGCACCGCCCACGACACCCATTCGGGTTGCGGGTCGCTGGCCACCATCGACGCGTAGGCGGCGCGGATGTCGGACTCGAACGACGCCGGCAGAGGCTGCTGCTCGATCCATTCGCGCACGTTGGCCCCGACGCGGGCGAGCTCCGCGACGTCGGTCACGTCGAGCGCCTCGACAGTCGCGCGGATCCGGGCGTAGAGACCGTTCGCCGCGAGGAACTCGCGGTACGCATCGGCAGTGGTGGCGAAGCCGCCGGGAACGCTCACCCCGGCATCCGACAGATTGCTCACCATCTCGCCGAGCGAAGCGTTCTTGCCGCCGACCTGGGCGACATCGGCCATGCCGATCTCCGTGAACCAGAGGATGTTCGTCATGTGGGTCTCCTGAAGGGTGAGTGCGTCGTGGGCGGTACGGATCGGGGGTTCAACTGCGCAGTCGCATGGACTGCATGATCACGGCCGACATCTCTTCCACGGATTTCGTGGAGGAGTTGAGGAACGGCACGCGGTTCCGGCGGTACAGGTCTTCTGCCCGCCGGAGTTCGAGGGTGCATTGCGCGAGGCTGGAGTAGGTCGAGTTCGGGCGTCGCTCGTGCCGCACCTGGCTGAGGCGCAGGGGGGTGGTCGTGAGCCCGAAGCACTTGTCGACGTAACCCGCGACCGTGCGGGGCAGCCCGTCGGAGGGGAAGTCGTCGTCGGTGAGCGGATAGTTCGCCACCAGCAGTCCGTACTGGAGCGCGAGGTACATCGTCGTCGGCGTCTTGCCGCACCGCGATGGCGCGACGATGATCACGTCCGCGATGTCGAGCGCCCGCATGCTCTGCCCGTCGTCGTGCTCGATCGCGTACTCGACCGCCCGCATCCGCGCGAAGTACCGCTCGATGTCGCCCACGCCGTGGTACTGACCCAGCTGCTCGGATGCGGTACTGCCCAGCGCCGCCTCGAGTTCGCGGAGATGACCGCCGAGCAGGTCGATCACCACGGCGCCCGAGCTGGTCAACTCGCCGAGGATCTCGTCCGACTTGACGGTCGCGAACACGATCGGCTCGATGCCGTCGGCGGCCGCCGCCCGGATGTCGCCGACCACGTTGCGCGCACCGGCAACCGTGTCGACGAACGGGATCGTGTGACGCTGGAACACCACGCCGGGAAAGTTCGCGATCAAGGCGCTGCCAAGAGTCTCCGCCGTGATGCCGGTGCTGTCGGAGACGAAGTAGGCCGCGCGAGCGCCCGGCCGCAGGACCGGGACGATCTGGCTGGCGCGTGCGGATGCGGTCAAGTCAGCGGGCCCTTCCTGGTGCGAACGTGACTCCAGGCTAGGTTGAGGAATCCCGCTTCCTCGGACGGATCCAGTGGATAAGTTGCGTCGAATTTATCGATGAGCAAAGAAGGAGTATCGAGCACTCCCTTCCGTGCGCGAGCGACCTTGTTGCGATGACGAATTCAGGTTAGTTTCAATGGACATGAATTCTCGTAGGTATTCGATGACCAATCGGAACGTTTCCGCTGAGCAGACGCGGTCTGCGGTCTTGGGCGCGACCCTCGAGCTGTTGGGTGAGAAGTCCAGTCTCGAGATCGTCCTGGCGGATGTGAGCGATCGTTCCGGGGTGACGGTGAAGACCGTGCTTCGGCACTTCGGGAGCAGGGACGGTCTGTTCGATGCGGTGTCGGAGTTCGCCGAGAACGAGATCATCGAGGAGCGGGTGGCGCCGGTCGGTGATCTGGATGCCGCGATCTCGACGATCGTCGATCACTACGAGCATCGCGGTGATTGGGTGGTGCGCCTCCTCGGGCAGGAGCAGACGGATGCTCGGATCGCCCGTGCGGTGGGGCGTGCGCGCGACATCCATAGGGCGTGGGTGAAGACCGTCTTCGCGTCTGATCTTGCCGCGGCGGCCGAGAGCAGTGATGAGCGCGCCGACCTCCTCGTGGTCGCGACGGACGTCTATACGTGGAAGCTGCTGCGCCGCGACTTCGGCCGAAGTCGCGCGGTCACCGAGGCGTCGATGCGAGCGCTGGCGGCAGGGGTGCTCGCATCACATCAAGGGGGCGTGCTGTGAAAACTGTACTTTTCGTGACCTGGGATGGCGGGGGAAACGTGCCGCCGATCGTTCTGATGGCTCGCGAGGTCGTGCGGCGCGGAGACTCCGCGCGAGTGATCGGCCATCCGGCGCAACGGGCCGCGATCGAGGAGGCAGGCCTCGACTTCGAGGAATATCGGCAGGCGAAGCGCTGGTCCGTGCTCGCGCCGAAGGCCGGTCTGCGCGCCGATCTCGAATATGCCGCCGTCTTCTCCGACCGCGGCATGGGACGGGATGTCATCGACTCGCTCCGGCGCCGGCCGGCCGACCGGGTCGTCGTCGACGGTCTGCTGATCGGGGTGCTGGGGTCTCTCGACCGCGCCGACATCCCATACACGATTCTGATCCACACCCTGCGATCGGTGATGTTCGGGGCGCTGGTCAGCGGTCCCCTCGGGATGATCATGCGGCTCAGGGGCTTCCGGCCGCGTGAGCTCTATGCGGCCGCGGAAGCCGAGGTAGTTGCAACCGAAGCGAGCCTCGACCCGGGATCCGGCCGCTTGCCGTCATCCATCCGCTACACCGGTCCGATCCTTCCGCCCATCGTCGCTGCAGCTCACGCGTCCACCCCTCCGACAGTCCTCGTGAGCCTCAGCACCACGTTCGTCGCCGGGCAGGTCGATCTCCTTCAGCGAGTCATCGATACGCTCGCTCCCCTCGACGTCCAGGCGGTGGTCACCACAGGACCGGCGATCGACACGCTCGCACTGCGTGCGTCCGAGAACACCCTCGTCCACGCGTTCCTTCCGCATGCCGACGTCATGTCACGAGCCTCGCTGGTCGTCGGTCACGGGGGACATGCCACCACGATGCTGGCGCTGGCTCACGGCATCCCTCTGCTCATCATTCCCACCAATCCCTCTTTCGACCAGCCGGCGGTGGCACGGATGATCACGTCACACGGGCTCGGCCTCAACCTGCCGAAACGCGCGTCAGCGGCGCAGATTCATGCCGCGATCATCGAGTTGCTCAGCAACCCCGCGTACTCAGCTGCGGCCGCGCAGCTCGGCGCCCAGATGCGTTCACGGTCCAGCGTGCACGACGCCGTGGACATACTCACCAGCTCGCCCGGAGCCGAGCACGTTCTGCCCTGACGGGATCGGTCCACGCGACGGGTTTCCGCGTAATTAACCGGGGCATCCGCTGCTGATCTACCGCGTGGCGTCATGGATAACGCGATTCATGGTTCGATACCTGAAGCGCGCAGCAATCCTGCTGCCTCTGGGCGCGTTCTTGATCTTCCCTCCGCCAGGCGACCTGGGCGCGAAGTTCGCCGGAATCGTGGTGATCCTGCTTGCCCTGCTTATCGCGCAGCTCACCGAACTGGCAGTCGTGCTCCGAAACAGAAGTCGATCCGACGTCACATCAAGCCGGACTGGGGTGAAAGCGACTCCGGGAACGCGACGCCACCACCGTGGCCGTCAGCCATCTGATTCAGATGGAGCCGATAGCACTTGCAAGTGGTGCCCGCAATCGTTCACTGTTGAAGCGTCGAAACTGACCAGTTTCAAGCGTCGCCGACGAGTGTCCGGCTTCACCTCGGATTGACGGAGGATAACGTTGTGGGAACTGACGGGAACAAGCGCAGATTGCCCGCTCCCTGGATCACGCTGATTCTCGCCGCTGTATTGGCTACGGTTGCGCTCGTTGTCCGTGTGGTTTCGCAGTTGAGGGAGGCGGACGCGCCCAGCGAGGGCTTGCGCGCTGAGATGGTGGTGTTTTCACTTCTCATCGCCGTACTGCTCACGATCGTGATGGCCGGTGGAATTGTGGGCTACTTTCGCGCCCGAATGGTGGGTGGGGTGCGCCGTCTTCGCGCCAAATTTCCAGGTGCGGTCGTCACTGTCGTCGTCGTCTATCAGTCAGAGCGTCCAGCGCTGGAGTACCACGCTCTTCGCTTGGAAGAGGTGCCGCGACTCCCAGCGAACCTTGTTCTGGTCGTCGACGATGAACAGGTCACCATGTGGCTCGGCCGGAAACCTCGCCAGGTTGCTCAGTTCCACCCGCCATTGGTTTTCCGCGCGAGTGAGGTCGCCGGGCCAACGCGAACTGTGAGTGGCGCGAGCCTCGAGTACTCGGCGTACAAGGATCCCCGCAGAATCGCCTTCATCCCGATTCGTGAGATAGATGGCCTTGTGCCAAAGCAGTTCACCGCCGACGGGCTAACGAATCTCATCGAGACTCTGAATCACCGAGTCGGCACGTCGACACGACGATCGATCTGACTCGAAAGCCGCTCTGTTGACGATCACAAGCTAAACGTGGGCAACGCGCTGCAGTCTCAAATGCCAGGGGCGGAGCGAGGTTGCCGCTACCTTTCCGTTAGACCTCGCGAATGGCGGAATGGAAATGGCCGAAGAGAACCCGTGGAATGCTGCACGTCTGATTCCGACGTCAGGGATCAATGGTGCTGAGGAGCAGGAGCGGCGAGCAACGTCCGCGCTGCTCGCGGTGATGAGTTCGGTGAAGGAGTATGGGCGCGTCCTCACCGGCCGCATGGGTGCGCCGGCGGGGGTGCTCGAGACGTTCATCGAAGTGCCGTTTCTGCTCGGCGACAAGAAGGTCTTTCCGGATGGTCTGATCCGGGTCAGGCGGGGGAGCAAGGTGTGGACTGCGCTCGTAGAGGTGAAGACTGGCAGCAACGAACTACAGCGCGAACAGTTGGAGAACTATCTCGATGTCGCGCGAGGGCACCACTTCGATGCACTGCTGACGATCTCCAACGAGATCTCCCCGGCAGCGGGAGTCCATCCGACGGTCGTCGACAAGCGCAAGTTGAAGTACGTTCCGATGCACCATATGTCGTGGACGGAAGTCCTCACTGCGGCGGTCATGCAAAAGGAGTTTCGCGGCGTCGCGGACCCCGATCAGGCATGGATCCTGGGCGAACTCATTCGGTACCTTGAACACCCGAAGTCTGGCGCAGTCGAGTTCACGGACATGGGTCCCAGCTGGGTCCCGCTTCGCGAATCAGTCTCGAGCGGAACGCTTCGCAAAAGCGACAAGGATGCGGCGCAGGTCGCGGGCCGATTCGATGCGCTGCTTCGCTATGGCGCGCTCAAGCTGGGTCAGCGACTCGGCGCAGACGTCACTCAGGTCTTGTCGAAGGCTGAGGTGGCAGACCCAGCGTTGCGCATCGCGGCCGTGACGGAGATGTTGGTGAACGAGGGCAAGATGTCGGGCGCGATTCGCATTCCCAATGCGGTGTCGCCGCTTACCGTGACTGTCGATATCCGCGCGGCCCAGATAGCGTGCTCGTTCTCTACCGGCGCTCCCGCGGAGGGCCGGCCGACCACGAGGATTAACTGGCTTCTGCGTCAGTTGAAGGATGCACCTGAGACGCTTCGGGTCGAAGCATTCGCCACACGCCAGCGAGGAGGAACAGCAGAACTTCTGAAGACGGCGCGCGAGGATCCTGGCGTGCTTGTCGCCGACCCCACGAAGGAGATCAAGTCCTTCGCCGTCACGTACCTCGGGAAGATGGGTGGCGCGCGACTGGCGGGCAGGTCCGGCTTCATTGATTCAGTGATGGACGCGATCCTGGTTACCTACGACGTGGTGGGCCAGCGACTCAAGGATTGGTCCGCCGCCCCTCCCCGGCTGCGCAAGCCTGAAGACGTCGTGGTGGACGAGAAGGTGTCGGAGGACATCCCTTCGGCCGCGCTGTCCTCTCAGGACGACGAGCTCCCGCACTCGGTGGCCCCTGACGCGCAGTAGGAGCACCGATGCGACATGCGCCGAGTAGGGCCCGGCGCAAATCAGCCGGTGAAAGCGGGTCGCGTCGGCCCGCTCGCCCGCAAGCCGGTCCTCCGTCGGATGCAAGCGAGTCGCTCGGGCTACCCTCCGCGCAAGAGTGTGTGTGGCGTCGAGAAGTCTCGACCTTGTCGAGCTCAGAGCGTGTGCGTGAGCTTCGACGTGACTGCGGCACGCGCGGCTCTCGCGGACGCGAGGGCTCGCAGTGGCTAGCGGAGATGCTTGTAGTGTTTGGCGAAGGCTCAGGGATTGGTGGCGCGTGGAGACAGTCGATTCCTCGACGATCATCCCGAATGGGGTCGTTGGTGTCATCGTCATCGTGGTGGGCATTCTCATTGTCATCTACCGGCGACCTCTGACGACGCTCACCATGCGCAGCCAGAAAGCGATGCTGCCAAGAGGGATCAGTCGCATGATGCAACGCGCCCCGTATCCCGTCTTCGCGGTGGGCGCGGTAGGAGTATTGGCGATCGCCATGGGAGCGTTCGCTATTGCAAATGCAGTCACCGCGTTCAATCAGATCAGCGGCGGGTGAGGCATGTTCTGGGCCACCGCGCCATGGATCGGCGTTCTGTTCGTGATCACCGGCATCAGCATCCTGTTAGCCCGTAACCGTCTCACGCGCCTTCTCGTAAGACGACTCGGCTCCCTCAACGAGCCTGACGCGACAAGTGCGCGCACACAGATGACTTGGATGGTGCGCATCAACGGCTTGGTCGCTGTCGGCCTCGGGATGGCGGCGATCGTGCTGACCTTCACTCATTCGTAAGATCACCCCGCTCGACCTCCTGACCGGAGCAGCAATCCAGACCGCCGTGACCGGCCGTTCACCGGGTCTTCTCAGTGATGAGTGGATGAATCAAGCGACTTAAGGTAGCGGTCGGTCATTCGGGCCTGCACCAGTCGAGCTATCGGGCCGCCCAATCGGGCGCTCCTCCTGTGCCGTTGGTCGCCGCGCGCGTGCAGCTTGGCGCTGACATCGGTGTGGAGGATGCGCGTGCCGCCGGCAAGAAGCCTTCGTAGAGCGAGAGCACTCGGGCGGGTCGGGTCATCGTGGCGCCTCTCGGGAGGGGAGGGTCCTGGTGGCGGAGTGGGCCCCGCCCGGCGACGATGCCGAATCCCTCCGTGCTCGGGGATGGAACACCTCGAGCAAGTGAATGGGGGATGAGGGCATCGTGAACGACTGAGCTCGCGCACGCGTGAATCCCGTGCCGTCGGGGGGCTGGGCTTAGTCCCGACATCTTCTGCTCAGACACTGTTCACCCAACCGATACAGCGCGTTACTCGCTGCTCCTAACCTCCTCACATCCCGAACTTCCGACGTGCTTCAACGCGCATCGAAGGGTCACCCGAGAGGAACAGCACATGTCTCACAACCACCGTCCCGTCCGGCTTGCCGGAGCGGGCATCGCAATGTTCGCCACCGCGGCATTCATCCTGACAGGCTGCGCGAGCGGCGCAGCATCCACCCTTGCCGCGGGCACCGTCGACGCAGCGACAGCCACGAGCGTCTCCGACTTCGGCACCCTGGCCGACCTGGAGGCCGCTGCCAAGGCGGAAGGTGCGCTCAACGTCATCGCCCTCCCTCGCGACTGGGCGAACTACGGCGAGATCCTCGACCTGTTCGCCCAGAAGTACCCCGAGATCACGATCGACGAGCAGTCTCCCGATGTGTCGAGCGCCGAAGAGATCCAGGCCGCCAAGACGAACTCGGGGCTGGACACCGCCCCCGATGTCTTCGACATCGGTCTGACTGTCGCCCTGCAGAACACCGCGGTCTTCGCGCCGTACCAGGTCGCAACCTGGGCCGACATCCCGGATGTGCTCAAGGAGTCCACGGGCCTGTTCGTGGGCGACTACGGCGGATACATGTCGATCGGCTACGACTCGTCGAAGTTCGATGCCCCGGCGGCCCTCGACGACCTGCTCGATCCCGCGTACAAGTCGGCAGTCGCCATCAACGGCGACCCGACCCAGGCCGGCGCCGCGTTCGCCGCCGTGGGCCTGGCGACCGTGCAGAGCGACGGCACGCTGGATGACTTCCAGCCCGGCATCGACTTCTTCTCCGACCTGAACAAGGCGGGAAACATGCTCAAGGTCGACGTCACCACCGCGACCGTCGCCAGTGGCGAGACCCCCGTCGTGTTCGACTGGGATTACCTGAACGCGTCACACGCCACCGACAACAAGAACTGGAAGGTCGTCGTGCTTCCGGGAACCGGCTACGCGGGCTACTACAACCAGGCGATCAACAAGGAGGCCCCGCACCCGGCTGCCGCTCGCCTGTGGCAGGAGTTCCTCTTCAGCGACGAGGTGCAGAACCTCTGGCTCAAGGGTGGCGCCCGACCGGCGCGCATGGAGGCCATGACCACGGCCGGAACGATCGACGCCGCCCTGGCCGCCGCGCTCCCGAAGGTCCCTGCAGAGACCGTCGTGCCGACCGAGGCGCAGAGCAAGACCGCCGGCGACCTGCTCGGCCAAGAGTGGGCAGCGGCGATCCAGTGACATCGCCCGATCTCGTCGCGGGGTCCGCGTTGGACCGTGTGACAAGCCCCGCCGTGCCGGAACGCAGTGCCCCCACGGGCCAGCGCGCTCCGGCACGGCGCGGTGCCGTCCGTGTGGGATGGGCGTGGCTCGGCTTCGTCCCTTTCGCAGCGTATGTGGTCCTGTTCCTCGCGCTGCCGACGATCCTCGCGATCGGCTCCGGGCTGTTCGACGGCGATGGCACGTTCACGCTGGCGAACATCGTCGCCCTCGGTGACCCCGTTATCGTCACCACGTTCTGGAACTCCGCATGGTTGTCGCTCTTGACCGCGGTGCTCGGCGCAATCGTCGGCGCGGTCGTGTGCTACGCCCTGCTGGGGCTGCCCGAGATCGGGGCGATCCGCACCATGGTGGATGCCGCGGCCGGCGTCCTCGCACAGTTCGGCGGCGTCATGCTCGCGTTCGCCTTCATCGCGACCATCGGTCTGCAGGGGCTCGTGACCGTGTTCCTCCAGGACGCCTTCGGCATCGATATCTTCGCCAACGGGCCGTGGATCTACGAACTGCCGGGACTGATCCTCCCCTACATCTACTTCCAGGTGCCGCTCATGGTCATCACCTTCATGCCCGCGCTCTCCGCGCTCAAGCCGCAGTGGGCCGAGGCGAACCTGACTCTCGGCGGCACCGCCGGTGGATTCTGGCGACATGTCGGCATCCCCGTTCTCATGCCCTCCTTCCTCGCGAGCCTGCTCCTGCTGTTCGCGAACGCCTTCTCGTCGTATGCGACCGCCGCAGCCCTCGCGAGCCAGGGCTCGCAGATCGTGCCGCTGCAGATTCGCACCGCGCTGACGAGCGAGACTCTGCTCGGTCGTGAGAACCTGGCGGGCTCGCTCGCCTTCGGCATGATCGTCGTGGTCGCCCTGGTGATGTGGGCGTACTCGCTCATCCAGCGGCGCGCATCCCGGTGGCAGTCGTGAAGGGGCTCGCTCCCGGGCGCGTCACGCGCTGGGTCATCGGCATCGTCGTGGGCGTCCTGTTCGCGCTGCCTCTGGTCTCAACGCTCCTGTTCACACTGCAGGACCGCGACGGCGGCGGCTATTCGTTCGTGCACTGGGCGAGCCTGTTCGATCCGGCCGAGGCATCCGTCTACAAGCCGATCTGGACCGGGCTGGGCAACTCGCTGATCCTGGCCATCATCACGGTGCTCATCGTCCTGTTCCTGCTCGCGCCAACGATGCTCCTCGTGGCGCTGCGATTCCCGACCCTGCGCCGGCCGTTCGAGTTCCTGGTGCTCCTGCCGATCACGATTCCCGCGATCGTGTTGGTCGTCGGTCTCGCCCCGATCTACCAGCAGATCGGGCGCACCCTAGGCACGGGAGCCTGGACCCTCGCGTTCGCCTACGGCATCACGGTGCTGCCCTTCGCGTACCGCTCGATCCAGGCATCCATCGACGCGATCGACGTCCGCACGCTCTCGGAGGCCGCCCGCTCGCTCGGGTCCGGCTGGTTCACCGTCGTCGTCAAGGTGCTCGCACCGAACCTGCGACCTGGGCTGCTCGCGGCATCCCTCATCTCGGTCGCCGTCGTGCTCGGCGAATTCACGATCGCCTCGCTGCTCAATCGTCAGGTACTGCAGACCGCACTCGTCGTGGTGAACAAAGTGGATGCCTATGCCGCCGCCATGTTCACCCTGATGGCGCTCGCCTTCGCCTTCCTCCTGCTCCTCGTCATCGGACGGGCCGGTCGCGCCCCCTCCGGAAAGAAGTCGTCATGACCACTCCTCGTAGTCTTCCCCGCACCGCCGACAACCTTCTGCTCGCCGGGGCCGGTGACGGAACCCGCGTGGAATTCCGCCGCGTCGTCAAGGACTACGGCTCGCATCGCGTGCTGCACGGGGTGGACCTGGATGTCGCGCCGGGCGAGTTCGTCTCGCTCCTCGGCCCATCGGGGTGCGGCAAGACGACCGCTCTGCGGGTGCTCGCGGGCCTCGAGCAGGCGAACGAGGGCGCCGTGTATCTCGGCGGACGCGACGTCTCGCGAGTGCCGACGAACAAGCGCGACATCGGCATGGTCTTCCAGTCGTACTCGCTGTTCCCGCATCTGCGCGTGCTCGAGAATACGGCCTTCGGGCTGCGGCGCCGGGGCATCCGTCCGACCGAGGCGAAGCGGCGCGCAGGCGACGCCCTCGAACTCGTCGGGCTCGGGCATCTAGGCGACCGATTCGCGCACGAGCTGTCGGGCGGGCAGCAGCAGCGGGTGGCGCTGGCCCGCGCCCTCGTCACCGAGCCGCGGGTACTGCTCCTGGACGAGCCGCTCTCGGCCCTCGACGCGAAGGTCCGCGTGCAGCTGAGGGACGAGATCCGTCGCATCCAACTGCGACTCGGTATCACGACGGTGTTCGTAACCCATGACCAGGAAGAAGCGCTCGCAGTCTCGGATCGCATCGCCGTAATGAACGCGGGCACCATTCAGCAGATCGGAACGCCGGAGGATCTCTACCTGCGCCCGGCGACTCCCGACGTGGCCGCGTTCATCGGACTGTCCAGCCTCGTGCCGGGCGTCGTCAGCGGCGGAACCGCGACGGTGTGGGGACAGCGCCTGCCAGTGCAGGGATCGGCGGACGACGGAGCCGTGGAGGTGTTCCTGCGTCCCGAGAACCTCCGCTTCATCGAGCGTGGAGAACCCGGGATCGGAGCGAGCGTGCACGAGAGTACGTTCCTCGGCAGCTTCCGCCGGACCGTGGTGCGCACGGACGACGGGCATCTCGTGCGGCTCCAGCATCCCGCGACCGACCACGTGGCCTTCGGCGATCAGACGCGCATCGGAATCGTCCCCGCACCGGTCGCCGTGCGGCCCGCCGTTTCGGCGACCCACACCACCGTGACCTAATGAGGGCGGCCGCGTCGGCTGAGAGTCGAGCCCTCAGCGGTCCCAAGACCCGTCGGGGTAGTGCACGGGCAGTTCCAGCCCGGAGATCAACAGATCGGTGATGGTGTCGAGCACATCGTCGTCGACGAGCTGCGCGAAGAGACCGTCGATCCGCCACGCGCGATGTGCGCGGGTGATGATGGTGCTGAGCAAGTAGATGCGCAGGCGAACTTCTTCTCGGCGCTCGGCGCCCCAGCGCGACAGCAGTTCGGGCATGGAGTCCGACTGCACCTGGTCGAGGCCGCCGTGACCGAAGCCGCCCGTCGCGAGAATCTGCTCGAGCGCGAGCACCGCGCCGCGATTGTCGTCCCACCAGGCCCACGCGATGCGAACCCACTCGCGCACGTTCGCTCGCAGACGGGTGGAGATCGCCTCATCGAGCTGGGCGAACGCCTCGGCGCTCTGCGGCACCATGAGCTCGAACACCGCGTGCGCGACTTCGTCCTTGTTCTTGAAATGCACGTAGAACGTGGCACGGCTCGAACCGGCCTCGGCCGCGATGTCGTCGACTGTGGCGCCGGAGAACCCCTTCACTTCGAAGGTGCGCACCGCCGCTTCCACGAACTTCGTGCGGGCGAAGGTTTTCTGTTCCGCGCGGAGGGATGGCCTCCCGCGCTCTCGACGCACGGAGTCGGTGCGCTCTGGTGTCGACATGATGCCCTTCGTCGCCGGATGCTCCCATCGTGCCATACACGCAGGAATTCAGACACTGTATCTATTTATCTGACACTGTGTATATACTTCCGACAACCAGTCTCCTACCCGTCGGAGTCACCATGTCGCCCGCCTCCCCGCTCGACCTCGCCGCATGGCGCATCCGCCTGGATCACGGCGAGCCGACTCATCCGAAGCGCGCGAGCATCGAGCAGGCGAACAGCTCGTTGCAATCGCACCGCGCGTTCATCTCGGTCGCCCCCGGCACGCGCGAAGAAGCCGCCTCAGGCCCGCTCGCCGGCATCCCGTTCGCGGTCAAGGACAACATCTACACCGTCGATCTGCCCACGACGGGGGGATGCCGCGCTCTGGCGAGCTGGCACGCCAACATCGATGCACCCGTCGTGGCCGCCCTCCGAGAGGCGGGAGCGTGGGTAGTTGGCAAGACCAACCTTCACGAGCTCGCGCTCGGGGTGACCTCCAACAACGCCGCATACGGCGCCGTGCGCAACCCCATCGATTCCACCCGCTCAGCGGGCGGTTCCAGTGGAGGAAGCGCAGTGGCCGTCGCGCTGGGCGTGGTTCCGTTCGCGTTGGGCACCGACACCGGCGGGTCGATGACCATCCCCGCCGCCGCGTGCGGAGTGGTGGGCTATCGGCCCAGTGCACGACGCTATTCACCGGATGGCGTCATCCATATCTCTCAGACGCGCGACGAAATCGGCGTGTTCGCGAACACGGTGCACGACGTGCAGGTCATCGACGGCATCCTTCGCCGAGAATCCGTCCCGACGAACCCGGCCGGCGTCACTCGCCTAGGGGTGCCGGATCGCTACTTCTACGACCTCGACGACCAGACTGAGCTGGCGGTCGCCCGCGCGCTGGAGACCCTGCGATCGCAGGACGTCGAGCTTCATCCCGTGTCGATCGACGATGTCGTCGACGGCGCGCACGAGCATGGATTCTCGATCGTGGGAGTCGAAGCCCTCGCAGACCTGGATGCCTTCCTCGGCAGCGCGGGATCGGGACTCGGGCTCGACCTCGACACGCTGGTCTCGCGGATCCTCTCGCCGGATGTGCGACTGCTCCTGACCGCACTTCTGGAGAATCCGATCTCCGAACAGACGTACCGCCGCGCACTCGCGGAGCGAGCGCGCCTGCGGGCGAGGATGTCGGAGTTGTTCGTACGGGAGCGCCTCGACGCGCTGGTCTACCCGACGACCCCCGTGCTTCCGCCGCTCCTCGGCGAGGATGTCGTTCGTTCGCCCCGTGGCGACCTCGCCGTCTTTCCGACGCTCACGCGGCACACCGAGGCCGGCAGCGTCATCGGCGCTCCGTCGATCAGCATCCCCGTCGCCGCGCCGGGGGAACCCGCAGTGGGTCTCACGCTCGAAGGCGCACCGGATGCAGACATCGCCCTGCTGCACCTCGCGGCGGAGGTATCGCACCTGCTGGAGCCGTCGCGGAGGCCGTCTCCCCTCTCCTCAGAAAGGGTCCGCCCGTGAGCGCCGCTGATCCCCAGATCTTCACCCTCGGCGACTTCGAGCTGGAGAGCGGCCGCGTGCTCCACGACGCGCGGATCGTGTTCCAGACGCACGGCACTCTGGACGCCGATGGGAGCAACGCCATCCTGTACCCCACCTGGTTCATGGGCACCCACTCGGACAATGAGTGGCTCATCGGCCAGGGTCGACCCCTTGATCCGCTCCGGTACTTCATCGTGGTGCCGAACATCCTGGGCAATGGCCTCTCGACCTCGCCGTCGAACGCGGTATCCACCGATTCGGGGGCCGATTTTCCCCTCATCACCGTGCGCGATCAGGTGAGGGCGCAGCGCGAGCTCGTCCGATCGTTGGGCATCGCCCGACTGCAGGCGGTGATCGGCTGGTCTCTTGCGGCGTGCCAGGCATTTCAATGGGCGGTCAGCTTTCCCGAACTCGTCGAGCGGATCATGCCGTTCTGCGGATCGGCGCGCACCAGCGAACACAATCACGTCTTCCTCGACGGCGTCGCGGCAGCGATCCGGGCCGACGGCGCCTTCGCCGACGGTCGGTACAGCGAGCAGCCGCTGAAGGGTCTCGCGGCCGCCGGGACCGTCTACGCAGGGTGGGGGTTCAGCCAGACGTTCTACCGCCAGCATCTCTATCGCGAACTCGGATTCGCCACGCGCGACGCCTTCGTGTCGGACTTCTGGGTGCAGATGTTCACCGCCGGCCGCGACGCGAACGACATCCTGTCGATGATCGCCACATGGAAGAGCGCCGACATCGGGATGACGCCGGGCATCGACGGCGGCACCGAGGCGGCACTGGGCGCCATCACGGCCCGCTCGGTGGTGCTGTCGGCCGAGCAGGACCTGTACTTCTGCGTCGACGACGAGATCATCGAGACGGCCTTCATCCCCGGATGCGACTTCCGCGTGATTCCCGGGGTGTGGGGTCATTCGGCGGGCGTGGGCGCGCATGCGCCCGATACCGCGTTCATCGACGCGGCTCTGGCCGATCTGCTGGCGAGCTGACGATGGATGCCGTCGCCCCCGCTCCCTACCTCACCGAGATCACCGGCGCGGGCGCCCTGCAGTGGCGGAACGCTGTTTCGCGGCTGCTCGTGGACATCGAGATGTCGAGCGTGGACGCGCCCGCCTTCGAGGGCCACCTGCGATTGCGTGCCGTGTGGGGACTGCGCTTCGCGGATGTGACGGCCAGCCCGAGCAGATCGCGATCGGTGCGACGAGCCGAGATCGATCGGCCGGCATACATCCTCTGCTATCAGTTGACCGGCACCGGAACCGTCAGTCAGGACTCGCGTTCGGCAGAGCTGCACCCCGGCGAATTGACGCTCTATGCGACGGATCGGCACGCGGAGCTGGAGTTCGGACCCGACTTCCGGGCGCTCTCGCTGCGCGTACCGGTCGACCTGGTCGATGTCCCGCGCTCCCGCATCGATCCACTCCTGGCGAGGGTACTCCCCTCCGACGGACTCGCGCCGGTGATGGGCGGCTACCTGGAGCGCGCGGGAGCCCTGCTGGATGCAGGATCACCTGCGAGCCGCCTCCAGGCTGCCCGCACGAGCGTCGAACTGTTCACGACTTTCGTGCGGTCGAGCCTCGAGGATGCCGGCTCCGACGCCACGGGCACACTGAGCGCGATTCGCATCGTCGAATACATCGATGCGAACCTCGGCGACCACGAACTCGCCCCCGCCACGATCGCCGCGGCCCTGCACATCTCCGTGCGGCAGCTCTACAAGCTCTTCACCGCCGACGACACGGTGGCCACCTACATCCGTCGACGGCGACTCGCCATGTGTGAACGCGACCTCGCCGACCCTGCACGGGCGGCGGAGCCCATCGCGACGATCGCGCGTCGGTGGGGCTTTGAAAGCGCGTCGCATTTCGGTCAGCTCTTCCGCGAGCACAGCGGATTCAGCCCCGCCGCCTATCGGCGCGATCTGTTCCAGGTGCAGCGCGCGGCCTGAGCGCGCACCATCTCGGGCCTGCTCTGGAGACCGTGCGCACTCTCGATAGGGATGTACGCGAATCCGAGACTGCGCCCCCCAACCCGAAACCTAGTCTCTCCACAAGCGCACAATCTGCGCCCCTAGCGAAGGAGCTATGACCGTGACCGAACCCGCTTCACCCGCTGTCGTCACCGTCCAGGGGCATGCTCACGGCGACTTCGCGGAAGTCGCCGACGCATTCGCGCGAAGCATCGCGCGACAGGGTCGTGGTGGCGCCGGGCTCGCGGTTCACGTCGACGGTGAACTCGTCGTCGATCTCGTGGGCGGAGAAGTCGGACCCGGTTCGCTCGTTCAGGTCTTCTCGGTCTCCAAAGCCCTCGTCGCCGTTGCGGCGGCACACGCGGTCTCGGCGGGACGCCTCGACATCGATCGTCCGCTGGCCGATTTCTGGCCGGCCTTCGACCGTGCGGCAACCGCGGCGATCACGACGCGGATGATTCTCTCTCACACGTCGGGAATCTCGGCGATCAGCCGGCCGCTCTCGCTCGACGAGCTTCTCAGCGGCGGCCTCGACGAGGCGGTCGCGACCGAGGATCCGCTCTGGACTCCCGGCACCCGCCTCGGCTACGGCGCGTTCACCTTCGGCGCTCTCGTCGACGGCGTCTTCCGCAACGCGCTCGGGACCACAGTCGCCCAGTATGTCGACGAGCACCTCACCACCCCGGTCAGCGCAGAGTTCTGGTTCGGGGCGCCGCAGTCAGAGCTCGCGCGGGTTGCGCCGCTGCGGTTCACCCCGTCGGCTCTCACGCCTGCCGAGGCGAACGCGCAGGAGAGCGGAGCGGCGATCCCGGATGGCAGTTTCGCCGCGGTCGCCGCCGATCCCCCCGCCTTCTTCACCGACCCCCGGGTCATCGGCGCCGGATGGCCGTCGATGTCGGGTGTGTCCTCGGCGCGAGCTTTGAGCCGCGTGTTCGCCGCGACGGTAGGACCCGTCGACGGCGTGCGACTGCTCGACGACTCGGTCGTGGCGAACATCACCCTCGAACACAGCGGTGGCACCGACGCGCTGATGCATCACGGGACGCGGTTCGGCCTCGGGGTGGAGCTGCCGCATGCGCAGTTCCCGCTCCTCGGGGCGGGCTCGTTCGGACACGAGGGCGCCGGCGGCTCGGCCGTGGCGATCGACCCCGCCCGCAGGGTCTCGATCGCGTACGTCACCACCGCCTTCCCCGCCACCCTCGGCGCCAGCGACGGCGCACTGACTCTCATCAACTCCCTGCGCTTCTGCCTGGACGCGCGCTGAAACCCCTCGGAAAGACGACATGATGGCCATCGATTCCACCTACGCTCCCTCGGAGCTGCCGACCCGCTACTGCATCATCGGCGCAGGGCCGGCCGGGCTCATCGCCGGACGGTCGTTCCTGCGCGCCGGCATCCAGTTCGACATCCTCGAGCGCTACACCGAGGTCGGCGGGATCTGGAACATCGACCAGCCCGGCTCTCCCATGTACGAGTCGTGCAACTTCATCGCCAGCAAGAAGCGCGGCGGTTTCATCGGCTACCCGATGCCGGAGGAGTACCCGGACTTCCCCACGTGGTCGCAGATCCGCGACTACATCCACGCGATGGCGGCGGACTACGGGCTCATCGAGCACGTGCAGTTCGAGACCGAGGTGACCGCCGCTGAGCCGCTCACGACCGACGGCGGCACATTCTGGCGCGTGACCCTGCGATCCGGAGAAGTGCGGGACTACCGCGGCGTGATCTACGCCGGCGGCCACGAGTGGTCGGCATTCGTGCCCGAGATCGCCGGCCTCGAGACCTTCACCGGTCGCGCCATCCACTCGCGCGACTACCGGTCGCTCGACGAGTTCCACGGCAAGCGCGTGCTCATCGTGGGAGCCGGCAACTCCGGAGTCGACATCGCCTCCGATGCCGCCGTTGCTGCCGACAAGGCGTTCCTGTCGACGCGGCGCGGCTACTGGGTGCTGCCGAAGAACTTCTTCGGCGTGCCGACGCCCGACTACATCGACGGCACCGAGCCGCTTCCCGACGTGTTCCCTTTCAACCAGGTGCACTCCGAGGATGACCGCATCGCGCTGCTGCTCACCCTGATCGGTGACATCACCCGGTACGGCCTGCCCGCGCCCGACCACGCCCTGACCGCGACGCATCCGATCGTCAGCAACACGGTGCTGCACTTCCTCGCGCACAACCGGCTCGCCTGGAAGCCCGACGTCGAATCGATCTCTGGAAACCAGGTCACCTTCCGCGACGGGTCGGTTGAGGAGATCGACGTGATCGTGCTCGCAACGGGCTACGACATCGAGATCCCGTTCCTCGCGGATGGTCTGGTCACGTACCACAACGGTCGCCCGCGCACCCACCTGTCGACGTTCCTGCCGGAGCTCGAGAACTTCTACACCGTCGGGATCATGCACACCACCGACAACGGCTACCAGAACTTCGACGAGTTCACCCAGCTGATCGTCGCCGACATCCGCGCCACCCTCTACGGCGAGAACGCGGAAGCCGTCGAGCGCCTCAAGCACGACTACCACCCGGATCTGGTGGGCGATCTGAAGCTCGTGAACACCCGCCGCAACGAGAACCAGTGGAACGCCGCCGAGATGCGCCGCGTGCTGCTGGAGATCGAGCGCGACTTCGGCATCCCGATCCCCCGGTGGACCGATCAGGAGTTCTACCGCGACCTGCGGGTCGCAGCATCATCCCCGACCCGGGGCTGATCCGCACCATCCCCTCACAGTCAAGGAGAGCACCATGCGCACGCACCACATGACACGCATCATCGCGGCAGCGGCCGCGGCAGCATCCCTCACGCTCCTGGTCGCGGGCTGCTCCGCTTCAGGCACGTCGGGCAGCGGAGATTCCACGGCGCCCATCGTCGTGTCGTCGTTGAACAGCCTGAGCGGACCCGTCGTCGTCGAAGACTCCGAGCTGGCCGCCAAGGCGTACTTCGACGAGTACAACGCCGCCGGCGGCTTCAACGGACGGACGATCGATTTCCAGGTCGTCGACGACAAGACCGACCCCGCAACCGCGTCGTCCGCGGCGCGAGACGCGGTGGAGAATCAGGGCGCGGTCGCCATCGTCGGAGGTTTCAGCAACGTCGACTGCGCGGTGAACGGCGCCTACTACGCCCAGTCCGGAATCGTGAACATTCCCGGGGCGGGAGCCGACGAGGTCTGCTTCACGAGCTCGCACATCGCGCCCACCAACCCCGGTCCCTTCAAGGGCGCGCGCCTGACCCTCGACCTCGCTGACGAGCTCGGACTGAAAAGCATCTGCGGCGTCCTCGGCGTCGGCGGCGGCGCCCAGGCTGCGTTCGAGAAGACGTTCGCGCAGTGGACAGCCGACACCGGTCACACGTTCACGAGCCTCGACTTCATCCCCTACGGCGCGCCCGACTTCACGCCGTACGTGATCAAGGCGAAAGAAGCGGGATGCGACACCTTCTTCTTCAACGGCCAGACACCCCTCGCGGTTTCCATCATGAACGCCGCGAAGGCGCAGAACGTCGACTTCACCTACCTGCTGTTCACCTCCTCCTACACGGATGACTTCGCCGCCGCGGCTCCCGACACCGGAAACGGCGTCTACATCGTCGCCGAGTACGCGCCCTACATCGACGTCGATGGCGACCGCACCGCCGAGTGGAAAAGGGTGATGACCACGCACAACGTTCCGCTGACGGGGTTCGCTCAGGCCGGCTACGTCGCAGCGCACTACTTCACCGAGATGCTCAAGACGATCGACGGCGACATCACCAAGGAGAGCGTCGCCAAGGCCTTCCTCGAGCAGAAGGACGGTATCGAGGACTCCATGGTGGGTTCGCCGTTCATCTTCGGCCCCGGTGACGCGCACAACTCGAACGACTCGGGGTGGGCTGTGAAGCTCGAGCCCGGCTCGCCCACATGGACCAACGTCTCCGAGGACTGGCTCCACCTCAAGTGAGCACACGACCGGGGGCGTATCCCGCCCCCGGTCGCCCGCTCCGCCACCACGCCCATCGAGCAGAGAGGAACGCGATGCTACAAGGAGCACTGGCCGGGCTCGCCATCGGCGGCGTCTACGCCGTGATCGCCGTGTGCCTGACTCTGATGGCTCGGCTGGTGCGAGTCATCAACTTCGCTCAGGCCGTCGTCGGAATGTTCGGCGCCTTCCTCGCGGCCGGGCTGGCTCGTCTGGGCATGCCCGACGTACCCGCCATCATCATCGGAATCGCCGTCGGCACCGCGCTTTCCGGGGTCATCGGCCTGGTCATCTCGACCTGGCTGCCCGAAGCGACCACGAGCGCCCGGTCGGCCGTGACGGTGGCTGCGCTCCTCACGTTGCTGACGCTGTCGTACATCATCTTCGGAACCGATCCCCTCTCGTTCACCGTGTTGGTGTCAGGACCCGCGTGCGAAGTCGGTGGGGTGATCATCGGCAACATCACGATCGTCATGATCGTGATGGCGGTGGGTGTGGCGGTGGCAGCCAAGCTGATTCTGGACCGGACCCGCATCGGCATTCGCCTGCGCGCCGTGGCCGATCGCCCCGTCACGGCCGAACTCGTCGGCATCCGCGTCGGACTGGTCACGCAGTCGGTGTGGCTGCTCAGCGGCCTCGTCGTGTCGATCGCCATCATGATCGTCGCTCCCGCGCAGACCAGCGACGCCTTCTCGCTCTCGATGCTCGTCATCAATGCCGCGGCTGCGGCGCTCCTGGGCGGATTCCGCCGGTTGGACGTCGCCCTTGCGAGTGGGCTGCTGCTCGGCATGCTGCAGGGCGCGATCGCCCAGTACGCCGATCTGTTCCTCCTGGGCGAATGGCTCCCGCTCGTGGTCATCGTGCTCCTCCTGCTGTGGAACCAGAGAAAGGTGGTGTGGGATGCTGCACGCTGAACCTCGGCGCCGTCCCCGGGCTCTGTCCGGCATTGCGATCGTGCTGATCGCCATCGCCGCGGGCTGGATCGTGAGCCTCGTGCTGCCGAACTACTTCGTGTTCCTCGGGATCACGGCAATCGTGAGCGCGATATCCCTGCTGGGCCTCGGAATCGTCACGGGCAGTGCGGGCATGATCGCGCTGTGCCAGCTGTCGTTCGCCGCAATGGGCGCATGGACCGTCACCGCACTCAACTCGATCGGCGCTCCCGGCGGCCTGTTCCTCTGGCTGGTGGCCGGCACGGTCGTAGCGGGTGCAGGTGGGCTGCTCATCGGCCTGCCCGCGCTTCGCCTCCGAGGAGTCAACCTGGCAGTCGTGACGCTGGGGTTCGCTGCGGCGGTCGACGTCACGATCGTCAAGTTCCAGTTTCCCGGGTCGAGCACGATGCTGCAGGTGCAGAGGCCGTCGCTCGTCCTGACCGATCGCAACTATCTGTTCTTCTGCCTGGTGGTCTTCCTCGTCCTCGCTGCCGTGATGCACGTACTCCAACGCGGAAAGACCGGAACCGGATGGCGCACGGTCGCCTTCTCCGAGCGCGCCGTCGCCGCTGCCGGCGCGAGCGTGGCGGGGCTCAAGCTGCTCGCCTTCGCCCTCAGCGCCGCCATCGGGGGGCTCAGCGGCGGGCTGCTCGTCGGTCAGATCGGCGGAGCGTACCCGGCGAGCTTCAGCACCATGCAGTCGCTCGCCTTCTATCTCCTCTCGATCATCGTCGGCACCCAGTTCGGCGAGATGGCGCTGTTGGCGGGCATCGTGATGGTCGCGATCCCCGAGCTTCTCAAGCGATTCGGGATCTCGCAGGACTGGGGGCTGGTCATCTTTGGTATCACCGGCATCCAGGCGCTCGCGACCAACTCGACGCTCGGCCAGCAGATCCGCGACGGAATCGCTCGACGTCGTCGTCGGCGATCCCTCACCCGGACTTCGGCCGCTGATCCGCAGCGCCCGGCACCCGCCGTCGATCCCGCGCCGCCCGCACAGCACAGCGATGTCGCGCTCGACGAACCGCTGCTCGAGGTGCGCGGGCTCACCGTCACCTACGGCACCGTCACGGCTCTCGATCATGTCGACCTCGATGTGCCTTCGGGACGGATCGTCGGACTGATCGGTCCGAACGGTGCGGGCAAGTCGACGCTCGTCGATGCCGTGTCGGGGTTCCTCGCGAACCACGAGGGGACGGTGCAGCTGGCCGGTCGATCCCTGGACGGAACCCCGCCGAACCGCCGAGCGCGCGGGGGACTGCGGCGCACCTTCCAGCAGGCGCGCGTGCCGTCGGACATGACGGTCGGAGGCTATGTCGCCTTCGTCGCCCGGTCGGGCAGCACGAGCGCCGAGATCGCCGATCTGCTGCGTGAGTTCGACTGCCCGCCGCCCGAGTCGCGGCTCGCCGATTCGGATGTGGGCACACGCCGCCTGATCGAGGTCGTCGCACACATCTCGTCGAAACCGCGCGTGCTCATGCTCGACGAACCGGCCGCCGGCTTCTCGCACGAAGAGCACGTGCGTTTCGGCGAGCGGCTGCGCCGCATCCCCGCTCGCTTCGGAGTGTCGATCCTCCTGATCGAACACGATCTCGACCTCGTGCGCTCGGTGTGCGACACGATCGTGGTGCTCGACTTCGGACGAGTGATCGCAGCCGGAGACCCCGAGAGCGTCCTCCGCAGCCAAGAGGTCCTCGAGGCGTACATGGGAGAGGTCCAGTCGCTGTGATGAACACTGTGACCAACGTCGGGACGGATCTCGTCCTCGCCGACATCCAGGTCGACCGTGGCATGGGACCAGTTGTCTCGGGAGTGTCGCTCTCCGTCACGGCCGGCTCGGTCACGGCGCTCGTCGGGCCCAACGGTGCGGGAAAGACGAGCCTGCTGGAGGCCGTCTCGGGAGTGGTGCCGGTTCATTCCGGATCGATCGTGCTGGACGGAGTCGACATCACCAAGATGTCGCGCCGCCGACGCGCCGCAGCCGGGCTCGTGCACGTCGAGCAGGGCCGAGCGGTGTTCCCCACCCTGACCGTGCGCGAGAACGTGGGGATCGCCGCGCGCTCCGCCGCCGACGTCGACAGCGCGCTCGCATCCTTCCCCGAACTGGCCAAGCGACTCAGCGTCCAGGCGGGCGTGCTGTCGGGCGGCGAACAGCAGATGGTGGTGCTCGCGCGAGCCCTCGCCGCCCGGCCCCGCGTGCTGCTGATCGACGAGATGTCACTGGGGCTCGCTCCCGTCGTGTTCCTGCGCCTGCTCCCGATCGTGCAGCAGGTCGCGCGCTCGGGCGTCGGGGTTCTCCTCGTCGAGCAGTTCGCCCAGCACGCCCTGGCCATATCCGACGACGCCGTCGTGATCTCCGGCGGCCAAGTCGGCTATCAAGGTGCCGCCGCCGCACTGCTCGATGACCCCGACCTGCTCGTGAAGGTCTACCTCGGCTGATCGCCCAACCCAAGGAGGAAAGAATGCCCCGAATCATCCCGCTGCCTGCGGGCTCCCTAGAGAACCGCAACTGGTCCAGCGAAGACCGCGCGACCGTCCAGGTCGTACTCGACGGCTACGACGCGCTCATCGGCGGTGCCGACGAATCGGAAGTCACCGCGCTGTACGCAGCCGACTACCGTGACCACGCCACCACCGTGCCGGGCGGAGATCTCGGTTCGCTGATCGCGATGGTCCAGCAGTCCACCGTCAACTCCCCCGGCACCGAGATCGAACTGCACCAGGTGCTGGTGGACGGCGATCGGGTCGTGGTCTACAGCTCGGGTCGCCGGGCGAGCACCGACGGATGGGACGGGATCATGGAGATCTTCCGCGTCGACAACGGTCTCATCGCCGAGCACTGGGAGACCATCGAGCCGGCCGGATTCTTCGATGCCCCCGCAGAAGGCGCACACACCGATGACTGACGAACGAGCGACCGACGAGCGAGCCACCGACGAGCGAGCCACCGTCCTCGCTGAGGACGGCACCCCGATCGTCGTGCACATCACAGGACCGGATGCCGGTGTGCCGGTCGTCCTGCTGCACGGGGTCGGCTCCAGCAGCGTCACCTACGACTGGTTGCTGCCCGACCTCGAGGGCCGCCGGGTGTACCGGGTCGACCACCGCGGACACGGAGACTCCGGACGCAAGGACGGCACCTACACGCTCCCCTTCTACTTCGATGATGCCGTGCGCGTTCTGGAGGAGCTGGTGGGTCGCCCGGCGGTGCTCGCCGGATTCTCGCTGGGCGGAATGGTCGCCTGGCGGATCGCGCAGCGGCGCCCGGATCTGGTCCGCGGGGTCTTCTTGGAGGATCCCATCGTCTTCATCGAGAAGACCTACCAAGGACCGCTGCCCGAGATTCTGCGCGGCACGATCGAGCAGGAGAAGAGCTGGGCGGCGCGTGGACTCACCCTCGACGAGGCCACCGAAGAACTCGGCCGCAATCCGGCCGGGCCAGACCTCACGATGGCAGACGTCCTTCAGCCTGACGGCCTTCGAGGTCTCGCCCTGTCGACGATCAAGCGCGACCGGGGAACGATGGAAGCTGCGATCGACTCGTCGATGTCGCAGGGAATCGACACGACGTCCCCTCTACTCGTGCCCGCCCTGGTGCTCGCCGCGGGAGACGAGGGGGGCGCTGCGTTCCCCACCGAGGATGCCGCCGTGATCGCCCGAAGCCACCCGGATATCGAATTGCACAAGGTCTACGATGCGGGCCACCAGGTGCACAACTCTTTCGCGGGTCGCGAGATCTATCACGACCTGCTGCTCGAGTTCATCCGCCGATTCGACGACTGAGATCAGGCCGCGGCATGCGTCCGGAAAGAGCGACGATACGTCTGCGGCGTCACACCGGTGGCGCGCTTGAACTGGATGCGGAAGTAGGCCGTCGAAGGAAACCCGGACTGACGGGCTACCCGATCGATCGGGTAGCCCGTCGTCTCGAGCAGCTCCTGCGCCCGACGCACCCGGGTCTCGGTCAGCCACCTCATCGGCGTCGTGCCGAAGTAGTCGTGGAACCGGCGGTTGAGCGTCCGCACGCTCACGGCCGCCCGATCGGCGATCTGGTCGAGAGTGATGTCGGTATGCGCGTTCTCTTCCATCCACGACACCAACTCGGACAGCGGTGTGGAGCTCTCGGCGACGGGTCGCGCCAGGATGTACTGCGCCTGGCCACCCTCGCGCTGCAGAGCGACCACTGCGGAGCGCGCCGCATCCGCCGCCACCGCGGCGCCGAAGTCCGACCGCACCATGTGCAGGCAGAGATCGATTCCTGCGCTGGCCCCGGCGGAGGTGAGGATCTGCCCGTTGTCGACGAAGAGGACGCTCGGATCGAGGTCGACCGCCGGGTAGCGGCGGCGGAAGATGTCGGTCGCGATCCAGTGGGTCGTCGCGCGCTGCCCGTCGAGAAGGCCGGCAGCGGCGAGAGTGAACGCCCCCACGCAGATCGACGCGATGCGGGTGCCGCTGGCCGCAGCATCCCGCAACGCAGTGAGCAGCCCCTCGGGAACGGGCGCTTCGGGGTCGGCCACGCCCGGCACGATGATCGTGTCGGCGAACGCCAGGTGATCGAGGCCCTTCGGCACGGTCAGCTGGATGCCGGCGGCCCCGATCGCGCCAGGGGTTCCGACCACGTCGACGCGATACGCCGGTCGACCATCGGGCAACCTCACCCGGCCGAAGATCTCCAGCGGGGTGGCAAGATCGAACAACAGCAAACCGGGGTAAGCAACGACAGCGACGTTGTGCATGCCTGAATACTAGGCCCTTTCAGCGTTTGGCAAAAATAGATCTTAGATCGTCTTTATTGCCACTTGTGTCAGCATCGCTGCAGGATGATGCTGAGGTTGACTCGTCAGTTATCGCCAATGGAGGCCCGCGTGAGGTACGCACAGATCGTTCTGTTCGATGGATTCGACCCGCTGGATGTCATTGCGCCGTTCGAGGTGCTGGCGGCGGCCGCGGATGAGGTCGGTTCAGATCTCGTCGTCGAACTGGTGTGCGCCGGCGAACCCCGCTCGTTCGTGAGCGGCGTGCGCGGCATCCCGCTTCCCGCCACATCCACCCTCGACCCGAACAAGCCGGGGTATGTCATCATCCCCGGAGCCGCCGGCCCCGTCGACGGTGACCCCGACGAGGTCGACACGATTCCGGTGGTGCTCGCCCGGGCGTCCGAAAGTGCCATCATCCCGCTCGTGCAGCAGGCACTCGACAACCCCGAGGTGGTCGTCGCCACCGTCTGCGGCGGGTCGCTCGTGCTCGGCATGGCCGGCATCATCGAAGGTCGCACGGCCGTGACCCACACCCTCGGCAATGACGTACTCGAAGCGGCCGGCGTCAACGTCGTACGCGGACGAGTCGTCGATGACGGAGACTTCGTCTCCGGCGGCGGAGTGACCTCGGGCCTGGACCTCGGTCTGCACCTGGCGACCCGAGAATTCGGCCCGAACGCGGCCTACGCCGTCGAGAAGCTCTTCGAGTACGAGCGTCGGGGCACCGCCTGGTACACCGACCGCCAGCTCGCCACCGCAGTCTGATCCCGTCCCTGACTCTGAGACCCCGAGGAGAATGATGTCTGTCATCGGAAACTGGAATACCCGAATGAAAACACCGATCGGCGGCGTCGATGCCGTCTTCACTTTCACCGAAGCGGATGGCGGCCTGCACGGCACCGCCGCGAGCAAGGGCGATGTCGCCGAGATGCGCGATCTCGTCGCCGCGGAGCAACCGGACGGCAGCGTCGTTCTCACCTGGACCCAGTCGGTCACCAAGCCGATGCGGCTCAACCTCGACTTCGAAGTCACCGTGGCAGGCGACTCGTTCAGCGGTTTCTCGAAGGCGGGCAAGCTTCCCAAGTCCGTCGTCACCGGGACACGCGCATGACCGGGGTGGATGGCGCCGGCACGGCGCCCGACGCCGGCACGGCGTCCGAAGAGATCAGCCTGGACATCGCCGGAGATTTCCCCCGCCTGAAGATCGCCATGATCGCCTATCCTGACCTGACCGTGCTCGACCTCGTCGGGCCGCAGGCGGTGTTCTCCACGACATCCGACACGTACATCGTGGCGCGCACGCTGGATCCGATCCTGGGCGAATCGGGTCTCTCGATCCTGCCCACGACCACCTACGACGAGGTGCCCGACGACCTGGACGTGCTCTTCGTGCCGGGCGGCCGCGGCGCATTGGAGGCCATGGAAGATCCCGAGTTGCTGCAGTTCCTGCGCGATAAGGCCGAGACCGCGAAGTGGGTCACGGCGGTCTGCTCCGGCTCTCTCGTGCTCGGCGCGGCAGGCCTGCTCAACGGCTACCGCGCGACCACCCACTGGGCCTCGCACGAAGCTCTCGCCCTGTTCGAGGGTGTGACTCCGGTGCAGGAGCGCGTGGTCGTCGACGGCAACCGCTTCTCGGGTGGCGGCGTGACCGCGGGCATCGATTTCGGGCTGACGCTCCTCGCGGCGCTGCGCGGGGCGGAGATCGCTCAGCTCAACCAGCTGCTCATGGAATACGACCCCCAGCCGCCATACAACGCAGGGTCGGCGAAGACCGCTCCCCCGGAGATCACGGCCCTCGCTCGGCAGCTGTTCGGCACCTACAACGCTGCCGTCGAAGCCGCCGCGCGCCGGTCGGCGGGCGCGTCGATCGCTGCATGAGACTCGACGAGTACTCCTCCTTCGACGCGGTGGGGCTCGCGGCCGCTATCAGATCGGGCGAGGTCGGCGACGAAGAGGTGCTGGATGCTGCGCTCGACGCCCTCGACGCGGTCCATCCCCTCCTCAACGTCGTCGCCCACGACCTCCGCGACACAGCGCGGGACGAGCTCAGATACCGCAACCCGGATGCGCCCTTCTCGGGAGTTCCGTTTCTGGTCAAAGACCTGAGCCTGGAGATGGCGGGCGCGCCCAATGAAGCCGGCAGCCGGCTGATGGTCGGAAACGTCTCGAAGCGCGACCACAACCTGATGAGTCGGTTCCGAACGAGCGGATTCCTGACCGTAGCGCGCACGACGACGGCGGAATTCGGTGCTCAGCTCAACTGCGAATCGGCGCTCACCGGCGTCACCCGCAATCCGTGGAGCCTCGACCACACGCCCGGAGGATCCAGCGGTGGATCGGCGGCGTCCGTGGCGGCGGGCGTCGTTGCGGTGGCGCACGCGAACGATGGCATCGGCTCCATCCGTGTGCCGGCGTCGAACTGCGGTCTTTTCGGTCTCAAACTCACGCGCCAACGCACCCCATCGGGGCCGGACGCGGGCGAGACCCAAGGCGGCCGGGGCAGCGAATTCGTCGTGTCGCGCACGGTGCGCGACTCGGCCGCGATCCTCGACAGCGTGCACGGACCCGATGTGGGCGCCCCGAACTGGGCTCCGCCGCCCCGACGCCCCTATGTCGACGAGTTGTCGAACCCGGTGAAGAAGCTGCGGATCGCCGTGATGACCCATACCTACAGCGGCGCAGAGGTGCACCCGGATTGTGTGGCGGCTGTGCGGGCGACGGCCGCCCTGTGCGCCGACCTCGGCCACGTGGTCGACGAGGCGGCGCCGGTCTTCGATTGGGACGCGTACCGTCGCGCGATCCGGATCGAGGCGTTCTCGAACTTCAGCGCGGGCATGCGCTATTTCGCAGGGGTCACGGGACGCGATCTCTCCTCCTCGCTCGAGCCGCTCAACGTTCTTGCGGTGCAGGAAGGGGCATCCCGAACCCTCGATGAGTATTTGTGGAGCATCGCGGCGTACGGCACGACGCAGCGCGCCATCGGAGCGTTCTTCGAAGACTGGGACGTGCTGCTGACGCCCGTGCTCAGCAGGCCCACCGCGAGGATCGGCGGCCTCGGCGTCGATCCGACCGACCTCGAGCAGTACTGGGACGAGTTCTCCGGCGACGCCTACTCGCCGTTCACCGGCGTCTTCAACATCACGGGCCACCCGGCGGCATCCCTGCCGCTGTACATCAACGATGAGGGACTGCCCATCGGCTCGCAGTTGGTCGGCCGGTTCGGCGACGAGAGCACACTGCTCAACCTCTCCGCGCAGCTGGAGCGCGCGCAACCCTGGATCGGCCTGCGGCCACCGGTGCACGTCGCGACACTGGGCTGAATCGCTACCCCGCAACCAGCGGCACAGGCAAGGACCCTGCCCGTCGTTCTCGCTTCAGCCGCCGGTCTGCTCCTGGTTGTCGTCGAGCTCTGAGCCCTCAGAAGACATGCGCGCGAAGTTGCGCAGGCGGAGACTGTTCCAGACGACGAATACCGATGACAGCGACATCGCAGCCGCCGCGATCAGGGGGTTGAGCAGACCAGCAGCGGCAAGCGGGATGGCGGCGATGTTGTAGCCGAAGGCCCAGATCAGGTTTCCACGGATGGTGCCCAATGTTCTCCGGGAGAGTCCGATGGCGTCGGGCACGACGGTGAGGTCGTCGCGGACGAGGATGATGTCGGCGGATTTGAGTGCAACATCGGTGCCGCTGACGATGGCCATCCCGAGGTCGGCACTGGCGAGGGCTGCGGCGTCGTTGATGCCGTCGCCGACCATCGCGACCCGATGGCCTGCCGCCTGAAGCTCGGTGATGACGTGCGCCTTTTCGACGGGGGTCACTTGTGAGCGCACTTCGTCGAGACCGACAGCGGCGGCAACGCGTTGTGCTTCTGTGTCGTCGTCGCCGGTGAGAAGGATGGTGCGCATGCCGAGACGCTTCAGGGCTGTGATCGCCCTGGCGGCGCTCGGGCGGACACGATCCTCGACGGCGAACACCGCGACGACCCTTCCGGTGTGGATGAGCACGATCGGTGACGCTCCCGTAGCCCGAGCCCTGTCGACCGCGGCCTGAAGATACGGGGAGGTGTCGACCGCGAGGTGGGTCGCAAGCCGTGGACCGCCGATGGCGACCTTCGCGCCCGCGATCACTCCTTCGACGCCGAGCCCCGGCAGCACCCGGAAGTCCCTCACCTCAGGGAGGTCGTGAACGACAGTCCGCACGTGCTCGACGATCGCGGTGGCGATGGGGTGGGGCGAGCCCGATTCGAGTGCACCGGAGGCGCGGAGGGCGTCGTGCAGATCGATGGCGTCTTCGATGGTCTGCTCGACGACGCGCATCGCTCCGTAGGTGAGGGTGCCGGTCTTGTCCAGCACGACGGTGTCGATGCGCCCGGACGCCTCCAATGCACCTTGGCCTTTGATGAGGATGCCGAGCTGCGCGCCGCGGCCGACACCGACCATGAGCGCGGTGGGTGTGGCCAGGCCCAGCGCACACGGGCAGGCGATGATGAGGACCGCGACCCCGATCGAGATCGCATGCGAAGGTGAAGCTCCGGCCACGAGCCACCCGGCCGTCACGGCGATGGCGAGCACGACGATGCTGGGAACGAACCACTGCACGACGCGGTCGACGAGCGACTGGATGCGTGCTTTGGATTCCTGTGCGCGCTCGGCGAGGGCTGCGAGCTGCGCCAGCTGGGTTCGGGTACCGGCCGCTGAGACGAGGATCACGAGGCGACCGTTCGTGCTGACGGTGCCGGCCATCACTGGCTTGCCGGGCCCGGTCTCACGCGGCACCGGCTCGCCGGTCATCGCGCTCGTGTCTACCGCTGCCCAGCCGTCGGTGACCTCGCCATCCACCGGCAGCGTCTCGCCGGGGAGGACGACGACGGTGTCTCCGATTCGCACTTCTTCGATGGGAACGACAACGTCGGCGGCTTCTCGCCGAACGCGGGCTGTCGAGGGTGCGAGAGCGGCGAGCGCGTCCAGGACGTCGCCTGCTTTGCGGCGGGAGCGGGCCTCGAAGTACCTGCCGGCGAGCTGGAAGGTGGTCATGCCTGCGGCGACGTCGAGGTAGATGGCGTTGGCGCCCGGAGGCGTCGGCCCATATCCGATCCAGTAGCCGGCGGCATCCGATCCGACGAGGACCGTCACCACCGCCCACCCGAAGGAGGCTGCGATGCCGAGGGAGACGAGGGTGTCCATGCTGACTGCGCCATAGCGGAGGTTGCGGATCGTGGCGCGGTGGAAAGGCCACGCGCACCACGTGACGATCGGCAGGGCCAGCGCAATGCAGAGAAGCTCCCAGTGCGGGAACCGCCAACCCGGGACGAGGGCGAGGATCAGCGTGATATCCATCAGCGGGATGGTGAGGAGTGCGGCGACGATCAGTCTGCGGCGGAGACTGGTGATGCGCGTCTCGTTGCTTCGCTTGGTCCATTCGTCGGCGGCGTCCACCCGCACTTCGGCGCCGTACCCGGCGCGACTCACGGCCTCGACTGCCTCGACTTCGCGTGATGGCTCGAGCCCTCTCACGACGGCGCGTTCGGTGGCGTAGTTCACGACCGCCTCCACCCCGTCGATTCGGTTCAGGGCGCGCTCCACCCGGCCGGCGCACGCCGCGCAGCTCATACCTGAGATGTTGAGCTCGATCGAGGGGGTCGAGGTCTGGGGTGGCGCGGTGGTGCTCATGGCGTGTCCTTCGAGGGTCCTGGGGTGAGGACGGGGCCGTTGCCGCGGGCTGATCGGTCGGCCAGGTCTTCCAGCATCCGGTTGTAGGCGTCGAACTCGTCGTCGACGCCGGAGTCGAGGTGGCGGTCTTTGCGTGTGGCTTCGCGCTGATCCTGTCGGGCCCATTGCACGCCGAGCGCGGTGACGACGATGAGAAGGGGCAGTTCGCCGCCCGCCCATGCGACACCTCCGCCGAGATACTGCTGGATCAACAGGTCGCCCATCCATGGGAAGTCGAGGGTGCGATAGAAGTTGTCGGCGATGGGCACGGTGGCGGTCATCAGGATGATGCCGAAGAACGCGTGGAAAGGCATCGCGGCGAGTACGAACCCGAGCTTGCCGATCGCCGGGAGCGGGCGAGGCGGGCGGTCGACGCCGATGACGAGACCATAGAAGAGGTATCCGATGACGAGGAAGTGGATGTTCATCGCCTGGTGCGCCCAGTGATACCGCATGATCGTCTCGAACAGCGGAGACAGGTACAAGGCGTAGTACGAGCCGATGTAGAGGATGAACACCAGGATCGGGTTGTAGATGAAGCGGGTCCCGGGCCACTGCAGCGCGGCGGTGATCCACTCGTGGGGCCCAGCCGCTTCCGCAAGCGAGTGCGGTCTCGTAGCCCGGAGCAGCAGGGTGATGACCCCACCGAGAACGAGCAGGACCGGGGCGAGCATGTTGAGGCTCATATGGACGATCATGTGCGTGCCGAATTGGGCGCCCGCGTACTGTCCGAGCGCCGAGCTGGTGGCGATGACGACCACCACCCACCCCAGCACCCATGCGACCGTTCGCCCCATCGGCCACGCATCGCCGCGCCGGCGCAGCCGGATCACCGCCGCCAGATAGACGCCCACGCCGAGTACCGACAGCACGAGGAAGAAGATGTTGGGCCGAAAGTGCGTGAGCATGGTCACCAGGGTGGGCGGGATGTTCGTGATGTCGTAGCCGAAGAAGACCTGCGAAATGCTCGTGTCGACGAAGTACTGCGGCGGCGGCACCCGGGTCATGGCCACGGAGAGACCGAGATACGCGGCCCCGAGCACACTCAGCACGCCGAAGGTCGCGACGATGCGGCGGTCTGTCCACGTGCGTCGCCGCATCCAGAACGCCGCGATCACGACGCCGCTCACGACGATCACTCCGCTCCGGGCCACGACGAGGGGAATGGTGGGGTTTCCTTCCACAGGCCCGGCAAGTTTGAACGCGGTGAGGATGACGTCGGATGCTGCGATCACCCCCCATGCAACGGCGATCAGCCATCCGGCTCGAGTCACCGCCTGAGGGCGCAGCAGTCGGCCTGTCGCGGCACGAGAAGCGAGCATGACGACGGAGCCGAAGAGGACGCCAGCCGCGAGGGTCTGGAAGATCGCGGCGTCGGACCCGAAGTCGTGGTCGGCGCCGACCTGCACCTGATGGACTACCACGGGAGCCAGGCTGGCCAGGGCCGCCAGCAGCGCGATGGGCAGTAGCGTCACCCACCGTTGCGTGAAGAGCGCGATCATCGATGCGACCGCGGTCAAGGAGAAGACGAAGATCCAGGCTTTCGGCACGTCGGCGGCCTCGACGAGATAGCCGAGCGCGCCAGGCTCGGCGAGGCGCACGATACTCAAACCATTCGCGTCGGCGGCGTCCACCGGCACGAGCATTGCCGCAGCCAGCATCCAGACCAGAAGCGAGTACCGCAGGACTCGCAGCTCGATTCCGGCGAACACCTCGAGAGGCTCTCTGCGCGGTGGCGCGAGAATGCCGATCGCGACGACGACAGACCCGATCGTGATCCATGATGCGGCGTCGGCGATCGCGCGCAGCGTCGTGGACAGCAGCGCCGTCGCCGAGCCGGGGTAGCCGCGCAGGAGCATCGAATATCCGGTGTCGCCGAGGAGGGCGGCGAAGACGACCGGGACACCGAATGCCAGGGTGATGACCAGCGTGGTGGTGATGACGATGGCGGTCGGCGATCGCCGGATACGGCGGTGTGTATAGGCCGCCAGCTCGGTGGCGGCGCTGGCTGTCACGTGCGAACGGCGTAGCCGGCTTCGGTCACGGCCATGCGCACCCTCCACTCCAGTCGCTGGTCGACTACCCCCGAGAATTCTACATGCTGTGGATTACTGTCGAGGTGGGCTGAATACCGCAACTCCGCGGTGAGTAGAATTGCGCAAGGAGGTCACCGATGAGCGGAACGCGAACCCGAGGGCGTGGAGAGCTGGAAGGCGAGGTCCTCTCGATCCTTCGACAGCACGCGGAGCCCGTCGGAGCTGCGGAGATCCAAGCCGCGTTCACAGAGCCGACGCCCGCGTATACGACCATCCTGACCGCGCTCGAGCGCCTGATCGACAAAGGTGAGGTCACCCGCCACGCCGAGTCTCCGCGGAAGGTGAGGTTCGCTGCCCGCTTGTCCGCAGCGGACAACGCGAGCGATTCGATGCACCGGGCGCTGGACGGCATCGATGACCGCCGTGCCGCGCTGCTGAAGTTCGCGGGAACCCTGGACGCGGACGATGTCGCGATGCTTCGATCCGCCTTGACGAAGAAGCGCCCCTCGTCATGATGGCGATCGGAGCCTGTTTCCTCGTCGCGATAGCGGCGTGGTGGGGTGGGCCCCGCGTGCTCACTGCGGGTCGGTGGCAGATCCGATTCCCTCGGTTGGCCCTGGCCGCCTGGCACACAGCGCTCGCTCTCGGCGTCCTCGCCGTGCTCACCTCGATCGGACTGGCGGTGGCTGCCACCCTGTCCGCCCCGCACGCGACCGACGCGGCGGTGGCCGTGGTGCAGACGATTGCGGGCTGGTGCGCCCTGGGTGTCCTGGGCGCGGGACTGGTCGTGATCGCGGTCGGCTCGGATGAGATCATCGGCGCGGGACGCCGCACCTTCGGAGACGTTCTGACTCTGCCGCACACCAGCGAACGCCTCGATCGGCACACAGTTCTGCTCACCTGTCGGAGCGATGAGGCATTCGCGTGCGCGATTCCGGGGCGCGACGCCGCGGTCGTCATCTCCACCGAACTGCGATCGATCCTCACCCCCGCTCAGCTGCGGGCCGTCGTCGCACACGAGCGAGCGCATCTGCGCGGTCGGCACTATCTCGCCCTTCGCCTGGCCGAGCTCAATCGCACGTGTCTCCCGTCCTCACGCGCAGGCAAGCAACTGCTTCGCGCCACCGCGCTCCTGGTCGAATTGATCGCCGACGATGAGGCCGCACGCCGCGCAGGCGCAGTGCATCTGGCGAACGCGCTCGTCCAGGTCGCCCGGCATTCGCAGGATGCCACGATGGAGTTGCGGGCGGAACGGCTCGCTGGGCGCCGATGGACTCCGGTTCGCAAGCTCAGCCCCGTCGACGCCGGCATCCTTCAGTCCTGAAACCCCTCACCACAGCGTGAGCAGGGCGTGTTGCACGACGAGTGCGAAGGCGAGTTGACCGGCGAACCCCCAGCGACGCCATTTTTCGGGCAGCAGGGCGGTGCCGAGCAGGAGCCACGGCACGAACGGCAGCCAGATGCGCTCGACCTCGGCCTTGCTCATGAGCGACGCGTCGGCCAGCACCAGGCTGAGCAGGGCAGACAGGGCGAGCGCGATCACCACGACGTCTGCGCGGGGTGCAGAGCGGATGCTGCGAACGCGGCTCACCGCGACGGCCAGCCCTGCCCCGAAGAGCGGTCCTGCACTCATTGCGACCGCGGCGAAGTTCGCCCAGATCCAGTATCCGGTCGGGCGCTGCGATGCCACTCCCTCCCAGTAGCGACTCACGAGCGCCGGGTAGGCCTGCCACCAGGCGAATCCACCCACAGCGAACGCGATCACGACCGCCGCCGCCCCGCCGACAGCCCACGGCAACGGGGTCCATCGACGCGCGAGCACGAGCACCGCGACCGCGAGCACGCCCAGCAGCGGCAGCCCGTACGACAGCATCACGCAGTACCCGAGAAGGAGACCTGCGGCCACCGCGTAACCCGCGACACGGGCCCGGCCCGAGCTGGTCGCCGCGCACGCCAGCACGCAGAGCCCCCAGGCGGCGAAGGCCTCGAACATCGCGTCTGCCGACACGGCCATCCAGATCGCCGCCGGACCGAGCGTGAAGAACGGCACCGCCCTGCGCGCCCCCGCCTCGGCACCGAGCCGCCGCATCGTGATCAAAACGGCGGCAGGCGTAGTCGCCGCGATGACTGCGACGACGAGACCCGCGGCCAGGCCACTGCCGAGCCCCAGGCGCACGAGCACCACGAAGAACAGGAGCGCGCCAGGCGGATGCCCCGCGATGTGGACGGGCCAGCTGTCCACCGCACCCTCGGGGATCCGGGTGACGTACTCGTGCAGCACCGCACCGAAATCGGTCACCGCCCGTGCCGTGCGCAGATACTCGTACTGCGTGTCGAGCGGCCCCGCCACCCCGGCGACCCCGTCGACGGCTGCCAGGCTCAGCATCCAGATCAGCGAACTGGCGAACGACCCGATCAGCAGCACGCGCCAGCGCACGCGCGCGGCGAGGTCGATCGCGTAGCGGGCAGCCAGGATCGCCAGTGCGATCGCGGGGATCGTGCCGGGCCCGACGCGGGGCAACCAGCTCGCGAGCAGCGGAGGGAAGTCCTGCACGTAGACGTTCAGGCCCGCGAGCATCGGGTACACCGTGGCCGCGACGATGAGCACCGCCGCGAGGGCGAGCCCGATCCACGGCACCGCGCCCGCCATCCGCGAACGAGCGTGCGAAGGCGCCAGCAGCTCGGTCATCACTTTTCGAGGCTAGGGACGGCGCCGCCGGAGAACGCGGGGAAGACCTTACGATCCTCGAACGTCGAAGCTCGAACGTCCTCGCTTCGTCACATCTGAGCGCCATCTGCGCGCGAGCACCGCCATAGAGTCGCCCCGATGAGGGGTGATCGGATGTACTTCTCCGCCAGGCTGCAGCGAATTCTGCACCAGGTGAGGCACTCGGTGGAGTCGCCCGCGCGCACTCCCCGCATGGCGGTGGTGATCGGGCGCCTGCTCGCGATCGCGTTCCTCGTGTGCTTCGCGACCGGGCTCTACAGCCACTTCCTGCAGGATCCCCTGCCGTGGATGGTGTTTCCGACGCGCCCCGTGTGGATCTACCAGCTCACGCAGGGCATCCACATCACCACGGGTATCGCCTGCCTCCCGCTGCTGTTCGGCAAGCTGTTCACGATCTTCCCGGAGCTGTTCCAGCATCCACCTATCCGATCGTTCCCCCACCTGCTCGAACGCGCGTCGATCGCGCTGTTCGTCGCGGCATCCCTTGTGCAGATCACGATCGGCCTGCTCAACACGTACCAGCTGTACGCACTGTTCGGCTTCGACTTCCGCCTCACGCACTTCGCGCTGTCGTGGGTCATCATCGGGTCGCTGGCGATCCATATCGGAATCAAGTTGCCGACGATCGCGAAGCACTGGCGCAAGCGCGACTCGGATGACGACACGCACGCTCTGATCGTCCAGAACGCCGATCCGGATGCTGAGCTCGACGTGCCGGACGAGCTTCAGCGCCTCACCGGGGAGAAGCCCGCGAGCGGGCTCGTGGGCAGGCTGTTCGCATGGATAGACCGCACTCCGGCCCCGCGCACCTCGGCGGGGGTGCGCGCGACCCGGCGAGGATTCCTCACGACCGTTGCGGTGGCCGCCGCGGTCGTGGTGGCCACGACCGCAGGGCAGTCGTTTGGGATCGTGGATACGCTCAACGTCTTCGCACCCCGCAAGCGCGGCGTCGGCCCGCAGTCGCTGCCGGTGAACCGCACCGCGCAGTCGGCCGGCGTGCTCGAGACGGCGATCGCGCCCGAGTGGACGCTGTCGGTCACCCACGGCGAGGTGCGCGAGGTCTTCTCCCGCTCACGGCTGCTCGCTCTGCCGCAGTTCGCGGTCGACCTGCCGATCGCGTGCGTCGAGGGCTGGAGCCAGGATGCGTCGTGGCGCGGACCGCGTCTGAGCGACCTGCTCGACGCGGTCGGCGCGGCGCCCGATGCCCATGTGCGGATCGTCAGCCTCCAGCAGGAGGGCAGCTACGGCGTCAGCGAGATGCAGCCGGAGTTCGTCCGCGACCCGTTGACCCTCGTCGCTCTCGAACTGTACGGCGAGCAGCTCGACATCGACCACGGCTACCCGGCGCGGATCATCGCTCCGGGGCGCCCCGGAGTGCTGCAGACCAAATGGCTCAGCCGGATCGAGGTGATCTGATGAGCGAGCGCCATCGCCGGCATTCTGGCCGGTGGGTGACCATCAGCGATACCCGCATCATCCTGATCGGCGCGGGGATCTTCCTCGGCGTCATCGGCGGGATCGTGCTGGCGAACGACATCCCTCCCGCGCAATATCCGGCGATCCTGCTGTGGCTGGTGGGCGCGCTCGTCGTCCACGACCTGCTGATCTCGGGGGCTGTGTTCGCCGTGGCACTCGCCGGGAGGCGAGCGACATCGCGGATGCCGCTGAAGGCGATCCTCATCGCCCAGAGTGCCCTCGCGATCGGTGCGATCACTGCGCTCCTGGTCGTGCCGGAGGTCATCGGGAAGGCAGCCGGCTCACCGGCCAATCCGAGCATCCTGCCTCTCGACTACGGGCTGAACCTGGCGATCCTTCTCGGCGCCCTCGTGATCGCCGCCGGGGCCGGCATCGCCCTGCACGTCGTGCTCGCACGCAGTCCGTCATCGAGCAACGTCAACTCCTGACGGGCACTTCCGCCCGCAGCCGCAGCACGACGAACCGGCGGTCACCTGCCGCCCAGGCATCGGCGAGCGCGAGCCCGCAGAAGGGCGCCTCGCGAACGACCGCGGCCGACCCTGCGCGTGCCCAGGGGAAAGGAGCACTCACGCGTCCGTCCTCGGCGACGGCGGTGTACATCGCGCAGTCGAACAGGTCGGGATCAGCATCCACTTCGACGACGAGCGAGCCGTGCGGAGCCAGCAGCTCACCGGAGCGCCGCAGCAGCGCACGGGGGTCGCCGCCGATCCCGATGTTCCCGTCCATCAGCAGGACGGTCGACCACTGGCCTTCGAGCGGAAGGCGGTCGAATACCGAGCGCTGCAGGATCGGTGTGCCGCCGGCGGCGGCGAGCGCGACGGCCTCGGCCGAGATGTCGATCCCGAGCGCCGGCATCGAGAGCTCCTCGGCGGCGCGGACCATCCGTCCCGGTCCGCAGCCGACATCGAGCACCGGTCCCTCCAGCCCCGCGAGCACGGCGATGTCGACGCTGTCGGCAGGAGCACGCCAGCTCGCCACATTCACCTCCACCGTGTTCTCGGCGGCGCCGACCTTGCGCAGCGCGAGGCGACCTCGCCCGGCGTCGCCCAGCAGCACGGCATAGGGTTCGTCGCCGCCGGCGCCGAAGGCGACGAGCGTGCTCACGAGACGACTTTCGACGATGCCGCAGACACCGCTCCGGCGAACCGCGACCACGGGATCTGCGCCGCGACGAACTCGGCATCGTCGGCCGTGTCCACATCCCGCAGGACGTCGAGCCTCTCGACGGTGAGCCCGGCACCGAGGAGCGCAGCAAGCTGGCGGTCACCGGTATCGGTGCGCGACATCGGGATGCCGCGCACGAGGTCGCCGCGGGGTTCACGCATCCCCAGGGCCCAGAACCCGCCGTCCTCCGACAGCCCGAGCACCGCGTCAGACCACGACGGCCAGCGCAGGTGCCACGATGTCACCTGGGGCGTATCCATCCCGATCAGCAATGTCGGCTCGTCGAGGACGTCGAACACCGCGGCGATCCGCTCATCCAGCGATCCGAGGGGCTGCGCGATCGTCTCGAAACCGGTGGAGCGAAACGATGCCGTCTGAAGCGCGGCGGTGCCGTCGCCCTCGGGGTCGCCATCGAAGAACAGGATCCGTCGATCGACCGCCGACGTCGCTGCCGTCTCGAGCGTGTCGGCGAGGCTCGCCGCCGCGATCTCCGCCGCCTCTTCGAGCGTGAAGGGCGGGTGCAGCCGGGTCTTGACCCTGCCGGGGATGCACGCCTTGGCGATGACGACCAGGGCAGTCATGCCGTCGCTCCCCGGAGGATGCGGCTCATGTCACGAATCGCCGTGATCGTTCCCCGAACCGTCCCCGTCACCTTGGAGCGCCCGATGCGCGGCGAGTAGGCGACATCCGCCTCGACGATGCGCCAGCCCGCGTCGGCCGCGCGCAGCACCATCTCCAGCGGGTAGCCACTGCGGCGATCCTGCAGCTGGAGCCCCGCGAGCGCCTCCGTGCGGGCCACTCGCATCGGCCCGATGTCGGTGATCCGGACGCCGGTGACGGCGTGGATGCGTTGGGCGAGGAACGCATTAGCCACCCGCGCGTGCAGGGGCCACGCGTGACGATGAGTCGGCACGCGCCGGCCGAGCACCAGGTCGGCGCCGGTCTCGAGCATCGCGACGAGGCGGGGAAGCTCGGACGGATCCAGCGACGCATCCGCATCGCAGATCGCGACGACCGGGGCCGTCGCCGCCGCCACGCCCGCAGCCACCGCGGCGCCGAAGCCCTTCATCGGCTCTGTGACGACGGTGGCACCGGCCGCGCGCGCGTACTCGGCCGAGCCGTCGGTAGAACCGTTGTCGACGACGATCGCACGGTAGTCCGGGGGAATGCGTGCCAGCACCCACGGCAGGGCGCCCACCTCGTTGAGGCAGGGGAGGACGAGATCGACGTCAGCCATGATCCCGACGCTAGGCTCGGCGGCTCCGCCGATCGCCTCCGAAGTCTTACGGAACGCGAACGACTGCCCACCGGACCGGCGCCCAAATCGCGGTGCGGCGTACTGTGAACGGGTGACTGAACCCGCGCGCGCTCTGGCGAACGAGGGCCTCGTCGACCGCCGGGTGCTCGTCGTCGATGACGACCCGACCGTCTCCGAAGTGGTCGCGGAGTATCTGCGCTCCGCCGGATTCGTTGTCGACCGCGTCTCTGACGGGTTCGCCGCCATCGAGGCCGAAGCGCGGATCTCGCCCGACCTGATCGTGCTGGACCGCATGCTTCCCGGAATCGACGGCATCGAGGCGTGCCGACGCATCCGCCTCACGAGCTCGACCCCCATCATCCTGCTCACCGCCCTCGACAGCGAGGAAGACCGCATCAGCGGGCTGGAGGCAGGCGCCGACGACTACCTCGGAAAGCCCTTCTCGCCACGAGAGCTCGTGCTGCGTGTGCAGTCGGTCCTTCGCCGCTCCCTCACCGAACTCACACCCGAGCCGGTCCTGGACCGCGGGCCGTTCCACGTCGACCCCGCTGCGCGGGTCGCGATGATGAACGGGCGCCTCCTCCCCCTCACCGTCCGCGAGTTCGACCTGCTGTCGTTCCTCGTCAAGCATCCTCGTCAGGCGTTCGGTCGCGAGGAACTGCTCTCGGCGGTATGGGGGTGGACGTACGGCGACCTGTCGACCGTGACCGTCCACGTACGACGCCTGCGCGAGAAGATCGAAGCGGATTCGGCGCACCCGTTGCTGCTGACCACCGTCTGGGGCATCGGATACCGCCTCGACATAGGAGAGGATTCCGATGAGCTGGCCTGATCTGCTGCAGGTCGCGGGTCTCTCGCTCGCGATCACCGTCGTCATCGGCGCGGCGGCCGTCCTGCTCCTGCGGGTGCTTCGCGGCTCATCGCTCATCGTCCAGGTGTGCGTGCTCGTGTTCGCGGCACTGCTGTCGGTCGTCCTCAGCATCGTCGGCGCGTCGTGGCTCATGTACATTTCGCCGCACGACCTGACCGTCGCCGTCAACGTCGCCTGCATTTCGGGAGTGGTCTCGCTGATACTTGTCGCCGGCCTGGGCGCGGTGGTGGTGCGGAACGCCCGTTCGCTGTCCACCGCAGCTCGACGGATCGGTGCGGGCGAGCGCGTGCATGCCGTGGGCCCTCAGGCCAGTGCGGAGTTCCGGACCCTCGCCCAGGAACTCGTCGCCACGAGTGCGAAGCTCGCGGAGTCGCGCGAGCGCGAGCACCGGATAGATGAATCTCGGCGAGAGCTCGTGGCATGGATCGCCCATGATCTGCGCACGCCGCTCGCCGGAATCATGTCGATGGCCGAAGCTCTCGAAGACGAGCTGGCCGCAGACCCGCAGCGGTATCACCGCCAGATGCGCGAGCAGGTCGCACGGCTGTCCGCGATGGTCGACGACCTCTTCGAGCTGTCGAAGATCGACTCGGGAACGCTTCGCCTGTCGCTTCAGGAAGTCTCCCTGTACGACGTGATCTCCGACACGGTCGCAGACCTGCGTTCCGTCTCTCACGGCCGACAGATCCGGATCGAAGCCGGTCTGGAGAGCGACGCGATCGTCCACGCCGATCCTCGTGAGCTGTCCCGGGCCGTATCGAACCTCCTCCTCAACGCGATTCAGCACACGCCTGCCGGCTCGCCCATCACGGTCGCGGCGACGGTGGTCGACGGACGCGCCTCCGTCACCGTGATAGACACCGGCGGCGGCATCGACGAAGACGACCTGCATCGCGTGTTCGAGCCGGGCTGGCGCGGCGCGTCTGCGCGGACACCGGCTCAGTCCGCGGGCTCGGCGCACACGCTGCGCTCCAGCGGAGCCGGATTGGGGCTGGCGATCGTCCGCGGCATCGCTGCTGCCCACGAAGGAGAAGTCACCGTCCGGAATGTGCCCGGCGGATGCCGCTTCGACCTGATCCTTCCGATCGCGACGCGCGGCCGCGAAGAGTCGTTCGCGTAGCCTCAGGCGCGCAGGGGCGCGGTTGCGAAATCGCGGATGCCGTCGGCCAGACTGATCGAGGGCGCCCAGTCGAGTTCGGCTATCGCCCGGGCGGACGATGCGGTGATGTGACGGACATCGCCGGCGCGATACTCGCCCGTGACGACGGGATCCGGTCCGCGGTGCGCACGGGCGAGCGCACGCGCGACATCCAGAATCGTCGACACCGTCCCTGATCCCACGTTGAAAGGTCTGGCCTGCCCGCCCCGACCGGAGGAGGACCACTCGACCGCAGCGAGATTCGCGGCAGCGATGTCGTCGACATGGACGAAATCGCGTCGTTGACCGCCGTCTTCGAAGACGCGTGGCGGTTCACCGCGTTCCAACGCCGATCTGAAGATCGCGGCGACCCCCGCGTAGGGCGTGTCGCGAGGCATCCCCGGTCCGTAGACGTTGTGGTAGCGCAGCAGAGCAGCAGTCCCGCCTGTCTCTCGAGCCCACACCTCAGTGAGGTGCTCGGTCGCCAGCTTCGTCACGGCATAGACGCTCCGGGGCTCGAGCGGTGAGTCTTCGACGGTGAGCGCCGGACGCAGCAGCTCGCGGGTCTCCGGGTCGCGAGGCTCGAACATCCCGGCGCGCAGGTCGGCCTCATCACGAGCGCCGGGACGCACGTCGCGGGCGCGACCCTCCGACCCCGAGCCGAGATAGCGGCCCTCGCCGTAGACGACCATCGACGATGCGACCACGAGCCGAGAGACACCGGCCCTGGTCATCGCGGCGAGAAGTTCGGCGGTGCCGAGCACGTTGGCGTGCACGTAGTCGGGAGCGTCGGCGAAGTCGAGCCCCATGCCCACCTTGGCCGCCTGATGGCTGACGGCGTCGACGCCGGAAAGACAGTCATCCAAGGCTCTGGGATTCGTGACGTCCGCCTGCACGAGCTCCACCCCCGCAGGCAGCGAGGGTGCATTGCGGTGCACGGCGGGTGAGAGCGCGTCGATGACCTGCACCCGCCACCCGCGGGCGATCGCTGCCGCGACGATGCGCGAGCCGATGAAGCCGGCCCCTCCGGTCACGAGCAGGCGGGTCATCGCACCTCGGCCCCGAGCACCTCAACTACGGCGGCCCGGTCGATCAGCTCCCGCGGCACGTAGTCTGCGGGCACTGCCTGCACGATCCGCTCGATCGCGGAGACGATGCGCGGACGAGCCTCCGCGAGCCGGGCGAAGACGATGTCGGCGGTCACCGCATCCTCCTGTCGTTCGCCGCTGTCGAGGTCGGTCACCACGCAGAGCGCCACCATGTCGATGCCGAGTTCGGCGGCGAGAGCGGCCTCCGGATAAAGGGTCATGTTGACCAGGTCGATGCCGGCGGCGCGGTTGAGCTGCGATTCTGCGCGGGTCGAGAACCGCGGCCCCTGGACGACCACGACCGTCGCCCCGTCGACCACATCGGGGCACGCGGCGACCGCGAGAGCGCGGAGACCGGAGCCGAACGGGTCGGAGAACGGCAAGTGCCTCACGACCGACCCGTCGAAATACGTATCCTCACGGCCATGGGTGCGATCAACGAGCTGGTCGGCCAGCGCGATCGTGCCGACGGGCAGAGCGGGGTTGAGCGAGCCGACCGCGGCGGTGGAGATGAGCGTCGTCACGCCGGAAGCGGCGAGAGCCCAGATCATCGCGCGTGCGGGGATCGCGTGCGGCGGTACCGAGTGATCGCTTCCGTGCCGCGGCAGGAACACGACCTTGCGGCCACCGAGCGATCCCTGCGTGAGCACCACCGAGGTTCCGAACGGAGTCGGCACGTGGATCTGTTCGGTGTCGGCGCCTTCGAAGAGCTGGTACAGCCCTGAGCCCCCGATCACCGCGATCGACGTGTGCACTGCATTCTGCGAATTCACATCTTCAGGCTGTCACCCGCCGGCGGTCTCACCGAGCAAGGGGGATTACAAAGCGATGACCGATGGCGCTAGACGATTCCGCTGGCGCCTAGAAGCGATCCGATACCGTAGGTGGCGGCGAGCGCGATCGCCCCGCCGATCACGACGCGGAGGATCGACGTGCGTTTCGAGCTGCCGCCGAGGTGCCCTGAGATCCAGCCGGTCAGCGCCAGAGCGATGAGAACCGCGATGAAGGTCGATCACGGCCCGCCGAGCCAGTGGTCGATCCGGTGAGTGTCCGGCGCGAATCCGTGACCGATCCCGTATAGCACCGCCTGCGTGCGGCTCGCGACGCCGATCTTCCGGTAGACGGATCGGATGTAGGACTTCACCGTGTTGGGACTGAGATACGTCAAGCGTGCCACTTCCGCGTTGCTTTTGCCCTGGGTGATGAGGGCCAGGATCTCGGACTCCCGATCGGTGATCCCCTCGCGCCTGCCTGGCCACTCCAGACCGGGTGCACTCGGTGCACGCCGACCCTGGTCACTGATGACCGTCTCGCCAGCATGGACGGCTTCGATGGCCGCGACCAGCTCCGGCGCGGTGAGAGTCTTGGACAGATACCCGTGCACCCCCTGACGACGAGCATGATCGATCAGGTCGGGGTGGAAGTTCCAGGTGTAGACCACGACTCGCCGAGCACGAGCATTCCTGACGAGAGCCGCGATCTCGACGTGGTCGGACTCCGGCTGCGCGAATGAGTCGTAGAGCGCGACGTCCACCCGGTCATCCATCGGCGTGTGGGCGTCGATCTCAGCGACGACGACACGATCGCGGTAGTCGTCGAACATGTGCGCCAGGCCGGTGAGCACGACGTCGTAGTCGTCGATCAACGCCACGGTGACAGGAGGTGGCGGGGAGGAGAGCATGCTCCAGCTTTACACCCCCAGGGGTGTATCGGCACCCCCTCAGGGGTGGTTGAGTCGGTCCGTTGCCTCAACCGAGCGGCGCTCAAGAATGCGTCGGTCGGCACCGTCGGTGACCCCAACCCAAGGAGAACACCATGCTCGGTCTCATCGTCAGCATCATCGTCATCGGCCTCATCGCCGGCTTCATCGCCCGCGCCGTCATCCCCGGCAAGCAGGACATGAGCGTTCTCATGACGATCGTCCTCGGCATCGTCGGCTCGTTCGTCGGTGGCTTCCTCGGCTACCTGCTCTTCCAGCATGACGCGATGGACGGCTTCTTCCAGCCTGCGGGAATCATCGGATCCGTCATCGGCGCGATCATCGTCCTGCTCGTCTACGGCTTCGTCCGCGGCCGCAACGGCGCCGCCCGACGTCGCTCCTGAAGTTCCCGTGGCAGGCCTGGGCCCGCCGGGCTCAGGCTGCCACCGAGAGGCGTGCGGAAAGGGCGATGCGCGGCGCCGGCTGCGCATTGCATTGTGCACAACTCAATTGTGTGCAATATTCGTGAGATGCAAACGGATGTGCTCGACGAGATGGTGTGCTTCTCGCTCTACGCCGCCTCTCGCGCGGTGTCGCAGGCGTACCGGGCGGTGCTCGCCGAGAGCGACCTCACCTACCCGCAGTTCCTCGTGTTGGTGTCACTGCATCGCTCCCCTGGTTCCACCGTCAGCGAGCTCGGCCAGGCGATGCATCTGGACTCGGGCACCCTGTCGCCGCTCCTCCAGCGCCTCGAGGCGCGAGGCCTACTTACGCGAGAACGCCACCGCGACGACGAGCGCGTCGTGAACGTCTTGATCACGGATGCCGGACACGGCGTCCTCGCGACGGCCAGAGGCGATGTCGACTGCCTCTCGGCCGAGTACGGGCTCGAACGCGGCGAGGTGGGCGAACTGCTTGCGAAGCTCCACCGCATCGCCGAGAACATGACACAGCTCACGGCTTCCCGCCGTCGCACCGACGAGCTCGTCGGCGCCTGAGAATCGATCCGAAAGGCAGCAATGAACACCCTCTACACCGCCGAAGCACTCTCCACCGGCGGCGGGCGCGACGGCCACGTCAAGAGCATCTCGGGTCAGGTCGATCTCGAGATGCGGCCCCCCAAGGAGATGGGCGGTTCGGGCGAAGGCGCGAACCCCGAAGAGCTGTTCGCCGCCGGCTACGCGGCGTGCTTCCACTCTGCGCTCCAGGGGATGGCCCGTGCCCGCAAGATCACCCTCACCGACTCGACCGTCGGAGCGCGCGTGCACATCGGCCCGAACGACGACGGCGGCTTCCAGCTCGCCGTCGACCTCGAAGTCGTCATCCCCGAGCTCGACCACGCGACCGCCCAAGAACTCGCGGATGCTGCGCACCAGGTCTGCCCGTACTCCAACGCCACGCGCGGCAACATCGTGGTGAACGTCACCGTCTCCGACGACTGACGCCCTCCGACGACTGACGCCGCGCTGACCACGGCCCCACGCCGTGCCGCGGCCCTCAGCCGAGGCGTCCGAAGGTGGCCTCGATGTCCGCCATCTCCATCGCCGCGGTGGCCTCGATGAGGGCCGTCAGCTCCTTGTCGGCACCCGGCGAGAACTCTTCGCGCCGCTCCGGGGCGATCTCGATGGGCACACCCTCGGGCGCCTGCTCGCTGGCATCGAGGTCGGTGCCGTCTCCCGAGGGCGACAGTCCCTGGAAGATCTTCCCAGCCTCGGACTGGTCGCCGAGGTCGAAGGAGAACTGCTTGCTCTGCAGGCCGAGGTCGACGAGGCGCTTGACCTCAGGGAACCGCTCGGCGTTGGTCTTCGGGATCGGCAGAGTGCCCTTCCAGTTCACCCCGAGCGTCTCGAGCGCCTTGGCGTATGCGTTCTCGTGTGCCTGGTCGCGCACGATGAGGTACGCGATCGTCGAGCGTGCCGTCTTGTTGTCGGTCATCTCGTAGAGGCGGCACTTCTGCAACCGGCCGGTCGACTCGAGCATCAGGTTGTACGGCAGGTCGAGGACGAGGTTGCCCGAGTTGTAGACGTAGCTGCCCGACCAGGGGTTGCCGGCCGCATCGACGGGCAGTGCTCCCTGCGCGCCGACGAGGTAGTGGTGGATGTTGCCGTGATCCAGCGCGATGCTCAAGGGGGTCGCTCCGTCGACGCCGGGCTTGTCGATGGGGTCGCCCTTGCGACCGTGGTAGTCCGGAGCGCCGTCGAGCAGGCGCGCGATGGTCGTGCCGATCAGCTCGACGTGGCTGATCTCCTCGGTGCCGATGCCCTGGATCAGGTCCTTGTAGGGCTTGGCCGCCGGACCACGGAAATTGATGCTCTGGAACAGGTACTGCATCATCGTGCGCATCTCGCCGAACTGCCCGCCGAGACCCTCCTGCAGCGCATTGGCGGCCGCGGGATCCGGCTCGTCCTGCTCGATGGGATTGATGAGACTCTGAAGGTGGAAGTACACGGTGCCTCCTCAGGCCGGGGATCCCAGCATGCGCGCGCGCCCGTTCGGCGTCACCGCCCTGGACTCGGCTCCGCGGGAGCCCTACCCTTTACGGGCGACCGACTAGGAGCCCGGCGCCCCGGTGCGCGCCGACTATGGTTTTCCCAGAGCGGACCCGACTGTCCGCGACGCTCGCCCCGGAGATGAAACATGACAACAACTGCGCCTGACGAGGCCGCGACCATCGACGAGATCGTCGAACGACTGAGCGCCCGGTTCCCCGAGGTTCCGCCCAGGGCGGTGCGGGATGTCGTCACGAAGGCGTACAACGAAGTCAGCGATGCGCACGTCCGCGACTTCATCGCCGTGCTCGTCGAGAAGCAGGCGAAGCAGACGCTGAGCACACTCAAGCGCTGACCCGGTCGCGGCGGGACACACCCTCCGCCTGCGGGCTGTGCGCGGGGCGCGGCATCCGCGGCGCCATACTGTGTGGGTGGCTGCTCCGGGAACGCGAAGGTTCGCCAAGACACTGCTGGTCGTCGGTGCGCTCGGAGTCGTGTTCGGCGACATCGGCACGAGTCCGATCTACACGATCCAGACCGTCTTCAACCCCGCTGACCCGCACCCGGTGCCGGTGTCTGCGGAGAACGTGTACGGGATCGCATCCCTCATCTTCTGGTCCGTCACCCTCATCGTGACGATCGCGTACGTCGCGCTGATCCTGCGCGCCGACAACGAGGGCGAAGGCGGCATCATGGCGCTGCTCACGCTCGTCGGGCAGAAGACCGTCGCCGGCAGTCGCCGGACCAAGACCATCCTGGTCGCACTCGGCATCTTCGGGGCATCCCTGTTCTTCGGCGACAGCATGATCACGCCGGCCATCTCGGTCCTCTCCGCGGTGGAGGGCCTCAGGGTCGCCGCTCCCCCGCTCGCCGACTTCGTCATCCCGATCACGATCGTGATCATCGTCATCCTGTTCTCTTTCCAGCGGTTCGGCACCGCCGCCGTGGCCAGGCTCTTCGGCCCTGTCATGGTCGCCTGGTTCGTCGCGATCGGGGCCCTCGGCATCCTCGGCATCACGCGTGAGCCCGAGATCCTCCTCGCTCTGTCGCCGACGTACGCGATCGCCTTCGCGGTCTCGAATCCGTCGGTCGCGTTCTTCGCGCTGGCTGCGGTGGTCCTGGCCATCACCGGTGCCGAGGCGCTGTTCGCCGACCTCGGCCACTTCGGCCGCGTGCCGATCGCCCGCGCCTGGCTGATCCTGGTGTTCCCGACGTGCGTGCTCAGCTATTTCGGGCAGGCCGCGCTGATCCTGAATGATCCCGAGGCCGTGCAGAGTCCGTTCTTCCTGCTCATCCCGGGACCCCTGCAGATCCCGATGGTGATCCTCGCCACCGCGGCGACGGTGATCGCTTCGCAGGCGGTGATCACCGGCGCGTTCTCGGTCGCCAGGCAGGCCGTGCAACTGGGCTACCTGCCGCGCCTGCGCATCGAGCACACCTCGGCGCGCACGATCGGTCAGATCTACGTGCCGCTCATCAACTGGATCCTGCTGATCGCCGTGATCGTGCTCGTGCTCTCGTTCCGCGAGTCGGCTGCCCTCGCCTACGCGTTCGGCACGGCGGTCACCGGCACGATCATCATCACCACGACGCTGTTCCTCTACTACGTGCGCGAATCGTGGCGCGCGCCGCTCTGGCTCGTGATCGCCGGCGGCGGGGCGCTGCTCACGGTGGAGGGCCTGTTCTTCGCCGCGAACCTCACCAAGATCACGCACGGCGCGTGGCTGCCGCTGGCGATCGCGGTGGTCACCTACATCATCCTGATGACGTGGTACCGGGGGCGGAAGCTCGTGACCGCCCGGCGTGAGAACCAAGAAGGCTCGCTCGCCGAGTTCCTCGATGCCCTTCACGACCGCACCCTTCCGGTCGTGCGCGTACCCGGCACCGCGGTGTACCTCAACCGCGGCACCCAGACCACGCCGCTGGCCATGCAGTCGACGGTTCGACACCTCGGCTCACTGCACGAGAAGGTCATCATCCTCTCGATCGAGACCGCGCAGACTCCCACCGTGCCGCCCGAGGAGCGGATCACCACTGATGCGCTGCACCACACCGACGACGGCATCATCCTCGTGCGCGCGAAGTTCGGCTACATGGAACGCCCTGATGTGCCCAAGACGCTCGGGATGCTCGACCCCGAGGGTCTCGAGATCCCGATCGAGCTCGACGATGCGTCGTACTTCCTCTCCACGATCGATCTGCACCGCGGCAAGGCGCCTGGGCTCGCCCGGTGGCGCAAGCCGCTGTTCATCGCCACGTCGCGCGGCGCGGCCGACGCCGCCCAGTACTTCGACCTCCCGCCGGACCGCACCATCCTGATGGGGTCGCGCGTCGAGATCTGATCGGCCGTTCCTCCCCAGGGCGATTCGCCGCGAATCGGTACACAGCGTGCCGTAGCTAGGTTTGAATGTCTGAGGCCCCCTGCATCATAGAGGTATGAACATCCTCACGGTGATGCGCGAGCGGATCGACGCGCTTGCGGCGTGGGATGAGCTGGACGTCGAGGCGGCATCGTTGCCCACGTGCGCGCTACGACTCAGCGACGAGTCGGTCGTGGGCGCACTGGGGATGGCTGCGGAGCTCGCGAATGACGCGGCCCGTCTGCAGGCCGTGCTCGCCGGCGTCGCCGCGCACCGCTCGCGACGCGACGACGGGCAGGTCGGGCTGGCGGGGGTCCACGGGCACGCGAGCCCGGCGTCGTTGATCCAGTCGATCACGGGCGGCACGAAGGCCGACGCGACGCGGCAGGTGCGCGTCGGGGTCTCGCTGCTGGAGGGCGTGGGCGAGGAGGTCGGCGCGTCGCGGCCGCCGGTCGATGGCACTGCGGCGGCGATCCCCGCGGCGCCGCCGTGGCACGAACCGTTGCGCGCGGCACTTCTCGCGGGCGTGCTCACGTCGGCGCAGCACGATGCGATCCGCGGCGGTCTCGGCGAGCCCGCCGTTGGCGATGTGGGCGATGCCGGCAGGGGCGAGACTGCCGGCGGCGAGACCTCAGTCGATCCCGCCGCAGTGCACGAAGCGTGGATGCTGGCGGCGAGAGGCCTCGTCACGGAGGCGTCCGGGATGCCGGTGGAAGAACTCGCGAAGCGGGCGCGGATCGTGCGCGACCTCCTCGACCCGACCGGCGCGGAGGCGCGGTTCGCGCGCCGGTACGAGAATCGGTCGTACCGACGGTGGACCGACGGTGACGGGCAGCGTCACGCGCACATCGTCTACGACGACGAGATGGGTCTGTGGGTGGATGCGATGCTCGACGCCGCGCTGCGCCCGCGCCGCGGCGGACCCCGGTTCGTGACGAGCGACGAGCGCGCTGCGGCCGAGAAGCTGCGCGACGACCCGCGGTCGAATGAGCAGCTCTCCTACGACCTGATCATGGACGTCCTTCGCGCGGGTTCCCTCGCGGCGGCGGCAGACGTGTTCGGTGCGCGGCAACCCGGCGTGCGTGTCCTCACGGTGCACGACCTCGCGGGCCCGCGCGACGCTTTCGGGCGACTTCTGGCCACCGGGCACGCCGAAGACGGAGGCGACGCCCTTGCCGGATCGGTCGTCGACCGCAACGTCTGCGTCGCGGGCACGGTGCACATCACCGCCGATCACCGCGGCAATCCACTCGATGCCGGGCGTGAGCATCGGAACTTCACTCCGCGGCAACGCCTCGCCCTCGTGGCGCGCGACGGCGGGTGTCGATGGCCCGGCTGCACCCGCCCCGCATCGTACTGCGAGGCGCACCACATCGATCCCTACGCCGCCGGCGGCAGAACAGACGTCGACAGAGGCCTCCTGCTCTGCCGGCACCACCACATGACGCTGCACAACCAGGGCTGGCGGATCAGTCGCGTCGGGCATGAGGAGTTCTTCCTGCACCCGCCCGGTCGAGGCGCCGCCGTCGCCATGCCGACGAAAGCCGCGTGGAAATGGGCGTGGGACCCGCCCCCGCCACTTCAGCGAGAGCACTGGCGCGCTGCGTGAGCATGGGTACCGCTCGGCCGCGTAGCGTGGCGGCATGAGACATGGAATCGTGATTCTGCCGCAGGAGGACTGGCCGGCCGCCGCCCGGCGGTGGCGCGGGGCCGAAGACTATGGATTCGACCACGCGTGGTCGTACGACCACCTGTCGTGGCGGAGTCTCGCCGATCAGAAGTGGCACGCGACGGTACCGACGATGACCGCCGCTGCCGTCGTCACCGAGCGGATCGGGCTCGGGTTCTTCGTGGCGAGCCCGAACTTCCGGCATCCCGTTCCCTTCGCCAAAGAGCTCGCGACGCTCGACGACATCTCAGGCGGGCGGCTCCTGGTCGGAGTGGGATCGGGCGGAACCGGGTTCGACGCCTTCGTGCTCGGGCAGCAGGAGTATTCGCCCCGCGAGCGCCACGCGCGGTTCGTGGAGTTCGTCGATGCTCTGGACGCGCTGCTCCGATTCGAGCAGCCGGGATCGGGGGGCATCTCGTTCTCGGGCGACTGGTACACCGCCCACCACGCCCGCATGGTCGGGGCGCCGACCCGACGGCCGCACATGCCGCTGCTCGTCGCGGGCAATGGGCCGAAGGCGATCCGGTACGCCGCCACCCGAGGACAGGGGTGGGTGACGACCGGCCCCGACGAGACCGACCGCGAAGCGTGGTGGGCGAAAGTGGGCGAGCTCGCCGGCCGTTTCGACGACGAGTACCGCGCATCGGGGAGGCAGGATGCTGTCGCCCGCGTTCTGTCGATCGACACCGAGTCGTTCTATTCGCTCCAGAGCGCGGCCGCCTACGACGACTCGGTGCAGCGCGCGGCATCGCTCGGGTTCACCGACGTGGTGGCGCATTGGCCGCGCGAGGACGGGCTGTACGCGGGCGACGAATCAGTACTCGACGAGGTCGCGGCCGCGTTCAGTCGCCGCTGATGTCACACACGGGAGCGGGGCGGTGTCTTCATGTCGACCGACCGGATCGTCGACCCCCGCTTCGCCCCGCAAAGCGCTAAGCGGAGTGTTCCAGTGGCGCTGCGTGCTTCACGTGCGCGGCGACGTGGCCAAGCAGCGCGGCGATGAGGGTGATGATCGCCGCGAGCGCGACCCCCCAGGCGATGTGCGCCATCAGCAGCAGGGCGCCCACGCCCGCGCCGGTCGCGATCAGGATGATCGCCGCTGCGCGGCGGAACCACGGCTGACCCTTCCCCCCCGCCAGTCGCGAATCGGCGGCGAAGCCCGTGATCGTGGAGGTCACCACCACGGTGGTGACATCTTTCACCGCGATGTGCCGGGCGGTGGCCGCCTGCAGACCCATGGCCGCGGCGAGGAAGACGGTGACCACGAGCTCCCACGGCTGCGGCGGCCTTCCGCCGAGGATGAACATCGTGATCGCGAGGCCCGTGAGCAGGATGCCGACGGCGGTGAAGAGCCACGTCGTCCGAGTGGTCCAGCCCGCATCGACAGGACGCAGGACCCGTCCCCCGATCGCGGCGCCCAGCATGAAGGCGAACAGGGCGAGCAGCGGGCCCACCCAGGGCAGGTCGTCCGCGCCGGCCAGCGCCATGCCGAGGATCACGACATTCCCGGTCATGTTGCCGGCGAACACCTTGTCGAGGCCCAGATAGCCGACCGCGTCGACGACACCGGTGGAGAAGGTCAGCGCCAGCATGAGGGCGAGGTGCAGGTTGTCGCGATTCGAGCGGAGTCGCTGCAGCATGGGAGTCCTGTCCTGTCGTGATGATTTGCCGACGCCGTCAGCACCGTGCTCGAGTCTAAGAACCCGCGGCGCCCGGGCCACAATCGCTCGCGGTGCAACGAAGCCGCAACGCCCGGACTGTCGTCGGTGCGGGCTAGACTCCGGCCGTCCCGTCGCATTCCGCCCACCGCTTCGAAGAGGGTTTCCATGAGCACTCCGCCACTCGCGATCACCGGGAGCACCGGCGTGCTCGGCTCGAAGGTCGCCGCACTGCTGTCGGCCGCCGGTGCGGCCCAGCGGCTGCTGGCCCGAAACCCCGAGCGGGCGCCGCACCTGGCCGGTGCGACCGCGGTCGCCTGCAGCTACGGCGACGCGGCGGCCGCAGCATCCGCTCTCGAGGGTATCGAGGTGCTGTTCATGGTCTCGGCCGCAGAAAGCGCCGACCGACTCGAGCAGCATTTCACCTTTGTGGATGCTGCGCGCGACGCCGGCGTGCAGCACATCGTCTACACCTCGTTCCAGCGCGCTGCGCCTGACTCGATCTTCACCCTCGCGCGCGACCACTACGCCACCGAGGAGCACATCAAGGCGTCGGGAATGCGCTGGACGATGCTGCGCGACAGCCTGTACCTCGACTTCCTTCCCGCTCTCGTCGGCGAGGATGGCGTGATCCGCGGCCCTGCGGGCACGGGTCGCGTGGCCGCGGTGGCGCGCGATGACATCGCGCGCGTCGCCGCGCGGGTGCTCCTCGATCCGGCCGCGCACGACGGCGCGACCTACACGCTCACGGGCTCGGAGGCATTGACGCTCGACGAGGTCGCGGGCGTGGTGGCCCGCGAGACGGGGCGACCGGTCACGTTCTACGACGAGACCATCGACGAGGCGTACGCGTCGCGAGCGAAGTGGAACGCACCGGACTGGCAGAACGACGCGTGGGTCAGCACCTATACGGCCATTGCGCGCGGCGAGTTCGCCGAGGTCACGACCGACATCTTCGACATCACCGGTGTGCCGCCGCTCACGCTCGCCGACTTCCTGCGGCGCACGCCCGCGACGGGGTAGCAGAGACCGTGATCGCGATCCTGTCGGCCCCCAGCAACCTCGGCCTGAGGCCGCCCGAGCCCGGCGGTGTGCCCGGCGCCGGCAAGGCACCGGAAGCCCTTCGCGACGCGGGCCTGTTCGATCGATGGAGCGCTCGGGATGCTCGGGACGCAGGTGTCGTGCTCGCCGGCCGCTACGTCGACGATGACCGGGCTCGCGCGCCCGGGATGGTGCGCAACGAGTCGGCGCTGGTCGAGCACGCGCGTCGCCTGGCCGAACGCCTCACCCGGATCCTCGATGCCGGTGACACGCCGCTGGTCCTCGGCGGAGACTGCAGCATCCTGGTGGGCATCGGAGTCGCTCTATCGGCCCGCGGCCGGGCGGGGCTGGTGCATGTCGACGGTCACACCGACTTCCGGCATCCCGGCAACAGCGACCAATGCGCGAGCGTGGCGGGCGAAGACCTGGCGGCCGCCGTCGGCCTGCACTGGCCGGCGATCTCCGACATCGATGGGCTGGGACCATACTTCGAGCCGCATCGCGCGGTGCACATCGGGCACCGCGACGACGATGAGGAGGCGGCCGAGGCGGCGCGCCTGTTGGGACTGGTCGTGCCGGCCCGAGAGGCGATCACGATCGGACCGGTGGAGGTCGCGGCCAGAGTGCGGGCCGTGGCGGGCGCGGGCTATTGGCTCCAGGTCGATCTCGACATCCTCGATCCGACCGTGCTGCCCGCCGTCGACAGTCCCGACCCCGGCGGCCTGGACGCCGACCAGCTCATCGCGCTGCTCGAGCGGCTCGCGCCAGCAGCGGTCGGAGCGTCGGTGACGATCCTCGATCCGGATCTGGACCCCGACGGACGCTACGCCCGCCTCGTCTCGGACATCGTGCTGGCCGGTCTCGCCCGGCTCGGGCAGGCTGTCGCCGGGTCAGACTCATGAGCCGCGGAGCGCGGCGGCGGGCCGGGAGCCGACCGCGACCGGACGACTCGACAGCAGCGCCCACTGACTCCAGGACCCTGTGAAGATCCGGCTCTCGATGCCGGCGGACGCAAGGGCGAGGGCGGAGTGGGCCGACGCGATTCCGGTGCCGCAGTAGAGCACGATGTCGGCGTCGGCGTCGATTCCGGCCGCTGCGACGGTCGCTCGGATCTCGTCCGGCGACTTGAGGACACCGGTGGGCGAGATGTGCGTGATGGTCGGCAGGTTGATCGCGCCGGGAATGTGCCCCGCGACCGGATCGCGCCCTGGCGCACGCCCCCGGTAGTGTTCGGGCGAACGCACGTCGATGAGGTACCCCTGCCGCGGGGCGCGGGCGGCGTCGTCGATGGACGCTATGCCGGGATCGAGCTCGGAGATCGTCGCGTTTCCCAGGGGCGGTGCCACATCACCGTGTTCGATCGGGAGGCCTTCGGCCACCCAGGCTCGCAGGCCACCGTCCAGCACCCGGACCTCGATTCCCTGCCTGCGCAGCAGCCACCACGCTCGCGCAGCCGGCACACCATCGTTGTCGTCGTAGGCCACGACGAGATCACCCTGGTCGATCCCCCAGCGCCTGACCGATCGCTCGAGCTGCGCGAAGGTGGGGGGCGGATAGCTGCCGAGTTCGGGGTGCCCGCGCCGCGCGAGCTCGCTCTCCAGATCGACGTAGACGGCCCCGGGCAGGTGCGCCGCGACGTACGCGAGGCGGCCCTCGGGAGCATCCAGCCGCCACCTCACGTCGAGCAGGCGCACGGCGCCCGCGCGCACGCGCTCCGCCAGATCGCCGGCGCTGATGAGGGGGGCCATACCTCGACTGTCGTTGATCTGCACAGCTCTGTCGCGTGTGGATGAAACATGGTGCAACCCGGCGAGACGCGCCGCAACATTTGCGAGGATCGATGGAGAAAGCGGATCGCTCCCGCCGATGAGGACGGCAGTCGTGTGTGAACTCACATGACGGACGTGGTCGCCGAGCCCCGCGCAGGGCAGCAAGCTGGAGAATGTATCGACTGACGGAGGAATCATGACGCACGGCACGACCTCGGACGCCCCCGCGGAGCATCCCGCGCCCGTATCCAGCCGTTCATTCGGGATCGTCTCGGCCGATGACTTCAAGAGCGCCTTCCGCGAGCACCCCGGCGGTGTGGCGCTCATCACCGCCGACGCGGGCGACGGGCCGGTGGCCCTGACCGCGACATCGGTGGCGTCGGTGAGCGTCGACCCGCCCCTCCTGGTGTTCTCGGTCTCGGCGCTCTCCTCGAGCGCACCCACCCTCTCGGCCGCCGAGACCGTCGTCGTCCACCTGCTGGAAGCCGACCACCTGCCGCTCGCCAGACTCGGCGCGACGAGTGGCATCGACCGCTTCGCGGACGAGGATGCCTGGACCCGGCTGGTCACCGGAGAGCCGGTGTTCCACGGCGTCCCGCGGTGGATCAGGGCGCGGGTCCTCAACCGTTTCGACGCGGGCGGATCGACGGTGTTCGTCGCGCATGCGATCCAGGTCAACGTGCCTGAGACGCACTCCGGCCGCGGACTCGTCTACGTGAATCGCCAGTGGCACCACCTCGGCGACCACTCCAGGATCGAACACTCCTGACGCAGACGCGCTCGGCGACGTGAGCCGGCGCGAGCCTACGGGCGATCCACCGCCCTGGCGTTCAGGCGTGCGCGAGGCGCAGCGCCTGATCGAGGTCGGCGATGATGTCGTCGACGGTCTCGAGCCCCACGGAGAGGCGGATCAGCCCCGGCGTGATCCCGAGAGCGAGGCGATCGGCCTCGGAGAGCCTGCCGTGGATCGTGCTGCCGGTGTGGATCGCGAGACTGCGCACATCGCCGATGTGGGTCATCTGGCTCACGAGCCGGAGCGAATCCAGCAGGGTGCGCGCAGCATCCCGTCCCCCGCGCGGCTCGAACGCGAGCACCGAACCGGAGCCCTTGGGCAGCAGACGCTGCGCGCGTTCATGCCATGGACTGCTCGGCAGGCCGGGGTAGTCGACGCTCACGACGTCGGGATGGGCCTCGAGCCATTCGGCGACGCGCTGCGCGTTGGCGACATGCCGCTCGAGGCGCAGCGAGAGCGTCTCGATGCCGGCCAGCAGCAGGAACGAACTCGTCGGCGGGACGGTCGGGCCGTAATCGTTGACCACAGTCAGGGCGAAGGGCAGGAACGCGCGCGTGCCGTACACCTCGACGAAGCTGCGCACGCCCGGGCGAGGTACGGCATGCAGCTGCGGGAACTTCTCAGGATGCGCCGCCCAGTCGAACCGCCCGGCGTCCACGACCGCTCCGCCGATGACCGAGCCGTGACCGGCGAGCCACTTCGAGGTCGAATGGATGACGATGTCGGCGCCCCACTCGATCGGCCGATTCAGATACGGCGTGGCGACGGTGTTGTCGACGACCAGGGGTACGCCGGCGGCGTGCGCGATCCGCGCCAGACGCTCGAGATCCGGGACGTCGTTCTTCGGGTTCGGAATCGTCTCGGTGTACACCGCTTTCGTGCGGGGCGTGAAGCTGCGCGCCCATTCGTCGTCATCGGCCTCGGCATCCACGAACGTGAACTGCAGTCCCTGACGCGCGAGGTTGTTGCGGAACAGCTGCTTCGTGCCCTCGTACAGGCTTGCGGTGGCGAGGATGTGGTCACCGGCGCTCGCCAGCGAGTACAGCGTCGAGAAGATGGCGGCCTGACCGCTGCCCGTGAGCAGGGCACCGGACCCGCCCTCGAGGTCGGCGATCCGGCGCTCCACGACGGCGTTCGTCGGGTTGCTGTGCCGCGAGTAGACCAGGCGGTCTCCGCCGCCCGCGAATCGCGCCTCGGCGTCGTCGAAGCTGTCGAAGACGTATCCCGCACTCTGGTAGATGGGGGTGATGCGCGTCCCCGCCTGCGCATCCACCACCGCACCCGCATGAATCTGTCGTGTCTCGAATCCCTGTGCCACGCGGCACCCCCTTCGTTCGCGCACGAGCATCCCACGACTGATGCCCGTGGTGAGGTTCGATGACGTCTCGCGTCATGAAGCACCCGCGCACCGCGCGAGTCCGGTTAGCGTGAGGAACACCCCATCCAGGAAAGAGCACGATGTCCGAATACTTCGACCGCGCGGCCGACAAGACCTACACGAAGGTCTACAAGAACGAGACCCCCGACATCCTCGCGGCGTTCGCCGCGTTCGATTCGGCGGTGTTCGCGCCCGAGGGACGCGCGATTCCGCTCAAGTACCGCGAACTGATCGCGCTCGCCGTCGGGATCACCACCCAGTGCGTGTACTGCATCGACGGGCACTCGCAGAACGCCGTCAAGGCCGGCGCGACCGAGGCGGAACTCGCGGAGGCCGCATGGGTCGCCACGGCGATCCGCGCCGGCGGGGGCTACGCGCACGGGCGACTCGCCTTCAAGCTCGCGGAAGACGCGCAGCCCGTGCACCAGCACTGACGCGCGCACGATGACGGCATCCTCCGCTCTCGAGGATGAGGCGCTCGAGTTCATCCGCGCACTCATCCGCATCGACAGCGTCAACACCGGAGACCCCGCGACGATCGGCGACGGTGAGACGCGCGCCGCTCGCTACGTCCAGGCACAGCTCGAGGAGGTCGGCTACGACGTGACGTTCGTCGAGCCGCGACCGGGCCGGGCGAGCATCGTCACCCGGCTCGCAGGCTCGGACCCGACCGCCGGCGCCCTCGTCGTGCACGCGCATCTGGACGTGGTTCCCGTGCAGGAGAAGGACTGGACGCACCCGCCGTTCGGCGCCGAGATCCACGATGGCGTGCTCTACGGCCGCGGCGCCGTCGACATGAAGAACTACGCCGGGGTGATCCTGGCCATCGCGCGCGCGTTCCGGCGCGACGGCGTGGTGCCCCGGCGCGACCTCGTCTTCGCGTTCTTCGCCGACGAGGAGACCGGCGGCGTCTGGGGCGCACGATGGCTCGTCGACAAGCAGCCCGAGCTGTTCGCCGGCGCGACCGAGGCGATCGGCGAGGTCGGCGGGTTCTCGATCCCGATCGATGACGATCGCCGCGCCTACCTGGTCGCGACGGCCGAGAAGGGCGTCACCTGGGCGACGATCACCGCACACGGGCATGCAGCGCATGGATCGCGCCCCACCCCCGACAACGCGGTGGTGCGGGTGGCCCGCGCGGTCGCCGCGCTGGGCGATCATCGGTTCCCCGTTGTCCGCACCGCGGCGCTGACCCGCTTCCTGGAAACCTTCGGAGCGGAGCGCGGGCTCGCCTTCACGGACGAGAGCCTCGACGACGATCTCGACAGCCTGGGTTTCGTGTCGTCGCTGATCGGCGCGAGCACCCGCAACACGATCTCACCGACGGTGCTGTCCGCCGGCGGCAAGACCAACGTGATCCCGGCCGAGGCATTCGCCCGGCTCGACATCCGCGTTCTGCCCGGAGAGGATGACGCGCTCCGCGCCGAACTGATCGAGATCGTCGGCGAAGACATCGAGATCGAATGGGGCCGCGAGATCAGAGCGATCGAATCCCCGCCGGACGCCCCGCTGCTAGATGTGCTGCAGGCCGCCATCTCACGCGAAGACCCGGATGGGATCGTCGTGCCCTACCTGCTGCCGGCGAGCACCGACAACAAGCATCTGGCCCGGATCGGCATCCGCGGGTACGGTTTCGTCCCGCTGCGGGTGCCCGCCGAGTTCGATGTGTTCGGCGAGTTCCACGCCGCCGACGAACGTATCCCGGTGCAGGCACTCGCGTTCTGCACTCGGGTGACCGAAACGATCCTCCGCGAAGCCTGATCCGCCGCACCGACCATTCGTCGTTCCGAGACGGTCAGGCCGGGCGGGCGCTCCGGCCGATGAGGCCCGCGCGCGCGAGCAGCAGGTACAGCTGGCAGCCCAGGCAGAGCCCGATCGAGGCGTTCAGGAACGCGGCGATGAATGCCGCGGCACCTGCGATCGGCAGCGCCAGCGGCACACCCAGCAGGTGCAGGACGAGTCCGAGGGTGACCACGAAGAGGCCGACGCCCTGTGCGAACCTCGGGGGACGCGGGTCTTCGAGCTCGGTGGGCGGCTTCAGGCGCGGGCGCACGAGAGTGCGGAACAGCCAGCCGTAGGGCTGCGTCGCGGGCGACAGCACCGCCCAGAGGAACAGCAGCGCGATGATCACGAACAGGATGAAGCCCGCGTCGCTCGCGCGCTGGGCGAGCGACGCGCTGGGCAGTGCCCAGCTGCCGCCGACGAGCGCGGTGGAGATGCCGATGGCAGAGAGGTAGGTGGCGATCAGCACCAGTACCGAGGTGATGCCGGCGGCGAACCGCGGACCTCGAGGGTCGATGCCCTTCCGGGTGGTGACGGGCGAGCTAGACGTGGACATCATGGCCTCCTGCGACGCGGGTGAGCTCGGCCTCGACGGCGGCGCGCGTGACGGTGCCGCCGAACCGCGTCCGGATGACGCCGTGCCGATCGAGGACGAGAGTGGTCGGTGTCTGCAGCACGTGGAAGCGGGTGGCCAGATCGGCGCGGTGGGTCAGATCCACATCGACGTGCACGACCCCGTCGTGGCTGTCGGCGATCGCCGCGAGAGTGCGACGGACACCCGGACAGCGTGCGCAGAACTCGGTGCTGAACTGCACCAGCGTCGCGCGATCGCCCCACGCGTCGGCGCCCACGACGGCGGGATCGACCGCGTCGGCGACGCGCACGTGGCGTGAGCGCCCATCGCGACGGCGCACGACGATCGCGAAGAGCACCGCCGCCAGCACCAGGGCGGCGAGCGCGAGCAGCGCGACGATCGGGCTCATGTCGGCACACGCTATCACCGGCCGGCACCGCGGGATCCGCCCGCGATGATCTGCGGACATGGGGCGTCACATGACGCCGCTGCGCAGCATCCTGCCGCCTTCGTGGCTCTGTTACGGCGTATCTCAGCGTGTTGCGGCGTATGAATCCGACGGGGGCGAGCGCCGCCCCCTCTCACCTACGTTGGCGTCCACGGCACATTCGGTGCCGTCCGAGCACGAGGAGCATCATGACCGACACTGTCGCGGCACCCGTCGGGAAGGCTCCTGCGCAACCGGGCGCCGACCCGACGCCGGAGACCACGAGCCCGCCCGCGAACGTGAACACGCGGCGCAAGGTCGACCTCGGCTCAGTGAAGGTCGTGCACACGCGCCACTGGTGGCGCTGGACCATCGCCGCGATCGTCATCTTCGTGCTGGCCCAGTTCGTCTGGAGCCTCTTCACGAACGACCACTACATGTGGGGCACGTTCGGTCAGTTCTTCTTCTCCGAACCCGTGCTGATCGGAATCGGCTACACGCTGTCGATCACCGCGATCTCCGCGATCATCGGCTTCGTGCTGGGCACGGTGCTCGCCCTCGGCCGGCTCTCCAAGTCGTCGCTGCTGAGTTCGGCCGCATGGGCCTACATCTGGTTCTTCCGCTCGGTGCCGCTCGTGGTGCAGATCATCGTCTGGTACAACCTGGGCTACCTCTACCCGACGCTCGGCCTCGGCACGCCCTTCACCACCGACTTCTGGATCGTCGAGTTCCCGACCGTGCAGCTGATCAGCGCGTTCGCCGCGGCCATCCTCGGGCTGGGCCTGCATCAGGCCGCCTACTCGGCCGAGATCATCCGCGGCGGACTCATCTCGGTCGACCAGGGGCAGCAGGAGGCCGCGGCCGCGCTCGGCATCCCCGCGAGCAAGCGCCTGTTCCGCATCATCCTCCCGCAGGCGATGCGCTCCATCATCCCGAACGCGACGAACGAGGTCATCGGCCTGGTCAAGGGCGCGTCCGTCGTGTTCGTGATCGCGATCCCCGAGCTGTTCTATGCCGTGCAGGTCATCTACAACCGCAACAGCCGCGTGATTCCGCTCCTGCTGGTCGCGGTCGTCTGGTACACGATCATCACGACGATCCTGAGCATCGCCCAGTACTACATCGAGCGCCACTACGCGCGGGGGTCGGTGCGCACGCTCCCGCCGACGCCGTTGCAGCGTGCACGCCACTGGATCGGCATCCAGTGGGCACGGCTCGGAGACGCGCCCGCGCCACCGCCACAGCCGCTGCAGGCAGGGGATGCTGTGGCCGAAACCGATCGCTCGACCGCCTCCGCAGCGGCCACTGCGAAGAACGAAGGGGGTCTGTGATGAGCACCATCGCACCCACCGCCACACGCGGTCTCGTCGAGATCCACAACGTCCACAAGAGCTACTCCGGAGTGGAGGTGCTTTCGGGCATCGATCTGACGATCAAGCCGGGCGAGGTCGTCACTCTGCTCGGCCCGAGTGGCTCGGGAAAGTCGACGCTGCTGCGCACGATCAACCACCTCGAGAGCGTGGACAGTGGGTCGGTGACCGTGGACGGCGAGCTCATCGGCTACGAACTGCGCGGCGAGAAGCTGTACGAGCTGCCCGAGCGCGAGATCCTCCAGCGCCGCACTCAGGTGGGAATCGTGTTCCAGAACTTCAACCTGTTCCCGCACCTGACGGCACTGGAGAACATCACCGAGGCGCCGATCGCCCTGAAGCGGCTGAGCAAAGAGGACGCGCGAGAACTCGCCCTGGGGCTCCTTGAGCGGGTGGGCCTCGCCGACAAGGCGGACGCATACCCGCGGCAGCTCTCCGGCGGACAGCAGCAGCGCGTCGCGATCGCCCGGACGCTGGCGCTCAAGCCCAAGGTGCTTCTGTTCGACGAGCCCACCAGTGCGCTGGACCCCGAGCTCGTCGGCGAGGTGCTCGATGTGATCCGCGACCTCGCCCAGCTCGGCACGACGCTGATCATCGTTACCCATGAGATCGGCTTCGCCCGCGAAGTGTCGGACCGCATCGTGTTGCTCGACCACGGACACCTGATCGAACAGGGCACACCCGACGAGGTTCTCAACAACCCCCAGCATCCGCGTACCCAGGAGTTCCTGGCCAAGGTTCTGGGCTGACCTGTAACACCCGAACGGCGGCTCGCCGCCGGATCCCTCACCAAGGAGAAACACAGAAATGGCACTCAGCAAGAAACAGGGCTGGACGATCGGCGGTGGCATCGTGGTCGCGGCCGCGATCGTCGTCGGAATCGTCGTCGCCGTGAACCTCAATCAGCCCGCGCAGGCGTCAGCGGAAGGATCGACGCCGGCCGCTTCGACGTCGGCCAACGTCGCCACCGATGACATCAAGTGGGTCAGCACGGATCCGATTCCCGAGGCGGTCGCAGCCCTCAAGGCAAGCGGATTCCAGCCCATCGAGCCGGGCAAGCTCACCGTCGCCCTGAGCGTCTACGCTCCGCCGCTCGGCTACATCCCGGAGGGCGAGACGAAGGCCGTGGGCAACGAGCCGAACCTCGGCGCACTCATCGCCGAGGCACTCGGCCTCGAGTACAACCCCGTCATCGTGGCCTGGGCGGACTGGCCGCTGGGCATCCAGTCGGGCAAGTACGACCTGATCACCGCGAACGTGACGGTGACGGACGAGCGCAAGGAGCTCTACGACTTCGCCAGCTACCGACAGGACGTGCTCGGCTTCTACGTGGCCAAGGACAGCAAGATCGACAAGATCGAGGAGGCCGCCGACATCTCGGGCCTGAAGATCATCGTGGGCTCGGGCACCAACCAGGAGCAGGTGCTGCTGCGCTGGAACGAAGAACTCGTGAAGGAAGGCAAGGCACCGGCCGAACTGCAGTATTTCGATGACCAGGCCGCAGGTCAGCTCGCGCTGCTCTCCGGTCGCGCCGACGCCGAGTTCGGACCGAACGCGGGATACGCCTGGGCGGCGCGCGAGACCGACGAGATCAAGCTCGTCGGGATCATCCCCGGCGGCTGGCCGCTCGACGCGGCGATCGCGGCCGCCACCAAGAAGGGCAACGGCCTCATCGAGCCCGTCGCCCTCGCGTTGAACGGGGTGATCGCCAACGGCACGTACGGTGAGGTTCTCAAGGCCTGGGGGCTCACCTCCGAAGGTGTCGAGAAGTCCGAGATCAACCCTCCCGGGCTCCCCAAGCAGTAACGGACCGTGGGGCTCGGACGCGGTACGCGCGTCCGAGCCCCACTCCGGCTTTACCCCCTCTTCCTGCAACGAAAGCGCCGCCATGACCTCCCGCGTTCCCCTCTCCGTGCTCGATCTGTCTCCGTTCGGTGCGGGAGCGACACCCGGCGATGGGCTGCGCGCGAGCATCGAACTCGCCCGCCGCGCTGAAGAGCTCGGCTACCGGCGCTTCTGGCTCGCCGAGCACCACCTCAATCCCGGTGTGGCCGGCGCCGCACCGCATGTGCTCCTCGCCTCCGTCGCGGCCGCCACCGACCGCATCAGGATCGGCACGGCGGCCACGATCATCGGCAACTACTCCGCCCTCCAGGTCGTCGAGGCAGCCGGTGTCGTCGCGGCCCTGCATCCCGGGCGCTTCGACCTGGGTATCGGTCGCTCCGGGTCATCCGCCCTCGGCGCACCGCCCGTCCGTAATCGCGAAGCCCGCGTGGTGGACGGACTCGTCCTCCCCGCGGCAGGCCCGTTCGCCTTCGGCGCCGACCGGTTCATCGCGCAAGCACGGCTCCTGGGCCGCACCGACGGCGATGCCGATCGGTTCGAACAGGATGTCCACGACATCCTCGACCTGATCCAGGGCACCTACGTCGCGGCGGAAGGCGTGCCCATCACCGCAACCCCGGCCGAAGGACAAGACATCCAGCTGTGGCTCCACGGCAGCACCGCCGGTCCCAGCGCCGAGCTGGCAGGCCGGCTCGGCCTCCCCTTCGGGGCGAGCTACCACGTCGCCCCCAGCTTCGTGCTCGACGCTGTGGCGGCGTATCGGGCGGCCTTCCGTCCTGGCGTCCTCGAAGAACCTCGGGTCATCGTCTCGGTCGACGCACTCGTGGCCGACTCGACGGCCGAGGCTGCACGGGTCGGCGGGGGCTATGCCGAGTGGGTGCACAGCATCCGGGCCGGCCAGGGCGCCATCCCCTATCCTCGCCCCGAGGACGCGCTGCGCGAGCCGTTCGACCCCGACATCATCGACGTCGTCGCCGACCGCCTCGACACCCGCTTCGTCGGCGACGCCGACACCGTCGCCGAGCAGCTCGACACGCTCCAGCGCGTCACCGGAGCCGACGAGTTGCTCGTGACGACCATCACTCACGACCCTCTCGACCGCGTCCGGTCGTTCGAGCTGCTGGCGGAGGTGTGGGGGCTCACCGAGGATCGTGACACCGCCACAGATCGGGTGCTGTCGGAACCGGGTGTGTTCAGATGACCACCGTGTCGACCGACCCGAGCGGGAACGCGGCAACGCGCAGCCTGCTGATCCGTCTCGCACGACCCGACGAATACGACGAGGTCGGCCGGCTGACCGAAACGTCATACCTCGCAAGCTACGACACGCTCACGCCCGAATACCGCCAGTCACTGCGGGATGCTGCGGCCCGCGCCGCACTGGGTGACATCTGGATCGCCTCCGACGAGGGCGGCAGCATCCTCGGCACCGTGTGGGTGGCGCGGACCGGCGAGCACCTCTCCGAGCTCGCGCAGGACGGCGAAGTGGATTTCCGCCAGCTCGCAGTGACGCCCGAGGCACGAGGACGCGGCGTCGGCGAAGCCCTCACCCGGCACATCCTCGCGCTCGCCCGCGACCGGGGCGCACACCGCGTCGTCATGAACAGCGGACCCGAGATGACGGGGGCCCATGCGCTCTACGCCAAGATCGGTTTCCGCCGCCTCACGGAGCGCGAAGGCCCGATCGAAGTGGAGGAGGGGCGCTGGATCGACCTGCTCGCTTTCGGGTACGACCTGTCACCGACCGACGCGGCAGCGCCTGCCGACGTGGTGGTCGGCTGAGTCAGTCCCGCCGCGCCAGGTCGGCGAGGACGCGCCCGATCACGGGGGTGAACTTGAACCCGTGGCCCGAGAAGCCGGCACCGATGACGATGGGCCCGATGCGCTCCAGGAAGAACCTCGAGTCGGGAGTCGAGGTGTAGGTGCACGTCGTCTCGGTGAAGGTATCGGGGTCGACGCCGGGGAGCCACTCTCGGGCGTAGCGGACGATGGCCGCGGTCAGCGTCGGATCCGGGACGTAGCTGCGCCGATCGGGGTGGATCTCGGGTCCTGCCGCATGCCAGCCCGCCTTGACGCCTTCGCCGGGAGACAGCATCCCGTACACGCCCGTGAGAAACCATGAGGTCGCCGGGTCGTCCACGGCCGGGCCGTGGTTGAAACCGGGCCAGTTGAGCGACTCGTCGCGTACGGCGAAGTGCGCGGGCTGCTCCTGCGTCACGCGCAGGCGCGGCAGCGAGGGCACGGCGAGTTGTGCGAGGAGAGACTCGCTCCAGGCGCCGGCCGCGACGACGACGCGCCGGGCGTGCAGCACGCGCGTCGCGGCGGCATCCTGCACCGTGAGCTGCACGCGATCGTCGTCGACGACCCGAAGGTCTTCGACCCGGGTGCGCCACGACACGGCCGCTCCTCGCGCCACGGCTCCGTCGAGCAGGGCGGTGACCGCGGCGGCGGGGTTCAGGCGCCCGGCATCGGGCGTGTACAGCACGTCGCCGTCAAATCGGAAGCCGGGCCAGCGACTGGTCGCCTCGCCCCGCGGAAGGAGGTCGGCGGCGAAGCCCCCCTCCCGGATGGCGTCGGCGACGGGCACGAGATCCCGCGCAGGACCGTGATTGACGATGCCGGTCGTGGTCAGCAGGGTCAGGCCCGACTCGGCCTCGAGCTCGCGCCAGAGTCCTCGCGCCTCTCTCAGCCAGGCCAGGTAGCCCGGCTCGTCGTACGAGACGTTGAAGTTGCGGGTCGTCCCGTGCGACGCGCCGTGCACGTGGCCGGGCTCGAACTGCTCGAAGACCTCGACCGACGCACCGGCTCGCGCGAGCTGCCAGGCAGCGGCGGCGCCCATCGCGCCCGCGCCGATGACCGCGACGTCCACCGATTCGGTCATGCGGGGCCCAGGGGCTTCTCGAAGCAGAGCGAGAAATCGAACGCGAGGTAGGGAGCGAAGATCGGGATGGGCGTGTAGCCGATCCGCTCGTAGAGCGTGACAGCATCCTGCTGCCGATCGCCGGTCTGCAGGATCAGGCGGTGCGCGCCGCGCTCGCGACCGATCCGCTCCAGCTCGCCCATCAGCGCGCGGCTGGCGCCGCGCCCCCGCGCCGATGTCTGCACGAACACGCGCTTGACCTCGAGCTCGTCGCCGAGAGCGCGCAGCGCCGCATGGCCGACCGCCTCGCCGGACGGATCGACCACGAGCACGGTCGCCACGATCGACTGTGGATCCACGGCGAAATCGCGGCCGAAGCGCTCGATCGTCTCAGCATCGAACGCGTCGAACCGATCGGCGTACCGCGCACCGAGTTCGTCGTCCATCGCCGCGCGCAGTTCGATCGCGCGCTGGTCATCCCACTCGACGTGCAGCAGAGACCAGGAGGTGTCCGGGTGAGTCACTCCGTCAGTCTCGTCGGTCGGCGCTCATGCGGGCGCGTCGACGGAAATCGCGGGTAACACGGGAGCGGGCCGGCGCAGCGACCGCCGCGTCGCAGCGACGATGGCGCCGGCGACCGCGACCACGCAGATGCCCACCGCTATCCGGAGGCCCTCCAGCGAGAGCGCTCCACCGGCACCCAGGATGACCCCGGTCGCGAGCGCGACGAAGAAGGTGGCCGACAGTCGCTGGGTCAGCTGCAGGAAGGATGCTGCGACCCCGTGCAGCGTCGGGGGCGCGAACCCGAGGGTGATGGCGCGCAGCGGCGGCTCGATCATCCCCCCGGTGAACCCCAGGGCGATCTGGAGGATGGCGGCGGCCACGAACAGCCCCCAGCCTTCCCACACGAACGTGAAACCGATGACCAGCAGCAGGCAGACCATCTCGACGCCGAGCCCGAGCGCGACGATCCTCGGCCCGAACCTGTCGAAGAACTTCGAGCTCGAGCGGGACGCGACCATCCGCGCGAGGGAACCCGGAACGAACGCCGCCGCGATGACGAGCGCAGGGATGCCGTGGCCCTGCAGGAAGTACACCGTCGTCACGGTGGAGAAGGCCACGAGGCTTCCGAACCAGAGGAGCGCGACGACATTCCCGGTGACGAACCCGTGGGAGCGCAGCAGCTGCGGTGCGAAGAGGGGCAGTCGCCCACGTCGCGCGTACGCCCGTTCCCAGCCGACGAGTGCGGCGATCAGGATCGCACTGCCGCCCACGACGGCCAGGATCGCCGGCAGCGGCATTCCCGGGTCGATCACGGGAAGCGTGACCATCACGACGATCGCGCCCAGCAGCGCGATGCCCGGGAGGTCGAGACCGGCGGTGCGGCCGGTGCTGCGGCCGGTGCTGCCCGCGCCGTGAGGCTCGTTCGGGAGCGACCGGACACCGAGCCAGATCGCCACGATCGCGAACGGCGCCGATGACAGCAGGACGAGCCGCCAGCCCAGTTCGACCGGCGCTAGCCAGAGCAGGAGACCGGCCAGCAGCGGGCCGATGATCGCCGCAAGCGCTCCCGCGGCGGTGTACGCCCCGAAGGCGCGGACACGCGCACTGCCGTGGAAGATGTCCTGGATGACGCCGAGCACCTGCGCGCTGATCACGCCGGCGCCGAGGCCCTGCAGCAGACGCCCTGCCACCAGGAGCGCGATCGACGGGGCGAACGCGGAGGCCACCGCGCCGAGGAGGAAGGTCACCATGCCGCCGACGAACAGGCCGCGCCTGCCGAACGCGTCGCCGAGCCGGCCGGCCGGCACGAGGCCGAGCCCGAACGTCAGCGAATAGGACGCGAGGAACCATTGCACGCCGGCGGTGGTGGCCCCCAGCGACTGCGACACGGAGGGAGCAGTGTAGGCGACGACCGTCGCGTCCAGCAGCGTCGCGAAGCCCGCGGCGAGGCAGGCGAACAGGGCCGCGCGCGACGTGCGGACGGCCTCGGGTGCACTCATCTCAGGCCGGCGCCGAGGCCAGCAACGGCTCGGCCCCGGACGGGCCCGGGAGCGCCGCATCGCCGTGCACATGGGAGGGCCGCGATCCATAGGGATCGGCATCCGTCCACAGCGTCGTCGGGAACTCGCGACGAAGAACCGGGATCACCTCGGTGGCGAACCGCTCGAGTATCTCGAGCTGCCGATCGAACGAGACCGTCGTGGGCAGGCTGATGGACTGCAGGTCATGGCCGAGCCTGGCGTGGAACGACCCGATCTTGTCGATGATCTGCTGGCTCGTGCCCACCAGCGCGGGGCCGTCGGCGATCGCGTGATCGATGTCGCGGAACGGCGTGTTGTTGCCCGGCACATTTGTCGCCGCCACGATCGCCTCGTACACCGGTCCGTATTCGCGCACGGCCTCCTGGCTCGTGTCGGCCAGGAACAGCGCGCCGGCTCCGGCTCCGACGTACGCACCCCGCTCGTCGTGCCCGTGCCGCGCGAATTCCGAGCGGTAGTGATCGACGAGCACACCGTAGTTCTGCAGCGGCTGGATCGCGTTCGCGCTGAACAGCGGATCGCCGAATCGCGCGGCGAGGGCAGCGGAGAACAGGGTCGTCGCCGAGCCGTGCCAGACCCGGAGGGGGCCGGCATACGGCCTCGGCAGGGTCGTGGTGGACCGCAACGGCCGAGTGAACTCCCCGCCAGGCCAGTCGAGGTCTTCTTCGCGCCAGAGCAGACGCAGCAGTTCGTACTTCTCGGCGAGCAGTTCCCATTGATCATCGATCTCGAGCCCGAAAAGCGGGAATTGAGCGACCTCGTTGCCCTTGCCGATCGTGATCTCGGCGCGCCCGCCGGAGAGCTGATCGATCGTCGCGTAGTCCTCGGCCACGCGCACGGGGTCAAGGACCGAGAGCACGGTCACACCGGAGTGCAGCCGCACCCTCGATGTCCGGGCCGCGATCGCTCCGAGGATCACGGTCGGCGACGACGAGAGGAAGCGTCCGGCGTGACGTTCGCCGACGCTGACCGCGTCGAAACCCAGCTCTTCGGCGCGCACCGCGGCGTGCAGCGTCTGGGCGAAGCGCTCAGCGGGAGAGACCTGCTCTCCGGTGATGGGGTTCGCGTAGAACGGGATGATGTCCAGCAGCTGGAACCTCACGCCGCGGCACCTTCGAGCACGATGCCGGCGTCGGTCACCACGCCGTGCACGCGCGACAGGGGCGTCTTCTCCCCCGCCTCGATGCCGATCGGCAGCCTGTTCTCGGCCGGCGGCAGTGGGCAGGTCGCGAAGTCGGTGTACGCGCACGGGAGGTTGACCGCGCGGTTGAAATCCAGCACCGTCTGCCCACCGGCATCCGGCGCGTCCACCGACAGCGTGCGATTGGCGGCGTAGGTGGTCAGTCCGCTGGTGGCGTCAGTGAAGAGCACCGTCAGCGTTCCCGGGGCATGGCCGGGGAAGGCGACGAGGCGGAACACCTCGCCGCGCAGCTCGAACTCGAGGTATCCCGGTGATTCGTAGACGTGCGTCAGCCCGTCGACGGCAGCCCCCACTTCGTACGGACGCGGCGCCGCATACGGGACGAAGGTCGCCGTCGCACGCCACCGCGGGTTGGGGACGTACGTCGGCGTGCCCTGATACGACGCGAGGAAAGCCGCGTCAGGTCGCCGGGGGCGAAGGATGTCGCGGCCGCCGCGACGGGCGACCTCGATCACCCCCCCGATCGAATCCGCGGCGTCGAACCCGACGGTCACGCCACCGCGTTCGGCGATGGGGCCGAACGCGTGGCGGCCCGTGATGGTCCGCCCGTCGATCGACAGCGCCTCGCCCGCTGCCAGATCGACGACCGGACCGTCATCGCCGGTGTGCCACGCCCCCGGCACACCGGCGATGACAGTCTCGTCGTGGCCGAGCCAGTAGAGCCCCGTCACGGCGAGGAACCCCTGCGGATCGGCGCGGCGCACCTCGTGGGTGCGGTGCCAATCCTCCCAATCGCGACCGTACTGCGCACGGTCCGATGTCGTGGTCGTCGTGGGGATGCTCATCATGGTGTCCTTCGGCCAGAGGGTTTCGGTGGAACGGGTCTCAGCGCGCGTCGGCGAGCGCCGCGCTCTCGTCGCGCTCGGGCACCCGCAGGCCGAGGTTGTCGCGCAGGGTGGTCCCCTCGTAATCGGCGCGCAGCGATCCGCGCTCCTGCAGCAGAGGCACCACCCGGTCGACGAACTCGTCGAGGCCGGAGGGCACGAGGTGCGAACCCACCACGACGCCGTCCGCCCCGTCATCCTGGACGAAGTCATCGAGCTGCTGCGCGACCTGCTCGGGAGTGCCGACATAGCCTGCTCGCCCGGCGATCTCGTGGGCGAGGCCGCGGAGGGTGAGCCCCTTCGCGTCGGCCAGTTCCCGCCATTTGCGCACCGTTTCGAAGCGGTCCTGGAAGAGGAACGCGCGTCCCTGGATGATCGGCGGAGCCTGCGGATCCGGGTCGATGTCGGGGAGCGGCCCGTCGGGATCGTACGAAGACAGGTCGAGGTTCCACACCTGCTCGAACGTCACCTGGATCGTGCGGTCGCTCAGCTGCTGCTCCTTGATGTGGCGCGCCTTCTCCTCGGCCTCGGCCGTGGTGTCGCCGAGCACGAAGCCGGTGGCGGGAATGATCTTGATGTCGTCGGGGTGACGGCCGAAGCGCGCCGCGCGCTCCTTGATGTCGGCGTAGAACGCCTTGCCCTCGGCGAGCGTCGAATAGGGCGAGAAGATCGCATCGGCGGACGACGCCGCGAAGTCGCGCCCCTGCGGCGAGACGCCGGCCTGCACGATCACCGGGCGGCCCTGCGGGCTGCGCGGAACCGTGAAGCGGCCCTCGATGTCGAACTGCGAGCCGTGGTGCGAGAAGGCGCCGGCGTCCGAATCACGGAGGAAGACGCCCGACTCCTTGTCGGCGACGATCGCATCCTGCGCCCACGAATCCCAGAGTTCCCGCACCGTCGCCACGGTCTCTTCGGCGCGGACGTATCGGTCGGCGTGCGGGAGGAATCCGCCCCGACGGAAGTTCGCACCGGTGAACGCGTCGAACGAGGTCACGACATTCCATCCGGCGCGGCCACCCGACAGGTGGTCGAGACTCGCGATCTGCCGTGCCAGCTCGTACGGCTCGTTGAACGTCGCGTTCAGCGTGCCGACCAGGCCGATGTGATCCGTGACGGCCGCGATGGCCGCCAGCACCGGGAGCGTGTCGGGACGACCGGCGATGTCGTGGTCGAAGATCTGCCCGGCTCGCGCGCGAAGCGCCAGGCCCTCCGCGAGGAAGAAGTAGTCGAAGCGACCGCGCTCGGCGGTCTGCGCGACGTGACGGAACGTCGAGAAGGCGATCTGGCTGCCCGCGTCGGGGTCTTCCCAGAGGGTCTGCTCATTCACGCCGCCGACGTAGGCGGCCAGGATGATCTGCTTGCGCGGTGTGCTGCTCATGGCGAATTCCTTGTCTGTTCAGGCCGCGGAGACGGCGTAGCGGCTGACGATGCCTTCGGGCAGCCCGAACAGACCCCGGAGGGTGTCGGACTCGTACTCGTCGTGGAAGAGTCCGCGGGCGCGCAGCTCTGCGGTCAGCTGCTCAGCGATGCGCGGAAGATCGTCGGTGATGACACCGGGGCGCAGACGGACGCCCGCGTAGCCCAGTTCACCCAACGAGGCGATCAGATCGGCGAGCTGGCTCGCAGATCCCGTGAACACGCGCGCGTCCGAGGTCAGCGGCCGGCCGAGGCCGTCGAGGCGCCGCAGTCGGTCGACGGCGAGCTCGCCCCCCGTCTCATCCAGGAGCACGACGAGATCGGCGAACACCTGCAGCGGCTCGCCCTCGCGCTCCTCCGCGCGCTCGATGGCACGCACTTCGTCGAGGATCGACCGGGCGTGCGCCTCGTCGGACGGTGTGACGAAGACGATGTCGGCCGACCGCGCGGCAAGGCGGTAGGGCACCTCCGCGTGGGCGAGCGCGGCGACGACCGGCTGCCCCTGGGGCGGCCGCGGCGTGATCGCCGGGCCACGAACGCTGAACCAGCGGCCTTCGAAGTCGACCTGGTGCACCTTGGCGGCGTCGAGGAAACGGTCGGTCGCGGCATCCCGGATCTCAGCGTCATCCTCCCAGCTGTCCCACAGGCGACGGACGACCTCGACGACATCCGCCGCTTCGTCGAACAGGTCGGTCGTCAGCTCCACGAACGCGGGGTCGTTCTGGTCGATCGAGGGCCCCGGGTGCGCCCGGCGACCCACGTGCGCCGCTTCGTCGGCGCGACCCGACACCTTGACCTGCCATCCGGCCCGGCCCTCGCTCGTGTAGTCGAGCGTCGCGATGCCCTTGGAGACGTGGAACGGCTCGGTGTGCGTCGCCGTCACGGTGGGGATCAGGCCGATCCGCGAGGTGACCGGGGAAACCCGTGAGGCGATGAGCAGCGCGTCGAGCCGGCCGCGCACCTCGTCGGTGCGCTCATCGGGTGCGAACCGGTCGGACGACTGGAGGGCGAACGAATCCTCGATCGTGACGAAGTCCAGGAGCCCCGCCTCGGCGGTCGCCACCTGCTGCACCCAGTACTCGGGCGTGAACAGGTCGCCCGGGCGCGACGTGGGTTCGCGCCACGCGGCGGGGTGCCAGCCGGCGCCCTCCAGGGCGACGCCGATGCGCAGCCGTGATGAAGAACTCATGAGTGCTCCTGCTTCTTTCGATCGGGATGGATGCTGCGGCCGTGAGGCCTCGTGGGTTCGAGCCTGACGCACGCCGCCCCGGGGGGCGGCCGAGTGCGTCAAGCGTGGTCATGCTTCGTTACACGCGGTAACGCGGGAAGAGCTCAGGCGACGGCGGTCGCCTCGAGCACGGCATCGCGCGCTGGGGTGCCCGCGGGCGACCAGCCCACCTGCGGCAGCACCGCGTATCGGATGTCCGAGAGGATCTGGCGGTAGTCGTCGAGGGCGAACGCGTACGGCAGCGCGATGCGCAGCTCGGTGAGTCCGTCGATCGCCGGATCGTCGCGGAGTCGCTCGATGATCTGCTCGGACGTTCCGAACAGGTCGCGCTGGAAGACGTGACCGAGGAATGTGCCCGCCGTGCGCTCGTCGCGCGCGGCGGCGTAGGCGGTGTAGTGCTCGCGCTGCGCCGCGGTCGCGCTGTCCAGCGGCAGGATGACGCGCTCGACGCCGACCGCGGGGCTTCCCGGCCCGGAGAACCGCTCGTGGTATTCGTCGATGTGCACCCTCTGCGCGATCTCGAAAGGGGCCTCGTTCTCGCTGGAGGTGACGTTTCCGAGCAGGAGCTTCAGACCTCGCTCGGCGGCCCAGCGCACCGAGCGGAGTGAGCCCCCGCCGAGCCAGACCCGCTCGCGCAGCGAGGGGATGTGCGGCTGCACGCGCGGGGTCTGCGGGCCGTATGGCGTGTAGATGTCTTCGTCGGCCAGTGGCCTGCCCTCGAGTGCCTCGAGGAATCTCGCGATCAGCACGTACGGGTCCAGGGCCGTGTCGCCGTCGGTGCGCCCGAGCGGACCGAGCAGGTCGCCGTGCGGTGCCGACGAGCTGACTCCGGCGTTCACCCGGCCGCCGGACAGCGCGTCCACCGTGGCGAAGTCCTCGGCGAGGCGGAACGGCGTCTCATAGCCGAGCGGGACGACGGCCGTCTCCAGGCGCAGCGTCCGAGTGCGCTGAGTCGCGGCGGCAAGGAAGGTGAGGGCGGATGAGACTCCGCGCTCGAGATGGCGCTGCCGGATGCCGGCGACCTGGAGTCCGAGCTCTTCGGCGTACTCGAACAGCCGCAGGGTCTCTTCGAGACCTGCCGCCGGGTCGTTCTCGGGAAAGCTGCCGGCGAGGGTGAAGCCTGCGGCGGTGATGGTGGCGTGGGCGTCGGATGTCGGCATCCTGGTCTCGCTCTCTGTCGTCGTGGGTTGAAGAGGAAGGTGTTGCGGGGGGCGGGCCGGTCAACGCGACCCGCCCCTCGCGTCGCGGTCAGCCGGCCTGGATCCAGGCGCCCACCAGCGGGTTCAGCCGCGAGTCGGCGCCCAGGCTGACGCCGTGCACGGTCGTCTGCGTGCCCAGGATCGAGGTCAGCTCGTGCACCGGGATCTGGTAGTACTGGCTCGCGATGCGCGCCTGAGCGTCGGCAAGGATCGCGTTGCGCGCGGTCGCGTCGCCGCTCGCGAGCTGCCCCTGCAGGAGGCTCTCGAGCTCGGGGTCTTTGATGCTGAGCGTGTTGGTCGCCGCGGAGAACTGCGTGCGCAGCACGTCGCCGTCCGCACGGGAGAGGTTGCCCCAGGCGACGTCGAAAGCACCGGCCTTCTGCTTGGCCAGGAAGTCGGGAACGGTGTTGGCCTGCAGGACGAGGCTGATCCCCACGGCCTTCAGCTGCTGCTGGATGAGCTCGAGCGATGTCTGGTTGGGTCCGAAGTTCGTGATCCACAGGAGCGTGAGCGACAAGGGCTGACCGTCCTTCGTGCGGGTGCCGTCGGCGCCCTTCGTCCAGCCCGCGCCGTCGAGCAGTTCGGCGGCGTGGTCGGGGTCGTAGGTGAAGTACGCGCTCTCGTCGGCGTATCCGGGCGTGTTCTTCGCGAGGGCGCTGGTGGCCACGTTGAAGTACTCGTTCAGCGCCGTGTCGCGCACGACCGTCGGGTCGATCGCCGCCGAGATGGCTTCGCGCACCGCGATGTCGGAGACGATCGGACTCGCCTGGTTGAACAACAGCCCGAAGCTGACGCCCGGGTTGGCACGCCAGACCAGCGGATACCCGCTCTGCTCGAGCGAAGCGACATCGGTCGGCGGCACGCTGCCGATCACGTCGACCTGATCGGAGGTGAGGCTGCCCGTGCGGACGCCGGCCTCGGGCACGATCTGGAAGGTGACCGAGTCGAGGTGGGCGCGACCGTCGTTGCCGAGTGCTGCCGGCGCCCAGGCATAGTCGTCGCGCGCTTTCAGCACGGTCTCGACGTCCTTCGTGTAGGTGTCCAGCGTGAAGGGTCCGGTGCCGACTAGCGCCTTGCCGTCCGCACGATCCGCGAAGGGCACCGCGAGGGTCGCGGCTCCTACGATGCCGAGGCCGACGGCGGCGGTCGAGTTGGGGAATGCGGCGTTGGGCTTGGTGAAGCGCACCTCGACCGTGTGATCGTCGTCGACGACCGTCTGGTCGTAGCCGACGAAACTGCTCACCGACTGGCTGAGCGCGCCGGCGGCCACGATGTCGTCGAACGTCGCCTTGACGTTGGCGGCGGTCAACGGCGTGCCGTCCGAAAAGGTCACGTCGTCGCGCAGCGTGAACGTGAAGACCGTCGCATCGTCGTTCACGGTGTAGGAGCTCGCCAGCCACGGGTCGAGCTCACCGGTCTCGGGGTTCTGGTAGAGCAGCGAGTCCACGAGCTGACGTGTGACGTACCACGTGTCGTTGCCCGCGCCGGTGCCCGAGGGGTTCAGCGAGATCGGATCGTTGGCGATCGCGAAGGTCAGGTCGCCGCCGTCGACCGGCGTGGCGTCCGGCGTGGCATCGCCGGCGGGCGAGCTGCCGCCCGCGCATGCGCTGAGCGTGAGCCCGGCGACCACGGCTATGGCCGCGAGGAAGGTGGTGCGTCTGGTGTTCATCGTGCTCCTTGGTGAGGGTTTCGAAACGGCGTGGGAAGGACGGATGCTGTCAGAGCGAGGTCGCGAGACGCCCGGGGATCGCGTCCAGCAGCGTGCGCGTGTACGCGGCGGTCGGGTTCTCGAACACGTCGGCGGCCGTGCCGAACTCGACGACCCGGCCCCTCTGCATGACGCCGACGGTGTGCGCGATCTGACGGACGACCGCGAGGTCGTGCGAGATGAACAGGTAGCTGACGCCGAGCTCGTGCTGGATCGAGGTCAGCAGCGTGAGGATCTGATGCTGGATCGACACGTCCAGCGCGGAGACCGGCTCATCGAGCACCAGCAGCTCGGGCGAGAGAGCGAGGGCACGGGCGATCGCGACCCGCTGGCGCTGTCCGCCCGAGAGCTCGGCCGGCTTGCGCTTCAGCACCGATGTCGGCAGCGCCACCACATCGACGAGCTCCTCGGCGCGGGCACGCCGGACCGCGGACGTCCCGAGCCGGTACGCCACGAGCGGGTCGGTGATGATCGCCTCGATGCTCAGCCGCGGGTTGAGCGCCGCATACGGGTTCTGCTGCACGAGCTGGATGCGGCGGCGCAGTTGGCGCAGACGCTCGCCGCCGAGACGGGTGACCTCCACTCCGTCCACGTGGATGCTCCCTGCCGTGGGTTCGACGAGGCGAAGCGCCAATCGCGCCGTCGTCGTCTTGCCCGAGCCGGATTCACCCACGAGCGCGAGCGTGCGGCCACGCTCGATCGCGAAGCTCACGTCGTCCACGGCCCGCAGCGTCTGCGCGCCACCCGGGACGGCGAATTCCTTCACGAGACCCTCGACGCGGATCACCGGCTCGGCCTCGGGGCCCGACGATGCGGGCGCCGGCTCCGCCGATACCGCTGCTGCCGAGACCGCTTCTGCCGATGCTGCGGCGAACGGGTCGCCCGGGCGCCCGCTGAGCGCGATCACCGGACGCGAGGTCGGCGCGACGCCGGCCACGGCTCCCCGGTGCGCGTTGAGGCTCGGCGCCGCGGCGATCAGCTGGCGGGTGTAGGCGTGCTGCGGGTTTCGCAGCACCTCGTCCGGTGTGCCCTGTTCAACGATCTCGCCCTGCGACATCACGATGATCCGGTCGGCACGGTCGCCGGCGACACCGAGGTCGTGGGTGATCAGCAGCAGGCTCGTGCCCCGTTCGCGCTTGAGTGTGTCGAGGTGATCGAGGATCTGTCGCTGCACGGTGACATCGAGCGCGCTGGTGGGCTCATCGGCGATGATCAGCGGAGGATCGGCGATGATGGCGATCGCGATCAGCACGCGCTGGCGCATCCCGCCCGAGAGCTCGTGCGGATACTGCTGCGCCCGCACGCCCGCATCGGGCAGCCCGGCGCGCTCGAGGGCGGCGATCGCGCGCTGCGCCGCGTTCCGACGATCGGCGAGCCCGTGGATGCGCAGCACCTCGGCCACCTGCACCCCGATTCGCGTGACGGGGTTCAGGCTGACACTGGGGTCCTGCGGCACGAAGCCGATCTCGCGCCCGCGGATCGAGCGGAGCACAGCCCCCGACGCGCGGACCAGGTCGGTCTCACCGAAGCGGATCGAGCCGGCGGGGATCGCGGCCGCTGCGGGCAGCAGCCGGATGATCGCGTGCACGGTCGTGGACTTGCCCGAGCCGGACTCACCCACGATCGCGACGGTCTCGCCCGCCGCGACGGTCAGGCTCGCCCCGCGCACAGCGTCGATCTCGCCGTACGGCGTGCGATAGGTGACGGACAGATCCGTGATGTCCAGCAGTGGTGCGTCCGCGGTCATCGCGCCGACCGCCCTTCCGAGCCGAGGCCGCGCGCCAGGCGATTGACCGCCAGAACGGTCAGCACGATCGTGAGACCGGGCAGCGTGGTGAGCCACCAGGCGCCCCGCAGGAAGTCGCGGCCACCCGAGACGAGCGCGCCCCACTCCGGCGCCGGCGGGGGTGCGCCGAATCCGAGGAAGCTGAGCGCCGAGACCGCGAGGATCGCCGTGCCGAACTCGAGGACTCCGAGCACGATCACCGGGCCGCTCGAATTCGGGAGCACATGGCGGAACAGGATGCGGCTCCACCGATTTCCCGACGCGCGAGCGGCTTCGATGTAGGCCGAGCTGCGCACCTTGATCACCTCGGAGCGCATGATCCGCGCGACCGACGCGACGCTAGCGATGCCGACGGCGATCGCCACGTTGATCGTGCCGAACCCGAGTGCGGTGATGATCGCGAGCGACAGCAGCAGGCTCGGGATCGACAGCAGCACGTCGGCGACGCGCATGACCACAGCATCCACTCGTCCGCCCGCGAAGCCGCTGATCAAGCCGAGAAGCGACCCGGCGATCAACCCGACGCCGACCGCGATCGCCGCAGCCGAGACGGTCAGCGAGGTACCGTGCACGACGCGCGTGTACAGGTCGCGGCCGATCTGGTCGGTGCCGAACCAGTGCTGAGCGGACGGGGCCTGGAGCTTGTCGGCGGGAACACCCGTGAGCGGGTCGCCCGGCGCGAGCAGATTCGGCCAGATGGCAGCGACCAGGACCAGCACGATCCACACCACGGCCACGACCGCGAGGGGGCTGCGCAGAAGCTGCCGCAGCGCGGGCGGCGTGCGAGGGGATCGTGTGCTCGTGGTGCGCTCGGCGACCGCGTCGTCGAAGCGGTCGGCCGCGGTCGACCCGAATCCGTCGTCGGGTCGCTGCGCGGTGCCGGGCAGCAGGGTGGTGGACTCGCTCATCAGCGCACCGTCTCCAGCTCTTCTTCCGACTCGAGCGAGACGTCATCGACGGGCGTCGCCTCCGTGAGGTCGGCGGCACCCGGCCGCAGCCGGCGGGAGGGGGCGCTGAGCTGGATGCGCGGGTCGAGCAGAGGATAGACGAGGTCGACCGCGAGGTTGGCCAGCACGAATGCGGACGCGGCGAACAGCACGACCCCCTGGACGACGGGGATGTCCTGCTGCTGCACGGCGGTCGCCGTCACGCGCCCGATCCCGGGGCGCGAGAACACCGTCTCGGTGACGACTGTCCCCGCGAGCAATTGGCCCACGATCAAACCGGTGATCGTGATCGCAGGCAGCGCGGCGTTGCGCAGAGCGTGGCGGAGATGGACGCGACGGCGATCGCCGCCCTTCGCCCACGCCGTGTCGATGTACGGCTCGCGGAGCGAGGTGGACAGGCTCTTGGAGAGCAACTGGGCGATCATCGCGCCGGTCGGGAGCGCCAGGGTGATGGCCGGCAGGACGAGCGCGGCGAACGACTTGTCGCCCATCGCCGGAAAGATCGGCACCTGGAACGAGAACCACTGGATCAGCATGAGACCGAACCAGAAGGACGGGATGGCGACGCCCAACGGGGGCAGGCCGAGCAGGAAGGCCGAGAGCGAGCGCCCGCGAACGAACGTCGCGATCACCGCGAGACCCCCGCCGAAGACGACCGCGATGACGAAGGCGAAGCCGGCCAGCTGCAGCGTGGGCGGGATGGCCTCGCCGATCACCTCGGTCACCGGACGCCCCGATGAGATCGAGACACCCAGGTGACCGGTCAGCACCCCGGCCAGCTGCACGAAGTACTGCACGAAGAGCGGGCGGTCGAGGCCGTACTTCACTCGCAGCGCGTCGAGCTGCTCGGGCGTGATGTCGCTGGCGTCACCACCTGCGAGCAGGGCCACCGGGTCGCTGGGCAGCGCGTACAGGACGATGAACGACACCGTGTAGGCGGCCCACAGCACGATCAGCGCCTGGCCGAGGCGCGAGGCGATATAGCGCGCCACGGGGGGTCGCACTGATCGCGCCGTCGAGGTGGCAGACATGCGTGTGCTCCTGTCGGGGGGTGGTCGCGGTGGAGATGCCGCAGCGCGACGCTCTCACCCGGTCGGCGATTGCACCGAGAAGGATCGTCATGCACCGACTCGACGCGTCACGAGACGACACAGTCGCATCGCCTCCACCCCTCGATCGGTTCACAATGCGCAACCTCGCGCCGAGGTGCCCCGCCGATCTCGTAGCGTGAACCGGGGACCGATCCACCGGTCTCCCTTCGCTCTCCACGTCTCATCGGTCGCGACCGATGGAAAGGCACCCATGGCGCGCTCCCCGCATGACGTACCCCGCGGCGTACCCCACGACGATGCGATCGTCCTCGACAACGCCGCATGGCACGCGCTGACCGGTCCGCATGCGTCGTTCGCGATCGGCGACGACATCGCGCGCCGTTACCCCGATGACGTCGCGCCGTTCGTGGCGGTCAAGTCATGGGACGACCCGCGCGTCTGGGACGCCCTCACCGGGATCGTGGCGCCGGGCGCCGAGATCGGCATCTCGGGCGCCGATCCCGAGTTCCCACCCGGCTGGGAGGTCATCGGGAAAGGCGAAGGCGTGCAACTCGTCGAAACCGATGCCCTCCGCACGCGACCCGATGACGAAGCCGTCGTCCTCGGCGCGCAGGACGTTCCCGAGATGCTGGCGATCGTCGAGCGCAATCAGCCCGGCCCCTTCCGGCCGCGGACCTACGAGCTCGGCCGGTACATCGGCATCCGCCGCGACGGTCGCCTCGTCGCGATGGCCGGCGAGCGTCTGCACCCCGAAGGGTGGACGGAGATCAGCGCGGTCGCCACCGATGCCGACCATCGCCGGCAGGGGCTCGCGTCGCGCCTCGTGTTGGACGTCGCCCACCACATCCGCGCGCGCGGCGACCGGGCGCTGCTGCACGCCGCAGCCACGAACACCGGCGCGATCGCCGCCTATGAACGGCTCGGCTTCGCGCTGCGGCGGCGCTCGACGTTCGCGGCGGTGCGCACCCCGAGCGCGCAGTAGGCGCCGTGTCACGCCTGCGGATCGTCGTGGTGGGGGCCGGCCCGCGCGCGGTGATGCTCCTGGAGCGCCTGTTCGCGCGGTCGACGCCGTGGCCGGACGACGTCCAGATCACGCTCGTCGATCCGCATCCGCCGGGCGCCGGGCGCATCTGGCGGCGTGACCAGTCGCCGCTGTTGAAGCTCAATTCGATGGCGCAGGACGTGACGGTCTTCACCGATGACTCGAACACGATCGAGGGCGATATCCGCCCGGGGCCGTCGCTCATCGACTGGGCAGAGCTCGTGCGCACCGGCGGCCTGCCCGACGTGCGCATCGACGATGCGAGGGTCGCCGCCGAGGTGCAGACGCTGCGGGGCAACAGCTTCCCGACCCGGCGCCTGCAGAGCTACTACCTGGACTGGTTCTGGCGCACGACTGTCGCGTCGGCGCCCGCCGGCACCACGGTGCGCTGGCTCGATGACACGGTCGCCGCCGTCCATCACGACGAGGACGGCTACGCGGTCGACCTCGCGTCTGGCGGCGGGCTCACCGCCGATCTGGTCGTGTACGCCGTCGGGCACAACGGACGCGAGCCCGACGGCGAGACGGCGGAACTGATCTCGACCGCCCGGCGCCTGGGGCTGGGCTACGTCGCTCCTGCCTTCACCTCGGATGCCGACTTGTCCGCGCTCGCGCCGGCCGAAGACGTCATCGTCCGGGGCCTCGGCCTCGCATCGGTCGACCTGGTCGTGCTCCTGGCCGAAGGAAGAGGCGGCCGCTTCGTGCCCGATGCCGACGGAACGCTCCGCTACGAACCGTCGGGTGACGAGCCGCGCCTGCATCTCGGATCACGGCGGGGCGTGCCCTACCGGTCGAAGGTGTCATCCACCCTGCAGGGCGACCCGCCCGCGCTCGAGGTGCTCACGAAGCACGCGATCGCCGCCCTGCTCGAGCGACCTGGTCCGATCGATTTCGACGCCGACATCTGGCCGCTCATCAGCCAGGAGCTGGCGTGGGGTCACTATCGCGAGCTCTTCACCGGGCATCCCGACCGCGTGAACGGCACATGGGAACAGTTCCGTGCGGTGCTGCGCGCGCACGCCGGCGACCCGGGTCTGCGCAGCATCGCGGAACCATGGGTGCCGGATCCACTCGACCGGTTCGACGTGCGGCATTTGGATCGCCCCCTCGAGGGCGAGACGTTCGAGTCGGATCACGATCTGCAGGAGCGGGTGCGGCGCCACATCGCCGAGGACCTCACCCTGCGCACCACTCAGGAGCGCAGCAGCGCGCAGGCGGTATTCCTGACGATCCTCTTCTCCTTCCTCGCCCTGAGCGACATCCCGACCGAACGCTGGAGCGCTCGGTCGCGGGCCGTGTCGCTGCCCGTGCGCTGGCACACGTTCTTCAGTTATGTCGCCAGCGGTCCGCCCGCGCACCGCCTCGATGAGCTCCTCGCGCTGTCGCGCGCCGGGGTCGTGCGGTTCCTCGGTCCTGAGGTCACGGTCGTGATCGATCCAGAGCGCGGGTTCGTGGCATCCAGTCCGCGTGCCCCCGGCGAGGTCGTCGCGCGGACGCTCGTGGACGCGTGGCTCCCCGGCTCGGGTGCGGCCGTCAGCGACAATCCGGCGCTTCGGCACCTCGCCCGCACCCACGGCAGGGAGCTGCAGGTCGCGGATGCCTCGTTCACGGGCTCGCTCGGACGCATCGATGTCGATGACGTCGGCCGAGTGCGTTCGAGCGACGGTCGGGTGCAGGAGACCCTGTTCGCGATCGGACCGTTCACATCGGCCACCGAAAGCGGTGCCTTCACGCGCCCCCGCGCCGATTCGCTCTCGCTGCGGCAGACCGACCGCGTGGCCGGAGCGATCGCACGCACTTTGCTCTCGATCGCCGCCACCCCGGTGCCGGCCGCCGCCGGCTGAACCGCTGCCGGCGAGCCCGCTGTCGGCTGATGCGCTGCCGGCGAGCGATCAGCGGCGCAGCACCCGGCGCGCGAGGGCGTTGCCGATGAACTGCACGCCCTGCACGATCACGATGATGATCAGCACCGCCGCCCACGTCACGACGGGGTTGAACTGCTTGAACCCGTAGACGATCGCGAACTCGCCGAGTCCTCCTGCGGCCACCGCGCCCGCGATCGCCGTCATGTCGACGAGCGCGACCACGATGAACGTGTAGCCGAGGATGAGCGGCCCGAGCGCCTCACGCGGAATGAGCCGGAAGAGGATGCGCGAGCGGCTCGCCCCCGCCGCGCGGGCGGCCTCGATGATGCCGGGACGCACGGTCAGCAGGTTCTGCTCGACGATCCTGCTGATCGCGAACATCGAAGCCAGGGTGATCGCGAAGATGCCGAACTCCGGACCGATTCCCGGGATGCCGATGCTGCGCGCGATGGGCTGGACGGCGGCGAGCAGGATCACGAACGGGATCGGGCGGAAGAAGTTGACGATCACGTTCAGCACGCCGAAGACCGCGCGGTGCGGGAAGAGGCTGCCTGGACGGGTCGCGTACAGCGCGAGCCCGAGCAGGAGCCCCGCGATCCCGCCGAAGACGAGCGCGAGCGAGACGACGTACAGGGTCTCGAACGTCGCCGACCACAGTTCGGGCAGCAGACCGATGAGCCTATCCACGAGCGTCCTCCTCGATGAGCGGGGCGAACGCGGATGCTGCGACGATCGCGCGCTCGACAGCATCCGCTTCACCATCCAGCGCGAGCGTCAGGTGACCGAACACGCGGCCGCGGATGTCGTTGATGCCCCCGTGGATCAGCTCGAAGCGGACGCCCTCCGCGGCGAGCGCCGCGAAGACGTCGGCCTGCGTGACGTCGCCGTCGCGGATCGTGAACGTCACGATGCGCCCGGGATGGCGCTCCCGGAGCGTCTGCAGCTGAGCGCCGACCGGCACGTCCTCGATGATGCTCGCCACGAACCGCTGGGTGGCCGCGTGCTGCGGTGCGGACAGCACGTCGAAGACAGCGCCGCTCTCGATGATGCCGCCGTCCTCCATCACGATGACGCGGTCGGCGAGGGTGCGGATCACATCCATCTCGTGCGTGATGACGAGGATCGTGATGCCGAGGTCACGATTGACCCTGCGCAGCAGCTCGAGCACTTCCTGCGTGGTGTCGGGATCGAGGGCGCTCGTGGCCTCATCGGCGAGCAGGATGCGGGGGCTGGTCGCGAGTGCGCGCGCGATGCCGACCCGCTGCTTCTGTCCGCCCGAGAGCTGTTCGGGGTAATTGCCGGCTTTGCCCGCGAGCCCGACGAAGTCGAGCAGCTCGGTCACGCGCGTCTTGATCTCGGCACGGGATCGGCCGGCGACCTCGAGGGGGTAGGCGACGTTGCCGGCGACGGTCCGCGATTCGAACAGGTTGAACTGCTGGAAGATCATGCCGATGTCGCCGCGCAGGGCGCGCAGCTCTTTCTCGCGGAGCTTGGTGATGTCGCGGCCGTCGATCTCGACCGAGCCCGACGTGGGCTCTTCGAGGGCGTTGACCAGCCGCAGCACCGTGCTCTTGCCCGCACCCGAGTACCCGATGATGCCGCAGATCTCGCCCGCAGCGATCTCGAGTGAGACGTCGTCGACCGCGACGACCGGCTCGGAGTCCTTGGTCGAGGCGGGATACCGCTTCGTGACGTCGGTGAGTCTGATGAGGGTCATGCGCAGCTCCTTGAGCGATGACATGCCGGTGCGGCCCGTCCGTGTCGGACGGGCCGCACCGGCGGGAACCTACTTCTTGGCCCGGATGTCGTTCTCGACGTCGGTGAGCGAGGCCACCAGGTCGCTGACCGGAGTCTGGACGGTGACGGCCGTTCCGCCCGACGCCTCCTGAAGCCCTGCGAGCACGTCCTTGTTCGTCTGGAAGATCTCGACCAGCTTCAAGTAGGTGGGGTTGTCCGCATCCGCCGCCTTCGCGGCGAAGATGTTGATGTACGGGAAGGCCTTCGGGTCGGACGGGTCGTCCTTGGCGATCGCGTCATCGAAGGTCAGCCCCGCGTCCTCGACGAAGTCGTTGTTGATGATCGCCGCGGCCACGTCCGGCAGCGACGTCGCGGTGAACGCGGCATCGAGCGCCTCGACCTTGACCTTGGAGTTCGGCTCGACATCGGCGACGGTCGAGAAGATCGATCCGCCGTCCTTCAGCTCGACCAGACCGGCGGACTGGAGCACGAGGAGCCCGCGCGCCTGATTGCTCTCGTCGTTGGGCACGGCGACCGTGGCGCCGGCCGGGATGTCGGCGACCGACTTGTACTGGGTCGAGTACAGGCCGAGCGGGTAGATCGCCGTCGAGCCGATCGGCTGCAGGTCGTCGTCGCTGTTCACGTTGTAGGTGGCGAGGTAGATGATGTGCTGGAACTGGTTCAGATCGAGCTCATCGGCCGACAGTGCGGGGTTGGGCTGCGTGTACTCGCTGAAGTCGACGAGCTCGATGTTGATGCCCTCCGCGGCCGCGGCCTCTTTGTAGGTGTCCCAGTAGGGGTCGCCGGCGCCGACGACGCCGATGCGGATCGGGTCGGAGCTCTCACCGGTCGAGCCAGGGCTGGACGAGCCGGCGCAGCCGGAGATGAGCAGGGCGAGGGGAAGTGCCAACGCGGCAACGGACAGGAATCTCTTGCGGGACATGGTGCTCCTTGTGGGTCGAGCACCGCGAGGCGGGATCGCCCCCACCAAAGCGGGTGCCGCGCACCCGCTTCGCCTCGTCGCGGTGCCCTTCGACCATAGGGAAGTCACGCATAGGATTCGAAACACGGCTGTAACACGACGACACCGGCCGCGGGGCACCGCCCCGCGGCCGGTCACAGCGGTATCACTGTGCGCCCCACGACGCCAGGCGGTGACGGCCGGGTCGGCCGAGTGCGAACATCGGAGGATGAGCCGTCGCGACCCCGCCGTTCTCCTCACCGCGACAGTGCTCGCGACGACGCTGGCGATCTCAGGATGCGCGGCCGACCCGACGGCGAGCCCGTCGGAGTCGGCGAGCCGCCCGGCGACAGCATCCGTGTCACCGAGCGCGTCGACTGCTCCCGGCGGTACCGCGGCCTCGACCGAACCCGCCGCCCCCGATGACGGCGTCGCTGACGAGGGCGCGTCGACCGAGCCCGATCTTCCGCCCACCGAGCCGGGGCCGGCGATCGGGGCCGACGGCACGGTGCAGAGCTACGACCCGGCCGCGGTCGCGTCGGTCTGCATCCCCCAGGTCCAGACCGTGTTCGCGGAAGGCTCGGTGGCGCCCGATGCGCTCCGGTCGTGGCGCATCGACGCGGCCGACGTCGCCGTCGAATGGAACCTCACGACGCCCGACACGGATCTCGCCGTGATCTGCGTGATCACCGGGGCGTTCGCGGCACCCGAGTTCGTCTACGTCACCCTCGGGGATCTGTAGCGCCGAACAGCACGGGATGCCGGGGGTCGAGGCATCCGATGATCCACCTCTCCAGCGCCGCGTACGCGTGCGCACGCGGATCGGCGGCCGAGAGGAACACGTCGTGGATGGCGCCGTCGATGCGCGCGATCGTCACGAGCGAGCCGATGCGCGTGGCGGCCCGGGCGATGTCGTCGACGACGAGCACCGAATCGGACGACGTGAGCGCGTCCGACCACGCGAACGGAGACGCGAACCGTTTCGACAGCAGCACGAGGGCGGGGGCGCCGACCTCGACACCGGTCGCGATCGTGCGGTGCCCCTGGATGACCGCGTTGAGCCAGCCCGGGTGGGTCGGAAAGCCGCGCTCCGGCCGCCAGAGCGAGAGGTCGAGCGAGGCGGGCAGACTGCCGAGTTCGGTCTGCGCGCGCGTGTAGAAGCCGAGGTCGACCGCGGGGTGCGTACCCAGCGGATCGAGCCTCGCGCGCACGCCCACCAGCGGGGCAAGTGCCTGGCGCCCCACGGCGCCCACCTGCAGCTCGAGCCACGGGCTGTTCAGCACGACCGCCGAAGCCGCCTCGGGGTGCCGCGCCGCCCACAGCGTGAGCGTCAGGCCTCCGGTCGAATGACCCAGCAGCACCAGGCGGCGGGCGGCGGCATCCTTCCCCCGGGCCATCGCCTCGCGTGCCGCGGCGATGTCTTCGTCGTATGTCTGGAGCGACTCGGTGTAGCCGGGCGTCTGGCCCTCGCGCAGCGATCGGCCGTACTTGCGCAGGTCGAGCGCGTAGAACCGCGCGCCCAGCCGGTTCCAGAACCGCGCCAGTTCGGTCTGGAAGAAGAAGTCCGACCAGCCGTGCACGTAGAGCACATCGACGTCGGCGAGCGGCCCGGTCACGCGGGAGAGCTGATTCGGGATGCTGCGCACGAGCGTCGCGACGACTGGCCCCTCCTCGTCGTGGCCGAGGGGCAGCGTGAGCTGCTCGAAGCCTTTGCCAAGGATGTCGGGCACCCACGAGTCGCTCATCCGGTCAGCCTAGGCCCGGCCCCCGCAATGCACCCTCGACCGTCGCAATGCACCCTCGCCGAGGGTGCATTGCGGGAACCGAGGGTGCATTGCGGGAACGAGGGGCTACTCGCCGCGCGAGACCTGGATCATCTCGTCGCGCGGGACGACCTTGATGCGGGCCCGCCCGTGCGGGGCACCCAGGGCGACCTCGTGCTCGTCGAGGCGGTGCCAGCCCTCGAGGTCGGTCCACCTGACCCCGCGCTCGGCCAGCAGCGCCGGGATCGCCTCATCGGACGGATCGGCCGGCTGCCACCATGACGCCTGGTCGTTGATGAGGTGGCGGACGGTCTCCATCGCGTCGGACTTCGTGTGGCCGATGAGGCCCACCGGCCCGCGCTTGATCCAGCCCGTGGCGTACACGCCGGGCACGCGTTCGTTGGAATCCTTGTGCACCGCCTGGCCCTCGTGGTTCGGGATGACTCCGTGGCGCTTGTCGAACGGAACGCCGGGCAGCGGCGAGCCGAAATACCCGACGGCGCGGTACAGCGCCTGGATCGGCACTTCGCGCAGCTCGCCGGTACCGACGACGCCGCCCTCGGCGTCCGGACGCGTGCGCTCGTACACGAGCGCCGCCACGCGCCCCTCGGCGTCCGTCTTGACCTCGACGGGCTTGGCCCAGAAGTGCAGGTGCAAGCGACGGGATGCTGTGCCCCCGGCGTTGTTGACCGATGCGCGCGTGCGCCACGACTGCAGGACGCGATCGATCACCATGACCTGCTTGTTGCTGGCGATCGCGGCGCGCGAGGCGTCGTCGTAGTCGAAGTCCTCGTCGTAGACGACCATGTCGACGTCGCGCAGCTCGCCGAGTTCCCGCAGTTCGAGCGGAGTGAACTTGACCTGCGCCGGCCCGCGGCGGCCGAACACGTGCACATCGGTCACCGCCGAGGCGGCCAGGCCCGCGTGCACGTTCTCGGGGATCTCGGTGGGCAGCAGATCTTCCGCGTGCTTGGCGAGCATGCGCGAGACATCGAGTGCGACGTTGCCGACCCCCACGACGGCGACGGATGCTGCATCCAACGGCCATTCGCGCGGCACATCGGGGTGGCCGTCGAACCAGCTCACGAAGTCGGCGGCGCCGTACGAGCCGTCCGCATCGATGCCGGGGATGTCGAGGGCGGCGTCGCGGATCGCCCCGGTCGCGAAGATCACGGCGTGGTAGTGCTGCTTGAGGTCGTCGAGGGTGATGTCCTGGCCGAAGCGGACGTTGCCGAAGATGCGGATGTCGCCGCGGTCGAGCACATCACGCAGGGCCGTGATGATGCCCTTGATGCGCGGGTGGTCGGGAGCGACGCCGTACCGGACGAGTCCATAGGGGGCCGGGAGCTGCTCGAAGAGGTCGATCGATACGTCGAACTTGCGCTCCGCCTTGAGCAGGATGTCGGCCGCATAGATTCCGGCGGGTCCTGCGCCGACGATGGCCAGCCTGAGCTTGGTCATGGGGGTCTCCTTGAGTGGTACGGGTGCGACGCTTCGACGGGCTCAGCGACCGACGCTGTCAGCTGGAGCGGTCGGCCACGGCCTGGGCGAACCGCGTGAGTGCTTCGCGCACCGGCCCGTCGGGCAGCGGCTCGAGCGCGTCGACCGCGTCGCGCGACCACGTGTTGGCGAGCGCGCGCGTCGCCTCGGTCGCCTCGTGCTCGCGCAGTTCGGTGAGGTCGGCGTCCAGCAGTGCGGGATCGCCGCCGTCCGCGATCGCCGCGACTCCGGTGTCGATGCGCTCGCGCAGGGCGAGAGATCCGGCATCGGTGCGCTGCCCCAGCAGCAGGTAGGGCATCGTCGGCACACCCGCACGCAGGTCGGTGCCAGGTACTTTGCCGGTCTCGTCGGGGTCGGCCGACAGGTCGATGACGTCGTCCAGCAATTGGAAGGCGACGCCCGCCTTCTCGCCGAACTGCGAAAGGGCGTGCTCGAACTCCGCGGGCCCGTCCGAGAAGATCACTCCGGCCTGCGCGGCGGCGGCGATCAGCGACCCGGTCTTGTCGGCGAGGACCCGCAGATAGAAGTCGACCGGGTCGTCACCTTCCTGCGGACCGAGGGTCTCGTGCATCTGTCCGAGCACGAGTCGCTCGAACGTGTCGGCCTGCAGGTGGATCGCCCGCTCGCCGAGCTTGGCCATGATCTGACTCGCGCGCGAGAAGAGCAGGTCGCCGGTGAGGATCGCGAGATTGTTGCCCCACACCGTCTGGGCGCTGGGTACTCCGCGGCGCTTCTCAGCAGCATCCATCACGTCATCGTGATAGAGCGAACCCAGGTGGGTGATCTCGAGCGCGGTCGCCACCTGGATCACCTCGGGCGTGACCCCGCTGCCCAGCTGCGCCGTCAGGATCGCCAGCAGCGGGCGCAGGCGCTTGCCACCCGCCTCGTACAGGTAGCGGCTCGCCGCATCGACCAGGCGGTCGGTGATCGTCAGTTCGAAGGCGAGGTTGCGGTCGACCTGCGCGAGTCCGTCATCGACGCGTGCCATCAGCCGTCGCGATCTCGGTCCCGCGAAGATGCGTTCGCTGAGGCCCAGCTTGCCCGCGAATTGCGAGCCCGGCACTGAGGGACTCGAGGACACCATCTCAGCCTACCGTCGGCTTGGTGGCGCGGTGCAGGGCGACGATGCCGAACGAGAGGTTGCGGTGGGCAACATCGGTCCAGCCGGCCTCGCGGATCCACGCCGCCAGCGTGCGCTGGTCGGGCCAGTCCTTGATCGACTCGTTCAGGTAGTCGTAGGCGTCGGCGTTCGAGCTCACGGTCTTCGCGACGATCGGCAGCACGCGGTCGTTGTAGAAGCGGTAGAGACCGTTGAAGGTGCGCGAAGGCGGCTGCGAGAACTCGCAGATCACGAGTCGTCCACCGGGCCTGGTGACGCGCAGCAGCTCACCGAGGGCCTTCTTCGGGTCGTTCACGTTGCGAAGGCCGAACGACATCGTGACGGTGTCGAACTCGGCGTCGCCGAACGGCAGCGCCGTCGCGTCCGCTTCGACGAAAGACAGGTTCGGGATGCCGCCTCCCGGCGCCCCTGACCCGTGCCGGCGCTCCCCCTCGGCGATCATGCCGGGCGAGAAGTCGGCGGCCACGACCTCGGCGCCGCTGCGGGCGAGAGCCACCGAACTGGCCCCGGTGCCGGCGGCCAGGTCGAGGATGCGCTGCCCGCGCCTGGGCGCGACCGCACGCGTGGTCGCCGCGCGCCACAGCTGGTCGTTTCCGAGGCTCAGCACCGTATTGGTCCGGTCGTAGCCGGCGGCGACCTCGTCGAACATCCCGCTGACGCGCGCGGGGTCTTTGCCGAGGTCGGCGCGATGGGGCTCGGAAGTCACCCGTCAAGTCTAGGCGGGTGGGCTCCGCCCCGCGGCTGAGCGTCGGGCCAGCTCCGCCTTGCGGCTGAGCGTCAGGTCCGGCGCTTCCGCTGCGGCAGGTCAGTCCGGCACACTCACCCTTTGATCACCCTCGACGATCAAAGGGTGAGTGCACTGGATCACTCGAGGTCGAGCCCGGCGAGGACGCCGAGCCAGGCATCCCCTGTCACCTCGTCGAACGGCGCTTCGCGCGCGGTGACGCTGCGCTTCAGCTCGATCGCGAGCGATTCGAGCCGAGTCACCAGGTCGAGCGGATAGCCGTACTGCACCCGGTGCTCGGCCCACTCGTCCTCATCGTCGATCCAGATGCCGCGCTCGGCGGCAGGAGAGGGAGCCGGGCGCGGGTCGGGTGCGGGGCTCTGCGTCGGGGCTTCGGTCACCTTCGCGAGTCTAAGGTTGAAGGGTGAACGGCACTGCGCGGCTTGTCGTCGAGACCCGTGAGATCGAGCCGATCGACGACCTGCTGGAGTACGCCGACCCGGCTCAGCCGCTGGCCTGGCTCCGACGCGGCGAAGGCATGGTGGCGCTCGCGGGCTCGGTCGCGGTCGGGATGCTGAGCATCGACCCCTCGATGCCCGGGCAGCCATCAGGTTCACGTGCGACACGCCTCGCGCAGGCCTGGCGCGAGCTCGCCGCATCCGCCCAGATCGATGATCCGGTCGGCGTGGCGGGCACCGGACTCGTCGGCTTCGGCGCCCTCGCGTTCGACGACTCATCGGTTTCCGCGAGCTCGATCATCGTCCCGTCGGCGATCGTCGGCCGTCGAGGCGGTCGGTCGTGGCTCACGCGGATCCGCTCGCCGTTCGACCTGCCGGAGCCTTCGTTCGCGCCGACGCCGTACGGGCCGTACTGGTCGGGCACTCTCGGCCCCGGCTCGCTCGGGCCCGAGGGATACCAGGACGCGGTCCGCGGGGCGCTGACGGCGATCGAGGCGGGCGAGGTGAGCAAGGTCGTGCTTGCGCGCGACCTGGTCGGCACGATTCCGGCCGGCTCCGATCTTCGTCGGCTGGCCAGGGCGCTCTCGTCCGAGTACCCCGACACCTGGACGTATGCCGTCGACGGCATCATCGGCGCGAGCCCCGAGACGCTCGCCACCGTCGCTGCCGGGACGGTCACTGCGCGGGTGCTCGCCGGTACCGCCTCGCGCGGGGGCGACGCGGACGCGGATGCCGCAGCATCCGTCCGCCTCGCCACGAGCGCGAAAGACCTCGACGAGCACCGCTACGCGGTCCACAGCGTCTTGGAGTCACTCCGGCCGCACACGACCGCGCTGGCCGCGAGCGAACAGCCCTTCATGCTGAAGCTGCCGAACGTGTGGCACCTCGCCACTGACGTGGAGGGCGACCTCCGCGATGCGGCGTCGTCGCTGGACATGGTGGCCGCGCTGCACCCGACCGCCGCGGTGGCGGGAACCCCGACGGATGCTGCGCTCGCCCTCATCCGCACGCTCGAGCCCTTCGACCGGGGCAGGTACGCCGGCCCCGTCGGCTGGGTCGACGCCCGCGGCGACGGTGAGTGGGCGATCGCGCTGCGCTGCGCGCAGTTCGGCGCCGCCCCTGCCCAGCGCCCCGCGGAGTACCGCGACGCGATCCCGCTCGTCGCGCACGCCGGCGCAGGGATCGTCGCCGGCAGCGTCCCCGAATCCGAGCTCGTCGAGACGCGGGTCAAGTTCCGGCCGATCGTCGACGCGCTGGCCTGATGCCGGGCGCGACGGTGAAGCTCAGTCCGTCCAGGGCGCGCACGTCCGGCCGGCGCCCGCGGCCGCGGTAGGTCTTGACGAGTCCGTCGGCGACGATCGCCGCGGGTGTGGTTTCAGGCATGGCGAAGCATCCCTTCCGTTGATCGAGGTGGGTGGAGGCCGGCTGCGGTGCGACCGGGTCAGTTGCCCTTGCGGGGTGCGAAGAGCATGCGTGCGAGCACGAGCATCATCACCGCGAAACCCCCCGCGAAGGCCAGCGGTGCCCACCACCACCCCACGGTGAAGACGAGCAGGGCGATGATGCCGAAGGTGACCAGCCAGATGACGACCGTGTAGATACCGAACCTGGCCGCTGTCTCGGGCTCCTGCTCGAACCGGTTGCCGACACGCGCGGCCTCGTTCTGCGCGTGCCGCACCCACGCCTTGTGACGATTGGTCTGGCTCGCGCCCAGGAATGCGAACAGGATGATCGCGGCGATGACACCCAGCGCGGCGAACACGATCGCCCACACCGGCAGGGCTCCGACCGCGACGATGAACCCGAAGCTCAGCCCGTACGCGGCCAGGAACGTCGCCAGTGCGTAGCCGGCCGCGCGGGCCTGTGGCATGGGGTGATTGGTGGTCGTCTCCTGCGCGAGCGAGTCGCCGACCACGAGCCCGAGGCCCGTGGAAGCGAGGCCGAAGAACGCGATGACGGGGCCGATGACGACGGGGAGGGCGCCGGTGGCTCCCAGGACGCCGAGCGCGATGCCGACCACTGCCACCAGCGCCCAGACGACGACCCGGACCACGAAGCCCGCCTTGAGCTTGACGTGATGGCGCAGCTGGAGCGCGGCGTAGCCGTCGGTCGCGGGCGTGGACGGGATGCCGGTGGCCGCGGCATCCGTCTCTCCCAGCAGTTCCCGGATGTCGCCGAGCTCGGCGATCGCCTCGCGGGCGGCGTCGCGGGGCAGGCTGCCGGATGCCTCGAGCTCGGCGACGCGTGCGACCAGATTGGCGCGCATCTCCTCCTTGAGGTCCTGCGCGTCGGGAGTCATCTCGACGCCCGCGAAGACCTCGTCGAGCAGTCGGTGGATGTCGGTGTTCATTTCAGGTCCTTCGCAGCGGTGGTGCTGGACGCGACGTCCAGGAGGGAGTCGATGACGCGGCGGGTGGCGACCCACGCCTTCACGTTGCTGCCGAACACTGCGCGGCCGGCGTCGGTGATGCGGTAGTACTTGCGCCGGCCGCCCTGGGTCTCATCGCCCCAGTACGACTCGACGAGTCCGTCCTTCTCGAGCCGGCGGTAGGTGGCATAGAGGGTTGCTTCCTTGATCTCGTGCTCGCCGCCGGTCGCCTCACGGATCGCCTTGTAGATCTCGAAGCCGTAGCTGTCGCCGCGGCGCAGCACGCCGAGCACGATCGTGTCGGTGTGCCCGCGCAGCAGATCGGCCGCGAAGGCATCGTCCTGTGTCATGACGAGTACTGTATCACATCAAGTACTAAATGACAGAGAAGGGATGCCCGGTCCCTGAGCTCGTCGAAGGGTCGACGCTTCGACAAGCTCAGCGACCGCAGCGGCTCAGCTCGCGGCGAGCCGCGCCTTCTCAGCCTCGACGTCGAACGTCGCGGTCGGCCACTGCGGATCGATCCGCTCCAGCGTCTCGCGCAGCAGCGCCTGCACGGCGAGCCGCGCGTACCACTTGCGATCGGCCGGAACGACGTGCCACGGAGCGTGATCGGTGGACGTGCGCTCGAACGCGATCTGGTACGCATCCATGTACTGCGGCCAGAGCGCCCGCTCGTCGACGTCTCCGGGGTTGTACTTCCAGTGCTTGTCGGGGCGATCGAGGCGTTCCATCAGCCGCTCGCGCTGCTCGTCGGGAGAGATGTGCAGCATGACTTTGACGACGCGGGTTCCGGCATCCGTCACTCGCTTCTCGAACTCGTTGATCGCGTCGTACCGTCGCTCGATCTCATCGGCAGGGGCGAGCGATCGCACGCGCCCGATCAGGACGTCCTCGTAGTGCGAGCGGTCGAAGACGCCGATCATGCCGGGGGTGGGCACGCGCTGCTGGATCCGCCAGAGGAAGTCGTGGGCGAGCTCCTCCTTCGTCGGCTTCTTGAACGCGGCGAGCATGACGCCCTGCGGATCGACCGAGCCGACGACGTGGCGGATGATGCCGCCCTTGCCCGCAGAGTCCATGGCCTGAAGGACGAGCAGGACGGATGCGGAGGCGGGCTCCACACGGCTCTGGGCGAACAGGCGCTCCTGCAGCGGGTCGAGCTCATCGACGCCGGCCGCGAGATCGTCCTGGGCGTCGGCCTTGCTGCCGGAGTAGCCCGGCGTCGAGTGCGGATCCACGTCGGCGAGGCGGAATCCCTCGCCCACACGCAGGACGTCGAGGGCAGCGGCTGCCCAGTGGTGGTTGCTCTTGGCGGTCATGCAGACATCATGACGGATGCTGCGACTCAGCGGGCGAGGGGGACTTCGATGATCTGCCGGGCGGTGACGGGGGCGGTGAGCGCCTGGTCGAGGGCCGAACGGGTCGTCACGCGGTGGTACTCCCACCCGTAGGCGGCGGCCAGCTGCTCGATCTGCACCGACTGCGGCGTGTAGAGCACTCGATCCATGGCGTCGGGCGAGGCGACCGCCGGGACCTCCAGACCGTCGAAGATCGTGCCGCCTCCGTCGTTGCCGACGATCACCTGGATGCGCGGCTCGCGCTCTCCCGGGGGCAGGAGGAGGGCGCCGACGTCGTGGAGCAGGGCGAGGTCGCCGAGCACCACGCGCGTCACACCGGCCCGTGCGCTCGCCTGACTGGCGACGGCCACCCCGATCGCCGTCGCGATCGTGCCGTCGATGCCGGCGAGGCCGCGGTTCGCGTGCACTGGCACCTTCTTGCCCCCCACAACGCCGTCGGCGACGCGCACGAGTCGCGACGACCCCCAGACGAGCCGGTCGTGCGGCCATGTCGCCCGCCAGACCGCGTCGACCAGGTTCGCCCGATCGATCGGGGCGCGGAGCACCTCGAGTTCGGCAGCGACCGCACCGAGCCGTTCGGCGGGCACGGCCGACGCGAGTGCGTCTGCGTCGGGCGCAGGTGGGGTCAGATCCACGGATGCTGCGCGCGACGCCCGCTGCCACTCCCCGAGCCACTCGCGGTCGACCTCGCCGCCGGCGACCGCGACGGTGTCGAGCGGAACCGTCACACCGTTGAGGTTCAGAGGCTCTCCTGGGCCCCGCACCGCAAGCACCTCGACGTCGGGGTCAGACAGCAGCGCTGCCGTCTCACGACTGAGGGTCGGGTGCCCGAGCACGATCGCACGCTCGATGCGGCCGCCGAGCTGAGGCTCGCGCAGCAGCGCCCTGTAGCCGTGGACCAGATTGCGGCCGTACCGCGCCCCGCTCACGACTTCGGCGATGAGCGGCCAGCCGCCCGCGTGCGCGAGGGATTCGGCGTCCGGTCCGGCGTCGGCCCCTGCGATCACGACCGTGCGCGGACCGCGGACGATCACATACGGGTCGTCGTCGGGCTCGGCGGGATGATCGGCCTCGCCGATGCCTCCGCCGCCCTGGTAGAGGGCGCCCGACGGCTCGAACTCGGCGGTCTCGGGCTCGGGCGCGACGTCGGGATCGGCCTCCGATGTCGCGGCCAACTCGGTCGCCGGCACACCGATCCAGGGGGGCAGTTCGCCCGCGAGCGGCTCACGGAACGGCACGTTCAGATGCACCGGCCCTGGCGCCCGGGTGCCGACGCCCAGCGCAGCGGCGATCGCCTCTTCGGCGACGTCGCGGAGCATCGCGCTCTGCTCCCCGCTGCCGTCGGCATCGGTCTCCTCCGGCACCGGCAGGTCGGTGTCGAAGCGGGTGCTGGGCGCGAACATGCCGGGCTGGCGCGTGGTCTGGTTCGCGCCGACGCCACGCAGCTCGGGCGGGCGGTCTGCGGTCAGCAGCACCAGGGGGATGCCGGAGTGGTGCGCTTCGAGCGCCGCGGGGAGCAGGTTCGCGGATGCCGTGCCCGACGTGCAGACCACGACCGCCGGCATCCGGGATTCGCGTCCGATGCCGAGCGCAGTGAAACCGGCGACGCGCTCGTCGATGCGGACGTGGAGCCGCACGGCGCCACGGCGCTCGAGTTCGGCCGCGACCAGGGCGAGCGCCTGCGAGCGCGAGCCCGGGCTGAGCACGATGTGGCGGACGCCGAGTTCGACGAGGCTGCACAGGAGCGCCGCGGCAGCGTCGGTCGCCGGAGCGGAGCTGGTGCGCGTCTCGATCACCGCCGCACGGGCGTCGGCCGACTCGCCGTCGGATCCGGGCTGATCGGGTTCGTGCTGATCAGACTCGGGCGATTGCTCCACGACTCAGCTGACGGCGCCGCGCTGACCGCGGCCGTCGTCATCGCCGTCCGCGGGCAGCTGGGCGTCGTGAGGGGGCGCCGGCGCGTCGGGCGAGGCGGCGACAGCCGGCGGCTCGCCGCTGATCGGCGGCGTCCAGCGCGGATCGGCGTCTTCGGCATCCAGTTGGGCGAGCTCTTCTTCGAGCCTGCGGATCCGCTCGTCCTGGTCGCTCAGTACGCCGATCTTGCCGAGGAATTCGGGGTCGTCATCGGGGGCACGGCGGGCGGCGATGGTCGAGGCCCTGACGCGGCCGACGACCAGCCAGAGAATGCCGCCGAGAACCGGGAGCAGCAGCACGATCAGGATCCAGATGGGCTTGCTGACGCCTCGATGGCGCGTCGGAGGCTGCACAGCACAGTCGACGATGGTGAAGACCCAGAAGGCGGTCAGCACCAGCGCCAGGATCAGCAGCACTCTCGGCACACCCCCATCCTAAGCGCGCATGCCCGGCGGGGCCCGGTCGATGCCGAACTGTGAGCGAGCCCTCAGGCGGGGCACGCCCGGATGCCCCGCCGTAGGATGAGGGGGTGAAGCTTCCTCCGGTGCTGGTCTACTCGGTGCTGCGGCTCCTGGCGTTCCTGGTGCCGTTCGGCATCCTGATGCTGTTCCCGCTCTTCCAGCAGTTCTATTGGCTCGCGGCCATCTTCGCCGCCCTGATCGGGCTGAGCCTGTCGATGCTTTTCCTGCGTCGACCGCTCTCCGAGATCTCGACTCGGGTGGAGCAGCGCCGCGCGAGCGCGAAGCGCTCGGCCCCGAACGACGAGGACATCGAGGATGCTGCGGCCGCCGCCGCTGCCGGCACGACAACGACCTCGGCCTCATCGAGGCCCGAGGGTTCCGACCTGCGCTGAGCCCGAGCATCCCCGTCCCTACTGCGCGATACACCACATCTGCGTCGAGACATCGCGCGCCGCCTGATTTATCGACGCGAATGTGGTTTCTCGCGCGGGAGGGGTAGCCGGAGAGGTAGCCGGATCAGCCGAGGAACGCCCAGAAGAGGAACGCGCCGTAGGCGACCGATGTGACCGAGGTCAGCGCTAGCGCCACGACCAGCTCGGAGGGCAGCCGGTAGGTCCATACGATCAGGATCGCGGGGAGCGCTGCCAGCAGCGCGAGCAGGGCGAGCCATGCGATCGGGTAGAACAGCGCGAGGAAGATCGCGATCGCGAACGGCACCAGCACGAAGACCGTGAACAGGATGCGGGTGGCGCGGCGCCCGATCAGCACCGTCAGGGTGCGCTTCCCCGATGCGCGGTCCTGGTCGATGTCGCGGAGATTGTTGGCCAGGAGCACCGCGCACGCGAGAAGCCCGGCGGCAACCGCGCCGAACCAGGCCTCCTGCGGAATCGCCTGCACCTGCACCCACGTCGTGCCGACGGTCGCGACCAGGCCGAAGAACACGAAGACGAACAGTTCGCCGAGCCCGGCGTAGCCGTACGGGCGCTTGCCGCCGGTGTAGAACCACGCGGCGACGATGCACGCTGCTCCGACGGCGACCAGCCACCACTGCTGCGTGCGGATCGTCAGCGCGAGACCGGCGATCGCAGCGATCGCGAAGAAGATCAGGGCGACGCTGAGCACGGCACGCGGCGCAGCCTTGCGCGCGGCCGTGAGACGGGCGGGGCCGACGCGGTTGTCGTCGGTGCCGCGGATGCCGTCGCTGTAGTCGTTCGCGTAGTTCACACCGATCTGCAGGCTCACCGCCACGGCCAGACACAGCAGGGCGAGCACCCAGTGCAGCTGATTGTCGACGAGGTGGGCTGCGCCTGTGCCGATCAGGATGGGCGTGATCGCCAGCGGCAGGGTGCGCAGTCTCGCCGCGCCGATCCAGTCCGACGCGGTCGCTTTCGGCACCGTCGCGCGAGGGTCGCGCGGCTGATGGGCACGCTGCGGATTTCCGCGCGGGGGCTGTCGCTTCGTGCCTGCGGACTTGCGCTTCTTGCTCGGGGTTCCTGCCACGAGGTGAAATCCTAGGCCTCCCGGCGATGTCGGTCGCGCAGGCCCCGTTCGACAACGGCCTCGGAGCGAGACGAAACGCGCGCTAGTGCAGGGCTGAGACGAGGCGGCGGATGCTGTCGCGATCGGGCTTGCCCGACGGCAGCAGCGCCAGTTCGTCCACCAGCACGAGCCGCACGGGCCGCGCGTGCGGCCCGATCTGCTCCGCCACGGCCGTCCTTGCCTCCTCGAGCTGGACCGATTCGCTGCGACGGAGGACCTCGCCGCGCGAGGCCACGACGACGGATGCCTCGCCCCACTTCTCGTCCGGGATCCCCACGACGACCGCGTCCTCCAGCCCGGGCACGGCCCGGACGATCCGCTCCACGCGATCCAGCGAGATGTTCAGGCCTCCCGACACGATGACGTTGTCGATCCGCCCGTGCACGCGCAGCACGCCGTCCTCCACCAGGCCGGCGTCGCCGGTGCGATACCAGCGAGTGCCGTCGGGGTCGCGCAGGAAGACAGCATCCGTCGTCGCCCTGTCGCCGAGATAGCCGTCCGCGAGCGTCGGCGAGCTCAGCTGCACCTCGCCCGCGACGATCCGCACCGTGACTCCCCGCAGCGCCCGGCCGTCGTACACGCAGCCGCCGCTCGTCTCGGTCGACCCGTACGTGCGCACGACGCGGGCGCCGGCGGCCCGCGCACGCTCGAGGGTCGCTGCGGGCAGCGCCTGGCCGCCGACGAGGATCGTCTGGAACGATCTCAGGGCCGTCGCGACGGAGTGGTCGTGCTCACCGGCATCGAGGAGTCTCGTCAGCTGCGCGGGCACCAGCGAGGTGTAGGTCGGGATGCGGTGGCCGCCGTCGCTGGAGGCCATCATGAGCGCGGCCGACGCGAAAGCGTGGGGGCTGAACGTACCGCTCAGCACCGCCGGCTCGCGGCCCGACACGATCGCCCGCACGAGCACCTGAAGACCGGCGACATAGCTCGCCGGGAGAGCGAGCAGCCACGCGCCCTCGCCGATGCGATCGGCGGTGGCCATCGCGCTCGCCGTGAGCGCGCTGCGGCTGAGCACGACGCTCTTGGGGATGCCGGTCGACCCCGAGGTGGTGACCACGACCGCGGTGCCGGCGTCGATCTCGACGGGCGGGGATCCGGTCATCCCGATGCCGAGGGCGGGCCCTGCGCCGTGCAGGGCGCCACGGAGGGCCCGCAGGATGTCGCGCGGATCGTCGCCGGCGACGTGCTCGAGTCTCATCGGGCCGTAGGGTCGGTCAGAAGTGCCACGGGTAGGGCGACCAGTCGGGGTCGCGCTTCTCGAGGAACGCGTCGCGGCCTTCGACGGCCTCGTCGGTGCCGTACGCGAGCCGCGTGGCCTCGCCCGCGAAGACCTGCTGGCCGACCATCCCGTCGTCGACCGCGTTGAACGCGAATTTCAGCATCCGGATCGCCGTCGGCGACTTCGTCAGGATCGTGCGTGCCATCGAGATCGCCTCGCGCTCGAGGTCGGCGTGCGGCACGACGCGGTTGACCGCTCCCATCTCGTACGCGCGCTCAGCCGAATACTCCTCGGCGAGGAAGAACACCTCACGCGCGAACTTCTGACCGATCTGCCGGGCGAAGTATGCCGAGCCGTATCCGGCATCGAAAGACCCCACGTCTGCGTCGGTCTGCTTGAACCGCCCGTGCTCGGCAGACGCGATCGACAGGTCGCACACGACGTGCAGCGAGTGCCCGCCGCCGGCAGCCCAGCCGGGGATCACGGCGATCACCACCTTGGACATGAAGCGGATGAGCCGCTGCACCTCGAGGATGTGCAGGCGACCGGTAGCCGGTCCCTGACCGGTAGCCGGTCCCTGACCGTTAGCCGGTCCCTGACTCTCGTACTTGTAGCCGTCGCGCCCGCGGATGCGCTGGTCACCGCCGGAGCAGAACGCCCATCCGCCGTCCTTGGCGCTCGGACCGTTGCCGGTGAGGAGCACGACGCCGATGCGCGGGTTCTGCCTGGCGTCATCGAGCGCGCTGTACAGCTCATCGACGGTGTGGGGGCGGAACGCGTTGCGCACCTCGGGGCGATCGAACGCGATCCGCGCGATGCGCCCGTCGTTCGAGAGGTGCGACGTGATGTCGGTGAACCCCGCACTGCCGGGCGCTTCGGTCCACTCCGCGGGGTCGAACAGCTCCGAAACCATCCTCCCACCCTAGAGCCGAGGCATCCGCTCTATGCGGCGGTTGTGTTCACAGCCCGTTCTTCGCGTCCCGCCACGCCAGCCATGAGGCGATGAGGTCGTAGTCCCAGTCGGGCCCCTGGAAGCCGAGGGTGAACAGGCGCGTGCCGGCGTCGAACAGCGCATCGGCCGCCGCCCGGTCACGCCGCTCGAGCTCGTTCGAGACGATCAGGTTCGACGTGTCGTTTCCGTCCTTCTCGCCCCACGCGTCGATCACCGAGACCTTGTGGGCGATCTCGTCGGCGTCGACGAAGCTGTGCCAGATGTCGGCGTGCGCGGCGACGATGCGCAGGGTCTTCTGCTCGCCCTTGCCGCCGATGAGGACGGGGATGCCGCGGGTCGGCGCCGGGTTCAGCTGCGACCACCGCGCCTCGACGCGATCGAGCCCGGCGGCCAGGTCGTTCAGCCGCGTTCCGGGCGTGCCGAACTCGTAGCCGTACTCGTCGTAGTCGCGCTCGAACCAGCCGGCACCGGTGCCGAAGAGGAAGCGGCCCGTGTCGCCGCCCTTCGCACTGATGTGATCGATCGTGCGTGCCATGTCGGCCTGCAGATCGGCGTTGCGATAGCTGTTGCAGTTGACCAGCGCGCCGAACTCGACGCGCTCGGTCTGCTCGGCCCAGGCGGCCAGCATCGTCCACGACTCGAAGTGCAGGCCATCGGGTTCGCCCGAGAGCGGGAAGAAGTGATCCCAGTTGAAGAGGATGTCGACGCCCAGGTCTTCGAGCCGGGTCACCGCGTCGCGGATCGCGGAGTAGGGGGCGTGCTGGGGCTTGAGCTGCACGCCGAAGCGCACGGGGGTTTCGGTCAGCATGCGGCCAGCCTATTGCCGGCGCGTGCGGTCAGCGCCGGGTGCTCACCGACGCCCGTGCGACCAGCACGTCGTCGTCGCCTTCGCGCCGGTCGTCGTCGGGTGCATCTTCGGTCGCGGCGGGGGCCCGCCGCGTCGCGCCGGCGGCGAAGACGGCGACGACCAGCAGTGCCACGACGGCGTACATGGCCGAGCGCAGCCCGAACTCCTCGCCGAGGAAGCCCAGCAGCGGTGGACCCACGAGGAACGCGATGTACCCGCTGGTGGCGACCGCGCTCACCCGCTCGGCCGCTCGATCCGGATCGTCTCCCGCGGCGGAGATGGCGACCGGGAACCCGAGCGAGGCGCCGAGACCCCACAGAGCGGCGGCGATCCCCGCCACGATGGCGTTGGGAGCGAGGATGACCGTGAGGATGCCGGCGATGGCGAGCAGGGCGCTCGTCTGCAGCACGGCGGCGCGACCGAACCGTTCCACGATCGGACCGCCGGCGAACCGGCCGATCGTCATCATCACAGCGAATCCGGCGAACACCATCGACCCGAGCGCGGGCGACACCCCATGCCCGTCGACCATCAGCAGCGGCAGCCAGTCGTTGGCGGATCCCTCGGCGAACGCGATCGCCAGCATCACCAGAGCGATCATGATCACGCGACGGTCGCGCCACACGCTGGGTCGTCGCACGCGCGGTGCGGCCGCGTGCCGCGGAGTGCGTGCCCGCACTCCGGTGCCGGCGGCGATCCCGGGGGTGGCCCACACCATGGTCATGCCGATCACGACGACGGCGGCAATCAGGTGCCAGAACACCGGGAAGTCGATCGCGCTGAGCGCGATGCCCACCGCCGCTCCGATCACGGTGCCGAGGCTGAACGTGCCGTGCAGCACGGGCATCAGGGGCTTGCCCATGGCCGTCTCGATCGCCGCACCCTCGACATTGATGGCGATCTCGCCCATGCCCATGCCCAGCCCGAACAGCATCAGTCCGGTGAACACTCCCGGGCTCGATGTTGCGGCCGCCGAGATTCCGATCACGCCGACGCCGACGCCCATGATCGAGGGACCCACCGCGATGATCGGTCTGGTGCTGAAGTGACGCACGAGCGCTCCCGAGCTCAGCACCCCGAGCATCGAGCCCACCGACAGCCCGAAGAGCACGATGCCCATCTCGGCCGTCGATGCATGGAGAGCGTCTCGCACCGCCGGAGTCCGCGTGATCCAGGAGGCGAGTCCGAGTCCGTTGACTAGCATGATCGCGAACAGCGACAGCCGTCGACGCCGGAGAGATAGCTTCATGTGTACGATCGTACACATAATCAGAGGCGGAGAGGGCCGATCCTGATGAATCGCGAGGAAATCTGATGGCCGCATCCGACCCCGACGGCGCGGGGACGCGTCGCAACGATCCAGACCGGCGAGATCGCATCATCGACGCGTGCCTGGACGTGCTGGCAGACGTGGGTGTGGCGGGCACCTCGCACCGGCGCGTGGCCGCCGCGGCGGGGGTTCCGCTCGGGTCGATGACCTACCACTTCAGCGGCATGGACGAGCTCTTGCGGGAGGCGTTCGCGCGTATGTCGCTCGAGTCGAGCGCGCGCCTGCGGGCGCGGATGGCCGGCGCGACCGATCGGGACTCGGCGAAACGGGCGGTGATCGAGCACATCCAGACCGACATATTCGCCAGCACACGTGAGCTCGTGCTCACCCACGAGCTGTATACGCTCGCGGCGCGAGACCCGTCGTACAAAGACATCACGCACGCATGGATGGACCGCACCCGGCGGCTTCTCGAGCAGCAGTTCGATCCGACGACCGCGCGACTGCTCGACGCGCTCGTCGAAGGGCTGACGATCCATCGAGCCATCGACACCCAGCCCCAGGATCCAGGCCTGGTACGTCTCGGCGTCGAGCGCATCACCGCGTCATCGAAGCTCTGACCCCTCCAACGCCACAGTCACCGGGTCGCCGAGCGCGGCGCTCGACGTGCCGATCAGCAGCTCGTAAGCGCCCGGTTCGATGACCCATTCATCGGCCCAGTGCGCGAACGCACGGGTCGGGATGCGTACTTCGACGTTCACGGTCGCTCCGGCATCCGCGCGCACCGCGGCGAATCCCACCAACCAGAGGGCCGGCCGTTCCACCGCCGATTCCGGGCGGCGGGCATAGATCTGCACCACCTGCTTGCCGGCGCGGTCTCCGACGTTGCGGACAGAAACCCCGGCCACGACCTCGTCTCCCGCGACCGACACCGCGCCCGCCGCCACTGCCCACTCGGTGTAGCCCAGACCGTGTCCGAAGGGATAGGCGGGAGTGCGTCCGGCCTTGATCCATGCCTTGTAACCGATATGGATGCCCTCGTCGTAGGGCACCACGCCATCGACCGGGGTGACGTTCGTCACGGGCACGTCGGCGAGAGACACCGGCCAGGTCGACGGGAGGCGTCCGCCCGGCTCGGCGATCCCGAGCAGCACGTCGGCGACGGCATTGCCGTACTCCTGCCCCCCGAACCAGGTCAGCAGCACCGCGGCGACGTCGTCTCGCCAGGGCATCTCGACCGGTGCGCCGGCGTTCACCACGACGACCGTTCGGGGATTGGCAGCGACGACGGCGCGCACGAGATCGTCCTGGCGACCCGGCAGGCGCAGGTTGCTGCGGTCCCAGCCCTCGGCCTCGTCGCGCTCGGTGGTGCCGACGACGACGACCGCGACATCCGCGTCCCGCGCCACTTCGACCGCCTGATCGATGAGCTGCTGCTCGGCGTCGTAGGTGAGCACTTCGGCGTCGACGCCGAAATGCACGTACACCGAGCCGGGCACGTCGTCGACGTTCGCGGTGGGCGAGAACACATAGCGCAGGGCGATCGGCACGCCCGCCCGCACCCGCACGGGAGCGGACGTGGACGGGGGGAAGAAGAAGTTCTGGATCATGTCGTCGTCTTCGAGGGTCGCCTCGAAGACGAGCTGCCCGTCGACGTGCAGCGAGCCCGTGCCGGGAGCGGCGAATCCCAACCGCACGATTCCATCGGCGGTCGGCACGTAGTGGGTCTCGAACGTCAACGACGCCCGGCGCGCGGCGAGCGGATGAACGGCGTAGTCGAGGATCATCCCACCGAATCGATCTTCGGCATACAGCTCGGCACCATCGGCATCGAGGTAGGTCACCAACGCGCCGGGCTCCCCGGTGACCGGATGCGTCAGCTGCTCTCGGGTGAACGGCGCCAGCCCTTTGGCGGGTGCGGCGCCGAGCGCGTAGACGACATCGGCGTCGGGGAGCGACGCGCGCAACCCGGCGAGCGGGCTCGATATGGAGGTGGGCATGACGGTCGCGCTGCCGCCACCCTGGATACGGGCGACATCCGCGTTCTGCCCGATCACCGCCACTCGACGGAGCGCCTCGGCGGAAAGGGGGAGGATGCCGGCATTGCGCACCAGCACGCTCCCCTCCGCCTCGGCGCGGCGCGCGAACGCCACACCGTCGATGGAGTGCGTGATCGGCAGGGGGTCGAACCCCTCGAGCGCACCGACCCTGGCGGCCAGGCGCAGCAGACGCCGCACCTTGCGGTCGATGGAGGCCTCATCCACGTCGCCGGCGCGCACCGCGGCCAGCAGTGAGTCTCCCCACGCACCGACAGGCCCCGGCATCGCGAGATCCTGTGGCTGGCGAGCGCTCTCGATGCTGCGCACGGCCGTCCAGTCGCTCACGACCACCCCGTCGAAGCCCCACTCGGTGTTCAGCGGTGTGGTCAGCAGCGCATTCTCTGTCGCGGTGGTGCCGTTGATCGAGTTGTAGGCGCTCATCACCGCCCACGCCTTGGCATCGGTGAGGGGTCGCTCGAACGCCAGCAGATACAGCTCCCGCAGCGCCGTGTCGCTCACCCGCACGTCGGCGTTGAAGCGGTCGGTCTCGAAGTCGTTGGCGACGTAGTGCTTGGGTGTCGCGGCGACGCCCTGCTCCTGCATCCCCTCGACATATGCGTTGGCGAGGTCGGCGGTGAGTCGCGGGTCTTCGCTGAACGCCTCGAAGTGTCGCCCGCCCAGCGGTGAGCGGTGCAGGTTGATGGCGGGGCCGAGCACGACATCCACCTTCTTGCGACGCGCCTCGGCCGCGGCCACGGCGCCGTACTCGCGCGCGAGCGCGACATCCCAGCTCGACGACAGGGCGGTCGCCGAGGGAAGACTCAACGAGGGGTCACGTTCGTCCCACAGCGCCCCCCGCACGCCACTCGGCCCATCGGAGAGCACCATCGCGCGCAGCCCGATCGAGGGGATGGCCGCCGTCCCCCACGCACTGCCCCCGGTGACGAGCGTGACTTTCTCTTCAAGAGTGAGTCGCGTCACGAGGTCGTCGTCGGGATGCCGGTCGGCGGCGCTGGTCTGATTCGACATGCTGATCTGATCCGACATGGGAATGCTCCTGTTCCGCCCGGCACCTTCGCGCAGGATGTCGCCACTCTAATAGAATTGGTAAGACCGGTAAAGCCAAATCCGGATCGGTCGAGAATCTGCTAGAAATTGGTATGACCAGTGGCGCAGAGGCGGCGCGTCGCAGACACATGATCGGGGACCCGATGCGCACGATGCGAGCAGCGCGATGGCGCGGGCGTCGGCAGATCACGCTCGAAGACGTGGCCATACCGGAGCTGCAGCCCAACGAGGCGCTCGTCGCCGTCGAGTGGGTGGGGCTGTGCGGCAGCGACGCCGAAGAGTACCTCGAAGGACCCGTCGTGATCACTCCGCCGGTGACCCTCGGCCACGAGATCGTCGGAGTGGTCGCCACGGCCGCCGCCGATGGGTCCGGGCCACCCGTCGGCGTCCCGGTGGTCGTGGATGTCGTCACCGGCTGCGGACACTGCTACTGGTGCCAGCGACACGAAGAGGGTCTGTGCCCCGATCTCTCGGTCACCGGCCAGCACGTCGACGGAGGTCTTGCCGAATTCGTCGTCGCGCGCGCCGAGCGCCTCGTTCCGATTCCCGATGGCCTCGACATCCGCGCCGCCGCGCTCGCCGAGCCGCTTTCGGTCGCCGTGCGCGCCGTACGCAAAGTCGGGGCGATGCAGGGCACCGGCGTGGTCGTCATCGGCGGCGGCACGGTCGGGATGCTCACCGCCCAGGTCGCGCGCAGTGCCGGGGCATCGCCGGTCACGATCGTCGAACCCGACCCCGCCCGCCGCGCGTTGGCCGGTCGCTGGGGGATCGCGTCGGTATGGGCGGAGGACGCACCCGGCCGGGCGGCTCAGCTCGCACCGATGTTTCCCCCGCGGGGTGTGGATGTCGTGTTCGAGTGCTCGGGACGCCCCGGGATGTCGGCCGAGGCAATCGAGCTGGTGCGCCGAGGTGGCACCACGCTGCTGCTCGGGGTGCTGCCTGCGCGTGAACCCATCGACACGATCGACATCGTTCTCGGCGAGAAGACGGTGCGCGGTTCGGCCGCCCACATGTGGGACGATGACGTCGCCGTAGCGGTATCGCTGCTCGCCGCCGGTGCGGTCGACGTCGAACCGATGATCACCCACAGTTATCCCCTCGACGACGTCGCCGACGCGTTCGACACACTCGTGACACCCGGGCGGGGCGCCATGAAGATCCTCGTCGGGGTTGCCGCGGCGACCGCTCGAGCGGCGAGTAAGGAGTCCGGATGAGTGCTGGTAGCGGCATCCCTCTCAGTCGCGAGCAGTTGCTGGAGAGCCTGACGAACACACTGCTCGGCGGAGACTTCAAGCCCGGCGAGCGGCTGCCGTCCGAGCGCGCGCTCTCGGAGCTGTACTCGGTGTCGCGCCCGGTCGTGCGCGAAGCGATGCAGCGGCTGCGTGAACGGGGACTCATCCATGTCGCACCCGGCAGCGGCGCGTACCTGAAGGAATCGAGCGCTCTGGACTGGGCGCGCTCGCTCGATGCCGTCGGCCGGCACCGGGCGGCCACGACCCGTCAGCTTGTCGAGGCCCGCGTCATGCTCGAAGACCAGGCTGCTCTGCTCGCTGCCGAGCGGGCGACGCCCGAGGATTTGAAGAACCTCGAACGTGCGCTGGCCGCCTTCGATGCGGCCGGCAACGTCATCGACCGCGCGCGGTGCGACATCGCGTTCCACGCCCTCATCGCGAAGGCGTCGCACAACCCGGTGATCGAGATGATGTTCGGGGCGATCGCGCCGCTGGTGTTCGAGGTCATGCTGCGCAGCCTCGATGACCCGGTGGTGATGAGCACCGGAGCGCCACTGCACGTGCTCGCGCTGGACGCGATCCGGGAGGGCGACGGTGCCCGGGCGTCCGAGATCATGCACCAGCACATCAACCTCGCCGCGACGATGTTCGGACCCGACTTCGATGCGCAGATCGACTCGATCGGGCGGCACAAGTCCGATTCGCTGTTCGGCAAGGATGTCGCGCTGGAAGACGTGATCGCCGCCGCGCTGGCCGAGTGAGGATCCGAGGCGCTTCGGCTAGTGCGAAACCAAGTCGGTGAGCAGGGTCGACCGGGTCTCGGTGCCTTCGCGGGTCTCGAGCCCCTCGACGAGCCGGATGCCGAGCCCGGGCTCGGTCGGTGCCGAGATCGTTCCTCCGGTGACGACCGCGCCGCCTTCGACGAGGCTCGAGTACCAGCCGAGGTAGCCAGCGCGCACGGTCTCCTGAATGAGCGTGTTCGGAGCCGCCGTCGCCAGGTGCACGCACGCTGCCAGCGCGACGGGTCCGGTGCAGTCGTGAGGTGCGATCGGGATGCCGTGGGCACCGGCGAGCGCCGCGACCTTGGATGCGATGGTCAGCCCACCCGCCCACGTCGTATCGACGGTCACGACGCCCAGCGACTCTTGGCTGAGGAGCGACTGGAAGCCGGCGAGTCCTGATACCGTCTCGCCCGCGGCGATGCGCAACGGAGTGTCGCGGGCGATCCGGGCGAGACCCCCGGGGATGTCGCTTCGCACCGGATCTTCGATCCACATCGGCCGGAATTCTTCGAGCGCGGCCACGATCTTGCGGGCACTGGGTACGTCCCAGAGTGCGTGGAGTTCGATCATGATCTCCATGTCCGAGCCGACGGCGTCGCGGATCTGGCCGACTCGGCTGAGACCCCAGGCGAGATCCTCACTGGAGATGTAGTGCCCGTCCGACGCTTCGGCGAACGAGTCGAAGGGCCAGATCTTCATGCCCCGCACGCCCTGGTCGAGCAACTCTCGTGCCAATTCGCCCGGACGGTTGATCGCGGCGTACAGGTCTTCGTAGCGGCCCTCGGCGAGCCCCCAGTTGGCCACGGCCTGGCCGCGCGCACTGTTCACATAGCGCTCGCCGGCGCAGGTGTTGTAGATCGGGATGCTCTGATGGGTCTGCCCGCCGAGCAGGTTGTACACCGGCTGACCGGAGGCTTTGCCGAGGATGTCCCAGAGGGCGAGGTCGATCGCGGAGCGCGCTCGCGTCTCGACTCCCGATCCGATGTACCCGGTGTAGCCGGCGAGCCGTTTGGCGTGGCGTTCGATCTGTAGCGGATCCTGCCCGAGCAGGGCGTGAGCGGCGACGGAGTGGATGTGCGCTTCGACGGCCTCCGCGCCGTAGAAGGTCTCACCCAGGCCGGTGATGCCCTCATCGGTGTGCACTCGCACGTAGGTGAGGTTGGGGAACGAGTCCACTCTCAGTGTCTCGATCTCGGTTATCTGCATCTGTCCACCTCGACTATTGGCCTGACCGGTATTACCACTGTATGGTAGACCGCACAGCAACTCAATCTGTACCTACCTGACCGCACCACAAAGGAGTGAATGTGTTTCACACGCGTAAAAGGGCTTTCCTCGCGATCGGCGCCGCGGCCGCGACATTTGCCGTGCTGTTGACCTCTGGTTGTTCCGGATCTTCGAACGGCGGCAGCAGCGGCGGCGACATCACGCTCAAGCTTTCGACTTTCGGCAACTTCGGCTATACGGACGAGCTGCTCGCCGAGTACGAGAAGAGCCACCCCGGCATCAAAGTCGAGCAGAGCATCTCGGCCTCGAGTGAGGATTCGCGCACAAATGTGTTCACGAAGCTCGCAGCCGGGTCGGGGCTCGCCGACATCGAGGCCATCGAGGGCGGCTGGACCCTCGAGCTGGGGCAGTATGCCGACAAGTTCGTTCCCGTCGAAGACGACGAGTATGGAGACTGGATCGATTTCCAGACCGCCCAGGTGAAGACCAAGGACGGCGGTCTCTGGGCTTATGGCGTGGCGACCGGGCCCGAGGCGATCTGCTACCGCGCCGACATGTTCGAGGCGGCCGGACTGCCGAGCGATCCGGAGGGCGTCGCCAAGCTTCTCGGCACCAGCTGGGACGACTACTTCGCCGCGGGTAAGAAATACGTGGCGGGAGGCGGGCCGGGCAAGTTCTTCGATTCCGCGATCACCGTCTTCGAAGCACAGATGCTGCAGCTGCCCAACCCCTTCGAGGAGGACGACGGCACGATCATCGCCACCGGGCCGCAGATCGAAGACATTTTCCGCAGCACCCTCGAAGCGGCGCCGGCACTGTCGGCTGCGGCCGCTCCCTACACGGACGACTGGGCTGCGGCGACGGCGAACGGGGGCTTTGCGACCTTGGCATGCCCGAGCTGGATGCTGGGCCTGATCGAGGGCAACTCGCCGAAGGTCACGGGCTGGAACGTCGCCAACACCTTCCCCGGCGGCGGCGGGAACACCGGCGGATCCTTCCTCGCGGTGCCGACGCAGTCGCAGCACCCGAAGGAAGCGTCGGAGCTCGCATCCTGGCTGACTTCGCCCGAGGTCCAGGTCAAGGCATTCGAGACGGCGGGCCCCTTCCCCAGCCGGGTCAAGGCGTTCGATCTTCCCGAGCTGACTAGCTACGTCAATCCGTTCTTCAACAATGCCCCCGTCGGACAGATCTTCTCCGACCAGTCCAAGGCGGACACCGTGATCGCCTTCAAGGGCGTGAATTTCGCGAAGCTCGCCCTGCTCGCTTCCGATGCGGTCGCCCGCGTCGACAGCGGAACTCAGTCGATCGACGACGCGTGGAACCAGTACGTGTCCGAAGTGGATGCTGTCAAGTAGGACCGGAGGCGGACTCGGCGGAAGACGACTTCATGAAGCCTGATTTCACGCTTCATCGCTGCGGATCCACACTGGGAGCGGCAACTGCTCCCGGTGTGGAACCAGCGGCGGCTGAGCCGGATTGCGCCGCCTCATGAGCCAGCAGTCACCCGCGCCGTCAGATCGGTTCGCGGCGATCGATTCGTTCGCCGGTCAGGTCCTGCCCCACAGCGTGGCAAGTCGTGCGTTGCCCGTCTCGGTCGGGGTGCTGACAGGCCTGCACTCCCCCGCGCGCGGGCGGTCACGTGGTCTGGTCGTCATCATCCCGGGCTTCACCGGAGCCAAAGAGGATTACGCCGACCTGCTCCCGTTGCTGGCAGAGCAGGGTTGGGATGCCTGGGCCTACAGTCAGCGCGGTCAGGCGGACTCCGCGGGGCCTCGGGGCATCGGTGCATATCGACTTGAGGACTTCGCCGGTGATGCGACAGAGGTCGTCCGGCTCCTCGGCGACGGCCAGAAGGTGCACCTCGTCGGTCACAGCTTCGGGGGCCTCGTGGCTCGGGCCGTGGCCATCGAGGCGCCGGAACTGTTTCGCAGCCTCACCCTGCTGTGTTCGGGACCACGGGGCTGGGGAGATCGAGCTCCGGAGATGCAGCAGGCGATCTCGGCCGGTGGATCGCTGGGACTGTGGAACTTCGACAATCCAGAGGCGGTGGGCCGGCCGGACGACGAACTGACCCTCAGCCAAGTGCGGTACCGGGAGCGAGCGTCGCGCACCTCGGACGACAACATCTCCTCGGTGGCCGCAATCCTGCGCGATGAGATCGACCGCACCGACGATCTGCTGAGGACGGGACTGGCGGTTCATGTCCTCCATGGCGAGCTGGATGACGGATGGCCCATCGAGTGGCAACGACAGATGGCCCGGCGACTCGGCGCCCACTACGGTGTCATTCCCGGCCTCGGTCACACACCCCAGGAGGAAGACCCCGAGGCGACGGCCCATGCGCTCCTGGAGTTCTGGACGTGATTTTGCTATTGGCCTTACCGGTATGACCAGTGTAGGGTGAGCAATGGAACGACGCAGTTCGGTCTTCCGCGACCGCACCCACGAAGGAGTGACAGTGTCTCGCACCCGAGCCCGCGCCGAGACAGGCGCGAAGTAGGACGACCGGGGTGGGTGAACTTCTCCCCCCGCCCCGCACCCCTCGACGAAAGGATTTCCACGTGTCAGCGTCGACAACCGTGAGACCGAAGACCCAGCGGGGCGGTAGCAGTGGCCCGCCGCAAAAGCGCGGCAGTCGTTTCGCACGATGGGACCTGAAGTACAGTCCGTACGTCTACATCCTGCCGTTCTTCGTGCTGTTCGCGATCGTGGGCGTCTTCCCGCTGGGCTACACCGCGTGGGTCTCGCTCAATGACTGGAGCCTGATCGGCGGGCAGGGCGACTTCGTCGGCATCGACAACTTCACCAGCATCCTGGGAGAGAAGGAATTCTGGGTCGCGCTTCGCAACACGATCAGCATCTTCCTCATCCAGGTCATCCCGCAGCTCATCTTTGGGCTCATCATCGCTGCGGCCCTGGATCGCAACCTGCGCAATGCCACGTTCTGGCGCATGGGCGTCCTGCTGCCGTACATCGTCATGCCGGTCGCGGTCGCGCTCATCTTCGGAAGCCTCTTTGCAGATCGCTACGGCCTGGTCAACACCACGCTGGAGAGCATCGGGTTGCCGGCGATCGGCTGGCACACCGACATCATTCCGAGCCACATCGCCATCGCGACGATGGTCGACTTCCGCTGGACGGGCTACACGTCGCTCATTCTGCTCGCGGGAATGCAGGCGATTCCCCGCGACTATTACGAGGCCGCCACGATCGACGGCGCCGGCGCCGCGCGTCAGTTCTTCTCGATCACGATCCCGCAACTTCGATCGACGCTGATCTTCGTCGTCATCACCGCTACCATCGGCGGTCTGCAGATCTTCGACGAACCTCGGCTGTTCGATCAGGCCGGAACGGGGGGCCCAGACAACCAGTGGCTGACTCTCACCCTGTACCTCTACAAACTCGGCTGGACCGACCTCGACTTCGGCAAGGCGGCGGCAGTGGCGTGGCTGCTCTTCTTGCTCATCATCATCGTCGCCGTGGTCAACCTGGTCATCAGCAGCAGAGTCTCCAAGTCAGAAGGGCGCAAGTGATGACTACTCTCGACAATCACGCACTTCCCGTCGCCGTCGATCCCGCCGCCGCAGGTCGGCAGACAACGCCTCGTACGCCGCGTCGAGGCAAGCGCATGGGGCGTCCGAGCTTTCTGGTCTACGGATTTCTCGCCGCGGTCATCCTTGGCGGCGCTTTCCCGTTCTACTGGTCGCTGCTGATCGGCAGCGGCGACTCGTCGACCCTCCGCGATACCAACCGATCCTGGATTCCGGGCGGGAACTTCCTCGCCAACGTCGGTTCGGTGGTGGGTAATCCGAGCATCAACTTCTGGGGTGCTCTCGCCAACAGCATCATCGTCTCGACGGTCGTCGCCCTCTCGGTGGTGTTCTTCTCCACGCTCGCCGGGTTCGCGTTCGCCAAGCTGCACTTCAAGGGCAGCAAATGGCTGCTCGTGCTGGTGGTCGCGACCACCGCGGTCCCCACCCAGCTGGGCGTCGTGCCGCTGTTCATCGTGATGTCGAAGCTCGGCTGGACCGGCCAGCTCGGGGCCGTCATCATCCCGAACCTGGTCACGGCTTTCGGGGTGTTCTGGATGACCCAGTACATCAGGCAGGTGCTGCCCGACGAGATCGTGGAGTCGACGCGAATCGACGGAGCCAACAGCTTCGTGGCGTTCTGGTTGATCGTGCTGCCGATCGCGCGACCCGCGGCATCCATGCTGTTCCTGTTCACCTTCATCGCCACCTGGACCGACTTCTTCTGGCCCTACATCGTGCTGGATGCCCGTAACCCGACGCTTCCGGTTTCACTGCGTCTGCTTCAGGCGAACTACTTCGTCGACTACTCGATCGTGCTCGCCGGGGCTCTGCTGGCCACACTGCCGCTCCTGTTCTTGTTCGGTGTCGCAGGAAAGCAGCTCGTCTCCGGTGTCATGGCCGGTGCCGTCAAGGGCTGATCGAGCCGCAGCGTTTGGCTGAACCGCCCGCCGTCCAGAGCCGGAAAACCGGCAGAGAGAGCACCATGCGCCCTTCGTTCGACCGTCCCTATGCCATCACGATGTGGGACTTCTCGTGGCTCGAGCGGCGCTGGCCCGGCGCCGGGTACGAGGACTGGGATCAGGCGCTCGGCGAGCTGGTCGAGCGCGGCTATGACGCTGTCCGAATCGACGCGTACCCGCATCTGGTGTCTGCAGACCCGACCAAGCTGTGGCAGCTGAACGTGCTGTGGAACCAGCAGAGCTGGGGCGCCCAGTCGCCGATCACGGTGCAGGTGCTTCCGGCGCTCATCGATTTCCTGCGCGCGGCGAAGCGTCACGGGGTCGGGGTCGCGCTGTCGACGTGGTTCCGCGAAGACGTCGACAACACCCGGATGTCGATCCGCGTGCCCGAAGACCTCGGGCGGATCTGGGCCGACACGTTGAAGCACATCGACGACGCGGGGCTCCTCGACACGATCCTGTACGTCGACCTGTGCAATGAATTCCCGCTGCCGATCTGGTCGCCGTGGCTGTACAGCGACGAACTGCTGCGCAACGCGTGGCGTGAGCTTCCAGCATCCACGACCGTTGCCGAGATCACCCCGGGCATCGCCGACCGGTCGACGCCTCGGGTGATCGAGTGGATGCGGCGCTCGATCAACGTCGTGCGGGCCGCGTATCCCGACATCGACTACACCTACTCGATGTCGGATCAGTTGCCTACGTGGAAGGACCAGGACGTCACGATGCTCGACGTCCTCGAGCCGCACGTGTGGCTCGCAAGCAACGAGTACACCGACTACTACGACGTCGTGGGATACGACTACGAGCGGTTCGACTCGGCGGGGTACGACAATGTAGTCCGCCGCGGGCGCGCGGAGTACGAGCAGAACCGCGAGAAGTACGACGCGCAGCTCTTCCGCATGATCGACACGGTCGTCGAGTGGTCGCGCGTCAGTGGTCGTGGCCTGTACATCACCGAGTGCTGGTCGCTCGTGGACTACAAGGACTGGCCAGGCCTGGAGTGGGACTGGATCCTCGACATCAATGCGCGTGCCGTGGAGTACGCCGCGGCGACGGGCAGATTCGTCGGCATCGCGACCAGCAACTTCTGCGGCCCGCAATTCGTCGGAATGTGGCGCGAGGTGCAGTGGCACCAGCGACTCACCAGCATCATCAAGAACGCGCCCATCGACGACGACCTTCGCATCGGACGGGGCGGACGATGACCGTCGCTCCTCCGGGTGCGCGGCAGGCGCTTCCCGACGCCGTCGCCGCGCGCCCGGTTGTGGCGGTGCTTCGCGCCACCGACGCCTCGCTGTACGGCCCGGTGGTCGACGCGCTCTTCGACGAGGGCGTCCCGCTCATCGAGTTGACCATGAGCACGCCGGGTGCGATCGACGAGCTGACCCGACTGCGCGAGTCGGCTCCGTCTCCGGCGCAGCTCGGAATGGGCACCGTGCTCACCGTCGACGATGCGCGCGCGGCGATCGACGCGGGCGCCGGGTTCCTGGTCACGCCGACCACGAACGTCGAGGTCATCTCGTACGCCGTTACCCGCGGCATCCCGATCTTTCCGGGGGGACTGACCCCGACCGAGCTCGAGCGCGGGTGGAGTCTGGGTGCGCCGGCGGTGAAGCTCTTTCCGGCCTCGACGGTCGGGCCCGAGTACATCGCGCACCTGCGGGGGCCGTTCCCGGGTATCCTCGTGATCCCTTCGGGCGGCATCGGCATCGAGGATGCCGCCGCCTGGCTGCACGCCGGAGCCAGTGCCGTGAGCATAGGCGGTCCGCTGCTGGGCGATGCGCTGTCCGGCGGCGATCTCGCGGCGCTGCGCGGGCGGGCGCGGCGGCTCCGGGATGTCGTGGACGAGGCGCTCGCGCGATGAGCGAGGTCGTCACCTTCGGCGAGACGATGGCGCTGTTCTCGCCGCGTGCGCCGGGTGCCGTGCGTCCGGGTGGCGACTGGCGCATCGGGATCGGCGGTGCCGAGAGCAATGTCGCCATCGGATTGGCTCGACTCGGCACTTCGGTGACGTGGATCGGCCGCGTCGGCGACGACGCCCTCGGCGGTCTCGTGACTCGGGAGATCCGCGCCGAGGGTGTGGATGCTGTCGGCGTCGTCGACGCGGTCGCGCCGACCGGGCTGATGATCAAGGAGCGCCCCGGCCGAGGCCGCAGCCGCGTGCGGTACTACCGCGCGGCGAGTGCCGGGTCTCGCCTGTCGCCCGCGGATGTGCCGGATGACGTCGCTCGCTCTGCCCGGCTCGTGCACGTCACCGGCATCACTCCGGCACTCTCGGAGTCGGCGGCCGAGACCGCGCGGCACGCTCTCCGGATCGCCCGCGAGGCCGGCGTCACGACGTCGTTCGATCTGAACTACCGCTCGGCATTGTGGTCGCGGGATGCCGCGGCGGCCGCCTTCCGCGGCATCCTCCCCCTCGTCGACATCGTGTTCGCCGGAGACGACGAAGCGGCGATCGTCGTCGGCGAGGGCGAGCCCGAGCAACTCGCCGAGCGGCTGGCTCAGCTCGGCCCGCGCGCAGCGGTGATCAAGCTCGGCGAGCACGGTGCGTTCGCGCGCGTGGACGGGCAGGAGCTGCGGCAGGCCGCGTTCCCCGTGGACGTCGTCGACACCGTCGGCGCGGGAGACGCATTCGTGGCCGGATTTCTCAGCGAGCATCTGCTCGGCGGGTCGCCGGCCGCGGCCCTGCGGGTGGGGGCGCTCGCCGGCGCATTCGCGTGCGAGTCGCCGGGCGACTGGGAAGGGCTTCCCACGCGCGGCGACCTCGACGAAGACGGGTCGACCTCCTCCGCCGATCCGGTGCAGCGCTGATCTCAGCGCCGGGTGCGCACCGTCTTGATGAAGCCGTCCGCGGCGTCCCACAGGGCGGCGCCCACCGCGACGCACCCGACCACGATGTTCACGACCTGGGCGACCTCATCGGCGTCCGGCGCGGCGACGAACTCGAGGAAACCCGGGTTCAGTAGCGTGTCGTTGGCCACGGCCCAGACGAGCGCCGCGCCGAAGGCCAGGGCGAGCACGGCGTTCGCGATAGCGAGCCCGAACGTCCAGTGCCCGACGCGGAACCGCACGACCGCGAGCGCCGCGACACCGACCAGGATCACGAGCACCGCCGGGATCCACAGCGACCACAGCGCGGGGTCGATCACGGGCACACCGACCCCGTCGACGAACACGAATCCGATGAACTGATCCCACAGGATCGCGGCGATCACGAGCCCGACATAGACGAGCGAGGCCGCGAGGTCGAACACCCCGAAGCCCTTCGGGCGGATCTCGGGCAACCGCTCGAGCGACCACTGCCCCATGTGCCCGGTCGTGAGGGCCTCGTCGATCTCGCGTCGCGTGCGGTCGGGGCTGCGCTCGAGGAGTGCGAAGACCAGGGTCGGCCAGAAGAGCAGGTGCAGCGATATCGTGAGGATCGACACCACCACCGCTCCGATCAGCTCGCCGATCGAGGCGGCGCTGAGCAGCTGGCCGACCCCGACCCCGAGCACCGCCAGGGGCAGCACGACGGCGAAGAGCATCTTCACGAGGCGCATCCACTCGAAGTAATAGCGCGGGCCGATCAGGAACGCCGGCCGGTCGGCGTAGTCGGCGGCCAGGCGATCGGGGTCGCCCATTCCGGTGAGCACGTCCCGTTCGGCAGCGTCCTGACCCTCGCCGGCTTCGACGCGTGCGTCGATCGCGTCGGCGATGGATGCCTCGAACTCGGCCCGCAGGTCGCTCCGGCTCTTCTCGGGCAGACTGCGGGTCGCTGCGTGGATGTAGCGCTCGGTGAACGTGGTGGTCGAGGTGTTCATCGTTTCTCCAGGGGAAGGGAGTCGATCGCCGTGGCGATCGACTGGAATTCGGCGGTCAGGGCGACGGCGAGCCGCAGGCCCGCGTCGCTCGTGCGGTAGAACTTGCGCGGCCTCGCCTCGTCGGTGTTCCACTCGCTCGTGAGGTGCCCCTGCTTCTCGAGCCTGCGCAGGAGCGGGTAGAGGGTGTTCGCATCGGTGTCGAAGCCGCGCGCCTGCAGCTCTTCGAGCAGCCCGTAGCCGTATCCGGGGTGCACGAGCATCCGCAGGCACGCGAGCACCACCGTGCCGCGCCGCAGTTCCTGCAGATGCGTCTCGAGTGCTTCGGTCTCGCTCATACATCACACTGTACTGTGTGTCACACACTATAGTCAATCACACCCCTTCCACCGACTCGGTCGTGAAACCGCAGGCGGGCGAGGCATGATGGACCGGTGAGCATCGACGCCGCGGCATCCCTCCCATCCCTGGACGAACTGCTCGCGACGGCTCACGTCGTACGGCTGCCGATGGCCACCCGGTTCCGGGGGCTCGATCACCGCGAGGCGATGCTGTTCGAGGGCCCGCACGGCTGGACCGAGTTCTCGCCGTTCCTCGAGTACCCGGATGCCGAAGCCGCCGTCTGGCTCGCCGCCGCGATCGACTTCGGCTGGAGCCCGGCTCCCGGTGCGCTGCGCGCGTCGATCCCGGTCAATGCCACGGTCCCCGCGGTGGAGGCCGCATCCGTCGCCGAGATCCTCGCCCGCTTCGACGGGTGCCGCACGGCCAAGATCAAGGTCGCAGAGCCCGGCCAGCGGCTGGCCGACGACATCGCGCGCGTGCGCGCCGCCCGCGAGGTGCTGGGCGCCCTGGGCCGCATCCGCATCGATGCCAACGGCGGGTGGAACATCGACGAGGCCGAGCACGCGATCCACGCGCTGTCGGAGTTCGACCTCGAATACGTCGAGCAGCCCTGCGCGACGGTCGACGAACTGGCCGAGCTGCGCAAGCGGGTCAAATACATGGGCATTCCGATCGCCGCCGACGAGAGCGTGCGCAAGGCCGACGACCCCCTCGCGGTCGCGCGGGCAGGAGCCGCCGACCTCCTCGTGATCAAGGCGCAGCCGCTCGGCGGAGTGCGCCGCGCGCTCGAGATCGTCGCCGCCGCAGGGCTCCCCGCCGTCGTCTCCAGCGCCCTGGACACTTCGGTGGGCCTGTCGATGGGCGCAGCCCTCGCCGCCGCCCTTCCCGCGCTCGACTACGACTGCGGGCTGGGCACAGCATCCCTCTTCACGACAGACATCGCCTCACCCGGACTCTCTCCCGCGGGCGGACGCATCACCGTCGAGCGCGTGACACCGGATGCCGGTTCGCTTGCCGCCCTGGCGGCCGAGCCGGACCGACGTCAATGGTGGCTGGACCGCCTCACCCGCTCACACGCCCTGCTGCGCCCGGCCCACTGACCGGGAGACCGGGTCAGCCGACGAGCATCACGGCGAGCGCGCGCATCCGGTCATTGACCGCCGCGCACAGCGCGTCGTTGTCGAGCCCCATCATCACGGCCCGCTGCGACGCGGATTCCCACGTCATCAGGAAGAGCCTCGCCAGTTCGTCGGCGGGCATCCGTGGTGCGAGCCCGCTGCTGTGGGCGACATCGTCGACGATCCCCGCGACGCGGGCGGTCATCGCGTCCTCCCAGGCGAGGTACGACGCCGACAGGGTCGCGTCGCGCAGCGAATGATTGCGGATCTCGCTGAACAGCAGCACCCCCAGGCGGTCGTCCGTGTCGATGTCCAGGAGTCGTCCGACGATCTCAGAGGGATGGGTGGGTCGATCGGGGGATGCCTCGAGCTCGCGTACGCGAGCCGTCACCGCGGCGAGCTTCTCGTTCGAGACTCGGGTCGCCAACTCGAAGAACAGCTCGTCCTTCGACTCGAAATTGGAGTAGAAGGCGCCGCGGGTGAAGCCGGCGCGCTCGCAGATCGCCTCGACGGATGCGGCGTCCAGCCCCTCTTCCGCGAACATCTCGGCCGCCGCATCCAGCAGGCGCCGGCGCGTGCGCTCGCGACGCGCCGTCGCCTGGATCGCCTCGCTCACGTCGTCTCCCGTCTCGGATTCATCCTCACACGCGACTCCCAGACTGTAGCCGGGATCGGACTCTACGATACAACTATGTATCGGATACATCGGTGTATCCAAACTCCCCCACCCTCGGAGGCACCGTGTCCACTCTGCTCTACAGCCTGGGCCGCTGGGCGTATCGCCGCCCGTGGCGCGTCATCTCGACATGGGTGCTCCTGCTCATCCTCGCGGGAAGCGGGGCGGTGCTCTTCAGCTCCGGCACCGACAACACGTTCTCGATCCCGGGGACCGAGTCCAGCGCCGGCATCGAGCAGCTGAACCGCACGTTTCCGCAGGCGAGCGGCACGAGCGCGCAGATCGTCGTGGTCGCAGGCCGGGGCTCGGTGACGGACGACGCCTACAAGCCCGAGATCGAAGATGCGGTCGCCGCGCTCGGCAGGCTCGATCAGATGAGCGCGGTCACCGATCCGTTCGGCGAGAACATCCACGGTCTCGTCTCCGACGACGGCAGCGCGGCGATCGTGCGCCTGCAGTTCGCCGGCCAGACCTCCGACATCACCGCGGCGACCAAGGCCGATCTCGGCTCCGTCGTCGACGGCTTGACGTCAAGCCTGCCCGCGGGCGCGAAGGTCGCGCTGGGCGGCGACCTGTACTCGCAGTCGGTGCCGGCGATCAGCATTACCGAGGCGATCGGTCTGCTCATCGCGCTGATGGTGCTCATCGTGACGTTCCGCTCGTTCGTCGTCGCCGGTCTCCCGCTCGTGACCGCGATCCTCGGGGTGGGGCTCTCGATGGCCCTGATCCTGTTCGCGACGGCGTTCGCCACGATCTCGTCCACCACGCCGCTGCTCGCCCTCATGCTCGGACTCGCGGTCGGCATCGACTACTCGCTGTTCATCATCGCCCGCCATCAGGACCAAGTGCGGTCGGGGGTCGATCCGGAGGAATCCGCCGCCAGGGCGACCGGCACCGCGGGGTCGGCCGTCGTGTTCGCGGGGCTCACCGTGCTCATCGCCCTCATCGGGCTGTCGTTCGCCGGCATACCGTTCCTGACGACGATGGGCATCGCCGCGGCTGCGGCGGTGCTCATCGCCGTGCTCGTCGCGGTCACCCTGACCCCGGCGTTCCTCGGGCTCGTGAAGGACCGGGTGCGCGGGTGGGCGCCCCGCCGCCCGCGTGCGGCTCGAGCTGCCGGTAGGGCTGCGAGGAAGGATGCCGGCACCACCCGCGCACCGAAGGAGCGCGTGCCGTTCTCGCGACGCTGGGTGCGCGGTGTGACCAGGCATCCGGTCGTCACGACGGTGTCGGTCGTCGTCGGGCTCGGCATCGTCGCGATCCCCGCGCTGAGCCTGAGCCTCGCCCTCCCCAACGCCGGCATGCTGCCCGAAGACACCCAGGCGCGCCAGAGCTACGACCTGGTCACCGAGCACTTCGGGCCCGGATTCAACGGCCCGCTGATCCTCACCGGTACGATCGTCACGAGCACCGACCCCGTTGGCCTCATGAACGACCTGGCCGACGAGATCGCGAAGGTGCCGGGCGTCGACACGATCGCCCTCGCGACGCCGAATCAGAAGGCCGACACCGGGATCATCCAGGTGATCCCCACGACCGCGCCCGACTCGGCGGCAACGGCCCAGCTCGTGCGAGATCTCCGGGCCCAGCACGATCGGCTTCTCGACGTGTACGGCGTCGATCTGAAGGTCACCGGATTCACCGCCGTGGCGATCGACATCTCCGACAAGCTCGCCGCCGCGCTGATCCCGTTCGCGATCTTCGTGGTAGGGCTCTCGCTCGTGCTGCTGACGATGGTCTTCCGCTCGGTCTGGGTGCCCATCAAGGCGACCCTCGGCTACCTGCTCTCGGTCTGCGCGGCCTTCGGCGTGGTCTCCGCCGTCTTCTCGTGGGGCTGGTTCGCCGGACCGCTGAACGTGTCGTTCGTCGGCCCGATCATCAGCTTCATGCCGATCATCCTGATGGGCGTGCTGTTCGGGCTCGCAATGGACTACGAAGTGTTCCTGGTCTCGCGCATGCGCGAGGACTACGTGCACCGCCGGCGTGACCACCCCGAAGAGTCCGACCGCACCTCGGCTCTGGGCGCGATCGAGTCGGGGTTCATCGGGTCGTCGCGCGTCGTCACGGCCGCCGCCGTCATCATGTTCGCGATCTTCGCCTCGTTCGTGCCGCACGGCGATCAGAGCATCAAGCCGATCGCGCTGGGCCTGGCCGTCGGCGTGTTCGTCGACGCGTTCATCGTGCGGATGACACTCGTCCCGGCCGTGATGAAGCTGCTCGGCGCACGCGCCTGGTGGATACCGCGCTGGCTCGACCGCGTGCTCCCCCACTTCGACGTCGAGGGTTCGGCCGTCGAACGTGAGCTGGCGATGGCCGACTGGCCCGAGCCGGGCACGACCGCCGCGGTCGTCGCCGCAGACCTCGCGCTGAGCGAGGGCGACGCGGCGCTCTATCGGGACGTCGACCTCCGCGTCGAGCCCGGCGGCACGCTCATCGTGAGCTCCGCCGATCCACGCCGCACCCGCGCGCTCCTCCTGACGATCGCAGGCCGCGTCGCCCCGACCGACGGACACCTCAAGGTCGCGGGGCACCTCCTCCCCGGGCGTTCCGCATGGATCCGCGCGCACGTCGGCGTGGCCCTCCTCGAAGAGGGAGCCGACCCGGTCATCGCCCTGCGCAGGGCGCTGTCGGGCCGCGCGAGGATCGTGGTCATCGATGGCTTGGATGCCTCAGCATCCGGTGCCGTCCGCGATCAGGTGGCTGCGACGCTTCGGGATGCTGCGCCCGGCGGCCTCCTCGACGCCGAGCCGGTGACGATCATCGCGTCGGCGGTCGACGCCGCAGCGGCGCGATCGCTGCTGGCCGAAGCCGGGCGCGTCGATGCTCCGGTGCTGGCCGTGGCGGCAGCATCCCTCCGCCGCTCGCCTGCGGACGCGTCTCTCCCTTCTTCTCCTTCGACTTCTTCGCACTCCGAGGTGACCGCATGACCCTTTCGATCGAACGCGCCCGGTCCCGGCGGCCGGTGACCTGGCTCACCCTCGTGGGGGTGCTGCTGCTTCCCGTCATCGTCGGCGGCATCCTCGTCGCGGCGCTGTACAACCCGGTCGAGCGACTGGGCACGATGAACGCGGCGATCGTGAACGAAGACGTGGCGGTGACCGTGAACGGACAGCTCGCCCCTCTCGGCCGACAGCTGACCGCAGGCCTCGTCGAGGGGAGCAATGCGGCGCCGAGCAACCTCACGTGGACCATCTCGAATGCCGAAGACGCCGCTGCGGGCCTTGCCGACGGCACGTACAACTCGGTCATCACGATCCCCGAAGGCTTCTCGGCCGCCGCGACCTCGGTCGCGAACGGCGCGGACGCCACCCAGGCGACGATCTCGATCCAGAGCGCACCCGACGCGCGCGTCGTGGATGACGCGATCACCGCGCAGATCGCGACGACAGCGGCGAGCGTGTTCGGCGAAGAGCTTTCCAAGACGTACCTGCAAAACGTGTTCGTCGGTTTCTCGACGCTGTCCACCCAGCTCGGCCAGGCCGCCGACGGCGCGACTCAGCTCGCGACCGGCGCCCAGTCGGCGGCCTCCGGGGCGGCGCAGCTGCCCAGCGGAGCCACCCAGCTCGCCACCGGCGCGACGGCGCTCGGCGACGGCGCCACCGCACTCGCGACCGGCGCCGATCAGCTTGCGTCGGGGCTCGACACCCTGACGACCGGGGTCGGTGCGTCCGCCTCCGGTGCGTCCGCACTCGCGAGCGGCCTCAGTTCCGGTGCCGACACGGTGCAGTACGGGTCGGAGACCGTCCAGCTCGAGCAGGCCGCGCAGGCCACCGCGGGCTCCGTGGCGCAGGCGGCCGCTGCCTCAGCGACCGTGGCGACGTCGCTCGGCACCCTCTCTACGCAGTGCACGGCGTCCGGCGCCTCGCAGTCGTTCTGCGATTCGCTCACTGCCACCGCCGTGACTGCCGGCTCGGCCGCCAAGGCCGCTGGAACCGCCAACGGCTACGCGCCGGCGGTGGCCTCCGGCATCCCGCTGCTGGCCGCAGGAGCGGCACAGGGCATGCGCGATGCTGCATCGGGTGCCCAGCAGCTCGCATCCGGCCTGACGCAGATCCAGGGCGGCGCGGGCCAGTCCGCCGACGGAGCCCGCCGCCTGGCATCCGGCGGCTCGCAGCTCTCGTCGGGGGCCTCGCAGCTCTCGACCGGCGCAGGCCAGCTGGCGACGGGCGCGCAATCGCTCTCGGACGGCGTTGCGCAACTCGCGACGAGCACGTCTACGCTCGCCGACGGACTGCACACGGCCGCGACATCGGTGCCGTCGTACACCGACGCCCAGGCGAAGAACCTCGCGGCCGTCGTGGCCGATCCGGTCGCCGCGAAGGGTATCGGCGCGAACCTCTTCGGAGCGTCCGCGATCCCGCTGCTGGCGATGCTGGCGCTGTGGTTCGGCGGTTTCGGCTCGTTCATCGCGCTGCAGGCCGTCTCACGGCGTGCCCTGACTTCGCGCCGACCCTCCGCCTTCCTTGCGCTGCGCTCTCTCGCGCCGGCCGCCGCCATCAGCATCGTCCAGGGCCTCATGGTGGCGGGCGTCGTGCAGCTCGCCGCCTCGTACGACTGGGGGACGTGGGCGGTCTTCGCCGCGATCTGCGCGGTCGCGGGCGTCGCCTTCGCCGCGGTCAACCAGGCACTGGTGGCAGTCTTCGGCGGCGCAGGACGCTGGATCTCGGGCCTGATCGGTGTGCTGTCGCTCGCGACCGGCGTCGTCTCGACCGTTCCGGGAGTGCTCTCAGCCCTCGCAGGTCTGCTCCCCACCTCGCCCGCCTACAACGGGATGCTCGCCGCGCTCACCTCGACCGGAGGCGTCGGCGCGGCGATCGTGGGGATGGTGGTCTGGGCCGTCCTCGCCTTCGTGGCGAGCACGCTGGCGGTGGCCCGGCGACGGACGGTTTCGGCGCGGACGCTGCTGTCAGCATCCCCCCTTCCCGCCTGAGGCCTGCGCGCCCGCCGCCGGCCGGTCACGGTGATCGAGTAGCGAGCTTGCGAGCGTATCGAGATCCCTCGGATCGACGTAGTACGCGGGTCATGATCTCGATACGGCGCTGGGCGCCTACTCGATCACCGCGGGGGTGGCGCTGGCGCGCCTACTCGATCACCGCCAGGTGCGCAGCGGGCGGATGCTCAGCTCAGGCCGGAATAGACGTGCAGGCCCTTGAAGAACATGTTCACGATCGTGAAGTTGAACATGACCGCCGAGAAGCCGATGATCGACAGCCATGCCGACCGGGTACCGCGCCAGCCGCGGGTCGCGCGTGCGTGGATGTAGCCGGCGTAGAGCACCCAGATCACGAAGGTCCAAACTTCCTTCGTGTCGAAGCCCCAGTAGCGGCCCCACGCGTCGTTGGCCCAGATCGAGCCGGCGATGAGCGTGAAGGTCCAGAAGATGAACCCGAGGATCGCGAAGCGGTAGGCGAGCGACTCGAGCGCGCCTGCCGAGGGCAGCGCGCGAAGGAACCGCGGGCCGGTCTTCTTGACGGCGGCTCCCTGGGTCGACGCCGAGACGGATGCTGCCGCCACCACGCGCGCCTCGCGACGGGCCTGCAGCAGCTGGATGACCGAGAGCGCGAACGCGAGAGCGAATAGCGCCGTCCCGAGTGAGGCGACGAACACGTGGATGACGAGCCAGACCGACTTGAGCGGATCAGCCAGTGGCACGACAACCACATACAACCCGCCGAGTAACGTCCCGCCGAGGAGAAGCACGACCAACGCGGTGATGAACGAGCCGAGGAACCGCAGGTCGTAGCGCAACAGCACGACGAGATACACACCGACGATCAGCATGGTTCCGGTGAGCGAGAACTCGTACATGTTCGACCACGGCACGCGCCCGGCCGCGATGCCGCGCGTCACGTCGCCCGCGACGTGGAACAGGAACGCCATGACGGTCAGCGCTGTGCCGATGCGCGCCCACAGCAGCCGGCGACGCCGGTTCGGGGGTGCGTTCAGGGCCTCATCGGCGGCGCGCTCTTCGGCGTGCATCTCATCGACGGCACCGGAACCCGCTGCGGTGCCCCCCGCGCCGACCGCGGCGCCGACGGTCTCGCGCACGCGCACGCGTGCAACATCCGCACGTTCGCCCTGCGCGTCGACGGCGAGCGCCGAGCGGGTGGCGAGGTCGACGGCGTAGGCGATGAACGCGAGCGCGTAGATCGCGATCGCCGTCCAGACCAGCAGCACCGACACCGAGTCGAGCGTGAGGACATCGGTTTCGGGCATGCGCCCAGTCTACGCGGGGCGGGGATGCTGGGTCCCAGCCGATTCTCGCCCGCAGTGCACCCTCGAACGTCGCAATGCACCCTCGAACGTCGCAATGCACCCTCGAACGTCGTAATGCACCCTCGAGCTTCGCGATGCACCCTCGAGCTTCGCGATGCACCCTCGGCGAGGGTGCACTCCGGGAACCGAGGGTGCACTACGGGAACCGAGGGTGCACTACGGGAACCGAGGGTGCACTACGGGAACCGAGGGTGCACTACTGGAACCGAGGGTGCACTACTGGAACCGAGGGTGCATTGCGGGACGAGCGGGTCAGCGCCGGGCGCGCAGCGCCGCCTCGAGCGCGTCGCCGTGCCGCTGGGCCACCTGTTCGACGGCAGCGCCCAGGTTCGGATCCTCACCGCGGGCAAGGCCGGCGTATTCGATCCGGACCGTGCTGCCCTCGCGCGTCGCCTTGACCCACATGCGCCGCCGCGGCACGAAGAGGGCGGCCATCAGGCCGAGCAGCGCCAGTACGGCGAACGCGAGCACCCACGGAGCCGCAATATCCCGGTGCACCGACAGCGACACGAATCGCTTGACCGAGCCGTCGTATCCCTCCGCTCCGGCAGGCGACTCGTTCTCGAACGTGATCGTCCCGTAGCCGTTCGGCAGGTCGGCCGTCTCGCCCGGCGCGAGCTGGATCGAATCGACGCCGGTCGTGCCGCCGGTCAGCTGAGTCATGCCGGTCGGATCCAGCGTGTAGACCGACCGCGGTGTGCCGTCGTTGATGCCGAGGTCGCCCGAGTACACGTTGAGCGTCACCACAGGGTTGATCAGCGCGGGATACCGCGACGTGAAGGCGCCGGTGGCGAGCTCCGCCTCGGTCGGGTAGAAGAAGCCGACCAGGCCGAGCTGCTCGGGGAGCCCGTCGGTGACCTTGATCACGCCGACGGAGGTCATGTTGCGGTCCTGCGGGAGGAAGGGCACCGACTCGGCGTAGATCACGTCGCCCGCGGCGTTGCGGATCGTGATCGTCGGCGCGTAGCCGTTGCCCATCAGATATACGCGGTCGCCGGCGATGTCGAGCGGATGATTGACCCGCACCTCGCCGGTCTGCGCGGGCTGTCCCGACAGCTGCGTGGTGAGATGCGCGACGAAGTCGCCCGCCTGCCCTTCGCCGTTCGTGCCGGCCGGCTGATAGCTGATCGAGAACTGGTCGAGCGTCAGCCCATAGGGCGTGAGCTGCTCCGGATCGACGAACCGCCCAGGGTTGAACGACGTGTAGTCGAGCATCGTGTTGACGAAGGTGCGGCCCTCGATGATCACGCCCTGGCCCGTGTACGTGAAGCCGCCGCCGATCGCGACGGCCAGGAGCACGCCGATGAGGGCGGCGTGGAAGACGAGGTTGCCGGTCTCGCGGATATAGCCGCGCTCGGCCGAGACCGAGAGCACGCCGCGCGAGTCGTAGCGCTCGACGCGGTAGCCGGCTCGCTTCAGCTGTGCCTCGGCCAGGCCGATCGCCTCGTCGGCGGTGGCTGCAGCATCCTGACCCGGCACGATCTCGACGAGCGATTCGGCGTGGTCCTCGAGCCGGCCCAGGCGCGCGGGCGTCCGCGGCGGGCGCGCGCGCAGCGCCTTCCAGTGGTGCTGGGTGCGCGGGATCACGCAGCCGATCAGAGAGATGAACAGCAGGATGTAGATCGCCGAGAACCAGGCGGACGAATAGACATCGAACAGCTGGAGCTTGTCGAGGACCGGCGCGAGATCCGGGTTGCTGGCGAAGTACTGCGTGACGCCGTTGGGGTCTGCGGTGCGCTGCGGCACGATCGACCCGGGCACCGCGGCGATCGCGAGCAGGAGCAGCAGCACCAGGGCGGTGCGCATGCTGGTGAGCTGACGCCACCCCCACCGTACCCACCCGACGAAGCCGAGCTTGGGCGAGACGATGTCGTCGGATGCCGGGGCGTCGATCGCGACGCCGTCGACGTGGTCGGAGGGCCGGAGCGGTTCGCTGCCGTCGTCGGCCTCAGAGGCGCCCCGTGCATCGGCGTCAGAGCGGGAGTGGGACACTGCCGACCACCCCCTGCAGCTGCGCCATCATCGTGCTCCAGACGCCGGTCACCATCAGCACGCCGAGGCCCGCCAGCAGCGCTCCGCCGATGAGGTTCACCACGCGGATGTGGTGGCGCAGGAACGTCACCGACCGCGACGCCCAGCCGAAGCCCAGCGTCAGGAGGATGAACGGGATGCCGAGCCCGAGCGAGTACGCGAGTCCGAGGAGAGCCGCCCTGCCGGGATCGCCGAGGTTCCATGAGACGGAGATGATCGCGCCGAGGGTGGGGCCGATGCACGGCGTCCAGCCGATACCGAGCGCGAGGCCGAGCAGCGGCGCGCCGATGAGCCCGACGTTCGAGCGCACCTGCGGGTGGACGGTGCGCTGGGCGAGGCCGAACACCCCGATGAAGACCAGGCCGAGCAGGATCACGACGACGCCGAGCACACGGGTGATGACGTCGGCGTACTGGAGGAAGAAGCGCCCCAGCGTCCCCCCCAGGATCGTCACGGCCATGAACACGACGGTGAACCCCGCGATGAACAGCAGCACCCCGAGCAGGGGCCGGGCACGGCCGGGCTCCAGCGCCACGTCGACGTGCGGAGAATCGGTCGAGGTGAGGACGGATGCCGCCCGGGGGTCCGCATCCCGGCCCAATGCCCGCATCCCGCGATCGGCGATCGCCCGGGGCCGCGGCGCAACGGCTCCGCCGATGAAGCCGAGGTAACCCGGCACCAGCGGGAGGACGCACGGCGACAGGAACGACAGCAGCCCGGCGGCGAGCGCGAGCGGCACGGCCACCCAGAGGGCTCCGCCTGCGACGATCGCGTCGAGGTTCACGGCGTTGCTCCCGTCGCGCCCGCGCTCACGGCGCGTCCAGGGCGTCTTGCACGAGCGTCTGCAGGATCGAGGCATCGTCCAGCTGACCGATCACCCGCGCGGCGACCCTGCCCTGCTTGTCGATCACGAGCGTGGTGGGGGTCGCATTGAGCGAGGTCGCGTCGGCGAAGGCGAGCTTGATCGCCCCGTCGGTGGCGGCGATGAGGCTCGGGTAGGTGATTCCGTAGTCGCTCGCGAACGCGGCAGCCGTCTCGGGCGCGTCGCTCGTGTTGACGCCGAGGAACGACACGGGTTTACCCGCGAACGAGGCGTACGCCTTCTCGAGCTGCGGCGCCTCGGCGCGGCACGGCCCGCACGCGGCGTACCAGAAGTTCACCACCAGCACATCGCCGACGTAGTCCGAGCTCGCCGCCGTCGCGCCGGTCTCGGTGGCCCCCTGGAAGACGACCGGCTCACCGCGGTCGGCCGCGGCGATCTCTTTGACCTGGAACCCGTTCGCAGCGATGAATCCCTTGTTGTCGCCCGCCCGGTACTGCTCGGCGAGCGGGTCGTTCGAGCAGGCCGACAGGCCGACGGCGAGTCCGATCGCCAGGATCGCGGATGCTGCGCGCCAGGCGCCTTTCGCCGACCGGGGGCCGCGCATCAGACGGCTCCCACGTCGATCGAACCCGAGGTGGCCGCAGGCGCCGCGTATCCGACCTCGACCCATCGGCCATCGCGACGCTCGAAGCTCGTGACGCTGGAGAGTCCGCAGCGACGCTGGCGGGGATCATGACGCGCGGGGAGCCCCGCGACGGCGAGGTGCGTCACCCAGATCGGCAGCTGATGCGAGACGACCACGACATCTCCGGAGTCGACGTGATTCCAGGCATCCGTCATCGCCGCGTCCATCCGGTCGATGACCTGCGCGTACGGCTCACCCCAGCTGGGGACAGAGGGGCGGAGGAGGTGCCGCCAGTTCAGCGGGTTGATCAGGGCGCGCTTCATGCGCCTGCCCTCGAAGACGTTGGTGGGTTCGATGACGCGTTCGTCGATCACCGGCTCGATCCCGAATAGCGCGGTGAACGGCTCGGCCGACTCGCGGGTGCGCTGCAGCGGCGAGACGACCAGCGACGACACCGGGCGGGCGAGATCATGCACGTACTCTGCGGCAGCCTTCGCCATGCGGCGTCCGTCGGTGCTGAGCCGGAACTCCGGAAGTCGCCCGTACAGCACACGGGCGGGGTTGTGAACCTCGCCGTGGCGCACGAGGTGGAGGCGATCAGCGGGCACGGAACCAGTCTACGGCGGCGTGTTCTGAAGACGGGCTGAGCGTCAGCCGGGGCCGCCCCCCGAGGCGATCGCCGCGCCCAGGAGCCACGCCCCGACCACCAGCGGCGTGCCGACCAGCGGCACCCAGAACGCGATGCGGCGCTTGGCCATGAGGATGATCGCTGCTACCACCGTGGCCACGAGCATGATCCACGGGAGCCCCATCGCGACCAGGACACCGAACGCGATGAGGCCGTTGTTGCAGTTCGTCGACCCGCACGGGTCGGAGGCCATGACCAGGAAGGCCCCGAACACCGAGACGGCGAAGGACACGAACGCGAGCGCCGTCAGCAGGATCGCGGTGAGCACGACGTCCCACACGATGAGCGGCTTGCGCCCCGGACGCCGCAACGACGGGCGCGGGTGGTCGGGCGTCGTCGTCACCCGCTCATCGTAGGCCGCCGGTCGTCGCCCTCGGCAGCCCCCGTAGACTGATCCCTCGTGAGTGAACGCGTACTGGTCGACCAGCTGCAGTCCCTTCCCGACGGACCCGTCTCGGTGTCCGGGTGGGTCGAGACGGTGCGCGATCAGAAGAAGGTGCAATTCGTCATCCTGCGTGATGAGACCGGCGCCGTGCAGCTCGTGAACCCGGCGACACGCCCGAACCCCGAGGCGACAGAGCCGCAGGACGCCGACGCGCTCGCGCTGACCGACACCATCTCGGCCCTCGCGACCGGCACGTTCCTCACCGTCACCGGTGAGCTCAAGCACGACGAGCGCGTCAAGCTCGGCGGCGTCGAGGTCAAGATCGGCGCGCTCGAGATCGCCGGTGCGGCTCTCGCCGAGACCCCCATTGCATCCGACAGCGGCCTCGACAAGCGCATGGACTGGCGCTTCCTCGACCTGCGCCAGCGCCGCAACAACCTCATCTTCCGCGTATCGACGACGCTCGAGCACGCTATGCGCACGTGGTGGATCGAGCGCGACTTCATCGAGATCCACTCCCCCAAGCTGATGGCCTCAGCGTCCGAGTCCAGCGCCGAGCTGTTCGAGGTGCCCTACTTCGAAGACAAGACCGCCTACCTCGCGCAGAGTCCGCAGTTCTTCAAGCAGATGGCGCAGTCGGCCGGCTTCGGCAAGATCTTCGAGATCGGCGACGTCTACCGCGCCGACCCGTCGTTCACGAGCCGGCACGCGACCGAGTTCACGAGCGTCGACGCCGAGATCAGCTGGATCGACTCGCACGAAGACGTCGCCGAGATGCAGGAGCAGCTGCTCGCGTTCGCGATCGGCGCGGTCGCCGACAAGCACGGCGCAGAGATCGCGGAGCTTTTCGGCGTCACGGTCGCGGCTCCCGCCACCCCGTTCCCCCGCATCCCGCTCGCCGAGGCCCGCGAGATCGTCGCCGCCCGCGGTTACGTGATCCCTCGCACCGATGGCGACCTCGACCCCGAGGGCGAACGTCAGATCTCGGCGCACGTGAAAGAGACGTTCGGTCACGACTTCGTCTTCATCACCGACTACCCGCATGAGATCCGCGCTTTCTACCACATGCGGGATGCCGAGACCGGCCTCACCAAGAGCTACGACCTGCTCTTCAACGGCGTCGAGATCACGACCGGCGCACAGCGCGAGCATCGTGTCGACATCCTCATCGAGCAGGCGAAGCAGAAGGGTCTGGACCCCGAATCCCTCCAGTTCTACTTCGACTTCTTCCGCTACGGCGTTCCGCCGCACGGCGGGTTCGGCATGGGCCTGGCCCGCGTGCTCATGCTCCTGCTGGGCGAGACCTCGATCCGCGAGGTCACCTTCCTCTTCCGCGGCCCCACCCGGCTCGCCCCTTAACGCGCCCCGCGAATAGGCTCGACGGGTGACGACTTCCACTCTCGACGGCACGTACAACTTCCGGGATGTGGGCGGGATGCCGCTCATCGCGGGGGGAACGACGACTCCCGGCATCCTGTATCGATCGGACGCCCTCAGCGAGCTGACACCGACGGGGCTGGAAGAACTCGCGGCGAGCGACATCGGCGTCATCGTCGACTTCCGTACCGCGATGGAACGGCAGATGGCGCCCGATCGGCTGCCGTCCGCGCGACCCTTCGAGATCATCGAGCTGCCGCTCCTGGAGGGCGCGTTCGCGGGCGCAGCCCAGCAGGCCGCGCAGGCCGCGGCCGCCGCAGGCCCCGAGGCCGCCGAGGCGGCGAACGAGGCGATCGCCGACGCCGTCGCGCATATGCCGACGCTGGGCGAGATCTACATCGGGATGCTGGAGCACGCCGCCGACGCTTTCGCACAGGTCGCGCGACGGGTGAGCGTGGCGACTGCCGAGCCCCCCACCGCCGTGCTCGTGCACTGCTCGGCAGGCAAAGATCGCACCGGCGTCGCATGCGCGCTCATGCTGGATGCCGTCGGCGTGCAGCGCGACGCGATCATCGCCGACTACATCTCGAGCGAGGCGAACCTCGCGGGCGAGTGGGCCGCGAAGGTGTTCGCGAGGGTCACGCAGTCGGGCGTGCCTCTCACTCCTGCGATCACGACGATCATCGCCGGCACCCCGCGTGCCGCTCTCGAGCAGGCGTTCGCGTGGATCGACGAGCGCCGAGGCGACTCGGCGTCGTACCTGCGCTCCGGCGGGCTGACGGACGCCGAGCTCGCGGTGCTCCGCGCCCGGCTCACGACGTAGACGTTTCCCCGCCGGCGCGGCGGCGGAACTGTTTCATTGCCTCGCCACCGGCGCCGCCGCTAGCGTGATCCGGGGGCGCTTCAGCGCTGACCGGCGATCGGCCGGTCGACCGGTGCGAGAGGAACGAAAATGCCTGGCAAGTTTGAGCTGTGGGCCGACAAGGGCGGCGACTGGCGCTTCAACCTGAAGGCGACCAACGGACAGGTCATCGCGACGAGCCAGGGCTACGCGTCCAAGGCCAGCGCACTGGGCGGGATCGAGTCCGTCAAGAGCAACGCGCCCGGCGCCGAGGTCGTGGAGATCGGGAAGTAGCGGCTACCGCGGCAGGTCGATCGCCGCGCGCTCGGAGGTGACCTCGCGCACGAAGCCGACCACCTTCTGGTGCGCGGGGTGCTCGATGTACCGCTCGAGCGCGGCGGTGTCGGCGAAGTCTGCCACAAGCGCGACATCCCAGTTCGTGCCGGGGAACGCGATGTTCGGACGCACCTCGATGCTCTCGATCTCGTCGATGACGCCTGCGAGGCCCTCGAGCTGCTGCGTCATCGCCTCTGCGTGCATGGCACGTGTATCGGCGTCGTCGGCGGCCAGGCGCCAGAGCACGATGTGACGGATGCTCACGATCGCACCTCCGCCCGATCAATGGCCTCCAGAACAGCACCGCGCAATGCCTCCGACGAGACTCGCCAGTGGGCATGCACCTCGTCGTCGATGAGGACGACCGGGATCTTCTCCCACCACAGCTCGTAGAGCGCGGGGTCATCGAGGATCGACACCTCTGTGACGTCGACGCGGTCGGCGACGTGCTCGGGGAGGTCTGCCACGACGCGCTCCACGATGTCGTGCGCGACATCGCACAGGTGGCAGTCGGGCTTGCCGATGACGGTCAGGGAGATTCGCGAGGTCACGTGTCTCATCCTACGGATGGCCCGCGACGCTCAGCCCTCTATGGGGTAGCCCGCTTCGATCCAGTCACCCGTTCCACCCGCGACGTTCGTCGCGTCGTAACCTCGCGCCTCGAGGGCCTCGACGACGCGCGCCGATCGACCTCCGCCCTGGCAGATCACATCGAACGCGCCGTCGGGCAGCTCGTCGACATGCTCGCCGATGCTCGACATCGGAAGATTGACGGCACCGGGTACGTGCCCGGCCTCGTACTCGTGCGGTTCACGCACGTCGATGAGGGGAACGCCGTCGCGTTCGCGCAGCTGCTGGACCGTGATCGTCTTCATCGGAGCCCTCCTGGGCGTGTGCCGGATGTCCTGCGTCACCGGATGCACGAAGCGCCCGTCCGGTGGACAGGCGCTCGGTGTCGCAGCCGCTACTTCTTATTGCGGCGCTGGTGGCGAGTCTTGCGAAGCAGCTTACGGTGCTTCTTCTTCGCCATGCGCTTGCGGCGCTTCTTGATGACTGAACCCACGGAAAACCTCACTACGTCGGGGGTTGGGCCGGAGAATCGCTCAGCGATCCGGGGCCCAGGAAACAGGCAGATGCGGAATATGCCTCGGGACAGTCTAGCCGACGTCGGCGATCGGACGTTGCAGCGCCTCGGAGACCGCCGACTCGGGCACCCGGTAGCTGCGTCCGAAGCGAACGGCGGGCAGTTCTCCGGAGTGCACGAGGCGATACACGGTCATCTTCGAGACGCGCATCAGCTCGGCGACTTCGGCGACCGTGAGAAACCGCACATCGGACAGCTCGGTCATGGTCTTCCTCTTTTATCGGGCGCGCAGGGGTCCGGGCGCGGAACGCGGCGCACGATTCCCCAGGTCTCGGCAGACACACTCTAGGGGCGTGCGGAACGCGTGTAAACCCGTGGGGCTCGTGTGACGGTCGTTATCCGTCACGCGATGATCACGGCGTGCGGTGCGCAGCGCGCTCCCGCGCCTCGCGCAGGACCTGTCGCTCGGCACGGTGGGCGGCGCGCAGCGCGCGCTCCGCCGCGTGCACCACTTTCTGCGCCTCGCGGTACTTCTTGTCGCCCGCGACATCGGCCGTCTCGTCCGCCGCCCACGTCGTGTCAGCCGCCGCGCGGTCAGCGGGAGCGGTGTCGATGTACGCGGCCACTCCGTCGAGGATGCGCTCGAAGCCGAACCGGAACGGATCGGCTCTCGAGCGGAACACTCCGGCGCGGGAAGCCCGGTACAGCGCGGGGTAGTCGTCCGCCTGGATGAGGGCGTCGTACAGACCGGCCTCCCGTTCGGCGATCTCGCTCGGGCTGAGGCCGGTGTCGCGCGTGATCCGCGCGTACGAGGCGAGGATCGTCCCGTACCAGCGCGTGTGACCCGTCACCAGGAGCACGACCGCCATTCGCTCCTGCTCGTCCAGGGGCGTCTCATCCAGCGCCTCGAGCGCAGCATCCATCCATGCCGCACTGTTCGGAGTAGTCGGCGAGCCGCTGATGGGGATGTCGAGGATCCACGGATGCCGGAGATACAGGCTCACCTGCGCGTCGAAGTAGCCGACCAGGCGCGCGCGCCAGCCGTCGATCTCGCGGAGCGACTCGGGCGGCAGACCGGATGCCGCCTCGGACATCAGCAGGACGAGGTCTTCCTTCGCGCTGACGTAGCGGTACAACGACATCGGGGTGTAGCCGAGCCGGCCGGCGACGGCCGACATCGAGACGGCCGCGATCCCGTCGGCATCGGCGATCTCGACGGCCGCGTCCACGATCTTCTCGACGCTCATCTCACGCTTCGGGCCTCGCTGCGGGTCGGCAGCCACACCCCACGCGAGCGCGACGCCGCGGGGCAGGTCGATCTCGTCGACGGTGTCGTCCATGTCGCCCATCCGTTCGGGAAGTGCTTGCATTCTAGCTCGGTGTATGACATAAACAGTGTGTTAGACATATAAACAGTTTGCGCCGTACACAGATCTGCCCGGAGAGGAACCCCATGTCAGCCGTGATCGAGACACATGCCGTACACAAAAGCTTCGGCCGCTCAGGACATCGCATCCGAGTCCTGGAAGGCCTCGACCTCTCGGTCGAGCGCGGCGAGGTGTTCGCCCTGCTCGGGCCGAACGGATCGGGCAAGACGACGACGATCAGCATCCTCACCACTCTCGTGAAGCCCGACGGCGGCTCCGCCGTCGTGGCCGGCTGCGACGTGGTGGCAGACCCCCAGGGCGTGACGCGGCGCATCAGCCTCACCGGCCAATCCGCCGCGGTCGACGACATGCTGACCGGCATCGAGAACCTGGTCATGCTCGGGCGTCTGTCCGGGCTCGCCGCCCGCGATGCCCGACTTCGTGCCGACCAACTGGTCGAGACGTTCGATCTCGCGGATGCCTCGGCCCGCCGGGTATCGACATACTCGGGCGGCATGCGGCGCCGGCTCGACCTGGCGCTGAGCCTGGTGACGACCCCCGAGGTGCTCTTCCTCGACGAGCCGACCACGGGCCTGGACACCCGCAGCCGCCGCGAGCTGTGGGAGGTCATCCGCACCATCTCGGCCGCCGGAACGACCGTGTTCCTCACCACGCAGTACCTCGAAGAGGCCGACCGGCTCGCCGATCGCGTCGCGGTGCTCGACGGCGGCAAGATCGTCGCCCAGGGCACACCGGGGCAGCTGAAGGAGCGGGTCGGCGGCGCACGGGTCGAGGTGCGGTCGCCCGCCGGCGATCTGATCGCCGAGATCCCGACCGACGGGACGGTGCCCGGGCTGCGTGCGGCACTGGCCGCCTTCGATGACGCCGACGGATCGAGCACGCCCGGCGCAGCATCCGTCACCGTGCATCGTCCGACGCTCGACGATGTCTTCCTCGCACTCACCGGTCAGCCGACCGCCGAACCAGCACTCTCGAAAGGACGCTGACATGACCACTCTCGCGCTCGCGGATCGCCCGTCGATCCGACCCCGTCTCTCGGGCCTCGCCGCCGAACGCGTGTTCGTGCGCCGCAGCCTCACCCAGTCGCTTCGCGACGGCGAATCGCTGTCGATGGCGATTATGCTTCCCGTGCTGCTGATGCTGATGTTCACCTACGTCTTCGGCGGCGCGATCGACCCGTCCGGCGGCTACGTCGACTACGTCGTCCCGGGCATCATCCTGCTCTGCGCAGGATTCGGTGCCGCATCGACCGCGGTGTATGTCGCCAACGACATGACCAACGGCATCATCGAGCGATTCCGCACGATGCCGCTGCGACCGGGAGCGGTGCTGACTGGGCACGTCGTGGCCAGCGTGGTGCGCAACCTCGCGGCAACGGGCATCGTCATCGCGGTCGCCCTGCTCGTCGGTTTCCGCCCCAGCGCGAACGTGTTCGAATGGATCGGGGCGATCGCCCTCGTTGCGCTCTACATCCTGACCATCACGTACCTGTTCGCCGCCATCGGGCTCGCCGCAGGGAGCCCTCAGGCCGCGAGCGGGTACGGGTTCATCCTGCTGTTCCTCCCCTACCTCTCCAGCGCCTTCGTGCCGGTGGAGAGCATGCCGGTCTGGCTGCGCGGGATCGCCGAGTACCAGCCGATCACGCCGATCATCGAGAGGATCCGGGGGCTTCTGATGGGCACGTCAACGGGATCCGAGCCCTGGTGGGCGGTCGGGTGGTGCGCCGCGATCCTCGCGTTCGCGGTGGTGTGGGGCGCGTGGCTGTTCCGCCGGAGGGCCGGACGCCGCTAGGCGCATCTCGCCTGGCTCAGCGACCAGGGAGCTTCTTCAGTGCGCTCGCGACCACGTGCCTCGCGGATGCCGCGGCCCGGCCGACGACCTCGGCGGTGTGCGCCGCCGAATCCGAGAGGATCGAGCCGACACCCTCGTCCGCGTCTTCGGTCTCATCGCTCAGGAACGGCACGATCCAGTCGTCGACTTCGTCCAGCGGCGCTGCCGAGAGGCTGTAGTAGCGATGCTGGCCCTCTTCGCGCACCGACACCAGTTCGGCGTCGCGCAGCACCTTGAGGTGCTTCGACACGGTCGGCTGGCTCACTCCTAGCTCCTGCACGATGTGCGAGACGCTCGTACCCCGCTGTCCCGTGGTCGCGCGATCGAGAAGCAGCTGCAGGATCTCGCGACGGGTGCCGTCCGCGATCACGTCGAAGATGTCCGCCATGTGCTTAGGTTAGTCGCGCGCCCGCCGCAGTACCATGACAGGGCTCGACGAGCGGCGGCGCGCTCGTCGGGCGAAGCGAGCCGGAAGGGGTCGGCGGATGGCGGTGAGCCCCGGTGCGCCCCGGCGTTCCCGCTCGGTCCGCTCCTGGTTCTCCGACGCATTCGATGCGTTCCGAGACCTGACGACAGCATCCCCCGCCCGCTTCGCGGTCGGGGTGTTCCTCATCCTGATCCTGCTGTTCACGGCCCTGTTCTCACTGCCTGGCGCCACGGCCAGCGGCCAGCAGGCCCCGTTCGCGGATGCGCTGTTCACGGCCGTATCCACGATCTGCGTCACGGGCCTGTCCACCGTCGACATGGGCACGTTCTGGTCGCCCCTCGGGCAGGTGTTCGTGTTCGTCGGCGTGCAGGTCGGCGCGCTGGGGGTGCTTACCCTCGCCTCGATCCTCGGGCTCATCATCTCCAAGCGGCTGGGGCTGCGCGCGAAGCTGATCGCCGCGGGCGACACGAACCCGCTCCGCGCCCACGGCGGTCCGGTCAACGAAGGTCAGACCGTGCGGCTCGGCGAGGTCGGCCAGCTGCTGACCACCGTCGCCCTCTCGACCCTCGTGATCGAGGCGGTCCTCGCGGTGCTCCTGTACCCCTCGCTCATCATCGCCGGCGTAAGCCCGCTCGTGGCCCTGTGGGAGGCGCCCTTCTACGCCGCGATGGCGTTCACCAACACCGGCTTCAGCCCCAACGCGGGGGGACTCGCCCCGTTCGCGACCGACTACTTCATGCTCACCGTGCTCATGGCGGGTGTCTTCCTCGGGTCGATCGGCTTCCCCGTCATCTACACGCTGTCGCGCCACTACTGGCACGTGCGCCGGTGGTCGCTGCACGCCAAGCTCACCCTGATCACCACGATCGTGCTCTTCATCGCGGGGGCAGGGGCATTCCTGCTCCTGGAGTTCAACAATCCGAAGACCTTCGGGGGCATGAACGCGTGGGACACGGTCTTCCAATCGTTCTTCCTGTCGGCGATGACACGGTCGGGCGGATTCTCCGTCATCGACATCGGCGATCTGAACGGGTCGTCGCTGGTCGTCGGGTCGATGCTGATGTTCGTCGGCGGCGGTTCGGCCTCGACTGCGGGAGGCATCAAGGTCACGACCCTCGCCGTCCTCGCGCTCGCGGTCTTCTCCGAGGCCAAGGGGCGGCCGTCGGTCGAGGCCTTCGGGCGGCGGATCCCGAGCGACGTGCAGCGCGTGGCATTGTCGGTCGTGGCGTGGGGCGCGACGATCGTCGCCCTCTCGACCATCACGATCGCCCAGATCTCGCAGCGTCCGATCGAGATGGTGCTGTTCGACGTCATCTCCGGATTCGCGACCGTGGGACTTTCGACCGGACTCACCTCCGAGCTCACCGACCCGGCGATCTACGTCATGGCGCTGACGATGTTCATGGGTCGCGTTGGTACTGTGACTCTGGCCGCGGCCGTCGCCGCGTCCTCTCGTTCCCAGCTGTACTCATTGCCCGTGGAAAGGCCGATCGTTGGTTGAGCAGATCCGCGGCGATGCGCCGGTACTGGTCATCGGTCTCGGCCGGTTCGGCGCCGCGTGCGCGGGCGAGCTCGATCGGCTCGACCGCGACGTCCTGGCCATCGACGAGAACCTCGACCTCGTGCAGAAGTGGTCGGAGCGAGTCACCCACGCCGTCCAGGCCGACGCGAAGAACATCGACGCCCTCTCGCAGATCGGTGCGTCCGACTTCCAGGTCGCCGTTGTCGCCGTCGGCTCGTCGATCGAGGCGTCGGTGCTCATCACCGCGAACCTCGTCGACCTGAAAGTGCCGCAGATCTGGGCGAAGGCGGTCTCGCAGTCGCACGGCAAGATCCTCGCCCGCGTCGGCGCGAACCATGTCATCTACCCCGAGCGCGAAGCCGGTGAGCGTGTCGCGCACCTGGTCAGCGGCCGGATGCTGGACTTCATCCGCTTCGACGACGACTTCGTGCTCGCCAAGATGTACCCGCCCAAGTTCATCCGCGGACGCGGTCTCATGGAATCCGGTGTGCGCACCAAGTTCAACGTGACCGTGGTGGGAGTCAAGAGCCCTGGCAAGCCGTTCCGCTACGCCGAAGCCGACACGGTCGTGACCAACCACGACCTCATCATCGTGTCGGGCACGAACGTCGACATCGAGCGGTTCGCCGCACTCGACCGCTGATCCCGACCGGCCGCTTCACGCCGCCTTGTCCAGATCGGCAACGGTGCGCAGAGGGTGGGAGAGCGGTCGCTCATGTTCGGCGAACTCCGGATCTTCGATCCAGGACTTGGTCTTGGCCACCTGGTAGATGATGAGGCCGTACGCCGCCTTCGCGACGATGTCCGCGATCGAGTATCCGACCTGCTTCCACACCCATCCGTCGGCACCGAGGTCGAGGGCGGGCAGGAGGTACGCGATCGGGTAGACCCCCCAGCTCAGCACCAGCAGGAAGCGCAGGCGGCTGAGGGTGCCCCGTACTTCTACGGGCTGCAGCGCGAGTGATTTGCTCAACTGGATGAACAGGACGTAGAGGATGAAGAAGAACGGGATGGACGAGAGGACGCCGAAGACCGTCCGCACGCCGAGGTCACCGCTCACCTCACCCGGGTAGCCCAGCGCGATCATCAGAATGGCGGCCGGGACGAGCTGGAGCAGCAGCCGGTTCTGCATCTTGCGGGCCAGTGCCAGCACGGCGATCAGTTCCACCAGCAGAAGCGGAACGGTGAGCAGCCAGTCGACGTAGCGGTAGCCCTCGTTGAACCCGATTCCCGCGACTTGGGCGTATCCGTCGGAGCCGCCCACTGAGTCAGTGGCGAACGCGGCGTTGAACGAGTCGAAGATGCGGAAGTAGTGGTACACCGCGATTCCGCACACGATCAGGGCGATCGTGACGGCTGGTCGATAGCGCGGCAGTACGCGCGGAAGAGAGACGAGAAGGAAGATCGCCGTGAACAGCTGCGCGGCGATCACGAGCGAGAGAGCGTTGTAAACCGTCGAGAACTGGGCGGCAGTGAGGAGGTCGGGAATCACGTCGTACTCCTTGTCACAGGTGTCGTGCCGAATCGGATGATCCGCATTAGTGAAGTCACTATAACAGTTACTAACTAAGTTAGAAGCTGTCACAGTAAATTCCTCATGGCCCGCGTACACTGGCACCGGGCGAGGTGGAAATGACGGGTCACGAAGAGCGCTCGTATCGGCTCGATGCCTTCCCGGCAGCGGCGATACGCTTCTCGCGAGCGCTCGATCGCAACCGTGAACGAATCGCCGAAGAAGAGGGCCTCTCGGCGAGCGAGCTGCGCGCCCTGTTCTACATCGGCGAACACGTCAGCGTGACCCCTAAGCAGCTCGCCGAGCACATGCACGTGACGACCGCGGCCGTCACCTTCATCTCACGCCGCCTCGTAGAAAGAGATCTGCTCCATCGCGTCGATCATCCCGGCGATCGGCGGAGCATCTTCCTCGAGCTGACCCCGCGTGCTCACGCCGCGATGGAACGCATTCATTCCGACTTCGCAACGATGGTCTCTCGCGCGACGGCTCATCTCGACCACCGCCAGGTCGAAGAGTTCACCGACTATCTGGGCTCCGTCGCCACGGCGATCGCAGAGCACACCGCGCTCATCGCGGGAGCCAGAAGTGCGGCGACGCTCTGAGACGGAGCCCTGACGCCGCGATCCGCGGGTCAGCCGGCGCCGAGCTCGCGGGCCCGGGCGAGCGCCGCATCCGTCGCCGACTCGAACACGACGTCGAGCCGGGCGTTCTGCAGCACCGCGACCGCCCGCTCGGTCGTGCCCTTGGGGCTCGTCACCCTGCGTCGCAGTTCCGCGGGATCTTCTCCGGATGCCTCGAGCAGCGACGCTGCGCCGATGAAGGTCTGCTCGACCATGAGTCGCGCCTGAGCGCCGTCGAAGCCCTTGCCCTTCGCGGCCTTGGTGAGCTCCTCCATCAGGAGGAACACGTAGGCGGGGCCTGAACCCGAGATCGTCGACAATGCATCGATGTGCGACTCGGGCACCTCGATGACCACTCCGACCGTCTCGAACAGGCGTCGAACGACCGCGACCTCGGCAGGGACGACCCCGCCTGCGGCGGCGATACCGGTGACCGCCTTGCCGACGAGCGCCGGGGTGTTGGGCATGGAGCGCACGACCGCGATCCGCTCGCCCAGGATGGCCTGGAAGGTCGCGATCGTCACGCCTGCGGCGAGGCTCACCACGATCGTGCCGGGCCGCAGCGCGGGAGCGATCTCGCGGAGCAGATCGGGCACCATCGCCGGCTTCACGCCGATGAGCACGATGTCGGCCGAGGCCACAGCATCCCTGTTCCCGTCCGGATGCGTCTCGAGCGCGATGCTCGTGACGCCGTCGAGGCCGGCGAGGCCGACGGCCTTCTCTGCGGAACGGTTGGTGACGGTGAGACCGTCGCGCGCAAGCCCCGACGCGACGAGGCCGTGCACGATCGCCCCGCCCATCGAGCCGGCGCCGAGGATCGCGATCGGCGGGAGGAGGGCGGCGTCTGCGGTGTTCATGGGCGCCATCCTACGGCGGGCGTCGCCCACGCCGAGGGCGCACCCTCGGCGCCTCGGGCTCGCGGTCTATAGTCGGAATCGGGGAGCGCGGCGGCTCCCGGTCACCCGACGGAGGAACGCTTCCATGACTCTTTTCGACGGCATCACGGCACGCGTTCTCGACACCCCGCGTCTGACCGTCGGCATCCTCGAGCGGGCGGGCGATGACCCGGCCACTCCGAGTGAGCGCACACTCGTACTGATCCACGGCAACGTGTCGTCATCGCTGTTCTGGCAGGAGCTGATGGAGGACCTGCCCGCCGACCTCCGGGTGATCGCGATCGACCTGCGGGGTTTCGGGGCGACCGAGCACGCTCCGATCGACGCCACGCGGGGCCTGCGGGACTTCAGCGACGACATCCACGCGAGTCTCAAGGCGCTCGAGATCCCGTCGGCGCACCTCGTGGGATGGTCGATGGGCGGCGGTGTCGTGCTGCAGTACGCGCTCGAGCATCCCGCCCTCAGCCTCACGCTGCAGGCACCCGTCTCGCCCTACGGCTTCGGCGGCACGCGGCGCGACGGCACACGACTGACCGACGACGATGCGGGTGTCGGCGGCGGCGGCGCGAACCCCGACTTCGTGCAGCGTCTGACCGACGGTGACGCCTCCGACGAGGCGCAGACCTCGCCGCGCAGCGTCTTCCGCTCGGGGTACGTCTCATCGCAGTACACGACCGACCACGAGGACGTCTGGGTGGAGGCGATGCTGACGACCTCGACGGCCGAGGGCAACTACCCCGGTGACGGGGTCGCGAGCGAGAACTGGCCGGGGTTCGCAGCGGGCGCGTCCGGCGTGCTGAACACGATGGCGCCGAAGTACTTCAACGTGTCGGGCATCGTCGATCTCGCCGACAAGCCGCCGATCCTCTGGGTGCACGGCACGGCGGACGCGATCGTGTCGGACGCCTCGTTCTATGACCTGAACTACCTCGGGCAGCTGGGCATCATCCCTGGGTGGCCCGGCGAAGAGATCGCTCCTGCCCAGCTCATGGTCACCCAGACTCGAGATGTGCTGGACGCCTACGCCGCCGCGGGCGGGCAGGTCACCGAGCTGAACCTCGAGGGCGTCGGACATGCGCCGCATCTGGAGCGCCCCGCCGAAGTGCGCCAGGCGCTGCTGCAGGTGATCGGGTATGTCGGTATGGCCGCCGATCCGGCGCCGCCGACCGAGGCGATCATCATCCCCTCGTCCGACTGAATCGCGCAGGGTCGGTACTCTCTTCCCATGAGTGCATCCGGCGGCAACAGGGCGATCATCGCGGCTTTCCTGGCGAACATGGGCATCGCGCTGGCGAAGTTCATCGCGTGGTTCCTGTCGGGGTCGGCATCGATGCTCGCGGAGGCCATCCACTCCGTCGCCGATTCGGGCAATCAGCTGCTGCTCCTGTTCGGGGGACGCCAATCCAGGAAGGCCGCCGACAAAGAGCATCCGTTCGGCCACGGTCGCGAACGGTACGTGTACGCGTTCGTCGTGTCGATCATCCTGTTCTCGGTCGGCGGGGTGTTCTCGATCTACGAGGGCGTCGACAAGCTCATCCACCCGCACGCGCTCGAGAACATCTGGATCCCGATCGCCGTGCTCGTGATCGCGATCGGGCTCGAGAGCTTCTCGCTGCGGACTGCCATCACGGAGAGCAACCACATCCGCGGGAAGGGCCAGTCGTGGGTGTCGTTCGTGCGCCACGCAAAGGCGCCCGAACTCCCGGTCGTGCTGCTCGAAGACGTCGCGGCCCTGATCGGCCTCACGTTCGCCCTCTTCGGCGTCGGCCTCACCGCGATCACCGGCGACTCTGTCTGGGACGCCGTGGGGACGCTCGCGATCGGCACGCTGCTGATCCTGGTGGCGATCACGCTCGGCATCGAGACCAAGAGCCTGCTCGTGGGCGAGGGGGCGACGGATGCTGATCACGGCCTGATCGTCACCGCCATCGAGAACGGGCCCGAGGTGCAGAAGCTCATCCACCTCAAGACGCTATATTTGGGCCCGGACGAACTGCTCGTGGCCGCCAAAGTCGGCTTCGCCGCAGAGAAGAGCTTCGCCGACGTCGCGGCCGAGATCGACACTGTCGAAACGCGCATCCGCGCCGCTGTCCCGGCCGCCACCGTCATCTATCTGGAACCCGATATCTATCGCCGCCCGCCTGAGGCCGGCCCGCCGACGGAATCGGTCGTCATCTCGTCCTCCGACTGACGAGGCAACGGCCCGGCCTGGCAGGCTGGAGGCATGGAGTACTGCACCTTCACCGAGCCCCAGCAGGGTTTCAGCTACGACGAGATCCTCGCCTTCGCGCTCGCGACCGAGCGCGCCGGGTTCGACGGATACTTCCGCTCGGACCACTACATGCGGATGGGCGACGGCGATCCGCTTCCCGGTCCGACCGACGCCTGGACGACGCTGGCCGGTCTCGCGCGCGAGACGAGCCGGATCCGCCTGGGCACACTCGTATCCTCCGCGACGCACCGATTCCCCGCGGTGCTCGCGATCCAGGTCGCTCAGGTCGACGCGATGTCGGGCGGACGGATCGAACTGGGCCTCGGAACGGGGTGGTTCGAAGCGGAGCACCGGGCCTACGGCATCCCGTTCCCGTCTCGCCGGTTCGACATCTTCGAGGAGCAGCTCGCGATCATCACGGGCCTGTGGGCGACCCCCATCGGCGAGACGTTCGACTTCACCGGCGCGCACTACGAACTCGCGGGCGCTCCCGCGCTGCCCAAGCCGCTGCAGGAGCGGGTGCCGATCATCATCGGCGGCGCTGGCGCGAAGCGCACCCCCGAGCTGGCCGCCCGGTTCGCGACGGAGTACAACATCGGCTTCGTCCCCGAGCACGAGATCGCCGCGGCGTTCGCGCGCGTGCGCGCCGCGTGCGAACGGGTGGGCCGCGACCCTGGCACGCTCCACCTGTCGGTGGCTCTGCCGACGATCGCCGCGCCCGACGAGGCGACACTGAGCCGTCGTGCCGAGGCCACCGGTAAGAGCCTCGACGAGTTCCGCGACGGCACGAACATCTGCGGCGACGCCGACGAGGTCATCGCCAAGGTCGAGCGCCTGATCGCGCTGGGCGCGCAGCGCGTGTACTTCCAGACCGTCGATGCGCGCGATCTCGAGCAGACCGCGTACCTCGGTAGTGAGGTGCTGCCCAGGCTTCCGCGCCGCCCCGCGGTGATCGAGTAGGCGCGCCAGCGCCGTACCGCGATCGAAGCCGACGCGGTACGTCGGTTCGAGGGGTCTCGATACGCTCGCTGGCGCTCGCTACTCGACCACCGCGGCTCGCAAGCTCGCTACTCGACCACCGCCGCTCGCAAGCTCGCTACTCGACCACCGCGGGTCGCTGGCGCTACTCGACCACCGCGGGTCAGCGACGGGCAGCGAAGAACGTGCGGAGCAGGGCGGATGCCTCGTCCTCGCGCACCCCACCGACCACCTCCGCGCGGGTCGGGAGGCGACGGTCGCGGACCACGTCGTAGACCGAGCCGACGGCGCCGGCCTTCTCGTCCCACGCGCCGAAGACGATCCGCGAGACGTGCGCCTGCAGCGCCGCCCCCGCGCACATCAGGCACGGCTCGAGCGTGACCACGAGCGTGCACCCCTCGAGGTTCCATGAGCCGAGGGATGCTGCGGCCGCCCGCAGCGCGACGACCTCCGCGTGCGCCGTGGGGTCGTGGGTGAGTTCGCGGGCATTTCGTCCTTCGCCGAGCACCGTGCCCACAGCATCCGTCACCACTGCTCCGACGGGGATCTCATCGCTGCGCGCGGCCTCTGCCGCCAGCGACAGGGCGCGCGCCATCGCGCGATCATCCTCCGCGGTCACCGGCAATCCCACGCTGCCAGCGTAGGGCGCGGCGCGTGCCCTAACCTGAGCGTATGCGTGTGCACGTGGCCGATCACCCCCTCATCACCCACAAGTTGACCGTGCTGCGCGACGAGCGCACCTCATCGCCGGTTTTCCGTCAGCTCGCAGAGGAGCTCGTGACACTGCTGGCCTATGAGGCCACCCGGAACGTCGCGGTCGAGCCGATCGAGATCCGAACTCCGGTCACGACGACGATGGGGGTGCGCATCAGCGAGCCCCGCCCGTTGGTCGTCCCGATCCTGCGTGCCGGGCTCGGGATGCTCGAGGGCATGGTCAAGCTGCTTCCGAGCGCCGAGGTCGGATTCCTCGGCATGGCGCGCAACGAAGAGACCCTCGAGCCGACCACCTACGCGGAGCGGCTTCCCGAAGACCTCAGCGACCGACAGTGCTTCGTGCTCGACCCGATGCTCGCGACCGGCGGATCACTCGGCGCCGCGATGGAGTTCCTCTTCCGGCGCGGTGCGCGGGATGTCACGGCGATCTGCCTCCTCGCCGCGCCCGAAGGCGTCGCGGCGATCGAGAAGCAGGTTCAAGGACACGACGTCACGCTCGTGCTCGGCGCGCTCGATGAGCGCCTGAACGAGAAGGGCTACATCGTGCCCGGGCTCGGCGACGCCGGCGACCGGCTCTACGGCACGGTCTAGCCGAATCGAGGGCCGACGGGCGAAATCGAAGGCTGACGGGCGAAATCGCAGGCCGACGGGCGAAGGAGTGCCGCGGCATCCATCCCTCGCCGAACGGATGCCGCGGCGTGCGCCTGAGCGCGTGGTCAGCGTACGTGGGCAATCTGGATCGACCTAAGGGGTTGACATCCGCGGACGGATTGTCAACAAAATCCGGGCGATCGAGGGCGCTGCGTGCGGTCAGACTTCCGGGTCGATGAGCGGAGTCGTCGGCGAACGCCGCCCGGTCTCCTGCTCCCAGAACTCGAGCTGCTGAGTGAGGGCCTTGGCGAGCTCGAACACCTGCTCGGGAGGAATGCGGATGCGGCTGACCACCCGGGCGGGAACGACCGTGCGGTGCTCGCCGGTCTCGGGGTCGACCTCTTCGCGGGGCGGCTGGGCGAGGGTGACGAAGTCCATCACGAACACGGTGGGAGTGTGCCATACGTTCGCGAAGTCGGCGTAGGCGCCTCCGATCAGCTCCGGCGGAAGGTCGATTTCGAACTGCCTGGCATCGTCGGCCATGGAGGCCTCCCCTCGTCGGCGCAAGTCTATGCGGCGCCCGCCAACAGCGGGCTCTCGCGCGGCGTCTGGGCAGCCGGCGCCAAGACGAGCCGGGCGAACCCGCTCAATCGCGCAACGCCCTCCGGAGTGCGCGGCAGATCGTCGAGCAGCCCGGGCGAGTAGACCAGGTACGCCGCGTGCTTGGCCCGCGAGATCGCGACGTTGAGCCGGTTGCGCAGCAGCAGGAACTCCAGACCGCGGGGTGCGTCCCGACCGGCCGAGGCGGCCAGGGTGACGATCGCGACGACCGCCTCCTGGCCCTGGAAACGATCGACCGTGCCGACCGGGACCTGGTCGAACCCGGCGCGCGCGAGCGCCTCTTCGACCACGACCTGCTGCGCGTTGTACGGCGTGACGACGATCAAGTCGCTTTGCACGAGCGAGCGCGGAGGCAGGACGGTGACGCTCTCATCGGTGGTCACCGCATCCGACCACGCCCTTCCGAGCAGCTCACGCACGACCCCCACCACCGCCTCGGCCTCTTCCGGCGACTGGGTCGCGTTGCCGTGGTGACGGACCGGAAGGGTGCGGAGCCCGGGCGCAACCCCCTCGAGCGTGCGCAGCTCGGTCGACGGATGCGACGCCAGCTCGCCCGCGTACGACAGGCGCGAAACCGGTGCGGCGACGCGCGGATGCATGCGCCAGGTGCGGGCCAGGAAATACCCCATGTCGCGCGGGATGACGTCGGCGCCGTCCATGACCCACCCGAGGGCAGAGGTGTCGACCGGCTCGGGGTGCGTGCCCTGGCTGACCTGCGGCAGCTGCTGCGGGTCGCCGAGCAGCAGCAGGCGCGGCGAGGCCAGCGATACGGCGATCGTGGAGGCGAGCGAGAACTGCCCGGCCTCGTCGATCACGAGTAGGTCGAGCGAGTCGCGCGGCACGCGCCCCTCGTGGCTGAAGTCCCACGCCGTACCGCCCACGACGAAGCCGGTGCCGGCATGCTCCTGCGTGAACGCCGCCAGCCCGTTCTTCGGCAGCGGTGTGAACGGCATCCCGGTCGCCGTCGCATCTTTGGGCGCCTTGCCCACCTGCGCCGCAGGCACGCCCGCCTCGACCACGCGGGCGAGCATGTTCTCGACGACCGCGTGCGACTGGGCGACGACGCCGACCTTGAACCCGCGTTCCGCGACCAGCCTGGCGATCACGTGCGAGCCGACGTACGTCTTGCCCGTGCCGGGAGGGCCCTGCACCGCGAGATAGCTGCGGTCGAGATCGACGAGGCTGCGCACGATCGCGTCGACCTCGCCTCCGGGCGCCGCGGGCGCGAGGGTGCCGGAGAACGTGCGGGGAGGATGCCGGAGCAGGATGTCGGTCGCCGGATCGGCCGGAAGCTCAGGCGACGCGGCGGCCACAGCATCCGCCCACGCGTCGATCGCCTTCTGCTGGTTACCCGCCGCTGGCGGTGACGGCGGCGTGATCGCGATCGGGAGCTCGGGCCAGGTGACCTCCTGGATCGCCAACTCTTCGATGATGGCCCCGTCATCGAGCACGTCGACGACCTTGGCGCGATGATCGGCGTGGATCCATCGCGGCGAGGGTGTGAAAGGGAACGGGGCGGGAAGGTCGTAGATGAGCGAAGGCTCGGAGCCCACGGTCAGTCGTGTGCCCGGCGCGAGCTCACCGCGCAATTCGATGAGCCGCCGATCGGTGCGCTGACCCTCTTCGCGGTGCCAGTCTTCGAGCACCCGGCACAGCCCGGCGTTCAGGACGACGACATCGCGCGAGTCTTCCCACACCGACACCGGCTCGCGCAGCCGCAGGAAGTGCGTCGCCCAGAACGTCTTCGCCTCGCGCGGGTAATAGTCGATCGCCGCAGCGCCCAGGCGCAGCGCGCGATCTTCCGCCGAGTCGGCGGGGTGCTCGGCGGCCAGGCGATTCAACTGCACCGACCGCGGCGAGGGTTCGTACGAGTTCTCCCCCGGCTCGGAATCCGGCGAGGGGCGAAGCCCCGCCTCGCGCGCGCGGGCGACGAGCCAGTTGCGCAGCCGCCGCGTCGACACGCAGTCGTAGCGGTTGTAGTCGGCCAGATCGTCGAGGATCTCCTGCGCCTCGGCCGTGCGTCCATCGTCACCGAGCGCGCGCGCCTGGACGTACCGCACGATCGAGTCGTCGCCCTTCTGCACGTCGCTCGTGCGCACCTCGGTGCCCATATAGAGCGGTTCGAGCTTCTTGATCGAGTACGAGCGCGATCCGACCCGCAGCGCCCGCCGGACGATCGGGTACAGGTCGACGAAGACACCGTCGCGCAGCAGCCGGTCGACGTCGCCCTCGCGTACGCCGTGCCGCGCCGCCATGGCGAGCAGGTGCGCGGTCTCGTACGGGGCGTAGTGGTAGATGTGCATGCCGGGATGCTGCTGCCGCAGCAGATTCACGGTGTCGAGAAAGGTCTCGAGTGCGCCGCGCTCCTCGGCGAACGAGTGAGCCCACAGGGCGCTGTACTGCTCGCGGACGTCGACCCAGCCGAAGAGATAGTCGATGCCCCACGATGTGGTGTCGCCCGCTGCGGCGCCCTCCGTGTAGAGCGGGTCGCCCTCGAAGTCGAAGAAGATGTCGCCGGCGTCTGGCAGCGGAAGGGCACCCAGCGCTGTCGGGGCGACGACCTCATAGGTCGGGATCGCGGGGGGCCCCGCCGAGGCCGCGGGGGTCGCGGGCGCCACGAGCGGGGGGATTCCGGCCGGGCTCTCGCGCTGCAGCCTTGCCTGTGTGCGCAGCATCGCGAACACGTCGGGATTCATGCCGCGCGCGGGCTCGACAGCGTCGGCGAGCTGGTCGAGGGTCGTGATGCCCGCGGCGCGCAGGCGCTCGCGCTGCACGGGGCGCATGCCGGCGACCAGCAGCAGATCACGGGATGCCACGACCTCGGCGTCGCACGTCGCGCACCGGCCGCACGCGATGACGCCGAGCTCGCCGCGTTCGTCGCTCCACGCGATCGGCGCTTCTGCCGCGCCGAGTTCGAGCCGGCGGTCGGCGACCAGGGCGCGAAGCCGCTCGCGGCGCAGGCCGAAGACGGGGAGCAGGTCGTCGGCGGCGTGCGTGCTCACAGTTCCGTCGCCCAGCAGCAGCTCGACGCGATCCGAGCGCGGCACCTCCAAGCGATCCAGCTGATCGGCATATGCCGCGAGCTGCATGAGCGCGGTGACGCGAGCGTGACGGGCGAGTTTGCTGTCTTGGACGATCCAGCGACCGTCTTCGTCGCGGGTCAGGAAGTCGGCGAAGCCGACGAAGTCGGGTGTCGCGAACGTGGCTTGGTAGATCACGTCGGCGTCGGACGCCAGCGCGGCGATCGTCAGGGCGACGGAGTCGGCGAGAGCCGCAGCATCCGAGGACCTCGTCTCAGGGATCTCGATGACACCCGCGCCGAACCGCTCGCGGTACGCGGCGAGCACGCGAAGCTCGTGGGCGATACCGAGGGTGCCTGCGCGGGCCAGAGTGAGATCTTCCGCCTCCTCCACAGCAGCCACTCGCCCGAGCTTCGCGTCGATCGCGCGCAGCCAGGCGAATTCGCACTCGGCAGCGGCCTTGAGGTCGCTCGCACTCCAGACGATCCGCCCCTCGTCCTCGATGTATCGCATGGATCCCTTCCGTCTCGACGACGATAGCCGTCGTGCCCGACATCGGCGTCGGGCGGGGCGCCTCGACCCGCGCCTCCGCTGCAGGACTTCGGAGATCTGCAGTTCTTCGGGAGCCCGCCCGGCACAACGCCCCGAAGAACTGCAGATCGCCGAAATCGCGAGAGGCACCTTGCGTGATCGAGTAGGCGCGCCAGCGCTTTGCCCCCGCGGAGATCGAGTAGGCGCGCTAGCGCTTTGCCCCCGCGGAGATCGAGTAGGCGCGCCAGCGCCGTATCGAGATCACGGCTCGCGTACTACGTCGGTTCGGCGGATCTCGATACGCTCGCAAGCTCGCTCCTCGATCACCGCGGGGGCTCGCTGGCGCTCGCTGGCGCTCGCTACTCGATCACCGCGGCGCACCGTGGCCTGCCACACTGGGGACATGAGCACCAGCTTCGAGAGCGCGTACCGTCACGGGTTCGCGCGGGTCGCGGCATGCACGATCCCCGTCGCGATCGCCGATCCGGCGGCGAACGCCGAGGCGATCCTCGCCACGGCCCGCGAGTGCGACGCTGACGCCGTGGCCGTCGCGGTCTTCCCCGAGCTGTGCCTCACGGGGTACGCGATCGACGACCTCGTGCTGCAGGATGCTGTGCTGGGCGCCGTCGAGGCCTCCATCGCGCGGCTGGTCGAGGCATCCGAAGAGCTCTTCACGATGCTCGTGGTGGGCGCGCCGCTGCGACACCGCAACCGCCTCTACAACTGCGCGGTCGTGATCCACCGCGGAGAGCTGCTCGGGGTCGTGCCGAAGTCGTACCTCCCCACCTACCGCGAGTTCTACGAACGGCGCTGGTACGCGCCCGGCGACGATCAGCGCGGCGCAGACATCCGGATCGGCGACATCCGCATCGGCGCACTCGAGGCGCCGTTCGGTTCTGATCTGCTGTTCGAAGCGCTCGACGTGCCGGGCCTGGTCGTCCACGCGGAGGTCTGCGAAGACGTCTGGGTGCCGATCCCGCCGTCGTCTGCCGCTGCCCTCGCGGGCGCCACTGTGCTGCTGAATCTCTCCGGCAGCCCGATCACGATCGCGCGCGCCGAAGACCGCAAAGACCTCTGCCAGTCGCAGTCGCTGCGGTGCCTCGCCGCCTACGCCTACGCGGCGGCCGGGCTCGGCGAGTCGACGAATGACCTGTCGTGGGACGGTCAGACGATGATCTACGAGGGCGGACTGCTGCTGGATGAGACCGAGCGGTTCCCCGACGGCCCCCGCCGGAGCGTCGCCGACATCGACCTCGATCGCCTCCGACAGGATCGCCTTCGCCAGGGCACGTTCGACGACAACCGCCGCACGTACGACCCGCAGTTCCGCACCGTGCACTTCCAGCTCGACCCGCCCGGCGGCGACATCGGCCTGCGCCGGTCGCTCGACCGCTTCCCCTACGTGCCCGACGACCCTGCACGCCTCGCGCAGGACTGCTACGAGGCGTTCAGCATCCAGGTCGCAGGCCTCGTCCAGCGCCTGCGCGCGATCGGCGACCCCAAGCCCGTGATCGGCGTGAGCGGCGGGCTCGACTCCACCCATGCGCTGCTCGTGATCGCGCGGGCCATGGACCGCATGGGCCGGCCGCGCAGCGACATCCTCGCCTACACGATGCCCGGGTTTGCGACTTCGGAGCACACGAAGTCCAACGCGATTGCCCTCGCCGAGGCGATGGGTGCGTCGATACAGGCGATCGACATCCGGCCCGCGGCATCCGAGATGCTCGCGAAGATCGGGCACCCGTTCGCCGACGGAGAGCCGGTGCACGACGTCACGTTCGAGAACGTGCAGGCCGGCCTGCGCACCGACTACCTCTTCCGCCTCGCGAACCAGAACGGCGGCATCGTCGTCGGCACGTCCGACCTGTCGGAACTCGCTCTGGGCTGGGCGACCTACGGCGTCGGCGATCAGATGAGCCATTACGCCGTGAACGCGGGCGTGCCGAAGACCCTGATCCAGCATCTGATCCGCTGGGTGATCGCGGAGGGGCAGGGAGTGGATGCTGCGGCCGCCGCTGTCCTCCAGTCCGTGCTCGACACCGAGATCAGCCCCGAGCTCGTGCCGGCCGGGCAGGACGGGAAGATGCAGTCCACCGAAGATCGGATCGGGCCGTACGCCCTGCACGACTTCGCCCTGTTCCACCTCGTCCGCTACGGGCTGCGTCCGTCGAAGATCGCCTTCCTCGCGTCGCACGCATGGCGAGATGCGGATGCCGGAGCCTGGCCCCCCGGATTCCCCGACGAAGACCGCTACGCGTACGACCTGCCGACCGTCGCGAAATGGCTCGAGGTGTTCCTCCGTCGTTTCTTCGCGTTCGCGCAGTTCAAGCGCTCCGCGATCCCGAACGGGCCCAAGGTCTCGCCCGCCGGGTCGCTCTCGCCGCGCGGCGACTGGCGTGCGCCGTCGGACGGCAACGCCGAGGTGTGGATCGCCGAGCTCAAGGCCGCGCTGCCCGCTGAATTCTTCGCGCGGTAGCGCGATTCGTTGATCGAGTAGCGAGCGCCAGCGAGCGTATCGAGATCCGCCGCACCGACGTACTACGCAGGCCCAAGGGATCTCGATACGCTCGCAAGCTCGCTACTCGATCACCGCAGAGGGCCGGCGCTGGCGCGCCTACTCGATCACCGCCGTGGGCCGGCGCTGGCGCGCCTACTCGATCACCGCCGCCGGAGGCTCGCGGGCCGAGCGCGTCCGCTCAGGCGAACGGGCGATCCTGATGCAGACCGACCCGGTCGGGGATGTCGAAGGGCAGCCCGGGCAGCCACGACGACGGCTCGGGCCACGGCCGCGACGAGGGCAGAACTGTCAGCAGCGTCCGCAGCGCAGCATCCCGTGATGTCGTCGGAGCATGCGCGGGAAGCACCCGGCGCGGTGCGCGATGCCCGAGAGCGCCGCACCACCAGTGCCGCCAGGTGGACTGGACCTGGTCGGGGTCGAGCACGATGTAGTAGTCGGGCATGATCGCGTCGCCCGACTCGAATTGCGCGAGCGCGGTCTCGACCTCCAGTTCGAGCGTGCCGAGCGTCGCGCGCTCCTCGTACAGCTCGACCCACGCTGCGGCGACATGCTCGAGCGGGTCTGCGTCGTGGATGATCCACGTCGTGCCCGCCGCAGCGATCCGACGCGCGGCGACGGCGGGATCGGTGCCGCGCAGAGAGAGGGTCTCGATGCCCGGGATGCCGTCGAGCGTCGCCATCGCGTCGCCCGACGCCGCTCCGACCACGGCTACGACGGTGCCTGTGCTCGATGTGTGCGCCATGCTCCAGCGTAGAACGGCTGCTGTTGCATGCGGATGACACGCGCCGATCGATCGGGTTTCGCAAGAGCGCAGCGGGGCGAGGCTACTGCCAGTCGTAGTCGATCGCGCCCGTGCGGACGTCGACGCGCACATCGAGGCCCTCACGCCTCATCTCGTCGACCATGGCGTTGCGCAGGCCAGGGTCGTCGACGTACAGGGTGCCGCGCTGGCCGAGGTCGTCCTTGTCGATGCCGGGAGTCGTGCGGATAGCAGCGTTCCAGTACTGGTCGCCGCCGATCGTGTCGTGCCCGTCGCTGGTGAAGTAGGTCTCGCCCGTGTCGACGTTGTAGATCTGCTGGACCATGTGGATCCGGTCATCCTGATCGGCGGCCGGGTAGAAGCCGGCGATCGCCTGACCGGGTGACTCCCAGACCTCCTTGTCGGGGTCGCGCACGTACAGCCCGATCTCGCCGCCGAACGCCGATCCCGCCCCGTAGTTGCCCTTCCACAGTTCGAGCCGGTACTCCTGGCCGTCGTACTCGAATTGGGTGACGCTGTCATCGAGGTCCATGCCGCCCGCGAAGCCGAGCTTGTCGAACGCATCCATGAAGCCGAGGTGGCTCTGGATCGAGGTCTGATTGGTCGTGTAGAAGTCCTGCCCTTTGACGTACTCGAAGCCGAGTCCGGTCGAGATCGCCGCCTCCACGAGCGGCACGCGCATCACGAGATCGGCGAGGTTGCCGACGGCATTCTGCAGGCCGGGCACGAGGCCGGTGAGCGTGCGCGGCAACGGCGCAAGCTGGCTGAAGATGTCGCCACCACCGGCGGTCCCGGTCCCGTGCGCGGAGGTGCCCCCGAACCCGCCATTGGCGCCGACCTGTCCGACCGCGAACCCGGACGGGAGTCCGCCGCCGTCGCGCTGCGACGCGGTCTGCTGCTGATCGGCCTGGCGCACCAGGAGCGAGCCGATCGACCGCAGGCTCTCGGCCGTGCGGCGCAGCGCCGCGCGGTGCGATCCGTTCCAATCGGATCGGAACGACGCGGCGTCCGGCCCGTGCCACGGCGAGCGCGAGAGCTCGCCGTTCAGCTGGGTCTCGGCCGCAGCGAGCGCGTCGGCAGCCTTCCCGAACGTCGACGCGAGCGCCCGCGTCCCCTCGATGTCCATTCCTGCGAACGACATACCACCCCCGGTCGAATCCTCTCCACCCTAGAGGCGCCCCTCGACGCGGACCAATGGGGCGAAATCCCCATCGCAGCACCCGGCGCACTCTATCCGGAGAACCGGCGGGTGACAGACTGGACGACATGGGCAGGACGGCGACGGTCGTCGGCAGCGGACCCAACGGTCTGGCTGCCGCCGTCACGCTCGCCCGCGCGGGCTACGGCGTCCGGGTGCTGGAAGCCGCCGACGGGGTCGGAGGCGCGATCCGCACGGAGGAGCTCACCCTTCCGGGCTTCCGTCACGACATCGGATCGGCCGTGCATCCCGCCGCCCTCACGTCACGGTTCTTCAACGCGTTCGGTCTCCGCGACCGGCTCGAGTGGATCGTTCCCGACGCGTCGTTCGCGCATCCCCTCGACGATGGTCAAGCGGCGATCGCGTGGCGGGATCTCGACCGCACTGCCGACGCCCTCGGGCGCGACGCCGGCTCATGGCGTGCCGTGCTTCGCCCGCTCAGCAGGCGCATGGCGGGGGTGGTCGATTTCACCGGCTCGCAACTGCTGCGGATGCCGCGGCATCCGGTCACCGCGACCCGCTTCGGGCTGCGCGTGCTCCAACTGGGCAGCACCCTCGGCCGCGACACGTTCACCACCCCCGAAGCGGATGCCCTGCTCACGGGCGCCTTCGCGCACGCCAATACCCGGCTGCCGTCGCTCGCGGCAGCCGCGTCGGGGCTGTTCCTGGCCGCGCACGCGCATACCCCGACCGGATGGGCCTACCCCCGCGGAGGAGCCCAGGCGATCGCGGACGCGCTCACCGCCGACCTTCGCGCGCACGGCGGCGTGATCGAGACCAGCATGGACGTCGCCTCGCTCGCAGACCTCGACTACGGCGATCCTGAGGCGGGCGACCTCCTCCTGCTCGACACGTCGCCTCGCCTTCTGCTGACGCACCCCGGCATACCCGCGGGGTATGGGCGCAGCATCCGCTCGTACCGCTACGGCTCGGCGGCCGCCAAAGTCGATTTCGCGCTGGACGGTCCGATTCCGTGGGCGAACGCAGATGTCGCGCGCGCCCCGACCGTGCACCTCGGCGGCACGCGCGCCGAGATCGAGGCGGGCGAGAACGCCGTCGCCGATGGCCGAGTGCCGGATCGCCCGTACGTGCTCGCCGTCCAGCCGTCGGTGCTCGACGACACCCGGGCGCCCGCCGGCAAGGCCGTGCTGTGGGCGTACATCCACGTCCCCCCGGGGTCGACGCTCGACCCGACCGAACTCGTGACACGTCAGGTCGAGCGCTTCGCGCCCGGCTTCCGCGACATCATCCTCGCCAGTTCCGCGATGACGGCGGCCGAGCGGGCCCGGTTCAATCCGGCGTCGATCGGCGGCGACATCCTCGGCGGGGCGTTCTCGGTGGCGCAGTCGATCCGCAGACCCGTGGTCTCGCCGACCCCGTGGCGCACGCCGATGCGGGGCGTCTACCTCGCCTCGGCATCGACCCCTCCCGGCCCGGGAGTGACGGGGATGCCGGGATGGTACGCCGCCCGGCAGGCGCTCGTAGACAATGCCGGCGTGGGAATCGAACTGGCCGATCTGTTCGGGTGATCGGTGAGCCGAGTCACCCCGCGGATCTGCGGGCGTGACCGCCTAAATGCGCGCGCGCCTGTGTGCGCGGCGCGCTGCGGCTGCGATTGCGGGCCGACAGGTCGATGACCGCCACCACGAACGCGATCGCCACGAACAGCCCGACGGCGATCATGCCGAAGCCGTAGGCGTCGTGGAAGACGACCGACTCCGAGCTGGTCCCGCCGTCTTCGCGATAGATCGTCGAGTAGAACAGCGCGAGGGCGACCGCGGTGCCGACGGCGGTGCCGATCCGCTGACCGAGCTGGCCGACCGAGCCGGCGAGCCCGCCCTGCTTTACGGGGATGTCGGCGAGGGTCAGCGTCTGGTTCGGCGCGATCACGAGACCGCCGCCGATGCCACCGATCACCATCACCCCCGCCATGACGTAGGCGGTGAACGCGTCCGGCACATAGAGCGCCGCGAGCATGAGCCCCGCGACGCACACGAGTACGAGCGCGAGTCCCCACACGACGATCGGGCGCCCGAACCGGCTCACGAGGTTTCCGCCGTACCACGACGAGATGGCGCTCGAGAGGGCGAACCCGATCGTGACCATTCCGGCGAACACCGGGGGCAGGCCCAGCCCGCTCTGCAGGTAGAGGGTCGTAAGCAGGAACATCGACGGCAGCGCGGTGAAGTACGCCGACTGGATGATCGTGCCGTTGCGGTATGACGAGATCCCGAAGAGCGCGAACGGGATGAGCGGATTGCGACCGGATGCTGTGTACCGCCGCTCCCACGCGACGAAAGCGCCCGCGAACAGCACGAACACGACCAGCAGCCACCACCGCTGCGGGTTATCGTCGGGCGACCCCGTGGTGAACAGGAACGGCCACATCAGCGCGAGCACCGTGACGGCGAACAGACCTACCCCGACCGGGTCGAGCTCGAGGGGCTTTCGGGATCGGGCACGCGTGGTCGGCAGCACCCAGATCGCCAGGGCGATCGCGATGAGTCCGAGTGGGATGTTCATCCAGAAGATCAAGCGCCACCCGTCGTCGGGGCCGCCGAGGGCGATCAGGAGGCCGCCGAGCGTCGGGCCGAACGCCGTGGCGACGCCGATCGTGGCGCCGAACAAACCGAATGCCCGTCCGCGCTCCTTGCCCTGGAACAGCTGCTGGATGGTGCCCAGCACCTGGGGCATCTGGATGCCGGCGGCGACGCCCTGCACGAGACGGGCGACCAGCAGCACGGTCGTGCTCGGCGCGATCGCGCAGACGAGGCTCGCGAGCGTGAACAGCGAGAGCCCCACCACGAACAGGGTGCGGCGAGAGCGCTGATCGCCGAGGCGCCCCATCGGCACGAGGAACAGCCCGAAGGTCAGGACGTAGCCCGAGACGATCAGCTGGAGCTCGGTCGACTGGGCGCCGAGAGCGGCCTCGATCGAGGGCAATGCGACGTTCACCTTCGACAGGTCGAGGATCGTGATCGCGGCGACCGTGGCACAGACCCAGAACGCCCGCCACCTGCGTGCCGGGCTCAGCTCGAGCGTCAGAGTCGGGGGCTGTGGCGCCGAACCGGCGGTGGACTCGTTCGCATCGGACATTTCTCCAAGGCTACTCGCGGCATCCCGATCCGGCCGATGGTGCGCTCAGGCCTTGACACCGAGGTCGTACCCGATGACGCTGCGCTCCTGATCGATGATGCTGTCGCCGTGGGTGCTGGTGCGCACGGTCAGCTGCGCGGGCAGCTGGTCTTTCATCGCCTCGACGTGGCTGATGACTCCGACTACGCGGCCGCCCTGACGCAGTTCGTCGAGCGTTCGCATCGCGACGTCCAGCGTGTCGGCGTCGAGCGAGCCGAACCCCTCGTCGATGAACAGGGTGTCGAGGCGGATGCCGCCGGCTCGCGCGGTGACGACCTCGGCGAGTCCGAGCGCGAGGGCGAGCGAGGCGAGGAAGGTCTCGCCGCCCGACAGCGACTGCACGGGTCTGGCCTGGCCGGTGAACGCGTCGACGACGTCGATGCCGAGACCGGATGCTGCTCCCCGCGCCGCCTTCGCATCGGTGTGCCGCAGCCGGTAGCGGCCCTGCGTCATCTCGTCCAGGCGCACGTTGGCAGCCGCCACGATCTCCTCCAGCTCGGCGGCGAGCACGAACGTCTCGAGGTTCATCTTCCGCGTGTTGGGGGCGCGCCCGGCGACGGAGTTGGCGAGCCGCTCGATCACCGCCGCCTCGCCGGTGATCTCCGCGATCACGGCGTGGGCGATCTCGGTCGCCTCGACGGCTTCGTCGAGCTGCTGCGCGAGGGTCGCGGCGGCGGCAGCTGACGTGACGGACGCGCGCCAGGTCTCGGATGCTGCGCGCAGCGCCACCTCGGACGCGTCGACGTCGACGGGCTCTTCGGGCAGCATCCGCAGCTCCAGGGCGAGCAGGTTCTGCGTGACGCCCGCACGTTCGGCGTCGTACCCGCGCACCGTCGCGTCGAGCACCGCGCGGTCGCCCGCCGAGCGGAGTGCGCCGGCGATGTCTTCGCGCGCATCGAACCGGGACGCGTCGATCGCCTTCTCGAGTGCGGCCGCCGCCGCCTCCGCGGCTTCGCGACGCGTCTGCACGACACCGAGAGCTGCGACCAGCTCGCGCGCGAGGCGGATGATGCGCTGGGCTGCATCGATCCGTGCGGCGACGCTCTCGTGATCGCCACGGGCGTCGCGGACCGTCTCCTCCGCCTCGGCGATCGACCGATCGATACCGGCGAGCGCGGCGGCCGCCTGCGCCCGCGCGGTCGTGAGGTCTGCGTAGGAGCTCTCGAGCCCCGTCGATTCGGCCTCGAGTGCAGCGCGATCCTCGGCGAGCCGCGCGTGCTCATCGAGGGCTGAAACCGCGGCGGCCAGCTCCGCTTCGGCGGCGGCGACCGCTGCGGCAGCGGCTGCGGGCGCGAGACCACCGGCCTGCGCTGTCGCGGTGGCCACAGCATCCCGTGCGCGCTGCAGTTCATCTGCGGCTGCAGCGTCGGCGGCGACGGCGGCCCGCTTGTGCGCCTCGGCGGTGGCGATGTCGTCGTCGGTGACGGGCTCGCCCGTGCGCGAGGTGGGAGCGGGGTGCTCGCAGGCGCCGCAGACCGGGCACGGATCACCGTCCACGAGGGTCTCGGCCAGTTCGCCCGCGTGGTCGCGGAAGCGCAGGTCTCTGAGGTCGTCGAGCTCGCCCGAGGCGCGGGTGAGCGCGCGACCGGCCGCTGTCGCGGCTGCCTCGGCGAGAGTGAGTGCCGCGCGCCCCTCTTCGGCGATCTCCGCCGCCGCGTGCACGAGCCGTGCAGCGTCGAGGCGGTCCGAGGCGGTCGGCAGCGCGTCGGCGTGCACCCGCGCGGCGGCCAGCGCCGCAGCCGCGGCTTCGAGCAGCGTCGGGAGCTCCGCACGGCGCGACTGGATCGCAGCGAGTTCGTCGTCGGCGACCGCCATGAGCGCGGCCGTGGTCGCGCGATCGCGCGCGAGCCCGCGGAGGCGATCTTCGGCCTCGTGCCCGACCGTCCACGCGCCGACGGCGGCCATCAGTTCGTCGGCGCGGCTCGCGATCGCGGTCTGGTCTTGGACCGTCTCGCCGGCCGCGAGCCACCGGGCCACCGCGTCGGCGTGCGCGGCTTCCGCCTCGCGTACGGCCGCGTCGGTGCGATCAACCGCTGCGATCAACGGCCGGAACGTCTCGGCCTCGTCGGCGGCGGCGAGCGTTGCTCGCGTGGCCGCCAGCTCGGCGGCGCGCCCGTCGAGCCGGGCGAGGGCGCCCCGAGCGTCGTCGCGCGCGATCTGTTCTGTTCGCTGCGCGACGAGGACTGTGTGCGCGGCATCGGCGGCCAGATGCGTCGTGCGCGCGGTGCCCTCCTGCGCGCTGGTGAGCTCGCGTTGATGTGCGGCGCGCAAGCGAGCCTGACGGACGCGGGCGACGCGTTCTTCGAGGTCGAGATCGCCCAGAACCGGCTCATCGGAGTCGGAGCGTGCGAGCCGCTCAGCGTTCTCGAGCTGTGCCAGCAGCGTGCGGTTCTCCAGCGCCAGCCTCTCGAGCGTCGCCTTGCGGCGGCGTTCGAAGCTCTCCTCGTATCCCCCGAATCGCTTCGAGTCGAACAGGGTGCGCAGCAAGGTCTGCCGCTCATCGTTGCGGGCGAGCAGGAACTGCGCGAACCTGCCCTGCGCGAGCAGGATCACCTGGAGGAACTGGTGGTGGTTGAGCCCCAGAATCGGCTGGAGTTCGTTGCCCACGTCGACGGGGCGCGCGGCGCGCCCCACCCACTGCTCGTCGACCCATTCCTCGAGTCGCGCCTCTGCGGCGGTCAGGGTCGTGCCTCGCCCGTTGCGCTTGAGACGCTCATAGGTCGGAACCCGCTCGACTCGCCAGCGCCTGCCGCCACTGGAGAACTCGAGCCTCACCTTGGTGGGCTCGTCGAGCGCCGAGTGGTCGCTGCGGATGCGCTTTTCGCCCTCTCCGTAGCGCGGCACCCCGCCGTACAGCGCGAAGCAGACAGCATCCAGGATGCTGGACTTGCCCGCACCCGTCTTGCCGCCGATGAGGAAGATGCCGTCGCGCGCGAGCGCATCGAAGTCGACCGTCTGCGGGCGCCGGAAAGGCCCGAATCCCTCGATGTCGAGCCGGTGCAGCCTCACGGCTCTGTCTTCTTCACAGGTGAAGCTCCGAGACGCGTTCCTCGGCCACCGCGTCCTGGATCAGGGCGCGCTCCTGGTCGTCGGGCCCCTGCCCGGCGCGGACATGGGAGAGGAACCGGCCGATCAGGTCGGGGTCGCTCGCGACGTCGCGGACACGGTCGGCGTAGCTCGCGCGGTCGCCCTCGGGGGCGCCCTGCGGGTCGAGCTTGATGTTCGCGCACCACGCGAACCGCGACTGGAGCTTGCGCATCGGGTCGATCTGCGGGGTCGGGTCGGTGAGCACCGCGCACACCCAGTCGTCGCGGTGTGCCTCGTGAGCGGGGTCGGTGAGGAGTTCGTCGAGGGTGCCGCGCAGCGACACCAGCCGACGGGGCACGGGCAGCTCGAGCCAGCGCGCCGAGGCGAATCCCCCGGCATCCAGCTCGACCAGCCACGAGCCGCGCGGCTTGCCGGCCTCGCCGAAGCTGTAGTGCAGGGGCGCGCCTGCGTAGCGCACGGTCTCGGCCAGTTGCTGACGCCCGTGGATGTGGCCGAGTGCCATGTAGTCGACACCGTCGAAGACCGACAGCGGGATGACGTCGAGCCCGCCCTGCTGGATGTCGCGCTCGAGCTGCGGCGTCGGCGCGACTCCCGCCGCGAAGCAGTGCGCGATCGCCACGGAGCGCCCGCCGCGGGCCGCGAGGTCGGCGCGGATCAGCCCCATCGCGTGGGTCAGGGTCTGCGCGTGCGCACGCAACTCGACGCCCGGCCACACCGAACGGACCATCGTCGGCTCGAGGTACGGGATCCCGTAGAAGTGCACGGGGCCGTCGGCGTCGCCGATCGTGATCGGCGTGCCGACCGTGGCGGGGTCGGTGACGACGTGGATGCCCTCGCGCAGCAGCGCGGACTGGAAGCCCAGGCGGGCGCTCGAGTCGTGGTTGCCCGAGGTGACGACGACCTGCGCGCCGGCGTCGCGGAGCGCGAGGAGCGCCTCGGTCAGCACCGGGAAGCAGGCCGCCGCGGGGGTGGCGGAATCGAATACATCACCGGCGACCACGACCACGTCGACGTCGTGCGCGCGCACCTGCACGGCGAGCGCCGCGAGCACCCCGCGCAGCGCATCGAGCGTGGCGTGGCCGTGGAACGACCGCCCGATGTGCCAGTCCGAGGTGTGCAGGATGCGCATGCTCACACCGTACGATCCACGCCCGACATCGCCCCTGAGGCGCCCGGGCGGTTCGCCGAGAGCGGATGCTCGGCTGCACGCGACGAGCGCGCAACCCGATCACACCGCGACCGGAGACCCCACCTCGGTGCGCAGCATCCGGAACTCATGTCGACGCAGCAGCCGCAGGACGACGGCGCGGAATCCGCCGAACGCGACGAGCCCCTGCGCGCGGTCCAGCGGCTCGACCGCCGTGATCGGGTACTCGTGCCGGCGGTGCACGATCACCCCGCCGCCCTTGACGATGTTGCGGTACCAGTTCACCTGGTCGCCGTAAGTGAGCTCGGCGACGAACCCGCCGGGCACCTGGGCGAGGATCAGCGGCGTCTCGAACGTTCGGCCGCTCTTGCGGCCGACGTGGCGCACGAGCGAGAACGGCCCACGGCCGGCCCGCGCCGCCCTCAGCGTGAGCGGGTTGAGCGTGTGGTTCAGCGTGTCGAGGAACGCCTTCTTGACGCGGCCCATGTGTCCGAGGGTACGCTCGGCGGGCCCCGGCCGACAGATACGCTCGCACGATGGAAGAGCCGACCCCCGTCACCGCGCCCGAGGGGGTGTCAGCCTCCGTCGCTCCGTTCACGTACGCGGGCGCGACCCTGGTCGCGGAAGAGTTCGGCCACGCGGCGCCGACGTTCCTCCTCATCCACGGCATCGGGATGGGGCGGAGCGTATTCGGCGACCTGGCGGCTCATCTGCGCGGTCACGGGCGCATCATCGCGATCGACCTGCCGGGGTACGGCGCCGCGCCCGAGCCGGCGCGAACGCTCACGGTCGAGCGCACCGCCGACCTGGTGGCCGCGTTCCTGCGGGGGCGCGCGATCGGCCCCGTCGTCGCGGTCGGTCACTCGATGGGGACGCAGGTGGCCGCAGAGCTCGCCGCCCGTCACCCTGAGCTCGTAACCCGGGTCGTGCTGATCGCGCCGACGGTGAACGTCCGCGAACGCCGGGCGTCGCGCCAGCTCCTCCGGCTCGCGCAGGATCTGACGGTCGAGAGCCCTCGCGTGATCGCCATCGGCGCGAAGGAGTACCTGCGCGCCGGTCCGCACCTGGGGCGCAAGCTCCGCGCGATGCTCGTCCACCGGCCGGAGGACGCCTACCCCCGCATCCACGCTCCCGCCCTCGTCCTGCGCGGCGAGCACGACTACGTGTCACCCCGCGACTGGTGCCGTTTCGTCGTCGACCGGATCCCGGACGCCCGACTGGCCGAGATCGAAGGCCACGGTCACGAGACGATGATCCGGGATGCCGGGCCCGCCGCCGCCCGCATCCTCTCGTTCGCGGGGGCGTGAGCGGTCAGCGCTTCCGACCGGCGACCAGGCCCTCGGCGAACGACGCCAGCTGATCAGCGGAGGCCGGGATGCCGGCATCCTCGAACCGCTGCCGCAAGACCTCCGCGATACGCTCGGCGTCTTCACCGCCTACGTCCACCCGCGTCTGAGCGAGGATGCCGTCGATGCGCTCCTGGTCGGTCACGGTATCGAGGTCCATCGCCGGCTCGGTCTGCGCATCGACCGCACCGGCACCCGGCTCGTCGGCGTCCGTGCCCTGCACGACTGCCCCGCCGACACCCGCATCGGGATGCACGGGCTCGGTCGCATCATCCGGGGTCGTCTCATCCGGGGCCGTCTCATCCGGCGGCGTCACGACGCCTCGTCGACGTCGGCGTCGGTGCGGAGGTCGGGATCGGTGCCGCTGGAGAGCGCCGCGCCCTCGACGGACCCGTCTGCCGGCGCATCGGCCGTCGCGTCCGTGCCGTCGGGAGTCAGCGGCGGCAGCCCCGACTCGGTCAGTGACGGCGAATCGATCGCATCCGCGTTCGCGGCGGCCGTCTCACGATCGGCGACCTCTTCGCTCTCCCAGCCCCCGGGCGGATCCGCGTCGATGACTCCCTCGGGAAGATCACGCTCATTGCTCATGGTGCACCTCTCTCATTGCCCCCAGACTGTCTCGCACGCGCCGCCGGCCCAAGGGGTTGACAGAGCCGATGACGGAGGGATGCCTCGGCTATGCGCCGGTCGACGTACCCGGCTGCGTCGTCGAGGGGGCACGGGTCGCCGCATCCCGATCGCGCGCGACCGCACCTCCGAGCAGCTGCCCACCGCTCGTGAGCAGCGCCTTGCGCCACGGCAGCACACCCTCGATCTCGATCTGGATCGCGATGGAGAGGATCGTCCGGATCAGCACGATGAGGCCGAGGATCGCAGCGTCTTCGAGCGAGGGCTTCGAGGTGATCGTGCGGATCAGGTCGGCCGCGACCAGCACCTCGAGGCCGAGCAGGATGCCGGCACCCAGCGTGTTGCGCAGGACCGTGTATGCGGCGCGACCACCCTCACCGCGCCGGAGCGACCGGAAGCCGAGGACGAGCGCGATCACGAAGCCGACGATCATGGCGATCGCGCCGACCATCTCGAAGCCGACCGCGACGCCGACGAAGATCACCTCGATGTCCACGCCGTCAGTGTATGCGGGTGGGCGGGTTCAGTCCGGTGGCGAGTGGGGGCCCGACGGGATCAGTGCGTCTGGCGCTGGTGGAGGATGCCGGCCCGCTCGGGATGCGCGGCGAACCAGTCGGCGACGTACCAGCACACCGGGATGACCTCGCGGTCTCCGCGGGCCTCCAGCTGCGCGACGGCGCGCTCCACGACTTCTCCGGCATAGCCGTGGCCCCGGAAGGTGGGCACCGTGTAGGCACGGGTCATGGCGACCGTGCGGCCGTCGTCGCGATAGTCGAGCACGCTCACGAGATCGTCACCGCGGCGCAGCGCGTAGCGCGAGGCGTCCGGCTCGTTGGTGAAGGTCAGTTCCACACCCTCCAGCGTACGTCCGCTCGCCCGCCCCGGCTCCGTGCGTGGCCCGGTGTCGGAAAAGCGTGGCATTGCCGCCATCCGCCGCCCGACGGCGCCCCCGGGGCGCCCGACTGAGCAAAGTGCAACATTTCGTCATACGGATGCCCCGGCATCCGTGCGATTTGACGCGTGGGGACGCATTCGGTCATAATCAGCTTCATGACTGACAACGCACGCTCTCTGTCCGCCGTGGAGGCGAACGGGACCACCGGCATGATGGCCGGCCGCGTTGTCATGTGTTGTCGAATGTGTCGCTGACACGAGCTCTCACCTACTCGGTGAAACCCTGCCGGATCCGCACGCCGCTTCTGAAGGCGCCAGCCCCTGAAGAGCGACAGCGATCCCCCCAGCTCCGGTCTCCGCGTCGATCACGCGCATCCGGATGACTCGCACCCCGGCCCGACCGCTGACCACCAGCACCGCCGAAACAGCTGCACAGCCGAACCTCTGAGGCCGCACCGCCCGGGTTCCCATCCGCAAGGACCGCACATCATGTCGAACACACTCCTCCTCGATCGTCCCGCCAGTACCACACCGACCCGTCACCTGCAGGCGGTGCCGCCGCTCTCCGAGTCGCGCCGCCCGGCTCCTGAGGTCGCTCCCACGGCGCCCGCCGCGCCGGCGCACAACCTCCCCGCCGGCACGTCGCCTCGCGGATTCGCGCTCTATGTGGGTATCGACGAGCTCAAGGCCGCAGCATCCGGAGTCTCGCTCGGCGTGCTCGTCGATGCCCTGCGCCGCACGATCGCCGAACTCGCTCCGGCTGCCGAGACGTACGCCACCGTCGCCCTCGCCCCGGTCGGCGCGGGTGGACGCGACGTCGACGTGGTGCGCCTGGCGCTGCACGAGCCCTCCGCGGTGGCCCGCACCAAAGAAGAGCCCGAAGACGAGGACCGCGCCGCCGACGGCGTCGTCGTCGACATCTCGCGCAAGCGGGTGCTGATCGACGGCGAATCCGCCGCCTTCACGTTCAAGGAGTTCGAGCTGCTGCAGTACCTCGTGCTGCGCGAGGGCCGCACGATCGAGCGGACCGAGCTCGTGTCGTCGCTGTGGCAGGCGACCGACGACGACGCCCCGGGCGAGCGCACGATCGACGTGCACGTCCGGCGCCTCCGCGCCAAGCTCGGCCGCTACGAAGACATCGTGCGCACCGTGCGCGGCGTCGGCTACCGGTTCGACCGCCACGCGGATGTCGCCATCCGTTACGGCCACGGTGCTCCGTCGCCCGACCGCTTCTGAGTCGTTCCGCACGTTTCTGCGCAACCTCGGAGAACTGCCAAGGTACGGATGCTCTCCCGCGCGGCGCGGCCGCAGAACAGCAGATCTCCGAAGAAGCGCCGTGCCGCGGTGATCGAGTAGCGAGCGCCAGCGAGCTCCCCGTGCGGTGATCGAGTAGCGAGCGCCAGCGAGCGTATCGAGATCCGCCGGACCTGCGTAGTACGTCGGCTCCGATCTCGATACGGCGCTGGCGCGCCTGCTCGATCCCCGCCGGAGCGCGCATCCGCGGGCGCGCTCCTACTCGATCTCCGCCGCGGAGCGCGGCATCGCGGGACGGATGTCGGACGGTTCGGCGTAAGGTGAGCGCGTGGTGGAGCAGGTGATGAGGGTCGCGTACGCGCGCACCCGTCCCGCGCCCGCGACCCGTGACCTGCGGCCCGACCACGGCCGGCCGCTCGAGACGGTGTATCGCCCCCGGCATCTGCTCGATCTCCGCGGAACCGTGCTGTCGCAGCGCCGCGGAGCGGCCGACCCCACGATGACGGTCGACGGGGCCGTGATCTGGCGCGCGAGCCGCACTCCGGAAGGCGTCGCGACGCTCGCGCTCCGCGAGACCGCGCCGGGCGAGATCCGGGGCGCGGCATGGGGCCCGGGGGCGCGGTGGGCGATCACGCAGATGCCCGCGCTGTGCGGGGCGGAGGATGATCCGTCCGAGTTCGACGGGTCGCAGCATCCGCTCATCGCCGACGCGCACCGCCGCAACCCGGGGCTCAGGCTCGGCCGCACCGACCTCGTCTTCGACGCGCTCGTCGGCGCGATCATCGAGCAGAAGGTCACCGGCATGCAGGCCTTCGCGGCCTGGCGACGGATCGTGACGTGGCACGGCGAGCGCGCTCCGGGGCCCACGCCCCGACCGATGTTCGCTCCGCCGAGCATCGACGGCTGGCGGCACGTGCCGTCGTGGGCGTGGCATCGCGCCGGGCTCGAGCCGCCGCAGGCGCGCACGATCGTCGAGTCGGCCCGCCGCGGCGACACGGTCGCGCGCGCCGTCGCCGACGCATCGGACGGAGAGGCACGCGACCGCGTGCTGATCACTCTGCGCGGGGTCGGCCCGTGGACTTCGGCCGAAACGCGCATCCGCGCCCTCGGCGATCCCGATGCGGTGAGCGTCGGCGACTTCCACCTCGCGCACGAGGTCGGGTACGCCCTCACCGGAACCCGCGTCGACGATGACGGGATGCTGCGGCTCCTGGCTCCATGGGCGGGCCAGCGTCAACGAGTGATCCGCCTCATCTATGCGAGCGGCGTGCACGAGCCGCGGCGCGCACCCCGGCTGCACCCCGAAGACCACCGCGACCGCTGAGCGGTCCGGGGGGTACCCCTGCTGCGCAGCGGCGAGCCGCCTGCGAGGATGAGCACATGAACGCACTCATCCGCCCTCGTCAGGATCGCGTCCTCGCCGGCGTCTGCGCTGCCATCGCGAACAGATTCGGCTGGAACACTGCCGTCGTCCGCGTGGCCACGGCGATCGGGGTCGTGTTCTTCGGCGTCTCGGTCCTCGTCTACGTGCTCCTCTGGATTCTCATTCCGCAGGAGCCGCTGGGCTGAGCCGGGCAGGCGTATCGCGGGGGCATGGGGATGCCTTGCGGATGTCGGAGGCCGCGACGACACTGAGTCGTGCCGCGGATGGACGCGGTCCTCACCGACATCCGGGAGCCTCGCATGCCCAGCCTGAACCCCTACATCTCGTTCCAGAACACCGCCCGCGCGGCGATGGAGTTCTATCAGACCGTCTTCGGCGGCGAGCTCGACATCTCCACCTTCGATTCCTTCCCCGAGATGGGTGTCGAGCCCTCTGAGCAGCAGCTCGTGATGCACGCGCAACTCGAGACGCCCGACGGCTTCACTCTCATGGCCGCCGACACGCCCAGCCACATGCCGTATGTCAAACCGGCGGGCATCTCGGTGTCGATCAGCGGCGACGACGAAGCCGCCCTCGAGGGCTGGTGGGACGCCCTGGCCGAGGGCGGCACGGTCGCGATGCCGTTCGAGACCCCGCCGTGGGGCGGCCGCTTCGGCATGCTGACAGACAGATTCGGAATCGATTGGATGCTGGCACTCAACGCCGCACCGCAGTCCTGAGTCCGCTCGGGCGAGGCGGCCGGGCCGACCGCCTCGCCGGCTGCGCCGTAGGATGAGCGCATGAGCGACGATCGCACCGGATTTCCTCGCGGCCGGATCGGGTGGATTCTCGGCACGGTGCTGCTGCTGGCTCTGGGCGCGCTGTTCGGCCTGATCTGGGGCAGCCTCTGGCTGGGGCTCGTGCTCGGCGGGGTGATCGGCATCGGCTGGCTCATCGCCTACGAATCGTGGCGCGGCCGCACTGTCGGCCTCGATGACCCCGACGACAACGGGGCACAGCTGTAGCCCGAGCCGACGTCGACCCGCGGGGCCGCCGAAGAAGCAGGGGATGAACGGATGCCTCGGCCGAGGCATCCGTCACTCACATCTCTTCGTGGGTGTCGGGGTCGCCATCCCAAAGCCGGCCGCGCTCGAGCACCGAGATGTCGCCGAGATCGGAGTGGTCGAGCGCGAAGCCGAACACGTCGGCGTTCTCGCGCTGTCGCTCGGGGTCGGCTGACTTGGGGATCGGCGTCGAATCGAGTTGCACGTGCCAGCGGAGGACGACCTGCGTGGGAGTGACGCCGTGCTTCTCCGCGAGGCTGTCGATGACCGGCTCACCCAGCAGCTCGCTGCGGCGAGCGAGGGGACTCCAGCTCTCGGTGCGGATGCCGTGCGTCCGGTGGAACGCGCGCAGCGCCGTCTGGGGGAAATACGGGTGCAGCTCGACCTGGTTCACGGCGGGCACCACCCCGGTCTCGTCGATCAGACGGGTGAGCATCTCGGGCGTGAAGTTCGAGACGCCGACCGACCTCACGGCGCCGCGATCGCGCAGCTCGATCATCGCCCGGTAGGTGTCGACGTACTTGTCGATACTCGGGTTGGGCCAGTGGATCAGGTACAGGTCGATGCGGTCCAGGCCCAGACGCTGAAGGGATGCCTCGGCACTGGCGAGCGCCTGGTCGTACCCGTGATCGCGACCGGGGACCTTGGTCGTCACGATCAGCTCATCGCGGTCGAGGCCCGAGCGGCGGACGGCCTCGCCGACCTCCGCCTCGTTCTCGTAGTTGACGGCGGAATCGAGCAGCCGGTAGCCCGACTCGATCGCCGAGACGATCGCGCCGATGCCCTCCTCTCCGCGGAGCTTGTACGTGCCGAGGCCGAGCTCGGGAAACGCGGTGCCGTCGTTGAGTGTCACGGTGGGGATGGCCATGCCGCCATCCTTCCACTGCAACGTTGCTACGTCTCGAGGAGGCCGCGGATGTCGTCGGCCGACAGCGCCTCGCTGAAGAACGCGCCGTCGTCGAGCACGGCAGACACGAGCGCCGCCTTCTTGTCCTTGAGCGCCATCACCTTCTGCTCGATCGTGCCCTCGGCCACGAGCCGGTAGACCATCACCTGCTTGTCCTGACCGATGCGGTGCGTGCGGTCGACGGCCTGGGCTTCGCTGGCCGGGTTCCACCAGGGGTCGAGCAGGAACACGTAATCGGCCTCGGTGAGGTTCAGCCCGAATCCGCCGGCCTTCAGGCTGATGAGGAACACCGGCGCATCGCCGCGCCGGAAGCCGTCGATCACCTCACCGCGTCGGCGGGTCGCGCCGTCGAGATACGAATACGGGATGCCGGCAGCATCCAGTCGCGCCGCTGCGCGTTCCAGGAACGACGTGAACTGGCTGAACACGAGCGCCTGGTGGTCCTCGCCGACCACGTCTTCGAGCTGCTCGAGCAGGGCGTCGAGCTTGGCCGACGGCACGTTCGCGTAGCCGACCGGATCGATGAGCGCGGCATCCAGACTCAGCATCCGCAGCAGCGTGAGCGAGCGGAACACGATGAACCTGTTGCGGTCGAGGTCATCGACCAGCCCCAGGATCTTCTGCCGCTCGCGCTGGAGGTGGGTGTCGTAGATGCGGCGGTGCCGAGGGTCGAGCGGGATCTCGAGCACCTGCTCCTGCTTGGGCGGCAGCTCGGGCGCGACCGCCTCCTTCGTGCGGCGCAGCAGGAACGGCCGCACCCGGCGACGCAACCGCGCGAGCCGCTCGGGATCGTGACCTACCTCGATCGGGCGGCGGTACTTCTCCGCGAACTCGCGCGCCGACGGGAAGAGGCCCGGCGCGACGATCTGGAACAGCGCCCACAGCTCCGTGAGGTTGTTCTCGATCGGGGTGCCGGTGACCGCGAGGCGGAACGGTGCACGGATGCCGCGCGCGGCCTCGTGCACTTTGGATGCCGGATTCTTGGCGAACTGCGCTTCGTCGAGCACGAGCCCGGCCCAGTCGTTGCCGGCGAACTCGTCGGCGTCCAGACGCAGGATCGCATAGGTCGTGAGAACGATGTCGGCGGTGGCCGCAGCATCCGACAGCGCTTTTCCGCTCTTGGCGCGCGTCTCGGTGATCTCGGCGACCCGGAGCCCCGGAGTGAATCGGGATGCTTCGCGCGTCCAGTTCGAGACGACCGAGGTGGGAGCGACCACCAGGAAAGGTGCGCGCGCCTTCGTCTCCCGCGTCTTCGTCGCGTGCGCGATGAGGGCCAGGGTCTGCGCGGTCTTACCCAGGCCCATGTCGTCGGCGAGGATGCCGCCGAGCCCGTGGGCGTGGAGGAATGCGAGCCAGTGGAAGCCGTCGAGCTGATACGGCCGCAGTTCGCCGGTGAAACCCGCCGGCACGGGCACCGGCGGGGTCGCGGCGAGGTCGCGGAGTCCATCGACGGTCGCCCGCCAGGCAACGGCGGCCTCGCTCTGATCGGCGAGATCCTCGAATTCGGCGTAGAGGGCGGTCTGGTAGCGGCTGATGCGCAGCCCGGTCTCCCACTCTTCGAGGGTTCCGGCCTCGTCGATGAGCTCGCGCAGCGGGGCGAAGACGGGCTGATTCAGCGACAGGTAGGTCTGATCGACGAGCAGGAGCTTGGTGGCTCCGCGCGAGAGCGCGCGGAACAACGGGCCGAAGGGCACGGTCTTGCCCTCGACCTTGACGATCACGCCGAGGTCGAACCAGTCGGTGGACTCGGTCTCGACCGCCGAGACGGTGAGCTCGGGCGCCTCGACGATCTCGCGGTAGTCGGGCTTCGCGCCGACCACGTCGACCCGCACCCGCTCGACTCCCTCGATCCCGGGCAGCACGCGCGCGGTGAACTCGGCCGACTCGAGGCCGCGCAGCACCGTCGCGGCCCGGAGTTCTCCTGCTCCGAGCGCGGGGGCTCCGGCGGGGTCGCCCCGCAGGATCTCCGTGACGGCGGCCACGGGTGCACGCTCGGCGACCGGATCGAGGAAGGCGCTGTCGGGAACGGTCAGCGGCATCCGCCGCCGGTCCGACAGCTCCCACTCCCAGCCCAGTCGCAGCACGTTTCCCGGCTCGAAGCGCGCGGTGAGCACGAGGGTCGCGGGCGGGAGCGGCGGGGGCGTGAAGCTGTCGTCGGCGCTGGTCACGCGCACCGATCGGGCGAGCGTCGCGAAGTGCTCGTCGAGGAACTCCGGCAGTTCGTCGGCTGCGACGCGCACCGGGTCGGGGCGCGCGATGATGCCCCGCTGGGCGCGTGTCGCGGGTCGCTCCAGCCGCGCAAGGCGGATAGACGGGCTCCCTTCGGAGACACCGAACTCGTACCCGTAGACGCCGTGCGAGCCGATCAGCCCCGCCTGCGCGGCGTCGTACGACACGTCGCCGATCACGACGCGCGGCGCGAGTTCGAGGCCGCCCTCCGACGCCCGGGCGTCGAACCCGATCGTCGCGGTCGCCGCGACCTCGACGGATGACGAGGCCCCGGACGACCCCGACGCAACTAATGGGATGCCGAGGGCCTGCGCCTCGTCGAGGAGGGCCCACAGCAGCGTCGACTCGAAGCCGTCGAGGGTCATCCACTCCGAGCCGTAGTCGACGATGCCGCCGAGCGAGGTGCTGCGCAGCGTGCCGAACTGTGCGAACCATCGCGCGTGCGCCGGGTCGAACCCGCCGCCGGCGCCCTGATAGCCGACGTTCTGCCACGTCAGCTCGCCCTTGATCCATCCGCCTCGGGCGCCCCGCGTCACCGGGCGCACGCCGAGGCCGTGGACGGATGCTGCATCCTTCGCCAGTTCGTCACGCACCGCTCGACCTGTACGGGCGCCCGCCGGCCGGCCGCCGCGTGGCCGGCCCCCGGAGCGGAGCGCGAACTGCAGCGCCAGTGTGCGGCGCGGGGTCGCAGCATCCGACACGATCGGCTCGAACGTCGAGACCAGGCCACGCCACCCGGTCGGCGTCGCGGCGAGCGACGACGACGCCTCGTAGGCGCGGTGGCGCGAGTTCGACTCGAGCAGCATCGCGACGACGTGCTTGCAATTGATCGCGAGGGGGCATGTGCAGGTCGCGCTGCGCACCATGACCCGCGCGGTGGCGGCCCCCGAGAGCAGCGCGACCACGCGATACGGACGCGGATCGGTGCCTTGGACCTCGGCCGACAGCCGCTGCGCGGCCGGCTGCCACTCCAGCTTGGCGACGCGCCCGTTCGCCGCGTACGTGCGACCGCGGCTGTACGACAGCGGCCCGACCAGTCGCGCGATCATCAGCTCCTCGACGAACGGGAGCGGGGCGACGGACATCCTTCCATCGTCCCACGCCCCGCGGGGGCAATTCGCGGCGCGGCCGCGGCCGCGCCGTCCCTCTGCGGAGGTCGAGTAGGCGCGCCAGCGCCATCCCGCTGCGGAGGTCGAGTAGGCGCGCCAGCGCCTCGCCCTGCGGAGGTCGAGTAGGCGCGCCAGCGCCGTATCGAGACCCGCGACGCACTACGCGGGTCCGAGGGATCTCGATACGCTCGCTGGCGCTCGCTACTCGATCACCGGGGGGGGGCGCTCACTACTCGATCACCGCGGCGGGGCGGCTCGACACCGCGCGGCGGCGGCAGTTCTCACCCGTCGTAGACTGCGCCGTATGACGCCCGGCGCCCCCGCCCTCACTCGCGGGTCGCGCGTGCAGCAGGCGACCTGGTGGGCGGCCGACTACGCCTACGCCGCGTGGCGTCAGCTCGCCATCCTCGCCCCGCCGTGGGGAACGGGCGGTCGCCGCCGCACGCCGAGCTCGTGGGCGGAGGGCTCGGCGGAGTTGCCCGAGGTGGTGCTCCTGCCGGGCGTATACGAGCACTGGACGTTCCTGCGCCCCCTGGCGGACGACCTCAACGCGGCCGGCCATCGCATCTGCGTGGTGCACGGCATGGGGGCGAACACCCGCGGCATCGTCGAGACCGCCGACCGGCTCGCTCGCGCCCTCGCCCGCACTCCCCCGCCTGCGGCGGGGCGGGTGCTCGTCGCCCACAGCAAGGGCGGCCTGATCGGCAAGCACCTGCTCATCGCCTCGGGCGCCGCGCAGGCGGCCGTGCGCGAGGCCGCCGCCGGAGGCGATCCCGCCGAGGCTGCCGCGAGTGCGCCGGCTCCAGCATCCCCCGATCAGCCGGAGGGACCGCCGCTCGGAGTGATCGGGATGGTCGCGGTCTGCACGCCGTTCGGAGGCTCGCCGCTGGCGGGACTCATGTGGGTTCCCAGCATCCGTGCGTTTCTCCCGTCCGACGAGACGATCGTCAGCCTCGGCCGCGACACGTCGGTGAACGGGCGGATCGTGTCTGTGTTCGGCCGGTTCGACCCGCATATCCCCGGCGGCAGCGTGCTGGACGGCGCCACGAACATCCTGGTGTCGGGCGCGGGGCACTTCCGCGTGCTCGGGCTGCCCGAGACCTACCGCGCCGTGCGCGACGGGATCGCGCTGCTCGCCGCCCCCAGCTGATCGACAGTCCGGCCGATCCCCACCATCGCCGGGTGCCGGCGACCCGTGTCCGCCAGATCGTCGTCGCGGCGGCGCATGTCCGCCAGCTGGCGGACACGGACGCCCGACCCACCGGCGACGGCGAACCCC
>NZ_CAXTJR010000005.1:0-247702 GCF_964244775.1 uncultured Microbacterium sp.
TCGATAAAAGTCAGAACCAACACCGAAGATCCACAACACCATCCTCACTGTCTCGATACGGCGCTGGCGCGCCTACTCGACCACCGCCGCCGGACGACAGCTACTCGACCAACACCGCGGGACGCCCGCCGCTCGTCCGCGGGGGCGGGTCAGGAAGCCAGGACCTCGTCGAGGACGACGCCGGCCTTCTCTTCGTCGGTCTTCTCGGCGAGTGCGAGCTCGGAGATGAGGATCTGGCGCGCCTTGGCGAGCATCCGCTTCTCTCCGGCCGAGAGTCCGCGATCCTGATCGCGGCGCCACAGGTCGCGCACGACCTCGCTCACCTTGATCACATCACCGGACGCGAGCTTCTCGAGGTTCGCCTTGTATCGGCGCGACCAGTTCGTGGGCTCTTCGGTGAACGGGGCACGGAGCACCTCGAACACGCGCTCGAGACCCTCTTTGCCGATCACGTCGCGCACCCCGACCAGGTCGACGTTGTCGGCCGGTACCTCGATCGTCAGATCACCCTGAGTGACGCGGAGCTTGAGATAGACCTTCTCTTCACCTTTGATGGTCCGGGTCTTGACTTCCGCGATGGTGGCTGCCCCGTGATGGGGGTAAACGACCGTCTCGCCAACCTCAAAAAGCATGCAGTTATGTCCTTTCGGCAACCTCAAGGATACCACAGGCACCGATGCGCTAAGGTTCGCCCGCACCCGCTCCGCGACCCTGCGCGCGCACCCGCGAACCCATAGAATGCAAGGGACAGCCGAAGCTTCCCTTGGAGGATCCGTGAAATCGCGCCTCATCGCGTCCCTCGCCGTAGGCGCCGCCATCGTCCTCGGGACAACCGGCTGCAGCATGCTCTCGACGCAGGCCACGACGATCCCCTACTCGCCCGCCGACGGCGTGACCGTGACCGCTTCCGGTCCGCTCGAGGTGCGCAACGCCCTGATCGTGGCCAACGACGCCGGCACCGTCGGCAACTTCGTCGCTGCGATCGTCAACCAGACCTCCGACGCGCACGAGCTCAATATCGAGGTGGGCGACGGCCAGATCCGCAAGACCGTCCGGGTACCCGCCAACAGCACCGTGAGCCTCGGCGCCGAAGACACGCGGCCGCTGCGCCTCGAAGGCATCGACACCAAGCCCGGCGCCAACCTGGACATGTACTTCCAGTCGGGCGACGCCGGAGGCGTGCTCGCGACCGTCCCGGTGCTGAACGGCTCGCTGGACTACCTCACCGAACTCGCACCGCGGTAGGTCGGGCGGAAGCGGCCGACGCGATAGGGCAAAAGCCCCACGCACCGAAGCGGTGCCGACTCAGCTCTCGAAGCGGTAGCCGAGTCCTCGCACCGTCACGAGCATCGAGGGCTCGCCCGGGTTCTGCTCGATCCGCGAGCGGATCCGCTTGATGTGCACGTCGAGCGTCTTGGTGTCGCCGAAGTAGTCCGTGCCCCACACCCGGTCGATCAACTGCCCCCGGGTCAGTACGCGCCCGGCGTTGCGCATCAGCACCTCGAGCAGCTCGAATTCCTTGAGCGGCATGCTGATCTCGCCGCCCTCGACCGCCACGGTGTGCCGGTCGATGTCGAGGGTGACGCGCCCGCCCGAGAGCACGCGGTCATCGAGATCGGCGTCGAGCTGAGTCTGGCGACGCATGACCGCGCGCATGCGGGCGAGCAGCTCCCGGGCGGAGTACGGCTTCGTCACGTAGTCGTCGGCGCCGAGCTCGAGGCCCACCACGATGTCGACCTCGGAGTCTTTCGCGGTGAGCATGATGATGGGCACGTTCGAAGTGCTCCGCAGCTGACGGCACACCTCGGTGCCCGGCATCCCGGGAAGCATGAGGTCCAGCAGCACGATATCGGCGCCCCGCTCATGGAAGGTCGCGAGGGCGGCCGCGCCGTCTTCCGTGATCTCGACCTCGTACCCCTCGCGGCGCAGCAGGTAGGCGAGCGGATCGGCGAGGTCGGGTTCGTCTTCGACGAGAAGTACGCGAGTCATACGGATTCTCCATTCCTGCGGGCAGACCGGGATGCTGTCGCCCCCGGTGCGAGCTTCTTCTTTCGCGCACGCTTCTTGCGTGGCGGGATCTCAGCCGGTCCCTCGACGAGAGGGAGCCGGATCGTGAAAGTGGACCCGCGGCCGGGTCGCGACCACAGCCGCACCTCGCCGCCGTGGCGCTGCACCGCGTGCTTGACGATCGACAGGCCCAGGCCCGTGCCGCCGGTACGGCGCGACCGGGCCTGGTCGGCGCGATAGAAGCGCTCGAAGATGCGCTGCTGATCGCTTTCCTCGATGCCGATGCCGCGGTCGGTCACGACGATCTCGACGATATCGCCCACCGCTTTGACCCCGACTCCGACGCTCGAGCCGGTCGGCGAGTAGACGATGGCATTGGCGACGAGGTTTCCGACGGCCTCGCTGAGCACCTGTGAATCGCCGCGGACGTAGAGGCCGCGGTCGCCGCCGCGGATGACCTCGACCCCGGCCGACGAGGCCTGGATCACGTGCGCGTCGACTGCGGAGGCGACGATCTCGTCGACCGAGACCTCGCGGACGTTGTCGAGCTCGTCGGAGGCCTGCAGGCGCGAGAGATTCATGATGCGGGAGGTGAGGCTCGCCAGGCGCGCCGCCTCGGCGCCGATCCGGGTCGCGAAGATGCGCACCTGGTCGGGATCGTCGGCGGCGGATTCGATCGCCTCGGCGAGAAGACTGACTGCTCCGACCGGCGTCTTCAGCTCATGACTGGTGTTGGCGACGAAGTCACGGCGCATCTCTTCGACGCGCTCGCGCTCGGTGATGTCGCGGAAGACGACGAGGGCGAGACGGGGTGAGATCACCGTCGCCCGCGCGGCGACCAGGCGCAGCTCGGCGGGCGCCGCGCCGCGGCGCAGGCGCATCGTCGCCGTCGCGGTGCCGGAAGTCACTATGCCGAAAGATCCTGTGCCGAAGGACGCAGCGCCGGAAGTCGCCGTGCCGGAAGACGCCGTGCCGGAAGACGCCGTGCCGGAAGACGCAGAGCCGGCGATCGCCGCGGCGGAGGTGGAACCGGACGACGGGGCGGATGCCAGTGCGGCGCGTGCGCGTCGCGCGAGCGAGCGCAGCTCGTCGCTGCGCAGCACCTGGCCCTCGATGAGCCCGAACGGCCCTGCCGGGCCGGATGCAGCCAGCACGGTCGATGACGTGTCCACCACGATCGCGGCGTCGTCCATCGCATGGATCACGTCGCGCACCCCGTCGGGGACCTCGAGCGAGGTCTCCTCCCGCACGCGCCTGCGCGCACGCACCGACGCGACCGCCAGGAGAGACATCGAGCCCCCGATGACCGCCCCGACCACGAGGGCGAGCAGCGTGAGCTGCGTCGTATCCATGGCATCAGCGTACGTCGCCCCGTCGAGCGCGACTCGGCCACGCGCTCGCGTCCGATCTGTCGGCCTGTCAGTATTCACTCTCTCAGCACCGTTCGTTAACCTTGGATGAGGATGATCGCCTCGGCGACCGTCGGATCCATCGGGCGGCAGTGCCCGTGAGCGGTGATTGGGCGGATGCCCGACCGTATGACCAGGAGAGGTGTTGCGATGCGCGAAGTGTTCCATCAGTCGCTGGAGGACGTGCAGTCCCGGCTGGTTGAGATCGCCGACCTGGTGGGCGTGGCGATCGAGAAGGCCACGACGGCGTTCGGTTCGAGCGACGTCGCGCTGGCTGAAGAGGTCATCGCCGATGACACCGTCATCGACGACAAGTCCGCCGCGCTGGACGAGCTCGCGATCGAGATCCTCGCCCGTCAGCAGCCGGTTGCGCGCGACCTCCGCATCGTCGTCACGGCGCTGCGAGTGAGCGCGTCGCTCGAGCGGATGGGCGACATCGCCGAGCACATCGCGCAGCTGACTCGCATGCGTTTCCCCGAGCGGGCCATTCCGAAGGGCCTCAAGAGCACGTTCACCCGGATGGGCGAGCTCGATGTGGAGATCGCGCGCCGCCTCGCCATCCTGCTGCGGACCGAAGACCTCGAGATCGCCGACGAGATCCGCAACGCCGACGACGCGATCGACAAGCTGCACGTCAGCGTCTTCGAGAAGGTGCTGAGCGACAGCTGGCGGGGCGAGCCGTCCGCGACGGTGGACGCCACGCTCGCGAGCCGCTATCACGAGCGCTTCGCCGACCACGCGGTCTCGATCTCGAAGAAGGTCGTCTACCTCGCGACCGGCGACTGGACGGGCGAGGACGACAGCGCGAGCCGGTCGGAGACCGTCGGCATCTAGCCACGTACACAGAGAAGGAGCGGATGCCTCGGGTGAGGCATCCGCTCCTTCTCTGTTCCTGCGGGTCGGGCCGCTACTTCTTACCCTGCGCGGCGACCGCGGCGGCACCGGCGGCAGCGGCAGCGGGGTCGAGGTACTCCCCCGGACCGGTGGGAACCAGGTTCTCGTCGAGGTGGTAGACGAGCGGGATGCCGGTGGGGATGTTCAGCTCGGCGATGTCGCCGTCGCTGATGCCCTCGAGGTGCTTGACGAGGCCGCGGAGAGAATTGCCGTGGGCGGTCACGAGTACGGTCTTGCCCGCCTGGAGGTCGGGCACGATGTCGCTCTGCCAATACGGGAGCATGCGCTCGATCACGAGCGCGAGCGACTCGGTGTCGGGCACCTGGCCGTCGATGCCCGCGTAGCGCGGGTCGCCCACCTGGCTGTACTGGTCGTCGGCGGGCAGGGGCGGCGGCGGCACGTCGAACGAGCGACGCCAGAGCATGAACTGCTCGTTGCCGAACTCTTCGAGCGTCTGCGCCTTGTCCTTGCCCTGCAGCGCACCGTAGTGGCGCTCGTTCAGACGCCACGACCGCTTCACGGGGATCCACAGCCGATCGGCGGTGTCCAACGCGATGTTCGCGGTCTGGATGGCGCGGCTCAGTACGGAGGTGTGCAGCACATCGGGGAGGATGCCCGACTCGGCGAGCAGCTCTCCGCCGCGCGCGGCCTCGGCCGTGCCCTGCTCGGTCAGGCGGACGTCCACCCATCCGGTGAACTGGTTGGTCTTGTTCCATTCGCTCTGGCCGTGGCGGAGCAGGATCAGGGTGTGGGGTCCGGTCATGCCGCCATGATAGCGAGGCCTCGTGTCGGGCCGGTCTGGCCGGTCGGATCGGGATGCTCCGCACGGCGTCTGGGAGGATGTGGGCATGCCCTCCGCCGAGTCGCCCGTGGGGCAGATCACGCGCGGGACGACCGGCACGAACCGGCTTCGCCGCGTCGACCGCTGGATCGCGCGCCAGCCGGCGCTGCGCCACGCCGATGATCCCCTCGTCGTGGATCTCGGCTACGGCGCGAGCGGCGTGACGGCGTTCGAGCTGCAGGCGCGCCTGGCGCGCACCCGCCCCGACGTCGAGGTGCGCGGCCTCGAGATCGATCCGGCGCGCGTCGCGAGCGCTCGAGCTCAGCTGGAGTCGGTGCGGTCGGGAAGCACGCCGTTCCGCCCGGACGCGGCGGTGTCGTTCGCCCGCGGCGGGTTCGAGGTGCCGTTGCCCGGCGGCCGGCGCCCCGCCGTCATCCGGGCCATGAACGTCCTGCGCCAGTACGACGAGGCCGAGGTGGCGGGCGCCTGGGCGCGCATGGCGTCGCGACTCGCGCCGGGCGGACTCCTCGTGGAGGGCACGTGCGATGAGATCGGACGCGTGTGCACGTGGGTGGCGGTCGGCCCCGACGGTGCGCCGCAGACGCTCTCGCTGTCGCTGCGCCTGTCGTCGCTGGAGAGCACGACGATCAGCCCACCGATCAGCCCTTCGATTGCCGCCGAGCGGCTCCCCAAAGCGCTGATCCACCGCAACGTGCCCGGCGAGCGCGTGCACGCCCTGTTCGCCGATCTCGACCGGGAGTGGGAGCGTGCGGCGAGGATGTCGGCGTTCGGCGCGGTGCAGCGGTGGCGGAGCGCGGTCGGGGCGTTGGCCGCCTTCGGGTGGCCGATCGGCGACAGGTCACGCTGGCGCCTCGGCGAACTCACCGTGCCGTGGTCGGCCGTCGCCCCGCGCTGAGGCGAGGAGTGCTGCTCAGATGCGCGGGACGCGGGCGCGAGCATCCGCTCCCGTCATTCCCGTCGCGGTCAGCAGATCCACGGCGAGCGGGCGCATCGCGACGATGAGGTTCTGGTCGCCGAGCGAAGCGTCGGGCACGAGCGCCGCAGGATCGAGCCGTTCGGCGACCGCCGTGAGGAGCGACTGCGCGACGGGGACGAGGGAGATGTCTGCGAGGGAACGCCCGACGAGCTCGGCGCCGCGTGCGAGCTCGGCCAGCACGTCGGCGATGACCGGTCGGGCCTGACCGTCGTCGCTCTGGTACACGACCCGTCGCGCGACCACCCGGAGATTGCGGGTGACGAGGTCCATCGACTGCCGGATGTTCTCGAAGCGCTGCAGATCGAACCGCTGGCGCCGGAGCACCGGCGAGATCCGCGCGATCGCCAGCCCCGACTCGAGCGACGAGCGCCAGTCGTCGACGACGGGCTGGAGCGCTCGGGCCTTCTCGAGCCCGCGCTCCGCCCGCAGCCGGTCGCCTCGGCGCAGCGCCTGGGTCAGGGTGCTGAACGTGCCGTCGACCGCGCGGAACAGCGCGGCACCGTCGCGCATCGCGGCGCGCCGGGGATTGCGCGGAATGAGCGCGGTGACCAGCAGCGCGGCGACGCCGCCGACGATGCCGTCGATCAGGCGCAGGAAGGGCGCGCCTGTGGGCAGGACCATCACGATGAGCGACTGGATGCCGGCGGCGATCGCGAAGCTCGCCTGCGGTGCGAGGAATCGGGCTACCACGAGGCTGAGCGTCAGAGCCAGCGCGAGCTGCCACCATCCCGACCCGAAGACGAGCAGCAGCAGCTCGGCGACCAGGATGCCCACCAGCATCGCGAGCACCGTCTCGAGCACGCGGCGCGGCCGTGCGTCGCGGACGAGCCCGAGGCTCGACACGGTGACCGTGGCGGCCAGGAGCGGCGTCGAATGCCCCAGGACGTAGAAGCAGAAAACGTAGGCCCCGGTCGCGGCGACGACGATCTGCAGTATCGCGTTCGCCGAGTTCCAGACCCGCAGGATGCCGCGGCGCGGGGCGATGCGCGAACGCCAGCCCGATACGGCCACCGCGGTGGTCGTGGGTGCGGGCTCGCGCGGTGCGGTCACCTGGCCGGCGCGCGGCGGCCGATCCGCGGCATCCGCGGGATGTTGGCGGTGGCGCCCGCGTCGGGGGGCACGATGACCTCTTGCGCCGCTGCGATCGGCGCGTCCTCGCCGTCGACGGTCAGTTCAGCTTCGACGGGCACGCTGCGTTTGATGACAGCCAGCGCCACCGGGCCCTCTTCGAAGTGCAGGGCGACGGAGGTCACGGTGCCCACCACATCTTCACCGAGGCGCACGTCCGCTCCGCGGACGGGGAGGCGGCTGCCGCTCCCGTCCAGCTGGAGCGCGACGATCCGGCGCGGCGGGTGCCCGAGGTTGTGCACCTTCGCGACGGTCTCCTGGCCGCGATAGCAGCCCTTGCTCAGGTGCACGGCAGTGCGCATCCAGTCCAGCTCGTGCGGGATCGCGCGCTCGTCGACCTCGTTCGCCCAGCGCGGCCGCCACGACGCGACGCGCAGGGCCTCGGCGGCCGAGAGCCCCGCGAGCTTGCGCTCACCGCGAGCCGCGGCATCCGCGAGGGCCTCCAGCGTGCTCCGCTCGACGATGGCCTCCGCCCAATCGCGGTCCTCACCAGGGTGCGGGTGGGCGGGGGCGTAGCCGTAGCCGCCGATGGCCACGTCGGGCCACGGATCACGCCAGATCAGGGCGAGTCCGAAGGGGGATGCTGCGCCCACGCCCGCGACGGCTGCAGACGTGCCGCCGATCACGGCGTACTGGCCGCTCGCATCGCGCGGGGCGACCCGCAGGCGGAACCGCATCTTCAGCAGCCAGCCGAGGAGCGCATCGGCGTCGCCCCCGTCGGCGATGAGCCACGCGGTCTCGCCGTCGTCCACGACCGAGGCGGCGTGCTCGATCCGGCCGTTCGGGTCCAGGATCAGCAGTTCGGTGGATTCGCCGGGGCGCAGTGTCGCAACACTCTGCGAGGCGAGCGAGTCGAGCCAGGTCAGCCGGTCTTCGCCCGGGATCGCGAGCACGCGGCGGTCTTCGAGGGGAACCACCGCCGAGCCGTCGGCGAGCGCCCGTTGTTCGCCCAGCGGGTTGCCCAGATGCTCCAGGCCCGGGCCGACGATCACGGCACCCGGCACACGCGCGAACAGATCGCTCATCAGTCGGCCCTCGCGAGTCTCGCCGAGGCGTGCGAGCCGAGCTCCTGGCCGAGCGCGGCGATGTCCCACGCCCACAGCAGGTGCCCATCGACGAGTCCGTACATACGGGAGGCCGCGGCGTACGCCTTCGACCCGGCCGTGCGCACGACGTAGTCGGTCGCGATGTCGATGCGCGGGCCGCGCACCTGCCCGAGATACAGCTCGCTCACGCCGTCGGCGTGCGCGAGGAGGACCTCGATGTCGAAGCCGCTCTCCGCGTTGCGGAGTGCCTCGACGTCGTCCGCGGTGCGGGGCGCGGCGCGTTCCAGCGGGGGAAGCAGTCCGGGGCCGGCGTCGGCGGGCGTCGCGGGACGCGAGAGTCGCCAGAACCCGACCTCCGAGACCAGCGGGCGACGGGCCTGCTCGTCGCCTTCGCCGTCACCCTCGATCAGCCACGCGTTCGCGGCGTAGTTGAGGTACGGGCCGCCGTCATGACTGAAGCTCACGCGATGCGCGAATTCTCCCGCGAACCGTGAGTCGTCCGCCTCGTACTCGATGACCCCGGTGCCCTCCCACACACCCAGCAGCCACGAGATCGGCACCAGGTCGGCGGGAAGGTCGGTCGGCAGATCGAACACGACGCGACCGTCAGCGCTGGCCGCGATAGAGGTTCTTCAGCACGACACCCGAGACGAAGACGATCGCGAGCGAGGCGAGTCCGAGCAGTCCGACGAAGAACAGTTCGAGCGCGACGAGATCCATACCCCGAGCCTATCCCGAAACCGGCTGGACGGACCGGACGCGAAGCCTACGCGGGGATGACGGTCGCGAGCCCGAATCCCGCGCTGACGACCCCGAGCACCAGCAGCGATCCCAGCACGCTCACCGCCACGCGCTGTGTGAACCCCTGCGACCGTCCGTAGCCGAGCTGGACGGCGAACGAGAGGATGAGGCATCCCCCCAGTCCCACCATCAGCCAGGCCGCGCGCCATTCCGGCGCGACGAAGATGCCGATCGAGAGCCCGATCACGGCCGCGGCGATCCAGGCGGCGACGATGCCGCCGATCGTTCGGCGGGGAGCGAGTTCTGGCGTGGCCACGGACTCATTCTCGCCTACTCGCGCTCGGCGCGCACCCGCGCGAGCAGCCGCCCGCGCGGGGGGCGGCCGGTTCACCCTAAACTGAGGGGTACGGCGTGCGCAGTGCGCCGGGAGGGCGACGTTCTTGGCACAGCTTCTGGTTCTGAGCTCCACACACGGAGGCGGTCCTGTCCTGCCCTCGCTGGAGTTGCTGAGCCACCGAGTGCGCCAGATTCCCGCCGAACCCGCCCAGCTGGTGAACGCGCCGAGTGCGGATGTCATCTTCGTGGATGCGCGCATCGACCTGGTCGGCGCGAAGTCGCTGTGCAAGATCCTCAACACGACGGGCCTGGACGCACCGCTCGTCCTCGTCGTCACCGAGGGCGGCCTCACCGCGGTCTCGACCGACTGGGGCGTGGACGACGTCATCCTGGTCAGCGCGGGGCCTGCCGAAGTCGACGCCCGCGTGCGACTCGCGATCGGGCGCATGTCGAAGGAGCAGGTCTCGACCCGAATCCAGACCTCCGGCATCTCGATCGACGAGTCGTCGTACTCGGCGAAGGTCCACGGCAAGCCGCTGGATCTCACCTACAAGGAGTTCCAGCTCCTCCATTTCTTCGCGACCCACCCGTCGCGCGTGTTCACCCGTGAGCAGTTGCTGAGCGAAGTGTGGGGCTACGACTACTTCGGCGGCACCCGCACGGTCGATGTGCACGTCCGCCGTCTGCGCGCCAAACTCGGCGACCTCGAGCAGCTGATCGGCACCGTCCGCAACGTCGGCTACCGCTTCAACGTGTACGAGGACGACCAGCTGCCCAGCCCCTCCACGCGGTCCTGACCGCGGTCGACGCACCGTTCACACGTCGGTCACCTCGTCCTGCAATGATGAGTGGATGATCGAACACGACGTGCTCGACGCAGGCCTCGGCGATGCGGACGACGACGACTTCGATGAGGCCGTCGAGGCCTTCGACTCGCAGCTGCCCGAGAACCGGTACCTCGATCGCGAGATCAGCTGGCTCGCGTTCAACCAGCGCGTTCTCGAGCTGGCCGAGGACGATCGGCTCCCGATCCTGGAGCGCGCCAACTTCCTCGCGATCTTCGCGAGCAACCTCGACGAGTTCTTCATGGTGCGCGTCGCCGGCCTCAAGCGCCGCATCGTGACGGGGCTGGCGGTGCCGACCAACGTCGGCCGCTCGCCGCAGGACGTGCTCTCCGACATCTCGGCCGAGGCCCACCGCCTGCAGCTTCGTCATGCGGATGCCTGGAAGAGTCTCGTGCGGCCGAAGCTCCACGAATCCGGCATCGAGGTCTTGCGCTGGGACGAGATCACGGACGCCGAGCGCGACCGGCTGGGCGACTACTTCCAGGCGCAGGTCTTCCCGGTGCTGATGCCGCTCGCGGTCGACCCCGCGCACCCTTTCCCCTACATCTCCGGGCTCTCGCTGAACCTCGCGATCCGCATCCGCAACGCCAAGACCGGCCGCCAGGAGTTCGCGCGCCTCAAAGTCCCGCCGATGATGCCGCGGCTCATCGAGGTGCCGCACGACGGCGAGTCGATCCGATTCCTCCCCCTCGAAGACCTCATCTCCAACCACCTGGGAGATCTCTTCCCCGGCATGGAGATCCTCGACCACCACACGTTCCGGCTCACCCGCAACGAAGACGTCGTGATCGAAGAGGACGAGACCGAGAACCTCATCCAAGCGCTCGAAGCCGAGCTGCTGCGCCGGCGGTTCGGCCCGCCGATCCGGCTCGAGGTCACCGACGACATGGACGACGTCACGCTGGCTCTGCTGATCAGCGAGCTGTCGATCACCGAGCAGGAGGTCTATCGCCTTCCGGGGCTCCTCGACCTCCGCGGCCTGTTCGAGCTCGGCGGCGTCGATCGGCCCGAACTGCGCTACCCGCCGCACGTGCCCACGACCGCCGTCGCGTTCCAGCCGGCGGAGCAGAACGGGCGGGCAGACCTGTTCTCCGCGATCCGCAAGGGCGACGTGCTGGTGCACCACCCCTACGAGTCGTTCGCGACGAGCGTGCAGGCCTTCCTCGAGCAGGCGGCACGCGACCCGCACGTCCTCGCGATCAAGCAGACCCTCTACCGCACCTCCGGTGACAGCCCCATCGTGCAGTCGCTCATCGACGCCGCCGAGTCGGGCAAGCAGGTGCTCGCCCTGGTCGAGGTCAAGGCGCGCTTCGACGAGGCCGCCAACATCGTGTGGGCGCGCAAGCTCGAAAAGGCCGGCGTCCACGTCGTCTACGGCCTGGTGGGTCTGAAGACCCACTGCAAGCTCGCCCTCGTCATCCGCGAGGAAGACGGGGTCCTGCGTCACTACAGCCACATCGGCACGGGCAACTACAACCCGAAGACCAGCCGCATCTACGAGGACTTCGGCCTGTTCACCACCGACGGTCAGGTCGGCAAAGACCTGACGCGCCTGTTCAACGAGCTCAGCGGCTACGCGATCGAGAAGAAGTTCAAGCGCCTGCTGGTCGCCCCGCTGCACCTGCGCAAGGGGCTCCTGCGCCAGATCGACCAGGAGCGCCGCAACGCCCTGGAGGACCGACCCGCCAGCATCCGACTCAAAGTGAACTCGATGGTCGACGAACAGATCATCGACGCGCTGTACCGCGCCAGCCAGGCCGGGGTGAAGGTCGATATCTGGGTGCGCGGGATCTGCTCGATCAAGCCGGGCGTGGAGGGCGTGAGCGAGAACATCACGGTGCGCAGCATCCTGGGCCGCTACCTCGAGCATTCGCGCATCTTCGCGTTCCACAACGACGGCGACCCCGAGATCTACATCGGCAGCGCCGACATGATGCACCGCAACCTCGATCGCCGGGTCGAAGCCCTCGTGCGGATCATCGCGCCGGCCCACCTCGCCGAGCTCACCGCGCTGTTCGATCGCGCGATGAGCGATGAGACCAGTTCGTGGTGGCTCGGGTCGGAGGGCGAGTGGACCAGGCACAGCGTCGACGACGATGGCCGGCCGCTCGTGGATCTGCAGGACTACACGATGGCCAACGTGCCTCGCCGCCGCCGCGCACGGGCGGTGCGGTGACCGACACCGCTGTCTACGCGGCCGGCGGAGTGATCTGGCGCCTCGTGGACGGCAAGCTCATGGTGCTCGTCATCCACCGCACGGCATACGCCGACGTCACCCTACCCAAGGGCAAGGTCGATCCGGGTGAGACGCTCGCCGAGACCGCGGTGCGCGAGATCTTCGAAGAGACCGGCATCCGCGTCCGCCTCGGCATCCCGGTCGGAGTCTCGCGGTATGGGATGCCGAGCAAACGGCAGAAGATCGTGCATTACTGGGCCGCGGAGGCGACCGACGACGCGATCCGCGCATCGGCGTTCGTACCGAACCGCGAGATCGCGGCGCTGGAGTGGGTCACCCCCAAGCGCGCACTCGGCTACCTCAGCTATCCCGTCGACGTCGAGATCCTCGAGAACTTCCTCGGATTCGTCGATGACGGCATCCTCCAGACCTTCCCCCTCATCGTGCTGCGCCACGGGAAGGCGACCCCCCGAGAGGGGTGGAAGGGCGAGGATGCGGCACGACCGCTGACAGATCGGGGCGCGCGCCAGGCGTCCGCGATCGTCGGGACGCTCGCCGCGTTCGGCGCGCGCAAGATCGTCACCAGCGACGCCCTCCGCTGCGTCGCCACGGTCACACCCCTCGCGGCGTCGCTCGGACGCAAGATCGTGCGCACCCCGCTCATCAGCCAGGATGCCTGGGAGGCGGGCGAGTCGGATGCCCGCAGCGTCGTGGGCCGGCGTGTCCGCTCGCGCAAGCCCGCCGTGCTGTGCAGTCACGGCCCCGTCTTGCCCGACATCCTCAACGAGATCGCGCTCGCGACCGGCACCCTGCGCGGCTCGTATCTGGGCAGCGCGTCTGCCCTCGAGACCGGATCGTTCTCGGTCGTGCACCTCTCGTCTTCGAACCCAGGCTCGGGCATCGTCGCCATCGAGACGCACGAAGCCAAGCCCTGATCCGTCGAGTGCACGGGTGAACGGGCCCGGCGCCCGGCTTCGAGTGCTGGGCCTGCGTTCACCTCCCGTTCACCCTGCGAGCCCACTCCCTTAAGAGTCCGTGTCTACGTTCAGAGCGAGCCCCGCACCGGGCCGCAAACCCTGAATGTGAAGGATCCACAGTGAAGAAGACTCGATTCGCCCTCATCGGCGCCGTGATCGCCATCGGCGCGGTCGCACTCGCCGGATGTTCATCCGGCAGCAGCACGCCCGGCAGCTCGGCCTCTTCGACCCCGACCAAGGCCGCCGTCACCTCGACCGTCGACCCGAGCCTGACGGGCACGATCACCGCCGGTGGCTCGAGCGCCCAAGCGAACGCGCAGGCCGCGTGGACCGCGGCATACAACGCCCAGGTCAAGGGCGTCACCATCAACTACGACAAGTCGCAGGGCTCGGGCGGCGGCGTCACGAACTTCCTCAGCGGCGCCTACGACTTCGCCGGCTCCGACTCGCCGCTCAAGGCAGACCAGACCGACCAGTCGAAGGCGCTCTGCACCGCCGGTGGCCTGAACATCCCGATCTACCTCGACGGTGTCGCGATCATCTTCAACATCTCGGGCGTCACGAGCCTGAAGCTCAGCGGCGCGACCATCGCGCAGATCTTCAACCTGAAGATCACCGACTGGTCCGACCCGGCGATCACCAAGGACAACGGAACGGCGCTCCCCGCCGGCCCGATCACGACGGTGGTTCGCTCGGACGGCTCCGGCACGACGCAGAACTTCACGAACTACCTCGCCGCGACGCAGCCCACCGACTGGCCCTACCCGGCCGCCAACGCCTGGCCCGTCACCGGCAACGTCTCGGCCCAAAAGGGCGGCTCGGGCGTCGTCAATACCGTGCAGTCCGGCGCCGGCACAATCGGCTACGCCGACCACTCGGCCGTCGGCACGCTCAACTCGGTTGCAGTCATCCAGGACGGAACGGCCATCCCGTTCAGCCCGGAGGCCGTCACCGAGACGTTCGCCGTCGCTGCGGTCCCCGCCTCGAACGGCGTCCCCGGAGACCTGTCGCAGAAGTTCGATTACACGAAGTTGACGACCGAGACCTACCCGATCCCGCTGGTGTCGTACGGCATTCTGTGCTCGACGTTCAAGACCGCCGCGCAGGCCAAGCTCGCGGTCAACTATCTGTCGTTCATCAGCAGCACCGCCGGCCAGGCCGTCGCTGCGAAGAACGCAGGTTCGGCTCCACTGCCCGACTCGATCCTCGAGCAGGCTCAGACCACGCTGGCAACCGTCAAGTAGTCAGCCGCATCCCCATCAGCTGCCCCGTCCGAGGACACTCTCGGGCGGGGCAGACTGGGCCCGGCCTCCGAACATCCGTGTCGGAGGCGTGGCCGAGTCATCCGGCTGAATTCCCCAGAACCCGACCGCCCGACGCTGATCTAGGAGCCCCCGTGCCGATCCGACACCCATGGGATTGCGATGACTGACACGATCGCCCCCTCGCCGCCGATCCTCAAGCGCCCCTCGACGAAGCGCCGGGCGGGCGACACCGCCTTCCTCGGCCTGTCGACAGCATCCGCCATCTCGATCCTGGTGATCCTGGCCGGCGTCGCGATCTTCCTCATCATCCAGGGATGGCCGGCCATCACGGCCAACTGGGCGGAGAACCCCTCGCTCAGCGTGATCCAGAACCCCGCGCAGGTGCCGTGGGGCAGCTTCTGGGAGTACGTCGGACCGCTCCTCTTCGGAAGCATCTGGTCGGCATTCATCGCGATGCTGCTCGGCGCCCCTGTGGCCATCGGCATCGCGCTGTTCATCTCGCACTACGCACCGCGTCGCGTCGCCGGCGCCCTCGGCTACGTCGTCGATCTGCTGGCCGCGGTTCCCTCGATCGTCTTCGGCCTCTGGGGCATCATGGTGATCCGCCCGCTGCTGCTGCCGCTCTCGCATTTCCTCAACGAGTACTTCGGCTGGCTCCCGTTCTTCGAGGGCCCCGTCTCCTCCACCGGTTCGACGATCCTCGCCGGTGGCGTCGTGCTCGCCGTGATGATCCTGCCGATCGTCACCTCGATCACCCGTGAGATCTTCCTGCAGACCCCGCGTCTGCACGAGGAGGCGGCGCTGGCCCTCGGCGCGACCCGGTGGGAGATGATCCGGCTCTCGGTGCTGCCCTACGCCCGCAGCGGCATGGTCTCGGCCACACTCCTCGGCCTCGGCCGCGCGCTCGGAGAGACGATGGCGATCGCGCTCATCATCTCGCCGTCGCTCATCTACTCGGTCAAGGTGCTGACGGACGGCTACAACTCCCAGACGATCGCGGCCAACATCGCGCTCAACTTCCCGATCTCCGATGAGATGCAGCGCTCCGCGCTCATCGGCACGGGTCTCATGCTCTTCGTGGTCTCGTTCGGTGTGAACATCCTCGCCCGCTATCTCGTCTCCGCCTCCGGGCCGAAGAAGGAGAAGCGCCGTTCGAAGGGAAAGAGCGCGTGAGCGCCTCCACGACCAACGCTGCGCCGCCGGTTCCGCGCAGCTCGGCTCCTGTCACCCTGACCAGCGGCCAGCTGCCTCGCTGGATCGAACCGGCGGTGCTCGCCGGCTCGGCGATCGTCGTCGCCGCGATCTTCTTCGTGTTCACGCAGAGCTTCAACGCGGGCGTCTGGCTGTTCTTCACGGCGATCCTCTACCTGGTCGCCATCGGCATCGGTTCGAGCGTCGTCGAGAACCGCCGCAAGGCGACCGACCGCGTCGTGCGGGGCTTGGTCGTGAGCGCGTTCATCCTCGCCCTGATCCCGCTCGTGTCCACTCTCGTCACGGTCTTCATCCAGGGCGCGGCGGTGCTCAACTGGAACTTCATCTGGAGCGTCGGCGGAACGTCGTTCAACGCCGACACGCTCGAGGTCACCTACACCCCCGGCGCGTTCCAGGCAGTCGTCGGAACGCTCATCATCACGGGCATCGCGACGCTCATCTCGGTGCCGATCGGCATCCTGACGGCCATCTACCTGGTGGAGTACGCGCAGCCCAACAACCCGCTGCGACGCGCGATCACGTTCCTGGTGGACGTCATGACCGGCATCCCCTCGATCGTCGCGGGTCTGTTCGCGTTCTCACTCTTCTCGCTGATCGTGGGGCCGAAGGCCTTCAGCGGGTTCTCGGCGTCGATCGCCTTGTGCGTGCTGATGATCCCGATCGTGGTGCGTTCGACCGAGGAGATGCTGCGCCTCGTGCCCAACGAGCTGCGCGAGGCCTCCTTCGCCCTCGGTGTGCCGAGGTCGACGACGATCTTGAAGATCGTGCTGCGCACCGCGGCGAGCGGCATCGTCACGGGTGTGGTGCTGGCGATCGCCCGCATCGTCGGCGAGACGGCGCCGATCTTCATCGCGGCCAGCTTCACCGACGCGCTGAACTTCAACCCGTTCCAAGACCCGATGCAGACCCTCGCTGTCATGGCCTACACCAACTACAGCTTTCCGACGACCGACATCACCGCCAGCCAGGCACAGGCATGGGGAGCAGCGCTCCTGCTCGTCATCCTCGTCGTGATCTTCAACCTCATCGCCCGTATCGTCGCGACCGTGTTCGCGCCGAAGACCCGTTAGCCAGAAAGGCGCCACGCGTGTCCAAGAGCATCGAAGTCAACAACCTCAACGTCTACTACGGCAACTTCCTCGCCGTCGAGGGCGTCTCGATGGAGATCGCCCCGCGTTCGGTGACGGCGTTCATCGGCCCGTCGGGCTGCGGCAAGTCGACCTTCCTCCGCACCCTCAACCGTATGCACGAGGTCATCCCCGGCGCCCACGTCGACGGTGATGTGCTGATGGACGGCGACAACCTGTACGGCCCGGGCGTTGACCCCGTGCTCGTGCGTCGCCAGGTCGGCATGGTCTTCCAGCGCCCGAACCCCTTCCCCACGATGTCGATCAAGGACAACGTGCTGGCTGGCGTGCGCCTGAACAACAAGCGCATCTCGAAGTCGGACGCCGACGGGCTCGTGGAGAAGTCGCTCAAGGGCGCGAACCTGTGGAACGAAGTGCGCGACCGTCTCGACAAGCCCGGTGCGGGTCTGTCCGGTGGCCAGCAGCAGCGTCTGTGCATCGCGCGCGCGATCGCAGTCTCGCCGCAGGTGCTGCTGATGGACGAGCCGTGCTCGGCCCTCGACCCCATCTCGACGTACGCGATCGAGGAGCTGATCGAAGAGCTCAAGAGCGACTACACGATCGTGATCGTGACGCACAATATGCAGCAGGCCTCGCGGGTCTCCGACCGCACCGCCTTCTTCAACATCGCGGGCACCGGCAAGCCGGGCAAGCTCATCGAGTACAACGACACCAAGGCGATCTTCACGACGCCGAACGTTCAGGCGACCGAGGACTACGTCTCGGGTCGCTTCGGATAGACCGCACTGCAGCACACGAGCGGATGCCTCGGGTCGAGGCATCCGCTCTTCTGTCTGTTGCGGGCACTGCTGTCTTGCGGGCACTGCTGTCTTGCGGGCGACGGACCGGTCAGTCGCGGGGCGAGAGCAGATAGGCGTTGAGCGCCGCGGTGAATTCGACGTCGTTCGCGAGGGGCACGGCGTCGATCGCCGTGATCGGGGCGGCGAGGCGGATGCTCGAGACCAGCCACGCGGCATCCGTTTTCAGAAGATCGGATGCCGGAACCTCGCGGTACTCGGTGGCGAGCCCCCGCGAGCGGAGCCACTCGAACGCGCTGAGCTGGGTGGTGCCGTGGAGGATCTGCCCGGTCGGGGCGGGGGTGATGTATGTGCCGTCGATGCGCAGGATCACGGATGCCGTCGGGGCCTCGAGAACGATGCCGTCGGACGAGATGAACAGGGCGTCGTCGGCCCCCCTTCGCTTCGCCTCGCGGATCGCGGCCATGTTCACGGCGTACGACAGGGTCTTGGCGCCCAGCAGCAGCCACGGCGCGCGGGCGGCCGCCGCGCTGTCGAACCCGCGATCGAGCGTGACGACGCGGATGCCGCGCGTGCGCGACTCGGCGAAGTCGGCCGCCGGCGCCGCCGTCACCCACGCAGTAGGCGCGGGGCAGTGCTCGACGCCCCTGCTGAGGATCAGCTTGATGACATACTCCCCCAGCTCGCAGTTCGCCGCGGCGACCTCGACCGCTTGGCGCCACTGGCCGGTGTGCGGGGCCGGCAGATCGCACAGCCGCGCGGAGTGCGCGAGGCGCTCCAGGTGCGCCGACACCTCCTGCGGGTGCCCGTCGATCACGCCGATCGACTCGAAGATGCCGTCGCCGCGCTGCGTGCTCAGCTCGCCCACGCTCAGGGCCGGGGCTGCCGGGTCGATCACCGTGAAGGTATCGGCGAAGTCATCGCGGGTGTCGTCGGATACTACGGGGTCGATCGTGAGTGCGTAACGCCAGGCCATGCTCCGAGCCTATGTCCGGGAATGCGCCGAAGCGGTGCTCGGTTACACTGGATCAGCCGGGCCGCAGTAACCCCGGGCTCCATCTTTTGCCGCCGAGAGCGGCCTCGCGCCGAGAGGCGTTCTGCGGCCCGGCACTTATCTTTGTCGGCCTGCGCGCTGCGCTGTCGCGGTATCCCGCGTCAGGCCAGCGCGTCGCGGCGCCAGAGCGCGGCGCATGCAGTCAGATCTCCCGCGTACGTCGAGAGGCGCAGCGCCCGTGTCGTCAGGGCCGATGCCCGCTCGGGCTCGGTCGCATCGTAGTCATCGGCGACGTGCGTCGCGCCCGACGCCTGCACCCGGCTGAACGCGGCCGCACGCTCCAGCGCGACGGCGAAGTCGCCCTGGAAGAGCCCTCTGAGTATCGCGTCGATCAGCGCGACCAGCTCGTCGGGGCCTGCCGGCACCGGAGCGCCTGCGATCACCGGATCCGGCGACTCGAGCGCGAGACGCCCCCGCTCGTACAGCAGCGCCGCCGTCTGCGGATCGTCGTGGATCATCAGCTGCAGCAGATACAGCCGCCACAGCGCGCCGGGCAGCGACTTCGCGGGCGAACGCGACCACAGCTCGGCGATGTCGTCGATGCCGTGCTGATCGGTGAACGAGACGAGCCGATCGACGATCTGCGCATCCGGCTCATCGCGCACTCGCGCCATCAGCGCCTGCGCCGTGCTGTGCGCGACGCGCGAGACCTCTGCGGGGTCACTCGCAGCGAACCGCCGGTCGAACAGCTCGGCCGGTCGCCGCACGGGCTTGTGGAAGTCCCTGGGTTCGTCGCTCACGCGCTCCAGGCTACCCGCGGATGCTGCGGCCGCCGCCCGACTCAGCCCTCCGCGAACGCTACCTCACGCGGCCTGGTTGATCCGCACGTGGTTGCCCGCGGGGTCGCGGAAGGCGCAGTCCTTCGGACCCCAGTCCTGCGCGATGGGCTCCTGGAGCACCTCGGCGCCGGACGACTGCAGACGCGCGAACGTGGCATCCAGGTCGTCCGTGGTGAAAACGTACGGCCCGGGGCCCGAACCCTTCACCACGAGACGGGTGAGCGCCTCGCCGTCTTCGGGTGAGCGCCCGGCACCAGGATCGGAGAGGACGACCGCGAGCCCCGACTGCCCGGGGAAGCCGAAGCTCACCCAGCGGTGACCGTCGTACGCGACGTCGTTCACGATCTCGAGCCCGAGACCGTCACGGTAGAAGGGGATCGCCGCCTCGACGTCGTCGACGGTGATGGGGCAGTACGCGAGTGAGATGTTCGGCATGTCTCCACGGTAGAGATCGGATCGGCAGTCGCGCTTCTCGAAAACTGCTCGATGGCCTTCAGACGTAGCGAGTCGGCCGGGTGAGGATCTTCGCGATGCACGCGGGCATCGCCTCGTCCACCGCATGCGTCCGGGCCCGGTAGGCACTGGGCGTCTCGCCCGCGATCTCACTGAACTTCGAACTGAACGACCCCAGCGATGTCGCTCCCACGGCGGTGCAGGCATCCGTCACCGACCATCCCGCTCGCAGCAACGCCATGGCGCGCTCGATGCGGCGCGTCATCAGATACGCGTAGGGGGTCTCGCCGTAGGCGATCTTGAACTCGCGGGAGAAGTGCGCCGGAGACATCAGGGCGCGCTGCGCCATGGTGGGCACATCGAGCGGCTCGGCGTAGGCGCGGTCCATGAGGTCTCGCGCGCGCCGCAGGTGCACGAGAGTCTGCGGACTCTGAATGACGGATGCCACGGCTCAACGCTAGCGCGAGGGTGCATTGCGACGATCGAGGGTGCATTGCGACGTCCGCCGTCGTTGCGGCTCAGGCGGTCGGGATCGCGACGATCGGCGTCGTGGTCGGCTGCCTCGTCGGCGAGCCCCCGGCCTGCTCGACCGTCACGGCGATCACGTCACCGGCCTGCACCGGTCCGTCCAGCAGTGCCGTCACGCTGCCGCCGTTGGACGCGTCCACGACACCGGCCGAGACGGGGTTGCCGTCGCGGACGAACCACAGCTCGTAGCTCTGATCGGCGGCGATGGCGGGCATGCCCTCCGAGACGAGAACGGCCTTGCCGAGGGAGTCGGACCAGTGGGCGCTCGCCGTTCCGCCGGTCTCGAGCGCGACGCTCGCGACCTGCGCGTCGGGGGCATCGGTGATCTGCGAGAGCGCCACGACCGATGCCGGGCGGTTGAGCTGCTGGCCGATGGTCGCCGCACCGAATCCGAGCGCCACCAGGAGCACCAGCGACGCGGCGAGCGCGAAGATGCCCCGCGTCCAGCTGCGACGCGAGATGGTCTGCAGCTCGGCGGTGTCCAGAGGCGGCTCGGTCGACGCGTCCGGTCGCACCGTTTTCGACTCGACTGTGTCCGAGTCGGCGGCGTTCGAGTCAGCGGTGCTCGAGCGGGCACCGTCCTGCGGGATCGTCGCGATACGAGCCAGCAGCTCGGCGCGGAGCGCGGCGGGCGGCGTGACCGCGAGGGCCGTATCAGCCAGCGACGCGGCGGTCGCAGCATCCGCCGTCGCAATCGCTTCCCACTCCGGATGCTCGGCGAGCGCAGTCTGGTAGGCCAGCTCGTCATCGGGAGACAGCGCGCCCAACGCATGGCCGGCTGCCAGCTCGGCGAAGTCCTGTACGTTCACGATGTCACCCCCATCTCCGTGCGAAGTCGAGACAGTCCGTCTCTCATCCTCGTCTTGATCGTGCCGAGCGGCGCGCCCACGAGCGCCGCGATTTCGCTCTGACTGTAACCCCCGTAGTACGCGAGGGTGAGAGCCTCGCGCTGAGCCTCGGGGAGGGCAGCGACGGCCTGTGCCACACGCTTTCCCTCGATTCTCAGCTCGACTTCCTCCGCGACGCCGTCGTGGGCGACATCGAGGTCACGGAAGCCCGCTCGCACGTCACGATCCGCGCTCGCCTGCGCCGACCGCACACGATCGACGGCCCTGCGATGCGCGATCGTGAGTATCCACGATCTTCCCTGCCCCTTGTTCGGAACGAATCGACCAGCGGATTGCCACACCTCGAGGAAGACTTCCTGCAGCACTTCTTCACTCTGCGAGCGGTCGACGAGGACGCGCAGAATCAATCCGAACACGCGGGGCGAGAGCATGTCGTAGAGGCGCGCGAACGCTCCCTGGTCTCCGCCCGCAGCGCGTACCAGCAGTTCCCCGGCATGGTCGACCGAGGGGGCGCCATCCTCAGGCACCTCTACTCCGTCGATCACCACTTCACCAGCATGCCTTAGTCGCCCTCGTTCCGCCGAAATGCGCGGAGGGATTGACGGATGCCGGTGCCTCCGGCATCCGGACTATTCGGCGCATTCGCGATCGTCGCCATCCGATCCCGACACCGCTCCGAAGAGTTCCCGTAGCCGCTCGACGAGCGGTCCCCGCACCGGGGAACTGTCAGCCACGGCCCTCTCGGACCGTTTCAGAGGAGGAACCTCATGTCACGCACCACTCGTATCGGCGCCGGAGCGGCGCTGGCCTTCGCCGCAGTGCTCGCCCTAAGCGCGTGCAGCTCGGGTACCGCAACCACCTCGGCCGAGACCATGGCCCCGACCACCGAGCCCTCGATGTCGTCCGCCGCGCCCAGCCCTTCGGCCATGGACGTCACCGCGAACCTCGTCGGCTCCGGTTGCGCCGCTTACGCCGACGCCGTGCCCTCGGGCTCGGGCTCGGTCGCGGGAATGGCTGTCGACCCGGTGGCCGTCGCCGCCTCGAATAACCCGATCCTGACCACGCTCACCGCGGCGGTCAGCGGCAAGCTCAACCCCGACGTGAACCTCGTCGACACGCTGAACGGCAGCGAGTTCACGGTGTTCGCCCCGGTCGATGACGCCTTCGCCAAGATCGATCCCGCCACGATCGAGGCGCTCAAGACCGACACCGCGACCCTCACGTCGATCCTGACGTACCACGTCGTTCCCGGCATGATCCAGCCCGACGCGATCGTCGGCACGCACACGACCGTGGAAGGCGGAACCCTTGAGGTGGCCGGAAGCGGCGACAACCTCACGGTCAATGGCTCAACCGCCGTCATCTGTGGTGGAGTCCAGACGGCCAACGCCGTCGTCTACCTCATCGACACGGTGCTGACGCCCCCGGCCAAGTAGCAAGAACCTCCGGCTGATCCAGCCGGTCAAAGGCGGTCGCGACCGCCGGTGCCTCGGCGAGGGGGCACCGGCGGTCGCGACGTCGTTCGTGCAGGCGCCACGCGCCGAAGTAGGCTTGTGCGGTCGGGCCTGTAGCTCAGTCGGTAGAGCATCGGACTTTTAATCCGCGGGTCGAGGGTTCGAGCCCCTCCGGGCCCACTACGTGAGGTCGTGTCTCCGGTCTCACCTGAGTCGCGACGTGCGAGTGTATGGAGATCCCTCGCACCGACGTGATGCGGGCCTGCGCGGCCTCACTGCGCAACTTCGGTGATCTGCGCAGTTTCGGCGCAGTCCGCCGCGTGGGAAGCCCGAAGAACTGCAGATCCCCGAAGTCGTGCGACGTCAGGTCGAGCTCCGCTCCCGCAACCGCGTGATGCGGGGATCGAGTAGCGAGCTTGCGAGCGTATCGAGATCCCTCGGGCCGACGTAGTACGCCGGTCCGGATCTCGCGACACGGCGCTGGCGCGCCAACTCGATCACCGCGGCTACGGCGCTGGCTCCGCCAGGGACACTTCTCCGCGTGTCCGGCGGTCGCGGGTGCGGTCTCAGGCGCCCGACTCGACCAGCTCTGCGCCGGCGTGAGCGGCTTCGGCGAGTGCCCGCTCGCTCGATTCGGGATGCACGCCCGCGACGAGGTCGGTGAAGATCCGAACGCGGCGGCCGTGCTCGATCGCGTCCAGCGCCGACGCGCGGACGCAGTAGTCGGTGGCCAAACCGACCACGTCGATGTCGATGATGCCGTGTTCATCGAGCAATTGTGCGGCCGTGGCACCGTCATCGGCGACACCCTCGAACAGCGAATAGGCGGGCTTGCCCTGACCCTTCTTGAGCTGATGCGTCACCGTCGCCGTGTCGAATCCCTCGTCGTACTCGGCGCCGAACGACCCCGCGACGCAGTGCACCGGCCAGGTGTCGATGAAGTCGGGCTCGGCGGCGAAGTGACCGCCGTTGTCGCCTTCGGCGTCGTGCCAGTCGCGCGATGCGACGATGATCTCGTAGTCGCCCGCGTGGTCGTGCAGGAACGTCGTGATGCGAGCGGCGACCTCGTCACCGCCGGCCACCCCCAGCGCACCGCGCTCAGTGAAATCGTTCTGGACATCGACGATGAACAGCGCCTTGGTCATGGTTCGAGCGTACGCCGGTACTCCTCGCGGGTGAGCGGGTGGCCGTCCCCGGCGACGAGGTCGTCGCCGTCGCCGGCGTCGCCGGCGCTGGCGGCCAACGGCGGCGTCTCTGCTCGCCCGACGACCGCCTCTTCCCGACGCCACAGCTTCGACGGCCACCAGATCGCGCGCCCGATGTCGTAGGTCAGCGCGGGCACGAGCAGCGACCGCACGACGAAGGTGTCGAGCAGCACGCCGAACGCCACGATGAACGCGATCTGGGCGAGGAACAGGATCGGGATGACGCCCAGAGCCGCGAACGTCGCGGCCAGCACCAGGCCGGCAGACGTGATCACTCCCCCGGTGGCGACCAGCCCGCGCAGGATCCCTCGCCGGGTGCCGTGGCCGAGCGATTCTTCGCGCACGCGTGACATCAGGAAGATGTTGTAGTCGACGCCGAGCGCCACGAGGAAGACGAATCCGTAGAGCGGCACGGACGGATCGGCACCGGGGAAACCGAAGACCGTGTCGAACACGACGGCGCTCACCCCCAGCGCCGCGCCGAACGACAGGATCACGCTGAGGATCAGCAGCACCGGCGCCAGGATCGCCCGGAGCAGGAGCATCAGGATGAGGAGGATCACCAGCAGCACGACCGGGATGATGATCGTACGGTCACGGATCGACGTGTCGTTCGAATCGATGTCGGTCGCGGTCACGCCGCCGACGAGCGCGGTGCCGGTGCCCAGCGAATCGTCGAGGCTCACGCGCAGATCGCGCACGGTCTGTTCGGCCGCGGGCGAGTCGGCAGCATCCGTCAGCGTGCCGATCAGCAGCACGTCGCCGTCCGAGACCGTGGGGGTCGGCGCCGCCGTTCCGGGCGGCCCGACGGCGGCGTACACGGGTGCGCCGTTCTCGATCGTCACGGTCGCCTGCCCGGTGGGCGAGTCTCCGGATGCTGCGGCCACCGCCTGCACGCCGGCATCGGCGCTCAGCACGTCGGCGGCAGCGGCGACATCCGACTCGGGGACGATCACGTAGACCGGGCTGCCCGATCCTGCGGGGAAGTGCTCGCCGAGCACCGCTTGCCCGTCCCGCGCCTCCGAAGCCCCGAGGACGAGGTCACTCGACGGGACGCCGTCGGCCTTCAGCTGGATGACGCCGGCCGCGGCGACGAGCAGGACGATCGTGCTGACAATCCAGATCGGGCGCGCCCGGCGGGCGATGAATCGCGCCTGCCGCGGCCAGAAGCCCTTCACCGGCTGCGTCAGATCGTCGGGAATCGACACCGAGGCGTGCTTCGGGATGAACGGCCAGAACGCCGCCTTGCCCACGAGGGCGAGGAGGGCAGGCAGGAACGTCAGTGCCGACAGCACGGAGAACGCGATCCCGATCGAGGCGATCGGCCCCAGGGCACGGTTGGTCGCGAGGTCGGAGAGCAGCAGGCACAGGAGGCCCGCGATCACGGTTCCACCCGATGCGAGGATCGGCTCGAACGCTCCTCGCCACGCCTGGGTCGTGGCATCCCATCGCCGCGCCCCCGCCCCGATCGCCTCTCGGAACCGGGCGACGTACAAAAGCGCGTAGTCGGTCGCGGCGCCGATCACCAGGATGAAGAGGATTCCCTGCACCTGCCCGTTGAGCACGACTATGCCGGCGTAGGCCAGCCACCAGACGGTCAGCAGCGCGACGCACAGCGCGAACAGCGAGGTCATCAGCACGAGGATCGGCAGCAGCGGCGACCGGTAGACGATTATCAGGATGATGAACACCGCGAGGAGGGCGACGAGCAGGAGCAGCCCATCGATGCCGAGGAAGCCCTTCACCAGGTCGGCCGTGAATCCCGCCGGCCCCGTCACCCAGCCCTGCAGTCCGCTCGAGAGCTCGGAGCCGACCATGGTGCGAATGGACTCGACGGTGACCCGCACCTGGCCCGACGCGTCGATAGGCACGAAGATCTGCACCGCCTGACCGTCCTCGGAGGCAACCGGCGGCGAGACGCCGTCCAGCACTCCGTCGATCCCGGCGATGTCGGTCGCGAGCGTCTGGGTCTCGTCGAGCTGTTCCGGCGTGAGCGCGGCGTCTGACGCGATCACCACCACGGCGGGGATGCTGTCGCTGCCCACGAAGTCCGGGAGCCGCTCGCTGACCTGCGTCGCATCGGCGCTCTGCGGCAGGAAGGACGACTGGTTGTTGGTCGCGACCTGATCGACCTTGCCGAAATAGGGCCCGCCGATCGATCCCCCCACGAGCCAGACGAGGACGAGGACCACGGGGATGCCGATCCGCAGCCAGCGGGACGGTGAGACGCGTGACTGTTTCGGCGAGGACATATCGTTAGCTTATCTAGCGATAGCGATCATCGCGAGTCGGTGGCGGACTGGCGCTCTATGCTGGAGCGCGATGCTGGCCGCAATTCTCGCGCTCACGGGCGCCCTCGTCTACGGCGCCGCGGACTTCCTCGGGGGCCTGGCGGCGAAGCGGCTTCGATCGATCCTGGTGACAGCGGTATCGGCGACCTCCGGCCTCGTCCTGCTGTGCGTCGTGATGCCGTTCACGGGCGGGGTGTGGCACCCGATCGACGTGGCGTGGGGGGTGCTCGCCGGGGTGTTCGGCGTGATCGCGCTGGCCCTGCTGTACGCGTGCCTGGCGGTCGGGCCGATGAGCATCCTGTCGCCGCTGACCGCGGTGGTCTCGGCGATCGCGCCGATGCTGTGGGGGCTGCTGGTCGGAGGTGAGACGCTGTCGGCTATCGGATACGCGGGCCTGGGGGTCGCGCTCGTCGCGGTCGTGCTGGTGGGCTTCATCCCCGGAGCAGGCTCGGTGCGCCCCACTGTGCGCGGCCTTCTCATGGCGATCGGGGCAGGGGCGGCGATCGGCGCCTTCCTCATCGTCATCGATCAGACCTCCGTCGACAGCGGATTGGTCCCCCTCGTCGTCAGCCGTGCGACCAACGCCGCGATCACCTTCGGCATCGTGGGGGTGATCGCACTCGTGGCGGTGCGGCGGGGCCGGCGCGCAGCATCCGTCATCGACAACGACGGCGTCGTGATCGGCGCATCCGTCTCGGGTCGCGCCGACCTCGCGCATGCCGAGGCGGTCGGCGGGGCGGAAGACCGCGCCGCGATGAGCCGCTCCCGGGCGTGGGCGTTCGCGATCGCGTGCGGAGTCGTGGATGCCGTCGCCAACACCGTGCTCCTGCTCGCGCTGCGCGCCGGCGATCTGACGATCGTCTCGGCCCTCACCGCCATGTACCCGGCCGGCACGATCCTGCTCGCGGCAGTGGTGCTGCGCGAACGGATCGCCGCCGTGCAGTGGGTGGGCCTCGCGCTGGCGCTGGCAGCGGGAGGGATGCTGGCGGTCGCCTGAGCGCTGAGTCCCCGTGCCGCGCTGATCAGCCGCGGACGAAGAGCAGGATCCCGGAGACCACGAGCGATACGACGCCTACACCGGCGAGGCCCACGGCCAGCCGCGCGGCGCCGCGCACGGCGGGGGAACCGGGGGTCAGGCGCATCCGATTCGTCCAGCCCCTGCGGTAGTAGACGTCTGCCATGTCGTGCGCGCCGAGTTGGGCGTACTGGGCCTCGGACAGCGGCGCCTCGTTCACCCCGCCGGTCTCGTCGAACCACCGCACGACGCGACGTGGCGGCCGTGCGGGTGCCGTGTCGGCAGGTTCCGCCGGCTCGAGAATCGTCTCGACAACGGCGCGCACCGGAATCCAGGTGCCGTCGAGCAGGAAGAGCACGAAGGCGATGCCGGCGACCATGGCACCCAGGCCGAGCCCGGCCCAGGTGAAGATCTCCAGAAGCGCGTCGATGACCGCGTGCACGACCGTTCACCCCGCCTCCGGATACAGCGAAGGGGTCGCAGCGTGCGACCCCTTCGACCTTCGAGCCACCTTGGGGACTCGAACCCCAGACCTATTCATTACGAGTGAATTGCTCTACCAACTGAGCTAAGGCGGCGCGCCCCGCTTGCGCGATGCACGATCATCGATCTTACAGTGTCGCCACAGCACCCGCGAACCCGCGGGTCACTCGCAGCGCAGCCCGTCCTGCGGGACCGTGTCATCGATGAAGTACGACTCGACCGCCGAGTCGACGCACGAGTTGCCCTTGTTGTACCCGGTGTGGCCCTCGCCGACGCGGGTGATGAGCACGCCCGAAGAGAGCTGATCGGCGAGCGCCACCGACCACTCGTAGGGCGTCGCAGGGTCGTTCGTCGTGCCGATGACCACGATCGGCGCGGCACCGTCCGCGGAGATCTTCCCGCGTACACCGGTCGGCGGGTACGGCCACACGTCGCAGGGGTCCGGCCCGGCCCAGTACGGCGCGATGGTCGGCGCCACGGCGGCGATCTTCGCGTTCGAGGCGTCCTTCTCGGCCTGCGTCGCGTCTCTCGGGTAGTCCATGCAGTTGTAAGCACGGAACGCCTCGGTCGAGTTGTCGGTGTAGACGCCGTTGTCGCGCGAGTTGTAGAAGTCGGCCAGCTGCAGCGCCACCTCCGCGTCGCCCTGGAGGGCATCGGTCAGCGCGGTGGTCAGGTACGGCCAGCTGTCTTGGGAATACAGGGCGGCGACGATCGCCGTGGTGAGCGTGTCAGCGCCGACCATGCGCCCATCCGAAGTGGCGACCGGAGTGCGGTCGTAGCTCGCGAGCAGGGTGCCGAGGTCGGCCATCGCCTCGTCGACCGTTCCGGTGAACGGGCAGTCCGAGGTGGTCAGGCAATCGGCCATGTATGCGCGCAGGGCGGATTCGAAGCCGATCGCCTGCACGGTGCTGACGTCGGTCGACGAGCTCGACGGGTCAAGGGCGCCGTCCAGCACCATCCGGCCGACCCGCTCGGGGAAGAGCTTGGCGTAAGTCGCGCCCAGGAACGTCCCGTACGAGTAGCCGAGGTAGTTCAGCTGCTCATCGCCGAGCACGCCGCGCAGCAGGTCCATGTCCCGTGCGGAATTCTCGGTGGTGATGTAGGGCAGGATGCCGTCGCTGTTCGCGTCGCACGCATCGGCGAAGTTCTTGTGACCGGCCAGCAGGCCGGCGGTCCAGGCATCCGACCCGCGGGTGCCCTGCGGGATGCCGTACAGATAGCTGTCCATGGCGGATGAGTCGAGGCACCGCACTGCGGTCGACTCGCCCACGCCGCGCGGGTCGAACCCGATGACGTCGTAGCTCTGCTGCAGCGCATCGCCGACCGCGAACGACAGCGAGTCGCGGATCAACCCGATGCCGCTCGCGCCGGGGCCGCCGGGGTTGGTCAGAAGCGACCCCAGCGCGATCGTGTCGGTGGCGCGATGCCGGATGACAGCGAGCGAGATGTCGCCCTTGGAGGGGTCGCTCCAATCCAGCGGCGCGTTCACGTTCGTGCAGTCGAAGTCGCCGTTGCACGAGGTCCAGGTGAGGGTCTGGTCGTAGTAGGGCAGCAGGTCGGCCGCGATGCCGGTCGTGTCGGGGGTAAGGCTGGTTGTGGGCGACGGCGCCGCGGTCGTGTCGGGGATCATCGAGTACAGGCATCCCGACAGAGCCAGGGATGCTGTCACCAGGCCCGCCGTGATCGCCACCAGCCGACGAGTCAGGCGGCGGTGCAGTCGAGGGTGCGATGCGGTGCGCGGGGTGCGTGTGGGGTTCAAGGGATCCTCCCGCTCGCGACGGTGACGAGCATGCTCTCGAGGGCGAGTGTGGGCGCGACGTTCTGTTCGAGGTTGCGCCGCGTCGCGGCGATCTGATCGAGGACGACGAGGGTGCGCTCGGTCGTCCACGCGGCGGCGAGGTCGCGCAGCGCGGGCTCGAGCTCGCGGTTGATGAGCTCATCGCCCGGCGCGGCGCCGCGGCCGAACTGCAGCAGCACGACGTCGCGGAACATCGACTGCAGGTCGGTGAGCACCCGGTCGATGCCGTCGCGCAGACTGCGGGTGGCGCGGCGCTTCTGGTCGTCTTCGAGCGCGGACAGCTGGGAGCGAACCGCGGGCGGCACCGCCGCGCCTTCGGCGACGCCGATCGTGCGCAGCAGGCCCGATCTCTCGGCCTCGTCGCGCTCGGCTGTGAGGGCCTTGGCATCGTCGGTCGCGGCCTGCACGATCCGCCCGGCGACCTCTACCGCGTCGCCGACGCTTCGGACGCCCAGCACGCCGCGGAGCGTGTCGTCGCGGCGTGCGCGCGCCGCAGCATCCGTCGCCAGCCGCTGGGCCATGCCGATGTGCCGCTGCGCGTGCCGCGCCGACTGCTCGGCGATCGCGATCTCGACACCGGTGCGCTCGGCGATGAGTCGCGCGACCGCATCGATATCGGGCTCGTGCAGCCGGAGCGTGCGCACGCGCGAGCGGATGGTGGGGAGCAGATCGGCGTCGCTCGGGGCGCACAGCACCCAGACCGTGCGCTCGGGCGGCTCTTCGAGCGCCTTCAGCAGCACGTTCGAGGTGCGCTCGGTCATGCGGTCGGCGTCTTCCATCACGATCACGCGATGACGCCCGAGCGACGGTGCGAAGTACGAGCGCTCGACCATCGCGCGTGCGTCTTTGATCGTGATGATCACGCCCTCGGTCCGCAGCGCGGTCAGGTCGGGGTGCGTGCCGGCCAGCACCTGCCGCATCGCGGCCTCATCGCCGGGCTCGGCGATCAGCGCGGCCGCGAACGCGTAGGCGAGCGTGGATCGACCCGAGCCCGGAGGGCCGGTGATCAGCCACGCATGGGTCATGCTGGCAGGATCGGATGCCGCGGCCCGCAGTTGCGCGACGGCGTCGTCCTGCCCCCACACATCGCCCCACGGCGCGCCGGTCGCACGCGCCGCGAGGGCGGGCGAGGCGGCAGCATCCATTCGCCCAGCCTAACCGCGGGTGCCGACGTCCCCGGCTCGGCCGAGAAGTGCGCCCACCCGGGCCTGCACCTCGACCGCCAGCGCGTCGGCGGGGCGCGCGGCGTCCAGCACGAGGAAGCGGCCGGGTTCGGCGGCGGCGAGGTCGAGGAAGGCGTCGCGCACCCGAGCGTGGAACGACGCGTGTTCGGCCTCGAGTCGGTCGAAGGGCTTGTCGTCGGCATCGATGCGCGTCCGCGCAGCGGCGGGATCGAGGTCCAGCAGCACCGTGACGTCGGGAAGGAGGCCTTCGGCCGCCCACAGCGACAGCTCGCGCACCTCGTGAGCACCCAGCACGCGCCCGGCCCCCTGGTATGCGACGGACGAGTCGAGGTAGCGGTCCTGGATGACGATGTCGCCGCGTTCCAGGGCCGGGCGGACCACCGTCGCGATGTGGTGGGCGCGGTCGGCCGCGTAGAGGAGCGCCTCGGCGCGCGGAGCGACCTCGCCGCGATGGTGCAGGACGATGTCGCGGATCAGCACACCGACCTCGCTGCCGCCGGGTTCGCGCGTGCGCACCACCGTGCGCCCCTGGTCGAGGGCCCACTCCTGGAGCAGGCGCGCCTGCGTGGTCTTGCCGGCGCCGTCGCCGCCCTCGAAGGTGACGAAGAGCCCCGTCATGCGTTCCGGCCGGTCACTTCTCGGCGGCAGCGGTCGCCGGCGCCTTGGCGGGAGCCTTCTTGACAGGAGCCTTCTTCGCGGGAGCCTTCGCGGCCGTCGCTTTGGCCGCCGTCGTCTTGGCCGCTGTCGTCTTGGCCGCTGTCGTCTTGGCCGTCGTCGTCTTCGCGGCCGCCGTCTTGGTCGCCGTCTTGGCCGCCGCCGTCGTCCGGCGCGCAGGCGTCCGCTTGGGGGCGGGGCCCTTCGCACGCTTGTCGGCGATCATCTGCACCGCGACCTCGTGGGTGATGTCGGCGACGGTCTGGCCGCGCGGGATCGTGACGTTCGTCTCACCGTCGGTGACGTAGGCGCCGAACCGGCCGTCGCGAATGCGGATCGGCTTGCCGCTCACGGGATCGTTGTCGAACTCGGCGAGCGCGCTGGATGCCCGGCGGGCGCCGTACTTCGGCAGCGCGTAGACGGCGAGGGCCTGATCGAGCGTGATGTCGAAGATCTGCGCCTCGGAGTCGAGCGACCGCGAATCGGTGCCCTTCTTCAGGTACGGGCCGTAGCGGCCGTTCTGGGCAGTGATGACCTCGCCCGACTCGGGGTCGGTTCCCACGGTGCGCGGGAGCTCGAGCAGCTGCAGCGCCGTGTCGAGATCGATCGTGTCGACCGACATCGATTTGAACAGCGATGCGGTGCGGGGCTTGGGAGCGACCTCTTTTTTCACGCCACGCTTCTTGGGCGCCTCGATCACCTCGCCCGTCGCCTCGTCGACGGCAACTGGCTCCTCGGGGATCGTCTCTTCGACGTAGGGGCCGAATCGTCCGTCCTTGACCACGATGAGACGCCCGTTCTCGGGGTTCTCGCCGAGCACCCGGTTGCCGGCGACCGGGGCGTCGATGAGCTCCTGCGCCCGCTCGGGTGTGAGTTCGTCCGGTGCGAGGTCTTCGGGGATGTTCACGCGCCGCGGCTCGGCGTCGGGCTGGTCGGCATCCACGACATCGAGGTAGGGGCCGTACTTGCCGAAGCGCAGCGTCGTGGTGTCCGAGATACGCGTGGCATTGAGCTCGCGCGCATCGATCTCGCCGAGATTCTCGACGATGTTGCGAAGTCCCACCCGGTCGTTCGACCCGAAGTAGAAGGAGCGCAGCCACTCGCCGCGCTGCTGCTCGCCGCGGGCGATCGCGTCGAGGTCGTCTTCGAGCGCTGCGGTGAAGTCGTAGTCGACGAGATCGGCGAAGTGCTCTTCGAGCAGCCGCACCACGCTGAACGCCAGCCAACTGGGCACGAGCGCCTGACCGCGCTTGGTCACATAGCCGCGGTCGAGGATGACGTCGATGATGCTCGCGAACGTCGAAGGGCGCCCGATGCCCTTCTCCTCGAGCGCCTTGACGAGGCTCGCCTCGGTGTAGCGGGGCTTGGGGGTGGTCGCGTGACCCTTGGACTCCACTTCGCGGATCGCGAGCACGTCTCCGACGGCGAGCACCGGAAGCGACTGGTCGTCGGCCTTGTCTGCGTCTCCGCGCTTCTCGTCGCGACCCTCTTCGTACGCCTCCAGGAAGCCCTTGAACGTATATACCGTGCCCGAGGCGGTGAATTCCGCAGCCCGGCCCCCGGCATCCACCGCGATGGTCACGGTCGTCGTCTCGTACTTCGCATCCGACATCTGGCTGGCGATCGTGCGCTTCCAGATGAGGTCGTACATGCGCTGTTCGTCGCGGTCGAGTTCGGAGGTCACCGAAGCCGGCGTGCGGAAGTCCTCGCCCGACGGGCGGATCGCCTCGTGGGCCTCCTGCGCGTTCTTGCTGTTGTTGCGGTAGACCCGCGGGTTCAGGGGAACTGCTTTCTCGCCGTACAGCGCGACGGCCTGCTGGCGGGCGGCCGTGACCGCCTGCGACGACAGCGCCGTCGAGTCGGTGCGCATATAGGTGATGAAGCCCTTTTCGTACAGACGCTGGGCGACGCTCATGGCGTGCTTCGCGCTCATCGAGAGCTTCCGGCCGGCTTCCTGCTGCAGCGTGGAGGTGGTGAAGGGCGCCTTGGGGCTGCGGGTGCCGGGCTTGGACTCGAGATTCGAGACGGATGCCTCGGCCGCAGCCTCGATCGCGGCCGCGAGTTCGCGCGCCTCGGCCTCGGTGAGCACGAGCACGGCCTTCTTCAACTGGCCGCGGTCATCGAAGTCGGTGCCGCGCGCCAGCGGAGCGCCGTCGACACGCGCCAGGCGCGTGGCGAAGCTCGCTTCCGGTCCTTGAGCCTGTCGAAGGGCCGCCAGTGCCTCGACGTCCCAATAGGATGCCGCGACGAACGCGATGCGCTCCCGCTCGCGGTCGACGACCATGCGGGTGGCGGCGGACTGCACGCGACCGGCACTGAGTGCGGCGCCTTCGCGACCGCTGCCGACCTTGCGCCACAGCACGGGAGAGACGTCCCACCCGTACAGCCGGTCCAGCACGCGGCGGGTCTCCTGCGCATCGACGAGCGCGAGGTCGAGCTCGCGCGTGTTCTCGGCGGCGGCCCGGATCGCGTCTTTGGTGATCTCGTGGAAGACCATGCGCTTGACGGGGACCTTGGGCTTGAGCACCTCGAGCAGGTGCCAGGCGATCGCCTCGCCCTCGCGGTCTTCATCAGTGGCGAGCAAGACCTCGTCGGCGTCCTTCACCGCCCGCTTGAGCTCGGCGACGGTCTTGGTCTTGCGATCGTTGACCACGTAATAGGGGTCGAAGTCGTTGTCGACATCGATCGAGTACTTGCCGTAGGACGCCTTCTTGTCGGCGGGGATATCTTTCTTGCTCGCGAGGTCGCGGATGTGCCCGACCGAGCTCAGCACCTCGTAGTCGTCACCGAGATAGCCCTGGATGGACTTCATCTTGGTGGGCGACTCGACGATGACGAGCTTCTTGCCGTGCGGCTGTCCCTGTGGCAACGGATCGTCCCTTCTTCGAAGCACACCATACACACCGTGCACTGCAAGGAGCGCTGTGAGCCCGGACGCGGTGCGGGCCGGTCGATCATGCGGTGACCCGTGCGGGAGCGCTACGGCGGCGGCCCCGCCCTCGCGGCGGCGACGGCGGGGAGCCGGGCGAACTCGGCCGCCACCACGATCGTCGCGATCAGTCCGTCGAGCTCGCAGCTGCGCATGGCCGCTCCTCCCGCGGCCGCGATCTCGGCGGCCCGGTCGCAGGGGACGCCTTGGACTGCTCCTGATGCTGCGTCCGCCGCCGCGAGAGCTGCGGCGTCGGCGACACCCGCCAGGCGCTGGCTGAACACCGCCGCCGCCCCCGCCGTCACGAGGCCGACGGCGAGGGTGGCCGAGCACACGACCACGCCGACGGCGAGCATCGTGCCCGGCATCAGCCACCCCCGGCGAGCGCGCAGCTGGTGGCGGAAAGGGCGCCGAGCGAACCCAGTGACACGAGGCCGGACGACGACGCGGTAACGCAGACCAGGTCGCCGCGGTGATCGATCGCCGCCGCGCCGCCGACCTCGGCGACCGTCGAGAGAACACGAGCCTCCGATTCGCCGCGCCCCGCGAGCCGCGCGGCGTCGGCCGCAGCATCCTGCAGCCGCACCTGCTGCGCGCATGCGCCGAGCGCGCCCGCTGCGAGCAGGAGCACGACGGCGACGGCCGGCAGAGCGACGGCGAACTCCGCGACCACGGCGCCCTCGTCGCCGATCGAGGCCGGGCGACGGGTCGCTCGGAGGATCATGCGACCGTGAGGGCGCGGCGGATGAGGTCGGTGAGGATGCCGCGCACCTCGTCCGACCGCATGATGACGACCAGGAGCCCGGCGAAGGCGACCGCCGCCATCGTGGCGATCGCGTATTCGGCGGTGGCGGCGCCGGAGTCGTCGCCGAAGAGGCGCGCAGCGCGGCGGTTGGTCAGCCGCGGGGGCGGGGCCAGACGCGAGGGCGGGGCCGGACGTGAGGGACGGTCGGTGGGCAGGACGGGAAGTGACATCGGGGGCTCCTTCATTCGGGATGGACGGGTGGGCACGATCGCGACCTCACAGGCTGAGCGAGGTCGAAGACATCACGCTGAGCAGCATCGGTGCGACGCCCAGCAGGAGGAAGGCGGGCAGCGTGCAGATGCCCAGCGGCAGCAGGAGCCGCGACGACAGTCGCGCGGCGCGGAGTCGTCCGTCGGTGCGCGCGCGATGTCGCGCGAGGGATGCTGCGGCCCTGAGCAGCTCGACCGCCGGCACGCCGGCTGAGCGCGAAAGGGCGAGAGTCGTATCGATCTCATCGGGCGCCGCCTTCGCCTCCTCATCGCGCGTCGGCTTCGCCTGAGGGGTCGCCTCGGCTGTGTCCGTCGCCGCGGGCTCGTCCACCAGCGCTTCGGACACGATCGCCTTCGCCCTGTCGATCGAGACGCCACCGCTCAGGCCGATGGCCAGCAATTCCGCGCGCATGCCCGGGATGGCTGTTCCCGAGCGCGCCGATCGCACCAGGGCGCCGGTCCAGCGGCGGGAGGCGAGAACGAGGCCGATACCGGCGATCAGGCACGCGATGCCGATCGGATTGCGCACGAGCACGAAGAGCGTGTCGAAACCGAGCGCACCGCCGAGCAGCACCGCCACCAGCGGAAGCCACCCCATGAGCCGCGCCGTTCCGGCGGGCTCGGCGAGCGCGACCCGCACCTCGTCCGCGGATTCCTGGGCGTCGCGGAGCGCGGCGGCGATCCCACGCAGACTCTCGGCGAGCGGGGCACCGACCGCCTCGGCGACGCGCCAGGCGGCGCCGATCTCGCGCCATCCGCCGCCCCGGGCGACGATGGCCTGCGGCACCGAGGCACCCCTGCCCACATCGGCGTCCACCGCGACGGCGACCGCATCTCCGGTGCCGGCGAGGTGCGCCCACGCGCGCGCCGGCGCGATCCCCGCTTGCAGCAGCACGGCGACCCGCAGCACGGTGTCGGCGGTGGCCGCGGCATCCGGCTCGGACGGTCTGCGGGAGCCCGCTCGGCGACGCGACCAGGGCAGGCGGATCACGAGTCCACCCCCGCCTCGACATCGATCTTGAGACGTCCACGGCCGTCGATGACCGGCGTTCCGATCCCCGCGAGCCGCCGGATACCATCCGCGCCCCGCTCGAGATGGAGGACGACGTGGATGGCGCTGGCGACCTGACGCGCGAGCGCGGCGTCGTGCATGCCCGCCAGGGCGCCGAGCGCCTCGAGCCGTGCGGGTACGTCCTCGAGGCTGTTGGCGTGCAGGGTGCCCGCTCCCCCGTCGTGACCCGTGTTGAGCGCTGAGAGCAGTTCACGCACCTCATCGCCGCGGCACTCGCCCACCACCAGCCGGTCCGGCCGCATCCGGAGCGCTTCGCGCACCAGCCGCGCGAGACCGATCGCACCGATCCCCTCGAGGTTGGGCTGGCGTGCTTCGAGCCGCACATGATGCGGATGCCGGATCCGCAGCTCTGCGACATCCTCGATCGTCACGATCCGCTCGCCGGCCGGCGCGACCGCGAGCATCGCGGCGAGCAGCGTCGTCTTTCCCGCGCCGGCCGCGCCGGTGATCAAGACGTTGCGACGCGTCATGACGATCTCGTCCACTCGTCGTCGCTGCGCCGGATCGAGCATCCTCAACTCCTGCAGCTGATCGAGGCTCGGCGCGTCCGCCATCGGCACGCGGATCGACAGCGCGGTGCCCGACGCCGATACTGGCGGGAGGACCGCGTGCACCCGCATCCCGTCTTCCAGCCGCACATCGACGCACGGCGTCGCGTCGTCGATGTGGCGACCGCCGAGGGCGATGAGCGCGACCGCGAGTTCGCGCACCTCTTCCTCTGCGGCTCGCCACCCCGTCACCTGGTGGGGCCCGCTGCCCCGATCGACGAACAGCCCCCGTGAGCCGTTGATGAACAGATCGGTCACGCCTGGTTCATCGAGGAATCGAGCGAGGGGGTCGAGCGCAGCGGGTCGCGGGGCAGCGGGTCGCGGGGCAGCGTGTCGCGAGGCCGTCGGCGCAGCCGGACGTGGTCCGACGGCGTCGCGCGCCGAAGGGCGCACCGGCGCGCGAGGGCCGGTCGGGGCGCCGGATGAATCGCCGGATGCCGCGCCCTGGGTGGGGCGCGGCCGGACGACGAACGGCTCGGGCATGCCAGAACGCTACGAGCGCGCTCGTGCACGCTCGTGCGCTGAGAGCGGATCGGTGCACTACATGCGGCGCGCACCCCGTGGGGAGGCGACGACGCCGGGCGCCGTGCGGGGGCTCAGCATGAAGAAGAAAGGGCGGCATCCCATGGGGGGAATGGGATGCCGCCACAAGCGACACCGTTTCGGGGGGTGATTCGGTGCCGCAATGCCAGAATCGAATGTTCGGCCGGTGAGAAGCATACGCAAGTTCATGCAACGTTCCAAACACGTTCGGAGGCCGCCGACTGATATATCGGTGGAGGACGGCGAAGGCCCCGTTCATGGCGCCCGACAGCGTGGCGAGGGCGGGTCGAGATGGTGACCCGGCCTGCGCCACAGATAGATTTACCCTGCACGACCGACGGCGAAGGAGCCCGCATCATGAGCAGCCAGATCGACCACCTCCTGACCGAGACGCGACACTTCGCGCCTTCGGCAGCGTTCGCCGCCGCCGCCGTCGGCACGGCCGAACTGTACGAGCGGGCGGCCGCCGACCGGGTGGGATTCTGGGGCGACCAGGCTACGGAGCTTCTGCACTGGCACACCCCGTTCACTCAGACGCTGGACTGGTCGAACCCACCGTTCGCGAAGTGGTTCGCCGACGGTGAGCTCAACGTCGCCTACAACTGCCTCGATCGACACGTCGAAGCCGGAGCAGGCGAGCGCGTCGCGCTCCTCTGGGAGGGCGAGAACGGCGACGAGCGCCGCATCACGTATGCCGAGCTGACCGCAGAGGTCAAGCGCGTCGCGAACGTGCTGGAGGGGTTCGGTGTCGGGCAGGGCGACCGCGTCGCGATCTACCTGCCGATGATTCCCGAGGCGATCGCGTCGATGCTCGCCGTCGCACGCGTCGGTGCGATCCATTCCGTCGTCTTCGGGGGGTTCTCGGCCGACAGCCTGAGATCCCGCATCGATGACGCCGGCGCGAAGGTTGTCATCACCGCCGACGGCGGCTATCGCAAGGGCAAGGTCTCCTCGCTCAAGCCGGCGGTCGATCAGGCCCTCGCCGACCGCAACGGCTCGGGCGTGCAGGAGACGGTCGAGCACGTGCTCGTCGTGCGGCGGGGCGGCAACGACGTGGCGTGGACCGAGGGGCGCGACCTGTGGTGGCACGATGTCGTGCCCGCAGCATCCGAAGATCATGAAGCGCAGGCCTTCCCCGCCGAGAACCCGCTGTTCATCCTGTACACCTCCGGCACCACCGGAAAGCCGAAGGGGATCCTGCACACGTCCGGCGGCTATCTCACCCAGGCGATGTTCACGAACAAGGTCGTGCACGACATCCACCCCGAGACCGACGTGTTCTGGTGCACCGCCGACATCGGCTGGATCACCGGGCACTCCTACGTCACCTACGGCCCCCTCGCCAACGGCGCGACGCAGGTGGTCTACGAGGGGACGCCCGACACCCCGCATCCCGGCCGCTGGTGGGAGATCATCCAGAAGTACGGGGTCTCGATCTTCTACACCGCCCCCACCGCGATCCGCTCGTTCATGAAGCTGGGACGCGAGATCCCCGCCAAGTTCGATCTGTCGTCGCTGCGCCTCCTCGGATCGGTCGGAGAGCCGATCAACCCGGAAGCGTGGATGTGGTACCGCCAGGTGATCGGCGGGAAGGTGGCCCCGATCGTCGACACGTGGTGGCAGACCGAGACCGGCGCGATCATGATCTCGGCGCTGCCCGGCGTGACCGAGACCAAGCCGGGTAGCGCCCAGGTGCCCGTCCCGGGGATCTCGATCGACGTCGTCGACGAGTCGGGCGAGCCGGTCGGCGACGGCAACGGAGGCCTCCTGGTCGTCACCGAGCCCTGGCCGTCGATGCTGCGCGGGATCTGGGGCGACCCCGACCGCTTCGTCGAGACGTACTGGGAGAAGTTCGCGAGCCAGAACTACTACTTCGCCGGAGACGGGGCGCGCCTCGACGAAGACGGAGACGTGTGGCTGCTCGGCCGCGTCGACGATGTGATGAACGTGTCGGGGCACCGGCTGTCGACCGCCGAGATCGAATCGGCGCTCGTCGGCAACGAGGCGGTCGCCGAGGCGGCCGTGGTCGGCGCCTCCGACGAGACGACGGGGCAGGCCGTGGCCGCGTTCGTGATCATCAAGCAGAGCTACCTGGCCGCGCACTCCCCCGACGGCCTGGCGCAGGCGCTGCGTGCGTGGGTCAGCGAGCAGATCGGCCCGATCGCACGGCCCCGCGACGTGTACATCGTCGAGGAGCTCCCCAAGACGCGTTCGGGCAAGATCATGCGGCGGCTGCTCCGCGACGTCGCAGAGGGTCGCGAGGTCGGCGACACGACCACGCTCGCCGACACGGCCGTGATGTCGGTGATCTCCGCACAGGTGCGCTGATCACACGTAGGAGAAGACGACCTCGACTTCGACCGGGCTGTCCAGGGGCAGCACGGCCACGCCGACCGCCGACCGCGCGTGGCGACCGGCGTCGCCGAAGACCTCGCCGAGCAGCTCGCTCGCGCCGTTGATCACTCCGGGCTGACCGCTGAACCCGGGGACGGATGCCACGAATCCGGTGACCTTGACGACACCGGTCAGGCGGTCGATGCCGCCGACCGCGTCGGCTGCCGCGGCGATCGCGTTGAGTGCGGACTGCCGCGCGTAGCCCTTCGCATCAGAGACGGAAACGAGTCCGTGCCCGTCGCCGACCTTGCCCGTCGCGGGCAGGGCACCGGCGGTGAACGGGAGCTGACCCGCTGTGTAGACGAGATCGCCGTGGGTTTTCGCGGGCACGTACGCCCCCGCGGGGGCTGCGACAGGCGGGAGCAGGATGCCGAGCTCGGCAAGCCTCTGTGACACCGTCATCTCAGTTCTCCTCGAACTGGCGGGCGGCCTGGGCCGCAGCATCCAGCCCTGCGTTGGACGTGCCGCCACCCGAGGGGCGCTTGAAGTAGGCCACGAGCCCGCCCTCCGGGCCCGGCACCACCTGCACGAGCTCCCAGCCCTGCTTGCCCCAGTTGTTGAGGATCGCGGCGGTGTTGTGGATCAGCAGGGGCGTGGTCAGGTACTCCCACGTCGTCATCGGTGCTCCTCTTATCGGCGGCCGGTGTGCGGGGATCTGTGCGTGCTGTCGTGGGGTGACTCTGAGAAGACGCCGCACACGGGCAGGCCACTCAAGGCTTCGCCCAGGTAACTCCCTTACGATCTAGCCTATGCCTGATAAGAAACGCACGGCCAGCGGCGTGCTCGGCGGGATCGCCGGCCTCGTCGGCTTGAGCGCTGTCGCGGGTGTGCTCATCGCCGCCACCGTCACGCCTGCCATCGCTCTGTCTGGGGCCGCGGCCTCCGGTGCGATCACCATGTTCGACAATCTCCCGAGTGTGCTCGACATCGAGAAGCTCATGCTTCCGACGACGATCTACTACAAAAACCCTGACGATGGTTCGGACGTCGAGCTCGCGACGTTCTACGACCAGAACCGCTCCCCTGTGCAGTTCGACCAGGTCAATCCGGTCATGTACGACGCGATTCTCTCCAGCGAAGACCCGCGCTTCTACCAGCACGGCGGCATCGACCTGATCGGCACGAGCCGCGCCCTCATCCGCAACGCGCAGGGCGGCGGAGAGACCCAGGGTGGCTCATCGATAAGTCAGCAGTACGTCAAGAACATCCTCATCCAGCGGTGCGAGTCCAACGCCGCGACCGACGAAGAGCTGGGTGCCTGCTTCAACGAGGCGACGCAGTCCAGCGGCACCGACGGCATCCAGCGCAAGCTGCAGGAGATGCGGTACGCGATCGCCCTCGAGCAGCGGTACTCGAAGAACGAGATCCTGCTCGGCTACCTCAACATCGCCAATTTCGGCGGCCAGACGTACGGCATCGACGCCGCGGCGAAATACTACTTCGGCACCGCTGCGAAGGATCTGAACCTCGGACAGGCAGCCACGCTCGCCGGCATTCTGCAGAACCCGAACACCTACCGCCTCGACCAGACCGACAACGCGAGCAACGGTGCGCCCGACGGCACGGTGACGGCCGACCCCGGCCAGCTCGCCGCCCTCGACAGCCTGTTGGCTGACGGCACCATCACGCAGGAGCAGTACACCGCTGCGGCCGACGGCTACACCGCAACCAAGGGCCGCCAGCTCTACGTCCTCAGCCGAATGCTGAGCGACGGCAAGATCACTGAGGCGCAGTACCAAGAGGCCGCGATCGCGCCGATCACACCCAACATCACCCCGCTCACCACAGGTTGCGAGGCAGCGCAGGGCAACGCCTACTTCTGCCAGTACGTGAAGAACATCATCAAGACCGATCCCGCCTTCGGGGCCGGGTATGACGACCGGATCAAGACGCTGCAGCGCGGCGGCCTGAAGATCTACACGACGCTGGATCCGCGCGTCCAGAACACCGCCGTCACGACGATGAGCGAGGTCACTCCAACGTCGGTCGAGGGAATGGTCGACACCAACACGGGCGTCTTCGGAGCGGCCTCCGTCAGCATCGAGGCATCAACGGGCCGGGTGCTGTCGATCACGCAGAATACGAAGTTCAGCGAGAGCATCACGGGCGACCCCAACTATTCTTCGCTCGTGTACGCCGGAGACAAGAAGTACGGCGATTCCACCGGATTCGAAGCCGGATCGACCTTCAAACTCTTCACTCTCGTTGACTGGCTCGAGAAGGGCAACTCCGTCAACGCGACGGTCAACGGCGTCAATAAGGTGTTCAAAAGCTTCAAGATCTGCGACGGCACCTGGGTGAATACCGACAATACCAAGGTCAACAACTTCTCCGGCAACGGCTACGTCGGCACGCCGATGCAGTTCACCCGCGACTCGCTCAACTCGGGCTTCTTCGCCATGGCTGAGAAGCTCGATCTCTGCGACATTCAGAAGGTCGCGACCAAGATGGGCGTCACGCGCGGCGATGACACTGCGGTCGTGATGAACGACCAGTTCTCGATCATCGGCTCGAACAACGTCACACCGATCGCCATGGCCGGGGCGTATGCCACCATCGCGAACAACGGCATCTACTGCCAACCGAAGGCAATCGACAAGGTCATCGACTCGGACGGCAACGAGATGGCACCGCCACAGACCACGTGCACCCAAGTCGTTGATCCGAAGATCGCTGCGACCGCGGGGTACGCCCTTCAGGGCGTCATGAACAGCGGCGGCACCGGTTCACCCGGCAATCCGTACGACGGTACCCCCTTGCTCGGCAAGACCGGTACGCATCAGTCCAAGCAAACCTGGATGATCGAGTCAAGCACGAAGGTGGCGACCGCGGCGTGGGTGGGTAACTCGGACGGCGACGGAGACATCTTCAACCGGTATTACAACGGCACCCAGATGTCGCAGCTGCGCTACGAGATCGCCTCACGGATTCAGGAGGCCGCGGACGCCTCGTACGGCGGCGACGACTTTCCGCCGCCGGACTCGTCGCTGACGCGTCAGACGCTCACCAATCTCCCCAACGTGGTCGGTCAGAGCCTCGACCAGGCCACCAAGACGCTCGAGGCCGCCGGCTTCTCGGTCACCCAGGGAGCGGCCGTCGACGCGACCGACGCCGCAGGCATCGTCGCCGCGCAGAGCCCAGGGCCGGGCAGCGTTGCGGTCGGCACCCTTGTCACCCTCAGCCCGAGCAACGGCCAGGGCGTATCCGTTCCCGATGTCACCGGCCGCGAGGTCGACAAGGCACTGACCGATCTGCGCGGTGCCGGGTTCGGCAGCGCGGCCGCGGGCGCGTGTACGGCCGACGCGAACGGTGACGGGAAGAAGATCGTGACATCTACGAACCCGCCCGCCGGAACGCTGACGAACCGCAACACGGCGATCACCGTGAATTACACGACGAAGACGTGCCCGTAGTGCCGCGACGCACCGCCCATGCCGCCCTCACCACCCTCGGGGTGGTGGGGGCGGCCGGTGTCGGCGCGGCGGTATGGGGCATCGGCATCGAGCGCTACCTCTTCACGACCCGGCACCACACCCTCCGCGTGCTCCCGCCCGGTTCCGCTCCGTTGCGCGTGCTGCACGTGTCGGATGCGCACATGGCCCCGTGGCAGCACCGCAAGCAGCGCTGGATCGCCGGGTTGGCCGAGCTCCAGCCCGATCTGATCGTGAACACCGGTGACAACATCGGCCACGCCCAGGGGCTCGACGGCCTGCGCGAGGCGTTCGACCCGTTCCGCGGCATCCCCGGTGTCTTCGTGCACGGCTCCAACGATCACTCCGCACCCTCGCCGCGCAATCCACTGCGGTACTTCACCGGGCCGTCCAAGGCCCGGCCGAAGGAAGAGCCGCTCGACGTCAACGCGCTCGACCGGTACCTCACCGACGACCTCGGATGGCGCGATCTCAACAATTCCGCAACAGCGCTGGATGCCGATGGTCTCCGTATCGATGCGTTCGGCGTCAGCGACGCCCACCGCCACTGGGACGACCTCGAGTCGCTGCCGCCGCTCGTTGCCGCGCTGCCGGAAGCCGACCTGCGAATCGGCGTCACGCACGCCCCGTACCGCCGGGTGCTGGACGCGTTCACCGACCTCGGCGCCGACCTGATCTTCGGCGGGCACACACACGGCGGGCAGGTGCGGGTACCGGGTATCGGGGCCCTCGTCGCGAACTGCGACATCCCCCTGCGCCAGGCGCGCGGGCTCAGCGAGTGGACGCACGACGGCCGCACAATCCCGCTGAATGTCAGCGCCGGCATCGGCCACTCGATCTACGCTCCCGTGCGCTTCGCGTGCCGGCCCGAGGCATCCTTCTTCACACTTCTTCCGCGCTGACACCTTTCAGCGCTGACGCCTCCTCCCCAGCCCCGCGATAGATCGGGCCGATCCACAGAGTCTGAGATCCGGCCGGTCGCCGGTGTCGTGACGCTCGACGATCGAACGTATGAAACGACTCGTCGCCGCGCTCGTCATCGTGGTCGCCGTCGCCGCTGGGGCACTGGCGACGTTCGCTCCTGTGCAGGCCGCGTCGCAGGGCTCGGGCTTCGGCACGTGGGCGCCGATCTCGGCCTACGGCTGGCACGGCTCGATGCTGATCGACGGCGTGCACACGTACTGCATCCGCCCAGGGCTCCCCGCTCCAACGGGGCAGAGCACCGACCACGGGGTGAGCGGATCCGCGGCTGGGCTCACCCCGACTCAGCTCACCGGCATCAACCTCCTGGTCTCCAAGTACGGGCAGACCGACGATCCGGTGCAGGCCGCGAGCGTGGGGTGGGCCGTCAAGGCGATCGCCGACTGGAACGAGACCCTCCACGCGTTCGGCTACCCGGGCGATACGCTGCAGGGCGCGATCAACTGGACCTTCTCGGCCCTGGCTCCGGAGAGCAATGCCGCGGTGCAGCAGCTCGCGACCGCGTACTACGCAGAAGCCACCGGTGCGGGCACCGGCTCGGTCGGCGGCTCGGGCACGCTCGCGTTCACGACGGATGCTGCCGACCACACTCGCGGCACGGTCACCGTGGTGACGGATGTCGGCGGCGTGAGCGGCTCGCTCTCCCTCGAGGGCGCGGTGTTCGCCGACTCAGGGTCACCGAGCCGCGACGGCGCCGAGCCGGGTGCGACGTACGACATCGTCACCACCGAGCATCAGGGCGCATTCCGGGTGCGCGGTGCGGCGACGTTCCACGGGGGCTACCTGGCCGCGGTGCGGCACTTCACCACCAGCGGCGGCCAGGACACCGCAGGACCGGGCGGCACGACCGAGTTCACTGTGGCGGGAGAGGATGCTGTCGACCGCGTGACCACATTCGCTCCGGTGATCGCGACCCAGGTGCCCGCCCGGTATGTCGAGGGCGGACCCTTCGTGGATGACGTGACGTTCGCCGCGGCCCACGGGGTGTGGCCGCGATCGTCCGACGGGCGCCACGTCGTGATCGCCGCGACCGGCACGGTGTACCGCACGGCGAACGAGCCCGTGCTCGGCGCCGTTCCCGCCGACGCCGAAGCGGTCGCGCACCTGGCCCTCACGACCTTGCCGGATCCGGGCCCGACGGTTGCGTACCGCGTGGAGTCGGAGACGGCGCTGCCGGGCCCCGGCTTCTACACCGCGGTGTGGGAGATCCGCGCCGAGTCGCAGTCGGCGGACTCTCAGCGGTGGCTCGAACCCGGCTACACCTGGACCGAGCCCTTCGGCGAGCAGAGTCAGCTCATGATGCTGCCCGCGATCACGTCGCGCGCCGAGCCGATCGTGGCGGTCGGCGCGAGCATGCACGACGAGATCGTGGTGGACGGCCCCGTCCCCTCTTCCGGCCTGAATCTGACCACGGCGGTGTATCGAGCGATCGACGGAGTGGCTCCCGCGGATTCGTGCACGCCCGAGAGCATGGTCTTCTCGAGCGTCGATGCCCCCGTTCACATCACCGCAGCCGGAACGGCCGTCGTCACCGCACCCGTCGTGCCCGACTTCGGAACCTACTTCTGGCGCGAGCGCGCCGTCGATGCGGAGGGAAGGCTCGTGCACGAAGGCGCGTGCGGCCTCGAGAGCGAGACGACGCACGCGCCCCTGCCCACGGTGACGACCCGTGCCGGAGCGAGCACCGGATTCGGCGGCGGACTGACCGACGTCGCCACAGTGTCCGGCCCGGTGCCACGCACCGGCCGCACGGTGCTCACCTTCGAGCTGTACCGTGTCGTCGACGCCGGCGCACCCGCCTCCGCCTGCACTCCCGAGAACCTGATCGCCGACACGCGAGCCGAGCCGGTTGCCGTCACCGCGGCCGGAGACTACTCCTCGCCGGAGGTGCGTCCTCACAGCGCGGGCACCTTCACCTGGATCGAGCGACTCTGGTTCACGCGCGACGGTGAGACCGAGGCGCGCCTACTTGCGGAGGGCGCGTGCGGACTGCCCGACGAGACCGTCGTGGTCGCCGCGCCCACCGTGGACACCACGGCGACCGAACGCGCCGCGACCGGCGAGGCGTTCACCGACACGGCCACGGTCGCGGGCCTCGCGCCCGATGCCGAGGCGGAGCTCGTGTTCTTCGCCTACCGCAATCCCCACGACACGACGCCGGACTGCTCCGCGGATCGACTGATCGCCGAGACAGCGGCCATAGCCCTGCACGGCGACGGACGCTATGTCTCGCCCGACGTACGCTCCGACGAGGCGGGGGTCGTCCAGTGGGTCGCAGAGCTGCGGTACCGGGGCGACGACGGCACCGTGGTCACGATCCACCGCGGCGCGTGCGGTGACGAACGCGAATCGACGATCGTCGACACGCTCGCCGCGACGGGGGGCGGCTCGAGCATGCCGATCCTCCCGCTGGCGGGAGCAGGAGCTGCCGTCGTCGCACTGGGAATGGCCCTGGCGACGGTGTTCGGTCGACGCGCGCGGCGCGCGCACCGGTGATCCCGCACGCCGCCCCGGTTCAGCGCAGCCGGCACGATCGGGTAGACTCGGGGGGTTGCCACGGGGTGTGGCGCAGTTTGGTAGCGCGCGTCGTTCGGGACGACGAGGCCGCAGGTTCAAATCCTGTCACCCCGACCGCAGAGGGGCTCCATCACGAATCCGGAAGGATCGGATGGGGCCTTTCGCGTCGAAACCCCCTCCCCCGGACACAGGAGCATCGTGCACACCAGCATCCCTGCCCAGACCGCCCCCCACGCCGTGACCCGCCTCATCGCGTTCGACCTCGACGACACCCTCGCACCGTCCAAATCGGCGATCGACCCGCGCATCGGCGACCTGCTCATCGCGCTCGCCGAGCGCGTGCACGTGGCGATCATCTCGGGCGGCCAGATCGCCCAGTTCCAGGCGCAGGTCATCGAGAACCTTCCGGATGCTGCGCCCGACGCCCTCTCGCGGGTGCACCTGATGCCGACCTGCGGAACCCAGTACTACCGATTCGACGGCACCGGCTTCTCCGTCGTGTACGCGCACGGCCTGACCGACGACGAGAAGCAGCGCGCGCTGACGGCCGTGGAAGAGGAGGCCCGCCGACTGGGCCTCTGGGAGGCGGAGCCGTGGGGCGACATCCTCGAGGATCGACACTCGCAGATCACCTTCTCGGCGCTCGGCCAGCGCGCACCGCTCGAGGCGAAGATCGCGTGGGACCCGACCGGCGCGCGCAAGAACGCGCTGCGCGAAGCGGTCGCTGTCCGCATCCCCGACCTCGAAGTGCGCTCGGGCGGATCCACTTCCGTGGACATCACCCACGCCGGGATCGACAAGGCGTACGGCATGACGAAGCTCGCCGAGGTCACCGGCATCTCGCTCGATGACATGCTCTTCGTCGGCGACCGTCTCGATCCCGACGGCAACGACTACCCGGTGCTCGCCATGGGCGTGCGGTGCCACGCAGTGCAGGGGTGGATCGAGACCGCCGAGTACCTCGACGAGCTCCTTCCGACGCTGCCCGTCAGCTGACACCGGCGGGCGGGCCGGGCTCAGCCGACCGCGTCGGTGTACGCCCTCGCGCCGCCCACGGGCACGAGACGCGCGAGCTGCGTGACGTGCTTCGGTTCGAGCTCGTCGAGCGAGGCGACGCCGAGAAGGCGCATCGTGCGCTCGATCTCGGACCGCAGGATCGCGATCATCCGATCCACGCCCTCCCTGCCGCCGGCCATCAGCCCATACAGGTAGGCGCGCCCCACGAGCGTGAACTTCGCGCCCAGTGCCACAGCCGCCACGATGTCGGCCCCGTTCATGATGCCGGTGTCGATCATGACCGTGGCATCGGCGCCCACTTCGCGGACCACGTGCGGAAGCAGGTGGAACGGGATCGGGGCCCGATCCAGCTGCCGGCCGCCGTGGTTGGACAGGATCACTCCGTCGACTCCCAGATCGACGAGCCTCTTGGTGTCTTCGACGTTCTGCACGCCCTTGATCACGATCTTGCCCGGCCACAGCGCACGGATGACCTCGAGATCGTCGTAGCTGATGGTGGGGTCCATCGCGGCATCCAGCAGCTCCCCCACCGTCCCACCCGTCGTCGACAGCGAGGCGAACTCGAGCTTCGGCGTCGTCAGGAAGTCGTACCACCACCACGGCCGGGGAATCGCGTTGATGATCGTGCCGAGGGTGAGCTGCGGCGGGATCGAGAACCCGTTGCGCTTGTCACGCAGGCGCGCGCCGGCGACCGGGGTGTCGACCGTGAACATGAGCGTGTCGAAGCCGGCGTCCGCCGCACGCCGGGCGAGCCCGTAAGAGATGTCGCGATCTTTCATGACGTACAGCTGGAACCAGTTGCGTCCGTCCGGATTGGCACGCTCGACGTCTTCGATGGAGGTCGTGCCGAGGGTCGACAGCGTGAACGGGATGCCGGCGGCACCGGCCGCGGACGCCCCGGCGATCTCGCCCTCGGTCTGCATGAGCCGCGTGAAGCCGGTCGGCGCGATGCCGAACGGCAGCGCACTCGGACCGCCGAGGATCTGCACCGACGTGTCGACGTCGGGCGCTGGGCGGAGGATGCCGGGGTGGAACTCGATGTCTTCGAACGCCTGGCGTGCGCGCGCGAGCGACAGTTCGCCCTCGGCAGCGCCGTCGGTGTAGTCGAAGGCGGCTTTCGGCGTCCGACGCTTGGCGGTCGTGCGCAGATCGGCGATCGTCAGTGCCGCGTCGAGGCGGCGCTTGCGTCCGTCGAGTTCGGGCTTCTTGAATCGCATGAGCTCGAGCAGCTCGGCGGGGTTGGGCAGCTGACGCTGGACCATCGGCGTTCCTCTTCTCAGGCGGGTAGATCGCGAGCCAGGCCCGCGGCGGCGTAGTAGCCGGTGATGTGGTCGCGAACGAGGTCGCGCGCGATGTCGGGCAGGCCGTCGTCGACCGCGGCGACGATGGCCCGGTGCTCGTGACGCAGGCGCTGCGCCGTGGCATCCCAGTCTTCGATGCGTTCGGCGCCGGCCCGCACGTACGATTCGATCGCGGTGCCCAGGCCCGCCATCATCGATGCGATGACGACGTTTCCGGATGCTTCGGCCAGCGCCCTGTGCAGCTGGGCGTCGAGCGCCAGGAACTCGGCGGGGGTGAGGCTGTCGTCGTCCATGGCGTCGAGCACTAGGTGCGCCGGAGAGGTCGAGCGCGCAGGATCGGCTGCGAGGGTTTCGATCGCGGCCGATTCCAGCACCACACGGGTGCGCACGACGTCGTCGAGCGGGAAGCCGTGCGCGGCGACCTGCAGTCGCAGCAGTGCCGACATCCCGCCGGTGGGCGTCGCGATGATGATCGCGCCGGAAGTGGGCCCCGAGCCCGTTCCGGTGCGGATGAGTCCCATGACCTCGAGGACCCGCAGCGCCTCGCGCACGCTGGAGCGGCCGACGCCGAGCTGCAGCGACAGGTCGCGCTCGGAAGCCAGCCGATCGCCGGGTGCGAGGCGGCCCTCGAGAAGGTCGGTCTCGATCTTCTCGAGCACTACCCGCCAGGCGCGAGCAGGAGGGGCTGCACTGTCGACAGCGATGTCGCTGTCGGTGTCAATGTCAACGGCGGTGGTCACAGCATCCTCCTCGAAGCTCCGGCCGGTTCTGGCACGTGTGGTCTGACCACGCTAGAGCATGTGGTCTGACCATGCAAGGGCCGTAGGCTGGCGGGCATGGATCCGTTCGTCGTCGTTCTCGTGCTCTTCGCCGTCGTCTGCGCATTCTGCTGGATCGCCTCGCTGATCACGAAAGACACCTCGTGGGTCGACCGGATCTGGTCGGTCGTGCCGGTGGCCTACGTGTGGATCTTCGCGGGCTTCGCGATCGGGTCGGGCCAAGACGCCTCCCGGCTCGTGCTCATGGCGGTTCTCGTCACGGCATGGGGTGCGCGCCTGACCTTCAACTTCGCCCGCAAGGGCGGATACACGGGCATGGAGGACTACCGCTGGGCGATCCTGCGCGGGCGGATGAAGCCGTGGCAGTTCCAGGTCTTCAACCTGCTGTTCATCGTGCTCTACCAGAACGCGCTGCTGGTCCTCATCACGCTGCCGGCGCTCGTCGCCTGGCAGAACCCGGCCGCGATCAACGGATGGGATGCCGCGTTCGCGGTGCTCTTCGTCGCGTTCCTGATCGGCGAGTTCACCGCCGACCAGCAGCAGTGGAACTTCCATCAGGCCAAGAAGGCCGCAGGCGGCACCCTGGCGCCCGGGTTCGTGACGACGGGCCTCTTCCGCTATAGCCGGCACCCCAACTTCTTCTTCGAGCAGGCGCAGTGGTGGGCGTTCTACGCGATCGGTGCGACGGCTGCCGTCGCGTCGGGCCTGGGCGTCTGGGGGGGAGCGCTGAACTGGACGATCGTGGGAGCGGCGCTGCTGAGCGTGCTGTTCATCGGATCGACGATCTTCACCGAGTCGATCTCGGCGGGGCGACACCCCGCCTACGCGCAGTACCAGCGCACCACGTCGATGCTCGTGCCGTGGCCGCCCCGGCGCACAGAAGACCAGCCCCGCACGGCCTGATCCGCACGGCCTGATCAGCGCGGCCTGATCAGCACGCGACCGTTCAGCGCGCGGCCAGCCGCCCGCCCGATTCGCGCAGGTAGCATTCGCCGCAGAGCGACTCGTAGGTCACCTCCTGGCCGTCGATCGCGACCTGGTCGCCGTCGAACACGAACTGGCCGTCGATCAGGCGCCCATTGAAGAGCGCCTTGCGTCCGCAGCGGCAGATCGTCTTGAGCTCTTCGAGGGCGTGGGCGACCTCGAGAAGGCGGCGGGAACCGGGGAACGCCTGGGTGCGGAAGTCGGTGCGGATGCCGTATGCCAGCACGGGTATGTCATCGAGTACGGCGATCTTGAACAGGTCGTCCACCTGGTCAGAACTGAGGAACTGCGCCTCGTCGACCAGGAGGCATGCGACCTCCGCAGGACCGCGGCTGAGGCCCACCAGCTCGTCATGCGTGTAGCGGACGCGCGCCTGATACTCGGCGAACAGGCCGCGTGCGTCATCCGCTGCATCGATCAGGAAGTCGACGGGCCGGGTCATCCCGAGCCGGCTGGAGATCTGGTGAGCGCCCTTGGTGTCGATGCGGGGTTTGGTGAGCAGCACCCGCTGGCCGCGCTCCTCGTAGTTGTAGGCGGCCTGCAGGAGCGAGGTCGACTTGCCGGAGTTCATCGCCCCGTAGCGGAAGTACAGCTTGGCCATGAGCGGCTCGCCCGGCGTCAGGCCGTCAGCGCGAGGGTGGCGGCGGTTTCTCCGAGCACCTCTTTGGCGACCTCGGGCCGGGGGTTCAGGGTCGCGCCGTAGCTGGGGATGAGCTCGCGCAGACGCGGCTCCCAGCCGTCGATCCGGTCGGGGAAGCATGTCTTCAGCAGGCCGAGCATGATCGACACCGCGGTCGAGGCCCCCGGAGATGCGCCGAGGAGACCGGCGATCGAGCCGTCCTCGGCGGTGACGACCTCAGTGCCGAACTGCAGCACGCCGCCCTTCTTCGCATCCTTCTTCATGACCTGAGCGCGCTGGCCGGCGTCGAGCAGCACCCAGTCCTCGCTCTTCGCGGTCGGCATGAAGGTGCGAAGACTCTCGACCTTCTTCTCGTGGTTCTTCAACAGCTCCCCCACGAGGTAGCTGATGAGCGACGGGTTGTCGATCGCGACCTTCAGCATCGGCCACAGGTTGCTCGGTCGCACCTGGGCGACGAGATCGAGCATCGACCCATTCTTGAGGAACTTCGGGCTGAAGGTGGCGAACGGGCCGAACAGCAGCGACGACTCGCCGTCGACGACGCGCGTGTCGAGGTGGGGCACCGACATCGGCGGAGCGCCGACCGATGCCTGCGAATACACCTTCGCCTTATGCTGCGCGACGAGCGCCGGATCGGAGGTCTTCAGCCACTGCCCGCCGATCGGGAAGACGCCGTAGCCCTTGATCTCGGGGATGCCCGAGCTCTGCAGCAGCTTGATCGCCCAGCCGCCGGCCCCGACGAACACGAACCGCGCCTTCGTCTGACCGGGTGTGCGGCCGATCGAGCCCCGCCACTTGATGAGCCACGTGCCGTCCTTCTGACGCTTCAGCGACCGCACCTCGCGGTTGGTCACGACCTCTGCTCCGCGCTCCTTCAGGTTGTCGAAGAGCTGATGCGTGAGGGCCCCGAAGTCGACATCGGTGCCCGCCGGAACGCGGGTGGCCGCGAACGGCTCGGTCGCCCTGCGCTTCTTCATGAGCAGCGGCGCCCACTGGTTGATGACGCGGGAGTCTTCGCTGTACTCGATGCCGGCGAACAGCGGCTGATCTTTCAGCGCCTCGTAGCGGGTCTTGAGGAACGCGACATCCTTCTCACCCTTGACGAAGGTCATGTGCGGCGTGGAGTTGATGAACGTCGACGGCGCGTCCAGCACGCCCTCCTCCACGAGCGACGACCAGAACTGGCGGCTCTGCTGGAACTGCTCGTTGATCGAGATCGCCTTGGACGGGTCGACCGTGCCGTCCGGCGCCTCGGGCGTGTAGTTCAGCTCGCAGAGCGCCGCGTGCCCGGTGCCGGCGTTGTTCCACGCGTTGGAGCTCTCCAGCGCCACATCGTGGAGTCGCTCGTAGACGGCGATCTTCCAGTCGGGCTGGAGTTCGGAGAGGAAGGTGCCCAGCGTGGCACTCATGATGCCACCGCCGATGAGGACGACGTCGACCGTTTCTGTCACCGGTCAAGTCTAGTTCGCGCACGGACGGCGGTATTCCGGATGCCGCATCCCACCGGCATCCAACTCCGCGGTTCTTGCGGAATCGGCAAGAATCTCAGGCGGCGCCCAACGAGGCTGCGCCGAGCGAGGCGGCGACCAGCTCGGCGATCTGCACCGCGTTCAGCGCAGCGCCCTTGCGCAGGTTGTCGTTGCTGATGAACAGGACGAGACCCTTGCCCTCGGGAGCGGACTGGTCGGCGCGGATGCGGCCGACGAAGCTCGGGTCTTTTCCCGCGGCCTGCAGCGGCGTCGGCACCTCTTCGAGGGCGACTCCGGGGGCCTCGGCCAGGATCTCGCGGGCGCGATCGGGGGTGATGTCGCGCGCGAATTCGGCGTGGATACTGAGCGAGTGCCCCGTGAACACCGGAACGCGCACGCACGTGCCCGCGACACGCAGGTCGGGCAGCTCGAGGATCTTGCGGCTCTCGTTGCGGAGCTTCTTCTCCTCGTCGGTCTCGTTGTCGCCGTCGTCGACGAGGTTGCCGGCGAACGGGATGACGTCGAACGCGATCGGGGCGATGTACTTCTCCGGCGCCGGGAAGTCGATCGACGATCCGTCGTGCACGAGCCGCAGGGTGTCGCCCTGGGCCAGCACGCCCTCGACCTGGCCGAGCAGCTCTTCGGCGCCGGCGATGCCAGACCCGCTGACGGCCTGGTAGGTGCTGACGATGAGGCGCTCGAGGCCGGCATCGGCATCCAAGACCTTCAGAACGGGCATCGCGGCCATGGTCGTGCAGTTCGGGTTGGCGATGATGCCCTTGCGTGCCTCGCGGATCGCGTGCGGGTTGACCTCGCTCACGACGAGCGGCACGTCGGGGTCCATGCGCCAGGCGCTGGAGTTGTCGATCACGACGGCGCCGGCCGCGGCGAAGCGGGGCGCGTGAGCGCGGCTGCCGGTCGCGCCCGCGGAGAAGAGGGCGATGTCGATCCCTGTGGGGTCGGCGGTCTCGACGTCTTCGACGATGACCGACCGGCCGCCGAAGTCGATCGAGGTGCCGGCCGAGCGCGCGGTCGCGAACAGGCGCAGCTCGCGGATCGGGAATCCACGTTCGGCGAGGATCTCGCGCATGACCTTGCCCACCTGGCCGGTGGCGCCGACGACGGCGACGGAGAGTCCGGAGTCAGAGATGTGCGTCATGGTGATTCCTCGACGTTCGTGGGTGAAAGCCCGATTCTACCGGCCGGTGCCGGCGCCTCGCGGTCCACCGGCCTCTCCCACAGCGCGAGAAACCACTTCCGCGTCGGGAAACCACGCGCGGCGCGATGTCTCGACGGCGATGTGGTTTCTCGACGCTGGGGCTTGCTATGCGAGCGCCGCGGCTCCGAACGACACAGCGAACCGCTCGCACCACAGGTCGACGGTGCGGAACGCCGCGAGATCGACCTCGGCGGGGATGTCGTAGAGCTGGTCGCCGAGATTACCCTTGATCGGCCCGAGGTCGACGTGGTCGAACCCGGCGGCGGTGTACCAGCCGTCCGCTCCTTCGACCACCGGACCGGCGCTCAGCCACACGTGCACGTCGGGTCCGTTGCTGGTCTCCAGTCCCTCGATCGCCAGCTGGTGACGGCCGTCGGGATGCTGGATGACCCGCGCGCTGCCCGTCGTGCCGTGTTCGTGGCTGACGAACGAGCCCGCGAGCAGGTCGACGGGGCCCGCGGGGGCGGGCACTTCGATCGCGGGCACCTCGACCGGTTCGACCGTGGCTGCGGGAGCCGGCCCAGCCGGCGACGCGGATGGGGAGGTAGCGACCGTGGTGGGGATCGCGTCGGCGACCGTGACGTCGACGAACAGCAGCCACGGCTGGAACAGGACCGCTCCCACCGCGAGCGCGATCACCGCCACCGCTGCGCCTCCACCCCAGAGCCAGCGGCCTCGGGTCAACATGTTCGTGCGTGTCACAGCATCCCTCTCGATGTTCGGAGGGTAGAGCGGGATGCTGGAGCCCGCCTGTGCGGGGGGTGCAGGATCAGCGGCCGGTGCCGGCGTGGACGACCGCGTCGTCGTCGCCGTCGAGCCCGTAGGCGGTGTGCACCACTCGGGCAGCGGCGGCGAGGTCGTCGCCGCGCACAACCACCGAGATGCGGATCTCGGACGTGGAGATCATCTCGATGTTGATCCCTGAGGCGCTCAGCGCCTCGAACAGGGTCGCCGACACACCCGAATTCGTGCGCATCCCGGCGCCGACGACCGAAAGCTTGCCGATCTGGTCGTCGTGGACGAGGCTCGCGAACCCGACCTGCGCCTGCTCGGCGGCGAGGGCACGGATCGCGGTCGCCGCATCCGCCTTGGGCAGCGTGAACGAGATGTCGGTACGACCGGTGGTGGCGGCCGACACGTTCTGGACGATCATGTCGACGTTGGCTCCGGAGTTGGCGACGATCTTGAAGATCTCCGCCGCCTTTCCGGGCACGTCGGGAACGCCGATGACGGTGATCTTGGCCTGGCCGAGATCGGTGGCGACGCCGGCGACGATGGGCTCTTCCATGGGCTTTCCCTCTTCCACGTACCGGGCGCGGTGCTGCTCGTTGAGCACGAACGTGCCCTCACCCGAACTGAACGACGAGCGCGCGTGGATCAGCACGCCGTGACGGCGTGCGTACTCGACCGCGCGGATGTACAGGACCTTGGCGCCGTTGGCGGCGAGCTCGAGCATCTCCTCGCTCGAGACGTGGTCGAGCTTGCGCGCCTTGGGCACGACCCGCGGGTCGGCCGTGAAGATGCCGTCGACGTCACTGTAGATCTCGCACACGTCGGCGTTCAGCGCGGCGGCGAGCGCGACGGCGGTCGTGTCGGACCCCCCGCGTCCGAGCGTGGTGATGTCGCGGGTGTCGCGGTTGAACCCCTGGAATCCGGCGACGATCACGATCGCGCCCTCATCGAGCGCCTCGCGCAGGCGGATGGGGGTGACATCGACGATGCGGGCGGCGCCGTGCGTGGCATCCGTGATCATGCCCGCCTGGCTACCGGTGAACGAGCGCGCCTCGAAGCCCATCGAGTGGATGGCCATCGCCAGCAGCGCCATCGAGATGCGCTCGCCGCTGGACAGGAGCATGTCGAGTTCGCGCGGCGCCGGGATGGGCGACACCTGGTTCGCGAGGTCGAGCAGCTCGTCGGTGGTGTCGCCCATTGCGCTGACTGCGACCACGACCTCGTGCCCGGCCCGGCGGTTGTCGACGACGCGCTTGGCGACGCGCTTGATGCTCTCCGCGTCGGCGACGGATGAGCCGCCGTACTTCTGCACGATCAGCGCCACGTGATGACTCCAGAGAGATATCGGGTTCTCGGGCGGATGCTGCGCCCGACGCTCAATCTTACGGACGCCGTCATTCCTCGCCGATCATGTGACGCGTGCAGTGAGTCGATGCCAGCGACCTGGCATGCGCATGTCCGCAAGAAGGCGGACCCGGCATGCGCATGTCCGCAAGAAGGCGGACATGTCCGTCGACGCCGACCATCTTCCCGACATCGACACCCAGCAACGGCCGGTGAGGGCGATAAAGTGCGACCCATGGGCGAAGCGATCGAGAGATGGTCGGAGTTCAACGTCGCCATGGCAGGAGCAACGGCGGCCCTCGCGGGCCTCATGATCGTCGCGGCGAGTGTCAACATCGCCGACATCGTCAAGGAGAAGTCGCTGACCGCACGCCTCGCGGCCGGCGTCGCCGGCCTTGTCCTGGCGCTGGTCGCGTCCGCGATCGGGCTCATCCCCGACCTCACGATCAGCGCCTACGGCATCACCATGATCGTCATCTCGCTGCTGGCCGCGTTGTTCGCGGTGGAGGCCACGAAGCAGATCTTTGCGAACCAGCATCCCGACAACCGGCTCAAGCTCGTGAAGTCGCTCGTATGCTTCGCGGCGCCTGCGGCCTATCTCGTCGGCGCGATCCTGCTCGCGACCGGGCTGCCCGCCGGGCTGGTGTGGTTCGCGGCCGGCTCGCTCATCGCGATCGTCGCCTCGCTGCTGGTCTCGTGGATCGTCCTGGTCGAGGTTCTCCGCTAGCGCGTCAGCCGGGCGCGATCGGCGGCAGATCACCGTCGGGCACCGCGCGAGGCGATCGACGGCCCAGTACGCCGCCCGTGGCGGCCAGCCAGCATCCGAAAATCACGAGCGGGAAGCCGATGAGGAGCCCGATACTGAGCTGCTCACCCAGCACGATCACGCCCAGCAGGATCGCGACCACCGGATTGACGTAGGTGAACAGCGGCGCACGGACGGGGCCCACGCGTGCGATCAGCGCGAAGAACACCATGAACGCTACGGCTGTGCAGAGCACTGCGAGCGACAGCAGCGAGACGGTGCTCTGCACGGTCGGCACCTGGTGCTGGGTCAGCAGGGCGATCGGCAGATAGAAGATGCCGACGGCGGCGAGCGAGAGGGTGATCGTGCCGAGTGACGGGACGTCCGCCAGTTTGCGGACGACGATGAACGGTGCGATCGCGTAGCAGGCCGCGACCAGCAGCAATTCCCCGAGCGAGATGAGCCCCGCCCCGCCCGCGACGGCGAGCCCCGGCCCCGAGACGATCACCCCCACGCCGAGGAAGCCGACCACGAGCCCGATCGCCCGGGAGGGTCGTAGCACGGAACGGTCGCCTCCGGCGAGTGCGATCACCGCAGCGAACAGCGGCACGGTCGCCACGAGGAGGCCGGTGAGTCCGGACGGGAGAGTCTGCTCCGCGTGCCCGAGCAGCAGGAAGGGCCCAGCCATCTCGATCGCGCCGAACGCGAGCACCCACCCGATCTTCGCGAACGCGGGACGCAGAGCACGGGCGCGGAGGGCGAACGGGAGAAGGAGAAGTGCGCCCACGAGGGTGCGCCCCGCAACGATGGCGGCCGGCGAGTACGAGTCGACGGCTTGCTTGATGAACAGGTAGGGGACGCCCCACAGCAACGCCATCGCACCGAAAAGGACCCAGGCGCGGGCGTCGAAACGTTGGAGCGGAGCGGCCATCAGACGGCGCGGCGCCCTTCGAATGCGCGCCCGAGCGTGACTTCGTCGGCGTATTCGAGGTCGCCGCCCACCGGCAGCCCGGATGCCAGGCGGGTGACGGAGATCTCGAGCGTATGCAGCAGCCGACTCAGATAGGTCGCCGTCGCCTCACCTTCGAGGTTGGGGTTGGTGGCCAGGATGACCTCCTGGACGGTGCCGTCGGCGAGCCGCTGCATGAGCTGTCGGATGCGGAGGTCGTCGGGTCCGATGCCCGCGATCGGGCTGATCGATCCGCCGAGCACGTGGTAGAGCCCGCGGAACTCGCGCGTGCGCTCGATGGCAGCGACGTCTTTGGCGTCTTCGACGACGCAGATGAGCGTGGCATTGCGGCGAGGATCACGGCAGATCGCGCAGAGATCCTGCTCCGAGACGTTGCCGCAGATCTCGCAGAAGCGCACCCGCTCGCGGACATGGGCGAGGAGTTCGGCCAGCTGGCTGACATCGAACGACGGCGTCTGGAGGATGTGGAAGGTGATGCGCTGCGCCGACTTCGGACCGATGCCAGGAAGGCGGCCGAACTCGTCGATGAGGTCTTGAACGATTCCGTCGTACATCGTCAGCTGAACCTCGTCGGGGGCTCGTACGGCTCTTCACGCACGAACGCGGCGCCGAGCACCTGCCGGATGACCGCTTCGCCGTAACGCTGCACTCCCCCGCCGGCCGATGCACCGTTGCGTGCCGGGCCGTCCGCCATCGGCAGACGGGGCGCGACGACCGGAGGAACCGGCGCGTCAGCGGTGGGGACCTCGATGATGTCGGTCGGGTCGAGCTCGTCATCCTCGATCGAGGGCTCGACGTCGGCGGCGGGCAGCACCGTGCCCTCGAGGTCGGCGACCTCGCGAGAGGGAGCGAGCGTGGGCGCGAGGGTGGTGGTGCGCGCGCCGCCCGCAGCATCCTCGGGCTCGTCGTCGACGGCGAGCTGGGCGACCGCCGACGGCGAGGTCGCGGGCTGCTCGGTGGGGATCGGAGTGACCGCCCACTCGGTCACGGGCGCAGCGGACGCAGGTGCAGGCCGCGCGGACGGCCGCTCGGCGGCTCGCCCCTGCGCCCCGCGCGGTGGGCGCTCGGGCTCGCGCCGTATCGGCGCGTGGGGCGGGAGTTCATCGGACGGACCGGGGTCGGCCGGGCCCGGGTCGTCGGGGTCGGGCGGCGGCTCGTGCGGGGCGATGTCGCTGTCGTGCTTCGCGATGTACTTCACGCGGATGCCGAGCACCGCCATGATCGCCTGGCGCAGGTCTTCGCTGGGGCCGGCGCCCGCGTTGAGCTTCTTGAACGAGGCCACGTCGGTCTGACTCTGGAACGCGAGGCTGAGCACGTCATCGCCGAACGCGATCACCCTCGCACCGCTGGCGACGAGCCACGACGAACGACTGGTGTTCTCGAGGGCGCCGAGGATCTCGGGCCAGGCGTCGCGCACGAGCTGCACGGTGACGGGGCCGCGGGTGGCAGCTGTCGCGCCGGGTGCCGGCGATTCGACGAGTTCGGTCGGAGCAGGCCCGGAAACCGGAGCGACCGGAGCGGGAGCAACGGCTCGCGGGGTGGGTCTCGACGCTTCGACAGGCTCAGCGACCGGAGCGGGCTCAGAGACCGGAGCGGCCTCAGCGACCGAAGCGGGCGGGGCCACCGGGCTCGCAGCAGTCACGGCGCCGATTCCGGCATGGGTGAGGATGCGGGCGACCATGAGCTCGAGTTGCAGACGCGGCGAGGTCGCGCCCGTCATCTCGTCGAGCGTCGCGATCACGAGGTCGGCCGTGCGCGAGAGGCGGTCGGAGCCGAAGATCGACGCCTGACGGGTCATCCGCTCCAGCTCTTCGGCCGGCACGCCGCGCAGCACAGCTGCCGCACCGGCGCCGGTCGCAGCGATGATGATCAGGTCGCGCAGGCGCTCGAGCAGATCATCGACGAATCGGCGCGGGTCTTGGCCGGTCTGCACGACGCGGTCGACCGCGGCGAAGGCGGCCGAGGCATCCGCCGCGGCGAACGCGTCGATGACCTCGTCGAGCAGCTCCGCATGGGTGTACCCCAGAAGCGAGACCGCGCGCTCGTACCTGACGCGCACAGCCCCCGACTCGGGCGACGGGTCGGAACCCGCGATGAGCTGGTCCAGCAGCGAGAGGGTGTCGCGCGGCGAACCGCCACCGGCACGCACCACGAGCGGCAGCACTCCGGGCTCGACCGAGACGCCCTCGGTCTCGCACAGTGCCTGGACATACTCGAGCATCGCCGCCGGCGGCACGAGGCGGAACGGGTAGTGGTGCGTGCGCGAGCGGATCGTGCCGATGACCTTCTCGGGCTCGGTCGTCGCGAAGATGAACTTGACGTGATCGGGCGGCTCTTCGACGAGCTTGAGCAGTGCGTTGAACCCCTGCGGCGTCACCATGTGCGCCTCGTCGAGGATGAAGATCTTGAACCGGTCACGGGCGGGCGCGAAGATCGCGCGCTCACGCAGATCGCGGGCGTCGTCGACGCCGTTGTGGCTGGCCGCGTCGATCTCGACGACATCCAGCGAACCGCCGCCGTCGCGCCCGAGCTCGACGCAGCTGTCGCACGTGCCGCACGGCACGTCGGTCGGGCCCTGCGCGCAGTTCAGGCAGCGTGCGAGGATGCGCGCGGATGTCGTCTTACCGCATCCCCGCGGCCCTGAGAACAGGTACGCGTGCCCCACCCGGTCTCCGCGCAGCGCCGTCATGAGCGGCTCGGTGACCTGCGACTGGCCGATCATCTCGCCGAACGCCTCGGGACGGTAGCGGCGATAGAGGGCGGTGGTCACGCCCCCAGCCTAGGCCGTGCCCACGACATGACGCCCGCTCCCACAGCCGCCCGAGGCGGCCGCCTCCCGGCGCTCAGGAGTCGACTGCCACGTTCGACTCGACACCCTCCAGGGGCGCGTCCGGCACGGTGATCGGAACGCTCGCAGTGATGATCGGGATCGTCGTGGTGATGATCGGGACGGACGCCGAGAGGAACGTCCCGTCGTCCCTGCGCATATCGGCGAACTGCGTGAGCGACGGCTTGCCGGGGAGCACCGGCCCCTGGTCGGCGAGCGGCACGACCACCTCTTCGCCGTCGCCGACGACGAACGCGGCCCCGCGCACCGAGAATCCGACCGGGGCTCCCCCGCTTGCCGCGACGCTGATCTGGTCGCGAGTGATCGTGATGCCCAGCCGCGTGCCCTGCCAGTGCAGCACGAACGCGAGCTCGGGCCAGTCTGCCGGCAGCCGGGGATCGAACGACAGGTCGCCGAAGTGGTCGCGCATGCCGCCGAAGCCCGAGATGAGCGCAGTCCACACGCCGCCCGCCGACGCGACGTGCACGCCGTCCGCGGCATTGTGGTGCAGGTCGGCGAGATCGACGAACAGCGACTCCTGGAAGTAGTCCAGCGCGAGGTCCTGATATCCGACCTCCGCCGCCAGGATCGCCTGCACCACAGCCGACAGCGTGGAGTCGCCCGTCGTGAGCGGGTCGTAGTACTCGAAGTCGGCCAGTTTCTCCTCGTCCGTGAAGTGATTGCCCTGCAGGAACAGCGCGAGCACGACGTCGGCCTGCTTGAGCACCTGGTAGCGGTAGATCACCAGGGGGTGGAAGTGCAGAAGCAGCGGCCGCTGGTCGGCCGGGGTGTTCTCGAGGTCCCACACCTCCTTCTCCAGGAACACGTGGTCCTGAGGATGGATGCCGAACGCCGGGCTGTACGGGATGTGCATCGCCTCGGCGGCACGGTCCCACGCCTGCGGCTCACCGGGGTCGATCCCGAGGCGCTGCACCGCCAGCCGGTAGGCCTCCGAATCGTCCGCGGCCATCTCGCGCACGGTGCGGGCGGCGAAGCGGAGGTTGAAGCGCGCCATGACGTTCGTGAACAGGTTGTCGTTGACGACCGTCGTGTACTCGTCGGGGCCCGTGACGCCGTGGATATGGAAGGTGTCCTCGCCGTCGCTCTCGCGCCAGAACCCGAGCGTCTCCCACAGCCGCGCGGTCTCGACGGCGATGTCGACGCCCTCGCGGTGGAGGAACTCGTCGTCGCCCGTGGCCCGCACGTACTTCGCGAGCGCGAAGCTCACGTCGGCGTTGATGTGGTACTGCGCGGTGCCGGCGGCGTAGTACGCCGACGCCTCCTCGCCGTTGATCGTGCGCCAAGGGAACAGGGCGCCCGCCTCGTTCAGCTGGTGCGCGCGGCGGCGGGATGCCGGAAGCATGAGATACCGCATCCTCAGCGCGTTGCGGGCCCAGAGCGGGGTCGTGTACGCCAGGAACGGGAGCACGTAGATCTCGGTGTCCCAGAAGTAGTGGCCGCTGTATCCGGAGCCCGAGACGCCCTTGGCCGGCACGCCTTGGCCGTCGGCGCGCGCCGCGGCCTGGGCGAGCTGGAGCAGGCACCACCGGGTCGCCTGCTGGAGGTCGTCGTGACCGCCGATGCGCACATCCGACCGCTCCCAGAACGCCTCCATCCACGCGCGCTGGCGCTCGTACTGCAGCGCCACGCCCTCGGAGCGGGCGCGGTCGAGGGTGCGTCGGCAGCGGTCGACCAGCTCGCGCGCCGGCACGCCGCGCGAGGTGTGGTAGCTGACGAGCTTCGTGACGCGGATCGGCACACCGGCCTTCGCCTGCACGCGGAAGACGTTCTTCGCGATGTCGGGCTCGATCAGGACGCGCGCCGAGTACTCGTTGTCGGTTTCGATGACGTGGTCGGCGACGACGGCGATCGTCATGCCCGACTCGGCCACTTTATAGCTGAGGGTCGAGCGCAGGCCGTCCTGCCAGTACTCCTGCGGCTGGAGCACCCGCTCATCGATGCGCTCGGCCTTGCGCGGATCGAATCCCGCCTTCTTGGTGGCGTTCGGCGTTCCGCCGTAGACGTCCTCGCCGTCCTGCCGGTTGATCAGCTGGCAGCTGACCGTCACGGGGGCGTCGGAGTTGAGCACGGTGACGTCGACCGCGAGGACTGCGAGGTGCTTCTCTTCGAACGACACCATCCGCTCGAAATCCAGGCGCACGAGCTTGCCGGACGGAGTCGACCACAGGATGTGCCGGCGCAGCACGCCGTCGCGGAAATCGAGCGACCGCTCGTACTCGCGGATGTCGGCCACGTCGAGCGACAGCGGTTCGTCATCGACGTACACGCGCATCACCTTCGCGTCGGGCGCGTTGATGATCGTCTGGCCCACCTCGGCGAAGCCGTAGGCCTGCTCGGCGTGGCGGATCGGGAAGGTCTCGTGGAATCCGTTGATGAACGTGCCGTGCTCCTGTGCCTGACGACCCTCGGGGTGGTTGCCGCGGAGGCCGAGGTAGCCGTTGCCGACCGAGAAGAGCGTCTCGGTCACACCCGCATCATCCAGGTCGAGGGAGGTCTCGACGAGCCGCCACGGGTCGACGGGGAATCGGTCGCGATCCATCATGCGGATGCCTCTCGGTCGGGCTCAGTCGCTGTCGAAGGCGCTGTGAAAGGCGCTGTGAAAGGCGCCACAGCGATGAAGGCGGCCAGGTCGGCGACGACGACGTGGGCGCCGGCATCGCGGAGGGCATCGGCACCGACGCCCCGATCGACGCCCACGACGAGACCGAATCCTCCGGCAGCGGCCGAAGCCACGCCGCTGATGGCGTCTTCGACGGCGGCGCTGCGGGCGGGGTCGACCCCGAGCATCCGCGCCGCCTCGACGAAGACGTCGGGTGCGGGCTTGGAAGCCAGGTGATCCCGTTCGGCGATCACGCCGTCCATGATCACCGGGAAGCGGTCGATGATGCCGGCCGAGGTGAGCACTTCACGTGCGTTCTTCGAACTCGAGACGATCGCGGTCGGCGTGCCCGCCGCGGCGAGCAGGTCGAGCACGGCGATCGAGCCGGGGTAGGCAACGATCCCCTCCTCGCGCAGCACGCGGGCGAAGAACTCGTTCTTGCGGTTGCCGATACCGCACACGGTATCGGCGGTCGCCGGATCTGACGGGTCGCCCCATGGGACCTCGACGTCGCGGCTGCGCAGCAGGCCCGCGACCCCGTCGTAGCGCTTCTTCCCGTCGAGGTATTCGAAGTAGTCGCCGTCGGCGTAAGGGGGCGTGATGTCCCATTGAGCGAACAGCGTGGAGAACATCGCCCGCCAGGCGTCCATGTGCACTTCGGCGGTCGGGGTGATCACCCCATCCAGGTCGAAGAGCACGGCGTCGTACGCCGTGAGGTCGGGCAGTTCGGCGGTCACGAAAGCCTCCAGCGAGGAGAGAGGGCGACGGGTGAACGGCTCGACGGCGTGCCGTGCTGCAAGCGTAGTGCGGCCGTGCGCACGCACGATAACCGGGGTCCGGAGCAGGCTACCCGTGGGCTGCGGCGAGGGTCTGCCGCGCAATCTCGAGCTCTTCGTTGGTAGGGACGACCAGCACCGTGACGCGCGACGAATCCGTGGAGATCACACGGATGCCGCGGCCACGCGCCGCATTGCGCTCGGCGTCGATCTCGACTCCGGCGAACCCGAGGGTCGCCATCGCACCGGCTCGCACCTCCGGTGCGTTCTCGCCCACCCCGGCCGTGAACGAGATCACATCGACGCCGCCGAGCTGCGCGAGATACGAGCCGGCGTAGCCGCGGAGGCGATGCACGTAGACCTCGAACGCGAGGGTGGCCGCAACATCCCCCGCCCGCACTCCCGCGATGATGTCGCGCATGTCCGAGACGCCCGCCAGCCCCTGCAGCCCGCTCCGCCGGTTTAGGAGCGCGTCGAGGTCGTCGATCGAGAACGCCGCGCGGCGCGAGAGGTGCAACAGCACGGCGGGGTCGATGTCTCCCGAGCGCGTGCCCATCACCAGGCCCTCGAGCGGGGTGAGTCCCATCGAGGTCTCCACCGAGCGTCCACCGTCGATCGCGGCGACCGATGCGCCGTTGCCGAGGTGGAAGACGATCTGCGTCAGCTCGCCCAGCGGACGCCCGACGAAGGTCGCGGCGGCTTCGCTCACGAACTTGTGCGAGGTTCCGTGGAACCCGTATCTGCGGATGCGGTGGGATGCTGCCAACTCCGCGTCGATCGCATACGTGTAGGCGGCCGGGGGCAGGGTCTGGTGGAACGCGGTGTCGAAGACGGCCACGTGCGGCACGTCGGGGAACGCCTTCTTCGCCGCGACGATCCCGGCGAGGTTGGCGGGATTGTGCAGCGGCGCCAGCACCGAGAGCTCGTCGATGTTGATCTCGACGAGCGGCGTGATGAGGGTGGGCTCGAAGAACCGGGCACCGCCGTGCACGACGCGGTGGCCTACGGCGGTCGGCGGGTTCTCGGCCAGCGATGGGCCGTTCTCAGCGAACGCGTCGAGCATGGCGGCGAATCCGGCGGTGTGATCGGGGATGGGCAGTTCGCGCGTGTAGGTCGCGTCGAGCATCGTGGCGCCCTCGGCAGACGGGGCGAACACCGTGTGCGCGGAGACACCCGTCGACTCGCCGATGCGCTCGACGAGGCCGGATGCCAGCATCCGCTCGGTCTCGACGTCCAGCAGCTGGTACTTGAACGACGATGAACCGCTGTTGACGACCAGGACGACGGACATGCGCTCTACTCCCCCTGTGCCGTCAGGGATGCTTCGCCCTGCGCCTGGATCGCGGTGATCGCGATCGTGTTGACGATGTCGTCGACCAGCGCGCCACGCGAGAGGTCGTTGATCGGCTTGTTGAGGCCCTGCAACACCGGACCGATCGCCACCGCCCCGGCCGAGCGCTGCACCGCCTTGTAGGTGTTGTTGCCCGTGTTCAGGTCGGGGAAGATGAACACCGTCGCTCGCCCGGCGACCGGCGAGCCGGGCATCTTGGCCTTGGCGACAGCGGCATCGGCGGCCGCGTCGTACTGGATGGGCCCTTCGACCAGAAGCCGCGGCGCACGCTCGCGCACCAGCGCGGTCGCCGTTCGCACCTTCTCGACCTCGGCGCCCGAGCCCGACTCTCCCGTCGAATACGACAGCATGGCCACGCGCGGGTCGATGCCGAACTGCTCGGCGGTGGCTGCCGACGAGATCGCGATGTCGGCCAGCTGCTCGCTCGTGGGATCGGGGATCACGGCGCAGTCGCCGTAGACGAGCACGCGGTCGGCGAGCGCCATGAGGAACACCGACGAGACGACCGACACCCCCGGCTTGGTCTTGATGATCTCGAACGCGGGGCGGATCGTATGGGCCGTCGTGTGCGCGGCCCCCGAGACCATGCCGTCCGCCAGGCCCAGATGCACCATGAGCGTGCCGAAGTACGACACGTCGGTGACGGTGTCGGCCGCCTGCGCGTACGTGACGCCCTTGTGGGCGCGGAGCCGCTCGTACTCGCGCGCGAACTTGTCGACGTGCACCGCATCGAAGGGGCTGAGCACCTGAGCATCGCGGATGTCGATGCCCAGCTCGATCGCGCGACTGCGCACCTCGATCTCTTCCCCGAGGATCGTGAGGTCGGCGATCCCCCGCGAGAGCACGGTCGCCGCGGCGCGCAGGATGCGATCGTCGCCGCCTTCCGGCAGCACGATGCGGCGTCTGTCCGAACGCGAGCGCTCGATCAGGCCGTATTCGAACATGAGCGGGGTCACCACGCTGGCGCGGGCCACTCCGAGCGCCCTGGTGAGTTCGTCGGTGTCGATGTAGCGCTCGAAGATCGCCAGAGCCGTGTCGTAGCGGCGCTGCGAATCGGCGGCCAGGCGCCCGCGCGTATTCATGATGCGCACCGTCGTCTGGTAGGTGCCGAGGTCGGTGGCGATGACCGGGAGCGACGAGCTCAGGCCGTCCAGGAGCTGCTCGATCGACTGGGGCAGCTCGAACCCGCCGTTCAGCACGATTCCGGCGAGCGACGGGAAGGTGCCCGACGCGTTGGCGAGGAGGGTCGCCAGCAGCACGTCCGTCCGGTCGGCGGGCACGACGACGATCGCGCTCTCGGTCAGACGCGGCAGCACGTTGACCATCGACATCCCCGCGACGACCACGCCCAGCACCTCGCGGGTGAGCAGCTCGGAGTCGCCGCGCACGAGGCGGCCTTCGACCGAGCGCAACACCTCGCGCACGGATGGGGCGACGAGGAACCGGTCTTCGGGGAGAGCCCAGACGGGGACGACGGGGTGCGCGGCGGCATCCTCCCCGAGGACGGATGCTGTCACCACCGGCGACGCGTCGACCGCGCCGCGCACCGCCGCGACGATCTCGTCGAGCTCGTCGGGGTTCGCGCGATTCGCGACGACGCCGAACAGCTCGGCGCGCTCGTGGGCGAGCTCGACGAGGGCGAGCGCCGCCGTCTGCCCCATCTCGGCGGGCGTGCGCGGAGTCGACGAGCCGAGCTGCTCCTCTGAGCCCTGCTGGCTGCGCCCACCGACCACCAGGAGGACCGGCGACCCCAGGTTGGCGGCGATCCTGGCGTTGTAGCCGAGCTCTGCGGGGCTCGAGACGTCGGTGAAGTCGCTGCCGAGTACGACGACCGCATCGCACTGCGCCTCGACGCGCTTGTAACGCTCGACGATCGCGCCGAGCGCAGCATCCGGATCCGCGCGCACATCGTCATAGGTGGCCCCGATGCACTCGTCGTAATCGAGATCGATGACCGAGTGGGCCAGCAGCATCTCGAGCACGTAGTCGCGCTCCGATGTCGAGCGCGCGATGGAGCGGAACACCCCGACCCGAGGGGTCGCGCGGCTCAGCGCATCCAGCACGCCCAGCGCGATCGTGGATTTGCCCGAATGACCCTCTGCCGACGTGATGAAGATGCTCTGCGCCACAGCTTCAGCCTAGAGTCGGCGCCCCCGCGCGAGAGCGCGATCTCTCGATGTCACGAAAACGTCGCCGCGTCTTCACTGAACATCTTCATCGACACTGCCTAGACATGGAAAGACGCGGCCCCACATAAAGACTCTCCGCGCACCCGGCAGAGCCTGGTTACCCTTGCTACGTTTCCGTCCTGGGGGAGTTGGCCTGGATGCCGTCGCGCGGAGAGCTTCCTCTATTCTAACCGGCGACTGAGGCGCCTGCGAATCCTCTGCACCCCGCGCCAGCGCACACGGCCGCAGGTTACGATCGAGTAACGAGGGACGATGATGCCCCCCGCGGACCGGAGGGGGCCCATGGACCACATCGCGCTGGGTGAGTCGGGTACGCCCGATCGATCTCACACGACACCGCCGCCGGTGACGGCCGATTCGTTCGAGACTCAGACGAATCAGATCCTCGCCGCGGTGGGCACTGTGATCGACGGCAAGCCGGATGCGGTGCGCAGCGCCCTCGTTGCGCTGCTGGCCGAAGGACACCTCCTCATCGAGGACGTGCCGGGCGTCGGCAAGACGATGCTGGCGCGGGCCCTGGCCGCATCCGTCGACGCGTCGGTGCGCCGCATCCAGTTCACTCCCGACCTCCTCCCCGGAGACGTGACCGGAGTGAGCGTGTTCAATCCGGTCGACCGCGAGTTCGAGTTCAAGCACGGCGCGATCTTCGCCAACATCGTCATCGCCGACGAGATCAATCGCTCGTCGCCGAAGACCCAGTCGGCGCTGCTGGAGGCGATGGAAGAGGTTCAGGTCACGGTCGATGGGCAGACGCATGAGCTCCCGAGCCCCTTCCTGGTCGTCGCGACGCAGAACCCGCTGGAGATGGAGGGCACCTACGCCCTCCCCGAAGCGCAGCGCGACCGCTTCATGATGCGCATCTCGATGGGCTACCCGGATGCCCGCTCCGAGGCGCTCATGCTCCGGCAGCGGGATGCTGTCAACCCGCTCGAGGCGCTCACCCCCGTGGTGTCGTCGGCCCAGGTCACGGCGCTCATCGGCTGGGCGCGCGCCGTTCACGTCGCCCCCGCGATCGAGGATTACGCGGTCGGGCTGTCACAGGCGACGCGCTCGCATCCCGACCTTCGCCTCGGCGCGAGCCCGCGGGCGACGCTCCAGCTCGTGCGCGCAGCCAAGGTGTGGGCTGCTCTGGACGGACGCGGGTTCGTCATCCCCGACGACATCACCGCGCTCCTGGAGCCCGTCTTCGCGCACCGGCTGATCCCGACCAGGGCAGCGGGCGGGGTGCGCGCGCGGTCGACGACCGACGCGATTGCCGGCATCCTCGAACGCATCGCATCCACGGTGCGCGTCCCCCTCGCGGCGCGACAGTGACAATTTCCTGCGAGTAACCCGACGATGAAACGCGTGTGGCCGTTGACCTTCCGCGGGACGGGCGCGCTCGCGCTGGCGATCGCCTGCTTCGTGCTGGCGAGTGAGCTGGGGCTCGTCGAGCTCGTGTACTTCGGGATCCTCCTGATCGCCACCCTCGCGGCGAGCATCGTCTCGCTGTATCTCACCCGGCGCACCGAGAGCGTCGTCCGCTCGCTCAGCCCCGATGTCGCCACGGTCGGCCGCACATCCGACGTCACGGTGCGGGTCGGCGTGCGGACTGCCGTGCCGTCGCCCGCCGGCATGTGGCGCGACGCCGTGACGCAGGGGCTGACCGGTGTGGCACGCGGCGTCTTCCCGGCCCTGGGCTCGGGGCTCCGAGGCAACGAACGCGCGATCGAACTCCGCTACGCGATCACGGGGGCTCGCCGCGGCGTGCATCCGCTCGGCCCGCTCACGGTCACCTCGACCGATCCGTTCGGCCTGGCGCGACGCAGCACCGTGCTGGGGATGCGCACACAGGTGACGGTGGCCCCGGCGATCGTCGATCTGCCGGCGCTCGCGAACTTCACCGGCGAATCGGGCGGCACCCTGCACACGACGACGAACCAGCTGGGACAGGGTGCCGACAACCTGATCGCCCGGCCCTACGCGTCGGGCGACTCGATGCGCCGGATCCACTGGCGGGCGACAGCCCACCGCGATGCGCTCATGGTGCGCCAGGAGGAGCAGGAGTCCACGCCCGAGGCGACGGTCGTGCTCGACCGCGGCGCAGTGCGCTGGAGCGCAGAAGCCCTGCGTGGCCCCGGGCTCGACGCCGCGTTCGAGGCGGCGGTGTCGGCGTGCATCTCCGTCGTCTCACGCCTGGTCAGCGACGGGTACATGGTCGAACTGATCGATTCCGACGGCACGGCGCTGAGCGACCCGATCGACGGAGGCGACATCAGCAGCGTCGAGGCAGTCGCCTCGCACCTGGCGACCATGACGACGCGCCGGGGCGACAACCTCCCCCAGCTCCCGCTGTTGTTCGCCGGGCTGATGACCGGGCCCGTTGTGGTGGTGACCGGTCGATTCGAACTCGCGGATGCCGAGGCCCTCGCTCCGCTCGTGCACCACTCGGCCCTGCCCATCGTGCTCGCGGCGGCCGGCGGCGGCGACGCGCTCGACCGCGCCGCCGACCTCGGCTGGCGTGCGGCGTCGATCGGGCCGGACCTCGACCTGGCCAGCGCGTGGTCGGGCGCTGCCGACCGGGGGGTGAGCAATGTCGTCGTCTGAGGCCGCAGCATCCCGTCGTCCCGCTGAACTCGCGTTGACCATCGGGGTCTTCGTCGCGCTCTTCGCCGCGATGATGCCCCTCATCCGCGTCGTATCGCCCAGCTGGTGGGTGCTCGGCACCGTGGTGCTGACCGGCGCGGTCCTCGCGGCCGGCTTCGTCGCGCGCCGCTTCCGCCTCCCCGCGATCGCCGTGACCCTCATCGAGCTGGGCGTCTGGGTCGTGCTGCTGACTCTGCTGTACCTGCGCGACACGGCGCTGCTCGGCATCCTGCCCACGCCCGAGAGTGTGCGCACCGTGCCCGCGCTCATCTCGACCGCCACCGATGCGATCGTGCTCGGCTCTGCGCCGCTGGAGCCCATCACGGCGCTCTCGTTCATCATCGTCGGCTCGATGGGCCTGCTCGCGATCGCGATCGATCACGTCGTGCTGACGGCGCGGATGCCGCTCCTTGCCGCCGTCGGACTCATCGCGATCTCGCTCATCCCGTCGATCGCCGTTCCCGGGCCGCTGGATGTGACCGCCTTCGTGCTGCTGGCGGTCGCGATCCTGTTCATGCTGCGCGTCGAGACGCGCTCGAGAGAACACCAGCGCGCGCGCGCCGCCGCCGCGGAACAGGGTGTGGAACCGGCGGTCAACGGCGTATCGGCCACGGCGCTCGGCATCGGCGCGGTCGCCGTCATCATCGCGATCGTCGCCACCCCCCTCCTTCCCCCGCCGGTCGCGTCCGCCATCGGCGGCCCGGGCGCCGGCACGGCGATCGATCCCACCCTCCAGCTGGGCGACGACCTGCGCCGCCCGCGCGAGATCGAGGTGCTGACGGTGCGGAGCTCGGCACGCTCCGTCCCCTACCTTCGCGCCGCGACCCTGTCGAAGTTCGACGGAGCGGTGTGGTCGCCCGATCAGCCCAGCTCTGTACCCCTGGGCAGCGACGCGAGTTTCGGTCCGATCACGGTCGATCCCGGCATCCGGATCGACGAGTACACCACCACGGTCGAGGTCAAGAACCTCAACTCGGCGTGGCTGCCCGTCGCGTTCCCCGCCGTCGCCGTCGACGGCTTGGACGGCGCGTGGGCCGCGGTACCGACCAACCGCACCGTGATCGCCCAGGGCGCCTCGACGCAGGGCCAGACCTACGACGTCATCACCCAGGTGGCCCGGCCCACGCTCGAGCAGGTGCGCGCCCATTCCGCGGCGTCTCAGACGCTGGAAGCCGGCGTCCAGGATGACACGCTGGCGCTGCCCGCCGATCTGCCGCCCATCATCGACCAGCTCGCCACACAGGTGACCGAAGGCAAGACGACCGACTACGACAAGCTGGTCGCGCTGCAGACATGGTTCCGCAGCCCGGCGTTCCGGTACTCGCTCGATGCGCCCGTAGAGTCGGGCTTCGACGGTTCGGGTGCGGATGCCGTCGCGCGCTTCCTCGATGTGCGCGCGGGGTACTGCGTGCACTTCGCCTCGGCGTTCGCGCTCATGGCGCGCAGTCTCGGTATGCCCACGCGCATCGTCGTGGGTTACCTCCCCGGTTCGAACACGAACGCTTCGATCGATGACAAGACGGTGTACTCGGTCATGAGCGGCCAGCTGCACGCGTGGCCCGAGGTCTATTTCGACGGCATCGGCTGGATTCCCTTCGAGCCGACCAACAGTCTCGGCAGTCCGACGTCGTTCGCGCCCGGCTCGGTGACCACCGGCGCGACCGACAGCACCGCCGCTCCCACGACCGGAGATGCGGCGACCCCGACCCCCACCATCTCGGACAGCATCGTCGATCCCACCCAGCGAACGGGCGACTCGGCAGCCAGCAGCACGTCCACCGGGGTCGACCCGATGCCGGCGATCACGGCCGTGCTCGGCATCCTGCTCGCCCTTGCGATCCCGGGCCTCATCCGCGAGCTCCGGCGACGACAGCTGCTGGCCGCAGCGCGCGCGGGCGATGCCGCCGCAGCGTGGACGAGCGTGCAGGACGCGGCGATCGACCTCGGCATCCCGGTGCCTGCGAGCGAGTCGGCGCGCGCGCTCGGCACCAGACTCGTCGAGGTGCACGGTGCCCCCGCCGAACCCATGACCGTGCTCATCGGCGGCATCGAGCGGGCCAGCTACGCCCCCGGCGGTCGCCATGGCTTCTGGCAGGGCGAAGGGATGGCGGATGCTGCGACCGCCGTGCGCGCCGGACTACTGGCTTCGGCCGATCGCCCGCGGCGCCTCCTTGCCGTGGTCGCTCCGCGATCGCTGATCGTGCGGCCCGGCAGCGCGTATGCGGGCTCGGGCTCGGAGTCGGGCACCCGCGCACGGGCACGCTAGGATGGTCTGCGGTCCTCCGGGACCACGGAGGATTCGCCTAGTGGCCTATGGCGCACGCTTGGAAAGCGTGTTGGGTGAAAGCCCTCGGGGGTTCGAATCCCCCATCCTCCGCCCTCCGATCCCAGTGTTTACAAGGGATCTCGACCGAATTTCACATCCACCAGCACGCGTACTGCCACCGTTCGATCGAAAGTTCAGTGCCGGTATGCGGTGACGCTCTCAGATAACCGGACTGGCTCACCTTCCACTGCAGTCTCACCGACGACGACGTTGATTTTCTCGCTGATAGCGACGGACAAGCCGCCCCCGCTGCCGAAGCTCTCCGAGCAACCGACCGAATCGGCCGTACGATCCGGCCCGTCCGTCCGGAAGCTGAGGACGCAGATTCCGTCGTAGCCGGTGGGCCGCGCGAGCGCGATGTAGTAGCCATCCAGCACGGCGACGAATCGCACCGAGTCCGGATCGATGCTGTCGTCGCCGTCCAGAAACTTCATCGGAAGCAGGTCCTCATCGGTCTGCGCCGTCGTGAATTCGGGAATCGCACTCCCGGTGCCTGCCCCGGCAACGCCTCCGCCGGCAACGACGGAGCCGATCCACAGTCCGACCGCGACAAGGACGACGGCGCTGGCCGAGACGAACAGCCATCGTCGCCACGCCCGCGTCGCGATGGGTTTCGGGGGCGACGTCTGCGAATCGCCCTGTTCGGAGATCGGTTGCGGCTGAGCGATAGGCTCCGCCTCCGAGACTGTCTCGCTCGAACCGATTTGGCCGATAGGCCCGGTTTGGATACCTTCAAGTTCTCGCAATCGCCGAAGGTCGGCATCCGTCACCGGCTGAGCGAGATCGGGCCCGAACACTCTCCGTCGCAGCTCGTCGAGCTCGCGGCTCTCGCCTTCGGTGGTGGCCATCCAGCCAATATGCCATGTGCGCGTAGGTCGAGGTCCGCAACCTGGAACTCATCGTGGCGTACTGCGGATCGATGTCCTCCGACGAAAGGATCGGCGCGGTGTCTTGATGGCGGAGCTGACAGGATCGAGGCATGGTCAGCTCGTTCTCGGTCGCGACTCGGGCGAGAGTGCCGATGAAGAAGCTGTTCGATGTGTCTCTGAGCATCGACGAACATGTGGCGTCGATGGCGCAGTCAGGCGAGCGCGCGATCGGCGGTGTGACGGAAGGGTCGATTGGGCTCGGCGAGACCGTCACGTGGCGTGCGAGGCACTTCGGCATCTGGTTCACGATGACATCGCAGATCTCCAGCCTGGAGAGACCGGATCGATTCGTTGACGAGCAGGTTCGCGGCCCGTTTCGATCGTTTCGTCACGAGCACCGGTTCGTTCGCGATGGCGATGGGGCGGTGATGACCGACACTCTGACCATCGAGTCGCCCATCTTCGGTCGACTCGCGGAACGCGTCATTCTGGTTCCCTATCTACGTCGCCTGATTCGGGAACGCAACAGCCGCCTACTCGTCTCTCTCGATGCGGCGCCCGGCACAGACCCGGCCCTGCCGGAGTGGCCTGCCAATAGTGCGAGCATCTTCCGACGCTCTGAGGTGAACGTGCTCATCGGACATGGAGATCAGGTGTGGGAACGCGCCGCCCATGACATCCTGCGTTGGGCTGTGAAGACCCGCAGCGGGTTCACAGTCGACGATGTGAGCAAGGTGTCGCCGGGTGCCGAACCGACGATCACTGCTCGGATCGCGGGCATGACCGCCAGAGAACCTGTGCGCGTCGAGAGCGTAGTGGAGACATCCACGCGCGTCGGGTTCTCGTATAGGACCCTTCCGGGCCACCCCGTCACCGGCGAAGAAGCCTTCATCGTGCACCGTGACGGCCACGACGTGTCCCTGACTGTTCGATCGCTCACCGCGCCCAGCGCCGAGCAGCCCTGGCGCAATGTATATCCGCTGCTCCGCATCGCCCAAGTCATCGCCCGCCGTCGTTACATCCGCTCCCTCAGCTGACACCGGCTTCATTCGCCTCACACATCAACGGCAGGGAAACGATCGGTTCACTCGGTAGCTGAAGCTGTCAGGACGGGTCCAGCACCAGCCGATATCCCATCCCCGACTCCGTGATCAGATGGCGAGGATGCGCGGGATCGCGCTCCAGCTTCTTGCGCAGCTGAGAGATGTACAGGCGCAGATACCCCGAGTCGCTCACCTGCTCGCTCGACCAGATCTCCTTCAGAAGCGTCTGCCGTGTGACGAGCGACTCGGGGTTTCGCGCGAGGAACTCGAGCATCTGCCACTCGGTGGGCGTGAGGTGCACGCGCACGCCGCCGCGGAGGACCTCGCGGGCCGTCAGGTCGACGGTGACGTCGCCGAACCGCACGATCGGCACCGTCGCCGTGGCGCCCGCACGCCGCCCCAGCGCGCGGAGGCGCGCGAGCAGCTCGTCGATCTGGAAGGGCTTGGTGACGAAGTCGTCGGCTCCGGCATCCAGCGCATCGACCTTGTCGGACGACCCGGTGCGACCCGACACGACGATGATCGGCACATCCGTCCACCCGCGGAGGGCATGGATCACCTCGATCCCGTCGACGTGCGGCATGCCGAGATCGAGCATGACGATGTCGGGTCGCTCGTGGGCGGCCAGCGTGATCGCGGCAGCACCTTCGGCGGCGGCGATGACGTCGTATCCGTGCGCAGCGAGCGTGATCCGCAGCGCACGGACGAGCTGCGGGTCGTCGTCGGCGATCAGCACTTTCACGATCTCGCTCCTGCTTCTCGTGGTGCAGCGGAGTCCGCAGCAGGTGGAAGGGGATCGAATGCCGCGGCCACCGGCAGCGCCACCACCATGGTCAGTCCGCCGCCCGGCGTGTCCTCCGGCGTGAGCGCACCGCCCATCCCCTCGGTGAAACCCTTCGAGAGGGCAAGCCCCAGCCCCAGCCCGGTGGTGTTGTCGACGTCGCCGAGCCGTTGGAACGGCGCGAAGATGTCGTCGAGACGCTCGGGGGCGACACCGGGGCCGTGATCGATCACGCGGACCTCGGCGACCTGGCCGAGTCGACTCGTCGTCACGCGCATCCGCGCTCCTGTGGGGCTGTGCCGATGCGCGTTCGACAGCAGGTTCGCGAGCACGCGCTGCAGCAGCACGGCGTCGGCCGAGACGTCGGGCAGACCGGCATCGAGATCGAGTTCGACCTCGTCGGGGCCGAGCCCGAGCTCGTCCAGCGCCGCGAGCACGACTCCGGCGGCATCCGCCGGCGCCAGCGACACCGCGAGCGCTCCCGCCTCCACGCGGCTCACGTCCAGGAGATCAGTGACCAGGCGCGCGAGCGACGACAGGCTCTGGTCCGCAGCGGCCAGCAGCTCGCGCCGGTCGGCGTCGGTCAGCGCATCGCCGGCCGCCCGCAGCCCCCCGACCGCGGCGACGGCGGCGGCGAGCGGGCGACGCAGGTCGTGGCTGACGGCCGAGAGCAGTGCGCTGCGCACCTGATCGGTCGCGGCGAGCACGCCGGCCTCCCGTGCGGCCTCGGTGAGGGCGGTGTGCTCGAGCGCGGCCGCGAGCTGGGTGGCGATGACATCCAGGAGCCGCCGGCCCGCAGCATCCAGCTCACCGCCGTGCAGTTCGAGCGTGGCGCGGGGCGCTGCGGGGTCGCCCACCGGCACGCGGATGACCCGCCCGTCCGGCACGGGCTCGCCGTCGGTCGCGATGACCTCGCCATAAGGAGCCACGAGCCGTACCCCCGTCATCGAGAACGCCTCACGCGTGCGCCCGACCAAGGCCGGAACGGCGCTCTCGCCGCGCAGCACGCTGCCGGCGACGGTTGCCAGCAGCTCGGAGTCGGCGGCTGCCCGCCGCGCTGCGCGGGTGCGGCGGGCGGCCTGGTCGACGATCCAGCTCACGAGGATGGCGATGATCACATACAGGCTGAGCGACAGCGCGTGCAGCGGATCGGCGATGGTCACCGTGTACAAGGGCTCGACGAAGAGGAAGTCGAGGGTCAGGGCCGACAGCACAGCGGCGAATAGCGCCGGCCAGATCCCTCCGACCAGCGCGACGACCACGACCAGCAGCTGGTACGCCAGGACATCTGAGGTGAGGGATGCCTCGCTCCGCACGGAGACCAGCAGCCACGAGAGCAGCGGGCCGCCGATGAGCGCGAGCGCGAATCCGAGGACGCGGCGCTTCACGCTGAGCGCTCCCCCGCTCAGGCGCGGGAGCGCGAACCTGCCGCCGGCAGCGGCGTGCGTGACGATGTGGACGTCTATATCGCCGGACTCGCGCACCACGGTGGCGCCGATGCCGGGCCCGGTGAGCGCGGCGGCGAGCCTACCCCGTCTGCTCACGCCGATCACGAGCTGCGTGGCGTTCACGCTGCGTGCGAAAGCGACGAGCGACCGGGGCACATCGTCGCCGACGACCTGGTGATACGTGCCGCCGAGCGCTTCGACGAGTGCGCGCTGGGAGGCAAGGGCCTCCGGCGCGGCCGCGCGCAGGCCGTCCTGACTCGACACGTACACGGCCATGAGCTCACCGCCGGAGGCGCGTGCGGCGATCCGGGCACCGCGCCGGACGAGCGTGTCGCCCTCCAGACCGCCCGTGAGGGCGACGACCACCCGCTCGCGCGCGCGCCACGTGCCCTCGATGCCGTGTTCGGTGCGATACGACGTCAACGCCGTGTCGACTTCGTCGGCGAGCCACAGCAGCGCCAGTTCTCGAAGGGCCGTGAGGTTGCCGAGCCGGAAGTAGTTCGACAGTGCGGCGTCGATCCGCTCGGCAGGGTAGACCAGGCCCGCGGAGAGCCGATCGCGAAGGGACTGCGGCGCGAGGTCGACGATCTCGATCTGATCGGCGCCCCGGACCACAGCATCCGGAATCGTCTCGCGCTGCTGGATACCGGTGATCTGCTCCACGACATCGTTCAGCGACTCGATGTGCTGCACGTTGACCGTAGTGATGACATCGATGCCCGCGTCGCGCAGCGCCTCGACGTCCTGCCACCGCTTCTCGTGGCGGGAGCCGGGCGCATTCGTGTGGGCGAGCTCGTCGACCAGGGCGACCTGAGGCGCCCGCGCGAGCACTGCGTCAAGATCCATCTCGTCGAGGGCGACTCCGCGATGCTGCTCGATCCGGCGGGGAATCTCCGGCAGCCCGCCCGCCTGGGCCCTCGTGGCCTCTCGACCGTGGCTCTCAACGAGGGCGATGACCACATCGGAGCCTTCGACCACCAGGCGGCGCCCCTCTTCGAGCATCTCGTAGGTCTTGCCGACGCCGGGAGCGGCGCCGAGCAGAACCCGCAGACGCCCGCGCCTCATGCCTACTCCTCACCCTGAAGCGCGTCCAGCGCCAGGTTCAGTTCCCGCACGTCGACCCGAGGCTCGCCGAGGTGCCGAAGTCTCGTGACTGAATCCTAGACTCCACCGTCGCGCCGACCCCCGGACCTCGCGCACACAGGAGAGCCCGGCCGACGGCCGGACTCTCCTGTTCTTCCGTCTGAGGATGCGACCGCTAGGCCGAAGCCAGCGCCTTCGACTTCAGCGTCTCGAACTCGGCAGGGGTGATCGTGCCCGCATCGAGCAGCTTCTTGGCCTGATCGATGTCGCCGACCGGCGACGACGTCGCGACCGAGCGGATGTAGCTGTCGGCCTCCAAGCGCTGGGCAGACGCCCGCTCGACGGAGCGCTGCGCCATGCTGCGACCGCGAGCGATGAGGTACACCAGCGCGGCGAAGAAGGGCACCACGATCAGGAAGATGATCCACAGCGCCTTGGCCCAGCCGTTCAGGCCCTTGTCGCGGAAGATGTCTCCGATGATCGCGAAGAACACGAAGAGGCACGAGATCAGGATGTAGATCCAGAATACGTCCACTAAGAAATCCCAGAAGGTCATGGTTGTTCCGTTTCTGTGAGGGAGGGTGATGCGACGGGGTGCCGCGGTCAGGCGAGGAGCTTTGCTTTCTGCGCCTCGAACTCGGCGTCGGTGAGGACGCCCGCGGTCTTGAGCGCAGCAAGCTGCGTGAGCTGATCGATGGTGGAGGATTCGGGAGCCGCGGCGGGCGCCGCGTCGACGGGCGGAGCGGCGTACTCGACGGGTGCCGGAGCGCTTTCGAGGGGGGCGGCCTCTGCCGGAGCAGGAGCCTGAGCGCGCGCCACACTTCCGGCGACGACGGCGGCAGTGCCGGCGACGACGGTGGTGCGGACGGCCATGCGAGCGAGGGGGCGTCTTCTGAACATGTCTCTATCTCCTGCGGATCAGACGGCGGCGGGAGCGCCGTCGAGGGCGGACTCGATGATTTCGTGCGGCACGCGCGCGCCCTGAAGCAGGACGCCACCGGAATCGCGCACGGCTGCCGCGAAGGGAGCGGCCCAGAGGTCTTCCCAGAGGAGCAGCGCCGCCGAGGTGTTCGGCTCGAGCGTCTCCGCCGCATAGGCGATGTCTTCTTCGCCGAGCAGTCCGCCGACGTCGGAGTCGAGGCCGGCGAACGCCGACAGTTCCTCCGCCTCGAAGGTCAGGACGTCACCGTTCGCGTCCTTGCCGATGAAGATCAGGTCGAGGATGCGGACGGTGTTCGACTCGACCAGCGCGGCGAGCTCGGGCAGGATCTCGCCGTTGAATTCGTTCCCGGGGAACGCGACGACGAGGTATTCGACAGGCCCAACGGCCATGTTCTTCTTCTTTCGTTTCGTGGGTGGTCATGCCAGTTGGTCCCGGGCACCCAACCCCGGAGGCGGGTGGAGCCGTTCTCGGTCGCCCCGTTTCGGTGGGCGCTTGCAGCATCCGCCGCCGGACACGCTTGTGTCGTCATCACTGAAGGATGATCGTCTCCGACCGGTCACCACGCCGACGCATGGGGGTGACCCCACGGTGCTCACCCGAGTCGGGTGACGCCCTCGCGCACGGGCCTGGGTAACGTCGGGCCTGCGCCCCGATCCGGGTCACCCTGGTGCGAGTCCAGATAAAGACATGAGAGGCCTGCGCATGACTGACTCCCCAGCCGCCCCGGGAACGATGATCCCCACTGTTGCGATCGTGGTTCTGAAAATCGACATAGACGTGGAACCGATCAGGACGCTCCGATCGCGCGTCACCGCGTAGCGTGGCCCTTCGCCGCGTCCTGAAAGACGTCGTCGCCGGCGCGATCCACGGGCTGGTGAGCGTCCCGGACGGGCTCGCGTCGGGACTGCTGGCCGGGGTCAACCCCGTGTCGGGGCTGTACGGCTATCTCGTGGGCACCGCAGCCGGAGCGATCGCGACGAGCTCCGTCTTCATGTCGGTGCAGGGCACCGGTGCGATGGCGGTCATCATCGCCGATGTCGACGTGCTGCACTCCGGCAGCGATCCGGCGGGGGCGCTTGCCACCCTCGGCATCCTGACTGGCGTCATCATGCTCGCGCTCGGGCTGCTGCGACTGGGGTCGCTGGTGCGGTTCGTGCCCAACGCGGTGCTCGTCGGCTTCATCAACGCGGTGGCCATCAACATCATCCTCGGCCAGTTCTCCGCCTTCACGGGCTACACGAGCGCGGCCGCGAACCGCCTCTTCCGGGCGGTCGAGACGATCTTTCACCCGCAGTCGTTCAGCTGGCCCACCGTGCTGATCGGCGTGCTCACGATCGCGCTCATCGTGCTGCTCGAGCGCACCCCGCTCGGCGCGCTGAGTCTGTTCGCGGCGGTGGTCGCAGCATCCGCTCTGTGCCTGCTCCCCTTCTTCGATTCGGTCGAGCTCCTCAACGACATCGCCGTGATCCCGCCCGGTCTCCCGATGCCGGTCCTTCCCGCCCTGGACGTGATCGGGGTGCTCCTCATCCCCGCCCTCTCGCTCGCGTTCGTCGGTCTCGTGCAGGGCGCGGCGATCAGCCAATCGATACCGAACCCGGACGGCAACTTCCCGGATGTCTCGGGCGACTTCCGCGGGCAGGGAATAGCGAACATCGCGTCCGGCTTCCTGCGCGGAACCCCGGTAGGCGGATCGATGTCGGCGACCGCCGTCGTGCTGGCAGCGGGTGCACGCTCGCGTCTGGCGAATCTGACCGCCGCGGTCGTCATGGCGATCGTGATCCTGCTGTTCAGCGGTCTCGCCGGCTACATCGCGATGCCCGCCCTCGCCGCCCTCCTCATGCTCGTCGGCGCCCGCATGTTCAAACCGCGCGCGATACTGACGGTGCTGCGCACCGGACCCACCCAAGCCGTCATCACGCTGGTCACCTTCACGCTGACCCTCGTCATCCCTCTCCAGTACGCGGTCCTGATCGGCGTGGGGCTGTCGATCATCCTGTTCGTCGCGAGCCAGGCCAACCGGGTGAAGGTCGTCCGCTGGAGCTTCGGGGGCGGTGCCCTTCCGACGGAGGAGACCCCTCCGGCAGTCCTGCCCGCGGGCGAGATCGTCGTCCTCAACATCTACGGCAGCCTCTTCTTCGCCTCGGCCGCCGCACTGGTCGAGCAGCTGCCGACCGTGCCCGCCGATGCGGGGCCCGCCGTCGTGATCGTGCGCCTGCGCGGCAAGGACGACCTGGGGAGCACGATCATCCAGGCGCTTCTGCGCTACCGCGCAGAGGTTCGCGCGGCCGGCGGCCACCTGCTCCTCGCCGGCGTCGGCCCGAGCCTCCTCGACCAGCTCGAGAAGTCTCGCGCGCTGGGCGAGATCGGCTCGGCGAACGTCTTCATCGCGACGCGCCGGGTCGGCGAGTCACTCGAGAACGCGCTCGACCGCGCCCGCGAACTCCAGGACGAAAACTACGTCGGCTGAGACGCCGAACCAAGAAGAGGCCGACCCCCGAGGGTCGGCCTCTTCTTCGTTCGCAGTGTGTGGGTCAGATGCGTCGACGACCCGGTGTCACCGCCGCGCCGACGACTGCGGCCTTCGCGAGGGGCGAGGGGCCGGGGCTGACGGCCGCACCCACGACGGCGGCCTTGGCGACCGGCGAACGTCCAGGGGTCACTGCTGCGGCCACGACGGCCGTCTTGGCGACGGGGGCGCCGATCACGCCGACTCGTCCGATGCGTCGTCCCAACATGTCAGACCTCCACGGTTTCGCTGGCGTCATCGGCTTCGATCGAAGCGATGATGGCTTGGATGGGGATGCGCCCGTTGGCGATCAACTGGCCCTCCGCGCGGCGCGCGGCCGAGGCGAACGGCGCGCTCCACAGGTTCTCGTAGACCAGAACGCCGGCGACGGTGCCCGGGTCCATTGCTGCGGCGAGGTGCACGACATCGTCGGCTGCGAGGAGTTCGGCGAGTTCGGCCTCGATGGCCAGGAGGCCGCCCAGGTCTCCGACTTCGGAGAGCTCGAGGGCTTCGACATCGCCGTTCTCGTCTTTCGTCAGGATCAAGATGTCGATCACGCGGATCGTCCCCTGGTCGACGAGCGTGATGAGTTCTTCGATGATCTCGCCGTTGAAGTACGACTCCCCGGCGGGGAATTCGACGATCAGATAGTCGACGGGGCCCAGCTCGTCCAATGAGGTTTCAGACATCACACATCCTTTTGTCGGTGCTCCAGAGGCTAATGACGGCAGGCGACGGGGCAATCATCCCCGAAGTGTGATTTCGGCTGACGAACTCGTCGGCGACCACGCTGTCGGTGGCGAGCTCTCACCCGGTGAGGATGACGCGCTCCCGCGCTCCCACGGTCGATCCTGGTGGTGCCTGCCTGACGCGCAGTCGAGTTCAATCGCCACCACAAGAGGGAGTCGTGAAATGACCACAACCAATGCAGCAACGAGATGGACCGGCTGGGTCGTATTCGCCGGCGTCATCCTGCTCATCGCCGGAGTCTTCTCGATCATCCAGGGCCTCGTCGCCGTGATCGGACCCAACTCCTACTACGTCGTCGCCGGCGGTTCGCTGTGGCTGTTCGACGCCGCGGGCTGGGGATGGTGGAACCTCATCATCGGGGTCCTCGTGGTCCTGGCCGCGTTGGCCCTCTTCGCGGGTCAGACGTGGGCACGGGTGGTTGCCGTGATCCTGGTGATCCTCAACGCGATCGGCCGGTTGCTGCTGATTCCCGCGCAGCCCTGGTGGTCGTTCATCCTGATCGCCATCGACGTCCTGATCGTCTACGCGCTGATCGTCCACGGTCGCGAGCTGCGAAGCGATGAGGCATAGGCGCGACCGAGGCCGAGGCCGCGCACTCGCGTAGCCCGCATCGTGCCGAGCGGGGAGCACAGCGTGAACCCGAATCGCGTCATCCTCATGTGGACGATCATCGCGCTCGTGGGGATCGCAGTAGGCGGGCTCATCGGGGTGCTTCTCGTCGCAGCCGGAGCGTGAAGGACGCGCCCAGTGAGTGCGCTCAGAGCCGGCCGATCCCCGTCCCGATGACGAACACACCGATGAAGCCGACGATCACACCCGTGAGCAGTCCGCCGTTGCGCAGCATCCAATCGTGCACACTCACCAGCCGCGGTTCCATCCGCTTCGGCGCGGCGACCGTCGCGATGATCGGGATCGTGACGGTGGATGCGGCGATCAGCGTGTAGACCACGATCGAGACGACCACGACGGAGGGCGTGTCCGCATCCGCCCGGAGGGTGAGGCCCGCGGCGATCGCGAGGAGGATGCCTTTGGGCCGGACGTTCAGCACGAGGCCGAGTCCCAGCGACGACCAGGGCCCGAGCTTTCCCGCCGAGCTCAGCCACGCGGGTGTCTTCGGGGTCTCCGGGCGCCGTGACCGGCGCCAGGAGAAGAACGCCACGCCGATGAGGGCGATGCCGACGATGATCTCGGCGATCCCGACCGCGACGTCGGGTTGACGGTCGGAGCTGGCCGTCGGAACCGTGTGCGCCAGCAGCGCGCACACCGACAGCACGATGACGATGCCAAGGATCCAGCCGACCATGTACGGCACGGCAGAGCGGTTCCGACCCGGCGAGAGCAGCATGAAGATCATCGCCATGATCGGCACGGAGCTGATCGCGACCGCCAAAGCGATGGGAATCAGGTGGCCGATCGCCTGCATGTGGTCCTTCCGGTCTCTCGCCCCCAGTCTGCCCGAGTGGGCCGCGACCCGAGCATCCCGATGGGTCTGCGCTAGCGCGCGGCACGCACTTCCTGGTCGTTCGCCGCTTCGCGGCGGGCGGCGCGGATGCTGGTGAACCCCAGCACGACCAGCGCCGCCCCGACAACGAGGAACGCGATCTGCATCGCGGGGAGGATGAGTCCGAGGGTGCTGATCTGGACGGCCATCCAGGCGATGAGCCCTGCGCCGATGTAGGCCACCGCGTACCAGCCCTCGCGTGGGCGCACGTACATCAGCACGATTCCGACGATCGGGACGGTCGCGAATCCCGCGAGCAGGAGGATGCCGAACGCGAAGAAGCTTCCGGAGTACCACTCGGGCAGCAGTGCCAGGCTGAGGCCCAGCGCTCCGCCGTCGGGGCGCATAACGAGCAGGATGCCGCCGAGCACGCCCCCGACCGCGATCAATGCCATCAGGAGCACGGCAGCCAGTCGCATGGTCTAACGGTACCGGGCCGACCTGTGATCGCACCGCGCGCGGGCGGCCCGACCTGTCGCCACCAGACGCTACGAGGGAGTCGACTCCGACTTCGCGCCGCCGGCTTCGAGGACGTCGCCCGCCGGAAGCTCCTGGTGTCCGCCGAACTGCAGGCGCATCGCGGACAGCAGCTGGTTCGCGTAGTGATCTTCCCCCCGCGAGGCGAAGCGCTCGAACAGCGATGATGCGAGCACCGGCACGGGGACACCCGTGTCGACTGCGGCCTTGACCGTCCACCGGCCCTCGCCGGAGTCCGAGACGCGACCGGCAAGGCCGTCGAGCGTCGGATTGGATTCCAGGGCGGCGGCGGTGAGGTCGAGCAGCCACGACGAGATGACGGATCCGCGCCGCCACAGCTCAGCGACCTTCGGGGTGTCGATGGTGAACTGGTAGAACTCGGGCTCTTCCAGCGGCGCGATCTCCGCGGAGTGCTCGGCCTGGTCGAGACCGGCATCGGCGTGGTCGAGGATGTTGAGTCCTTCGGCGAGCGCCGCCATGATGCCGTACTCGATGCCGTTGTGCACCATCTTCACGAAGTGCCCGGCGCCCGACGGCCCGCAGTGCAGGTAGCCGAGCTCCTCGGGGCTCAGGCCGCCTTCGCGACCCGGCGTGCGCGGGATGCCCTGATCGCCCGGTGCGATCGTGCGCAGCACCGGCTCGATGCGGGTGAACGCCTCGTCGGGGCCACCCACCATGAGGCAGTAGCCGCGGTCGAGTCCGAAGACGCCGCCGCTCGTGCCGATGTCGACGTAGTGGATGCCCGCATCCTTGAGCTTCGCGGCACGTCGGACGTCGTCGCGATAGTTCGAGTTGCCTCCGTCGATGATGATGTCACCCGGCTCGAGCACCTTCGCGACCTCGTCGACGACCCGACCGGTCAGCCCGGCGGGAATCATGAGCCAGATCGCGCGCGGAGCCTCGAGCTGCGCGGCGAGCTCCGCGTACGAGCCCGATCCGGTCGCACCCTCGCCGGCGAGGGTGGCCACAGCATCCGCGTTGACGTCGAAGACGACGCATTCGTGACCGTCGCGCATGAGGCGCCGCACGATGTTGGCGCCCATCCGGCCGAGGCCGATCATTCCCAGTTGCATGAGTAACTCCTCGTTTCGGCGGGCGTCCAGGGGAAGTCTAGGGGCGTATCTCCAGCGGAAGTTCGCGTTGCCGATCCCACGGCTCCGTCCACCCGAGACGCGTGAAAAGGCCGTCGAGCAGTATCGCGGTGAAACCCCACACCAGATGATCGCCGGTGGGATGCCTCACGAGGAACCCCGGCCCCCGCATCACGAAACCGTCGCGGCGGATCACCGTCGACCCGCGGTTGGCCGGGTCGAGCAGTTCGGCCACCGGTGCCCGGAACACGTCGGCCGATTCGGCGATGTCGACGACGCGAACCGGAGACGGATGCTGCCACCACGCCAGCACCGGAGTGACCACGTGCTGCGAATAAGGGAGCGGCACCGCGTCGAGCGCGCCGAGGACCTCGACGCCGGCGGGATCGAGTCCGGTCTCTTCGCGCGCTTCGCGCAGCGCGGCCGCGACAGGAGACTCGTCACCGGGATCGATCCGGCCTCCGGGAAAGGCCACCTGGCCGGGATGTGCGCGGAGCGTCGTGGCCCGCGACAGCAGGAGAACGTCGAGGTCGCGTGAGACTGCCCGGGCCTGAGCGTCGCGATCGCTCGGGAGGGTGTCGAGCACGCCGAACAAGATGAGCACAGCTGCGGAGCGGGCATCCGGCACGTCGGGAAGCAAGCCAAGCTGGGGCCAGAGTCCGAGGTCGGAAGCCGCCGCCGACTCGACCAGCCCGACCAGCTGCGCCCGCGCACTCTGTACAGGCGGGGCGGTCGACACCCCCTCAGGCTACGCCGGTGGTGCCGATGGAGCCGAAGTGGGCCGCGTCGCGATCGAGCCGTCCCTCGAGGGGCGGGGCTCTCGCGCGATCCTGGGTGCGGCGAAGCGCGTTCTCGGAGGTCTGCAGTTCTTCGGGCCTCCGCCAGCGAATCGGCACCGAAGTCGTGCAGATCTCCGAGGTTGCGCAGAGCCGCGAACGCCCGCAGGTCCCTCTGGTTGAGAGCGCGCACATGCCCTGATCAGCGCTTTTCGGACCGACGCTCCCATGTAACGTTCAGGTAACGCCCAGACTAGTCCGGCACACTCTGGGACTTGCGCCCGCAGAAGCGGATGCCTTGCGCCCTTCCCGAGGCGCGGACCTCTCATACGAAACCGGTTTCATGCGCTCTAAAACGTCCCTCACGTCTGCCCGCCGCACCCGTCGTATCTCCGAACGCCACTCCCGCCGCCGCCCCGCCATCCTCGCGGCCGGCCTCGCCTTCGGCCTGATCGCCAGCGCAGGAATGACGGTGACCGCGACGGCGTCGCAGGCACCGGCCACCGCCTCCGGTCCGACGTTCGCGCTCGCATCGTTCAGGGGCTCGCAGCCTGCCTTCGCATCGATCCAGACGCCCGGCACCGACAGGACCCTGACCGCCGCACACCAGGCGCTGGCTGACGCGGATGCCGCGATCGCCGCCGCCGCGACGGTCAGCGTCGACATCCAGGCGTCGGGTCTTGACATCGGCACTCCGCAGACCACGGTCGACACCACCGAACTGCAGACCGCCGCCGCGCGCCTCAGGGCCGCCGACACACTGCCCACCCCGCTCCTTCCCGACCTCACCGCCTCCGTGACGACCCTGCGCGCCTCCGTCGCCGGCAGCGTCCAGGGCCTGCGCAGCAGCCTCGACGCCGCCAAGGCGCTGAAGGCTCAGCAGGAGGCCGCCGCCGAGGCGCAGCGCCAGGCCGATGCCGCCGCAGCTGCCGCAGCCGCGGAGGCCGCAGCATCCTCGTCTTCGTCGTCGTCCTCGTCATCCTCCTCGTTTTCGCCGTCCTACGCGTCGGCCGGCACGAGCGCCGCTGAGGCGCAGGCCATCGCCCACAGCATGATGGGCGGGTACGGGTGGGGCGACGACCAGTTCGGCTGCCTCGTCTCGCTGTGGAACCGCGAGTCGGGGTGGAACGTGCACGCCGGCAACGCCAGCGGCGCCTACGGCATCCCCCAGGCTCTGCCGGGCAGCAAGATGGCGTCGGCCGGAGCCGACTGGCAGGACAGCGCCGCGACCCAGATCGCGTGGGGCTTCGGCTACATCGCCGGTCGCTATGGCAACCCGTGCGGCGCCTGGGACCACTCGGAATCGTCCGGCTGGTACTGATCTTCGCGCGCCGGCGCGGCCGCAGTGCAGCTAGTCCGGCCCGCGCCGCCCGGCGATTCCCGCGAACAGCGCGTGCAACAGCGGCAGCACCGCAACCCACATCATGATCGTTCCGAAGACGAAGTCCGTGGAGCGCAGCAGGATGCCGCTGGCCAGAAGCCCGGCGAACAGCACCGCCGAGACGATCCTCCGCGAGGTGCGCTCGAGCGCGGTGATGCGGCGCTCGAGCCTCGGGTTCTGCACCACCGCTCGGCCCGACTCGATCCGGGTCGTCAGCTCATCCAGCCGCCGCGGAAGGCCGGAGACGACCTGGACCGCCGACATCGCCTCCTTAACGAAGCCCTGGATCACGTTGCCGCTCTCTTCGCGGATCAGTCGGTTCGCGTAGGGCTCGACAGCATCCCAGATGTTGAATTTCGGGTCGAGCGAGCTGCACATGCCCGACGTGAGCGACATCGCCCGGATGATGAGCAGGAAGTTCTCGGGCAGCTGGAACGGGAGGGTGCGGATCGTGTCGCCGAATTCGAGTGCGAAAGCCCGGAACTCGCGCGGATCGACCTCTTGGAGTTCGGCGAAGCCCATCCCGCCGAAGCGCGAGAACAGCTGGGTCATCGCGCGTTCGAGCTCGGACGTGTCGGCCGCCGGGAGGAAGACGCCGACGTCGCGCATGCCGTCGACCATGCCCTTGCCGTCGCGCGATGCGGCCGCGATGAGGATGCGGCGGAGCCCGCGGCGGAGGCCGTCGGGCACCTCGCCCATCATGCCGAAGTCGATGAAGGTGAACTTCCACGTGCGGGAGGGAGCATCCGCCCCGATGTCACTCCCCGGCGGGATGGGCGTCACGAAGATGTTGCCCGGATGCGGGTCGGCGTGGAAGAAGCCGTCGGCGAAGAGCTGATCGAACATCACGGCCGCGAACTCGGCGGCGACCTCCGACGGGTCGATGCCGGCAGCACGGAGGGCATCGACGTCGTTGATCTTGATCGCGGTGACGTCCTGCAGCGTCAGCACGCGGCGGGTCGTGCGCTCCCAGACGACCTGGGGCACGGCCACGCGCGCGTCGTCGGCGAAGTCGGCCGCGAACCGCTCGGAGTTTGCGGCCTCGTGCAGGTAGTCGATCTCCTCGAGGCTGGTGGCGGCGAACTCCTCCACGAGCGAGGGCATGTCGACGCGGTCGGCGACGAGCCGCACCCTGCTGAGCCACCCTGCGACGCGCCGGAGGGCACGGAGGTCGACCTCGACGATCTGGTCGATCCCGGGCCGCTGCACCTTCAGGACGACATCGGTCAAGCCGGTCTCGGCGGCATCGGCATCCGAGAGTCTCGCGCGGTGCGCTTGACCGAGGGATGCTGCCGCCAGCGGCGTCGGATCGACGTAGGCGTATGCGCGCTCGAGCGCCACACCCAGCTCCGCCTCGGCGAGGAGGCGGATCGCGGCGAAGTCGACAGGCGGAACCTCGTCCTGCAGCCCCTCGAGCTCTTTCGTGATCTCGGGGGGCAGCACGTCCAGGCGGGACGACATGAACTGCCCCACCTTGATCATGAGACCGCCGAGGTCGACGGCGAGCACGTGGAAGCGGCGGGCGATGTTCTGCAGGCGCGCAGCGCGGTTGCGGGCCGAGATGCGGGCCAGGCCCAGGCGCGGCAGGAACAGCTCGAACCACCATGCCTGAACCAGATAACGACCTGCGAACCGCAGGATCCTCCGGTAGCGAGCGCGCATGTCGCCGACGTCGGTCATCGAATCTCCTTGACGCCGACGGGCGGCGGGCACTTCGCCGATCGGGGGTGCAGTATCAGTCCTGAGCGAGGATGCTGAAGAGCTTACGACGTGCGTCGTTCAGCACCTCGACGGCCTGCTTCACCTGCTCCGGGCTTCCCGAGCGGCCCACCTGGGCAACCGCCTGCGCCAGGTCGATCCCGGCCTTCGGGAGTGCTCCGGTGCGGGGGTTCTCGCGTGAGCTCGACCCCTCCCACGGCGCCGACTTCTCGCCGTCGGCGTCGACGACAGCGCGCCCCGCCTCGGTGAGCGAATATGTCTTGCGGCCTTCGGATTCCTCGGCGCTGATCAGGCCTTCGTCGGTCAGCAGCTGAAGCGTGGGGTAGACCGATCCCGGGCTCGGCTTCCATGATCCACCGCTGCGGTCCTCGATCTCACGGATGATCTGGTAGCCGTGCATCGGCTTCTCGGCGAGCAGTGACAGCACGGACGAACGCACATCGCCGCGGCCCATGCGGGTCGTGCCGACCTTCTGGTCGAACTGCTTGCCGAACTGCTCCATCGCCTCCCAGAGCCCGCCCATCGGCCAGCCCTGCGAACCGCCGCGACCGGGCTTGCCGAACGCGTCACCCAGATTGAAGTTGCTCATGATGACCTCCTCTGCGCCGACCCATCCGAGGTTCAGCGATATATAACGATATATCGTCGAATCTGAGTGTGAGCGGTGAATTCCAGGTTTCTCCGCTCCGCGAGACTTCGGATCGTCGACTTTTCGCGGCATCACGAGGTTTGTCTTCGCGAGCCATCTTCTGCCGCATCGACCCCCGTGATCCGGCACGAAGTGGATCGTGAGCATCGTGGTGCCGTCGCGCGGAGCGTCGCCTGAGGGTCGCCGAGCCCGCGCCGGTACCGTGGCGTCATGGCGGTACGGCAGACACGCAGGGCGCGCGCAGCGCGCCGGCGCACCCTGCGGGTCGCGGCATCCGGAAGCGATCTCACCGACGCGGAGTGGTTCCGCATCCTCGACGCCTGGGCGGCATGCGCGTACTGCGGCGCCGACGGTGCCGCGCTGCAGAAGGACTGCGTGCTCCCTATCTCGCGAGGGGGCCGCTACACCGTCGAGAACGTCGTGCCCGCCTGCGGGTCGTGCAACGCAAGCAAGAGCAACGACGAGGTCACCTCGTGGATGCGGCGCAAGCGCCTGGACGAGCCGCGGTTCCTGCTGCAGTGGGCCCTCATCGTCAAAACGATCCGGCCGGTCTGACCGGGATTACCCTCGAGGCATGACAGGACCCGATGCGGGCTGGTACGACGACGGCACCGGCAAGCAGCGCTGGTGGGACGGCACACGCTGGAGCGACGAGTTCATCGATCTGAACGACCGTTACCTCGAGCTGCGCACCGAACCCGCCCCGGCGAGCGCCCCCGCGCGGGCGGGCTGGTACGACGACAGCAGGGGGCGGCTGCGCTGGTGGAACGGCACGCGATGGACGGATGCTGCCCGATACAGCGGCTCGGAAGAAGAGTTCGCCGGCATCGTCGTCGACGGGCGCTGGATCCACTTCGGCTCGTCGAGTCTGCCGGTCGCCGGGGCCTCCGCCACTCGAGCCGGCGGCGCCGAGCTGCTGAAGCGGGGTCGGCTCGCCAAGCCCGCCGTAGCCCGCGCACTGCTCGGCCCGTCCGGCCCGATCACCCCGAACCTCCTCAAGCGATCCGTCGATCCGAGCGCGAACTATCTGCTCGTCGAGGTCGGCCAGGAGGTGTGGCTCGCGCCCGTGCCGCCCGGACACGATGCGCGTGCCGGCCAATTCGCGACCTGGATCAACACCGTTTCGCAGCACTACCGCTACCGCTGATCGACTGAGTGTTCTCCGGCGGGTATCACCGCCCGCTCCGCGCCCTCCTCACGAGCAACGGAGAGGATCGTCATGACCGAGTTCGCACACGTCACCGCCACCGCAACACCCACCGGAGGTACGCTCGCCGATGGGCTGGGCTCCCCCATCGATCAGAGCGGCCTGAGCGCCCAGCCCGGTCCGGGTGATACCGCGCTCGGCACCTTCGCAGATGCCGTCCGCTTCGGTGCGGGCGCACACGCTCAGCTGACGGCGACTCCCGCTCTCGCCGATCGCGAGCGGTTCGCCCTGCGCGTCTCGTTCGCAGCCCGCGGCGCGGTGACCGCGCGCCAGAACCTGGTCGAGGCGACGCATGTCCCCGCGGTCCTGTGGATCGAGGCGGGGGCGGATGCAGCATCCATTCGCCTGGGCGCGGGTGTGCAGACGCCTGCCGGCGCGTGGCGCACGGTCGTGAGCGACGACACGCTTGCCGCCGAGCAGTGGCAGTGCGTCGCGCTCGTCCTCGACGACGATGTGCTCGCGGTGATCGACGAGACCACGGGTGCGCTGCTGGCCGCCGTCGCCCTCCCCGAGGCGGCGCTGGGCGTCGCGACGGGAACCTCACTGAGCATCGGCACGCTGCCCGACGGAGCGGGCCTCCCCTTCGCGGGCGACATCGCGGCCGTGATCTGGCAGGACGAGATCGCCGCCGCACTCGACTCGGTGGTGGACGACTGGCGTATGTCGCCTGCGGGCATCATCGACGCCAAGCGCTGGGCGCTGCCGTTCGACGTGGGCGCCGCGCTCGGCAACCCGGAATGGGATGGTGCGAGCGGGACGACGCTGCGCCGCTTCGCCGGTGCCGACATCCGCTTCAGCGAAGACGCCGGCAACGCGTTCGAGATGCACGGCGGCATCCGCGCCGAGTACGACGCCCTCGAGCACGCCGCGCTGCTCGGCTTCCCGGTCTCGGACGAGATCGCCGGGGCGGCCGACGGCGTGCGGAAGAACCTCTTCTCGCAGGGGGCCATCTACTGGACGCAGCAGACCGGAGCGCTGCCGGTGTTCGAGGAGTTCTACGCGGCCTACGAATCCGGCGACATGGCGCCCCTGCTCGGACCCCCGGTCGAACCTGAAGAGGACGTCGCCGGCGGATTGGTGCAGCGCTTCGCGCGCGGCGAACTCTACCTCGCCGCCGGCTCGACGACCGCGTTCCAGGTGGGCGGCGCCATCCTCGCCGCCTACTCGGCCACGGGCGGCCCCGAGAGATGGGGTCTTCCCACCACGAGCGAACTCCCCGTCCTCCGCTCGAACGGCAGCGGCGAGCTCGGCCGGCTCTCCACCTTCGGCGGCGCGACCTTCTACTGGAGCCCTTCGACCGGCGCGCACGTCGTGTACGGCGCGATCGGCGCCTACTACGCCGCCACGGACGGTCCGCGCGGGCGCCTGGGATTCCCCACCTCGGACGAACTCGCGCTCCCCGGCGCACCGGGGGCGCGGTACAACACGTTCGAGCGGGGCTGCGTGCTCTGGTACCCCGACACCGGCATCATCGAGCCCACCCCCCTCCGTGTGATGATCGGCACCGTCAACACGCAGGAGGACGAGGGCTTCGGACGCGGGCAGAACGATCTCACGATCGACGTCGGCCTCCTCAAGGACGGTGTCGGCGTCGACGGATTCCAGGACGTGACCGACGGACACAACATCCGCACCCTCGACCGCGCTCTCGGGGTGAACATCGAACCCTGGCCCGGTCGCAGCTACACGCTGCGCGTCGACGTGCACGAGCGCGACCCCGAAGACCGGCCTCAGCTCGGGCTGTGGGAGAAGGTGCTGGATGCCGGCAACGGCTGGGGTCTGCGCGAGAATTCCGGCATCCTCGACTCCGGACGCTTCTCGCAGATCAACAGCATCACCGCGAGCGTGGCGCCGCTGCCGCCTGCTGGAGGCTTCACGCTGGAGCAGCGGCACTGGGGAACGAATAACCCATCGACCGCCGAGATCTCGCGCACCACGTACGCGACCGCCTTCCCCGAGGTCGACAGCGAGCCGGAGTGGTGGGACATCGCCGACGGCATCGAGAGCATCTACTACGAGCTCGTGTCGAAGGGCCTGTCGGCCCACGGCAACTGCATGGGCTTCAGCGCCGAGGGTGCGCTCTCGGAGAAGGGATCGAGCCTGTACCAGATGCCGCTGAGCCGATTCACGCAGGCGGACTGGGAGCGCGGGCTCGAGCGCCACATCAACGTGCGTCACCAATCGCAGGTCGGCGCGGTCGCGATCTGGAACTTCGTGACCACCTTCCTCACGGGCAACACCCACGACCCTGTCGACGTCTTCCGCACGACGCGCGACGCGTATACGAACGGTCAGCCGCCCGTGATCTGCCTCGCGCAGAACTACGACTTCTCCGGCGCTCCGCACGTCGTTCGCCCGATCGCGTGGCACCAGAACGGCTCGCAGTGGGAGATCGATGTCTTCGACCCGAACTTCGTCGGTGCCCCGCGGAAGATCATGATCGACTCCGACGCGAACACCTTCACCTACTCGGGCGGCAGCGACTACTCGGGCGGCGAATGGTCGGGCGGGCGCCTCTACTACCTCCCCTTCCACGCGTTCTCGGGCAGCGCCGAGCTGCCGGTCTGGGATGCGCTGCGCCTGATCGTCGGCGGCACGATCGCGATCATGGGAGACGGGGATGCTGCGACCGCCGTCACCACTCCTGCCGGCGAGAACCTGCTGCTGACCGGCGCGCCGTCTCGCGAACCTGCTGGAAGCGGCCCGAACGGCTTCGTGCCGGTGCCGAACTACGAACGCGGGATCGACCAGGGCGCGGTGCCGCTCGTGCGGCGGATCGATGTCGAAGCCACTCGAATTCTCGGGAAGAGCGCTGAGATCAAGTTCAACGAGGTCATCGACGCACACATCTTCGACATCGCGGCGGTGGCCGAGGGCATCCTCGCGCGCAGTCGCCGCGAGCTCAGCACGCATCGCCGAGGCCCCCGGGGCATCCACCGCGGTGTACGCGATCTCGTGCAGGGCCTCAAGATCCCGAAGTACATCGTCCCGCGCGAGCGCCCGCACCGCGAAGACCTCAAGACCGGCATCCTGGAGCTCGCGAAGATCCGGATGGACGACAACCCGGTGTTCCTCACGACCGCGGCCGCGCGCGAGAGCGTCGTCGAGGCGGCCGGCATCGATGTCGGCGAGATCGCGACCCGCCGACGCCCCGCGATCTTCGATGCGAAGAAGCTTCAGCTAAACCTGAAGGGGGCGCTCGGCGATGGCCTGCTCGGCGATGGCCTTCTGGGCGGAGGCGCGGTCACTGATTCCGCGGCGCTGCGCAACGAATTCATCACCCTCGCCGCCCAGCTGCCGGAGGGCGACCAGCGCGAAGCCGTCGTCGAGCTGGCCTCGAACGACTCGCCCCTCGATCTGCTGGCCGGCGGAGACTTCCGCGCGCGACTGGATCTCGGTCTGGCCAGCGACATCGGCTCCATCATCAAGGGCCTGTACGACGACGACTTCGTGCTCGACACCGTCTCACGGGGCAGGGGCGGACGCATCGCGATCGCCCACGCCCTGCGCGACTATGTCGTGCGCCACGACGGGGCACGCGGATCGGCGATGCGTATCGCCGGCGAGCACCTGCGGAGTACCGCCAACACGCTCCGCGTCGCTCCGGGATCGGGGCGCAAGGTCACTCTCACGGTGACCAACCGCGTCGGGCTGCAGGGCGATGTCATCCGCGCGCGCTTCGTCGACCTGCCGGCCGAATCGGCCGCGCCGCTCACCCTCAACGTGCGTCCGGGGATCGCACGGTGGGAGCTGGCCGGCGAGACGCTGCAGGGCTCCGCGACCGCGATCGTGTCGGGAATCATCGGCGGGCGTCGCTTCGGCGCCTCTTACGACCTGACGCTGCAGAGCGCGCTGCGCATCCAGCTGCCCCTGGCGGCGGATGCCGCACGCCTGAGTGTCGCGACGACGACAGGACTGTTCGCCGACGCGACATCGGTCACGAAGGTCTCGCCGCGCTGAGGCGCTGAGGCGCTGAGGCGCTGAGGATTAGTAGCCGGTGGCGGCGAGCGCGGCGAGGTCGTCGCCGACGAGGCGCTGGGTGGTCCATTCGTCCATCGGCGCCGCCCCGAGTGAGCGATAGAACGCGATCGACGGTGCATTCCAGTCGAGCACCGTCCACTCCAGCCGCGAGTAGCCCCGCTCGACGCACACCGCCGCGAGTGAGGCGATCAGCGCCTTGCCGTAGCCGCGGCCACGCTGCTCCACTCCGACGAAGAGGTCTTCCAGCCAGATGCCGTGCCGCCCGGTCCACGTCGAATACGTGAGGAACCAGATCGCGATGCCGACGATCGAGCCCTCGCGCTCTACGACGTGGGCGAACACGCGGGGCTCGTCGCCGAACAGCGAGGCGGTGAGCATCTCAGCGGTGCCAGTGACAGCATCCGGTTCATGCTCGTAGTCGGCGAGTGCCTGGATGCACGCGAGGATCCCCGCTTCATCGCCCGGTTGCGCCGCGCGCAGCACGGCTTCGTTCTGGGGGGCGCCGTCGCCCAGGGTGCGGGGATTCACGGCTCCATCATCGCCTACGTCGAGCGCGAGCATCCATTCAAAGGAATGGATGCGGCATCCCCATCGTTGTCGTCATCATGCAACGATTCGGAACCCTCTCGTTCGGACACTACGGGCCGCTAGGCGGTGGTCGGGAGCTCACCGCCGGCGACTCGCTGCACCAGGCCATCGACCTCGCACAGGGGATGGACGATCTCGGCGTCGACGGCGTCTACTTCCGCGTGCACCACTTCGCGCGCCAGCAGGCCTCGCCCATGCCGCTGCTGGCCGCCATCGCCGCGCGCACCGAACGTATCGAGGTGGGCACCGGCGTCATCGACATGCGCTACGAGAACCCCCTCTACCTCGCCGAGGAAGCGGCCGCGGTCGACCTGATCAGCGATGGACGACTGGCGCTGGGCGTGAGCCGCGGGTCACCCGAGTCGGTCGTCCGCGGATTCGAGACGTTCGGCTACACGGGATCGCAGGATTCCCGCGGCGCCGACATCGCCCGCGAGCACTTCTCGACGTTCCTCAGGGCGATCGAGGGCGAGGGGTTGGCCGAGCGCGATCCGAACAGCCCGTTCGGCGGCGGCACCGGTCTGCAGCGCATCGAGCCGTACTCCCCCGGACTGCGCTCGCGCATCTGGTGGGGTGCCGGCAACAGCGAGACGGCCGAATGGGCGGGGCGCATGGGTGTGAACCTCATGTCGTCGACGCTCCTGACCGAAGACAAGGGTCTGCCCTTCGACGAGCTGCAGGCGCAGCAGATCGACGCGTTCCGTGCCGCGTGGCGCGAAGCTGGGCATGCGGGCGAGCCGCGCACGTCGGTGAGCCGCAGCATCTTCCCGATCACGACCGACGAAGAGGACATGTACTTCGGCGGCCGTCAGGACGGCGATGGCATCGGCTACATCGACGGCATGCGCTCGACGTTCGGCAAGACGTACGCGGCAGCGCCCGACGTGCTCGTGGAGCAGCTGCTCGGGGATGCCGCGATCCAGACCGCCGACACGCTCATGCTGACGATCCCGTCGCAGCTGGGCGTCGCGTTCAATCTGCGCATGGTCGAGTCGTTCGCGAAGTACGTCGCGCCGGCGCTGGGCTGGGTCGGGACCCGGGTCAGCTGACCCAGCGGGCTACCCGGCCTACTCGGCGACCTTCCTCAGAACGGGGGCCGCAGCTTCCCACCATTGTTCGGCGATGAGCCGGTGTCCGTATGGCGTGGGGTGCACGCTGTCTGCCGCGATCTCCGCCGGAGACAGCGCGTCCGCGGCACTGTTCAGGACGGCATCCAACGGAACGAGGATCGCACCGTGCTTGTCGGCGAGTCGCCGGACGGCGGCGATCTTCTCATCGAGGTCTTCCGCCCGCCACGCGAGGCGTTCGTCCGTGACCGGGACGAGGAACGGCTCCATCAGGATGATGCGCTCCACGCCCGCCGCCGCGGCGGCGCCCAGCAGCCGGTCGTAGCCGGCCTCGAACGCCTCGGCGGACGTCGGATCGTCACTGTCGTACCGGCGCCACGTGTCGTTCACTCCGACGAGGACCGTCAGCACGTCGGGGCGGGCCGCGAGCACGTCTTCGTCCCACCGGTGCTCCAGGTCGACGATTCGGTTGCCACTGATACCGGTGTTCCGGATCACGAGGTCGGAACCCGCGGCCTTCTCCGCGATGAGACGGACGTAGCCCCCGCCGAGGCCCTCGGGGTCGTCCCGCCTGCCTGAATCGGTGATGCTGTCACCGGTGAAGACGACGATCTGCGGGGTACTGGCGGTCATTCAAGGGCTCCTGTCGGATGGCGTGCGCGCCCGTCAGGCGTCCATCCCATTCAACCATTTCCGGCCCCGTGCGGCGTTCCTCCAGCCCGTCGCGAGCGTTCGTCCATCCCGTCGCCGACGTGACGCTCACTCCGCGAAGCTCGGCTGATCGCCCCGAGATCTGATGCCTGCCGACGCCTCCCCAGGACCCCTGCGTGTCCGAATCCCTCCACAGGCTCTCGTATTTCTGTTCTGATGTCTGAGGGTCCTGTCACGATAGCTGTATGAACATCCTCACCGCGATACGCGACCGGGTCGACCGGCTTGCGGCGTGGGATGAACTGGATGTCGAGGCTGCGGCGTTGCCGTCGTGCGCGGTGCGGTTGAGTGATTCGTCGGTGCTGGATGCTCTGGCCGACGTGACAGCGTTGGCCAATGACGCCGCGCGGTTGCAGGCCGTGCTCGCCGGTGTCGCGGCGCAGCGTTCTCGACGTGACGACGGAGGCGGAGGCCTTGCTGCCGGGCAGGGATTCGCGTCGCCGGTGTCGTTGATCCAGTCGATCACGGGCGGAACGAAGGCCGACGCCACCCGGCAGGTGCGGGTCGGCGTGGCGCTGGTGGAAGGCGCCGCCGGTGAGCCGGCCGATCCGACAATCAAGGCCGCGGCGCCGTGGCATGAACCACTGCGCACCGCGCTGCTCAGCGGCGCGCTCACCCCCGCTCAGCATGACGCGATCCGCGGCGGGCTCGGCGAACCAGCGGTGATCGGCGACATCACGATCGACTCCGAGGCGGTCTGCGAAGCGTGGACCCTCGCCGCGGAAGGTCTCGTGGCAGAGGCGTCTCAGATGCCCGTGGAGGAGCTCGGCAAGCGAGCGCGGATCATCCGTGACCTGCTCGACCCCACCGGCGCCGAAGCGCGCTTCGCGAAGCGGTACGAATCGCGCGCGTACCGGATGTGGACCGACGCCGACGGTCAGCACCACGCCAAGATCACCTACGACGACGAGATGGCGCTGTGGGTGCGGACGATCCTCGACGCGGCACTGCGTCCTCGCCGGGGCGGACCGAGGTTCGTGAACAGCGCCGACGTCACCGCGGCCGACAAGCTGCGCGACGATCCCCGCACCAACGATCAACTCGCCTACGACCTGCTCATGGACGTCCTGCGCGCCGGAGCACTCGCTTCTGCCAGCGATGTGTTCGGTGCCCGCCAGCCGGGGGTGCGTCTGGTCACGGTGAACGACATCCAGGGTCCGCGAGACGCATTCGGACGTCTCCTCGGCACCGGGCAAGCCGAAGACGGCGGCGATGCGTTCCCGGGCTCCGTGATCGATCGTGCGGTGTGCGCCGCCGGCACCGTGACGATCACCGCGGATCGACACGGGAACCCGCTCGACGTCGGACGCGCGCACAGGCTGTACACCGCTACGCAGACGCTTGCTCTCGCCGCACGCGACGGCGGATGCATGTGGCCCGAATGCACACGCCCCGTCTCGTACTGCGAAGCACACCACATCGACCCCTATGCCGACGGCGGACGAACCGACATCGACCGCGGCATCCTCCTCTGCCGACACCACCACATGACCCTGCACAACCACGGATGGAAGATCACCCGAAACGGCCATGAGAACTTCATGCTCCACCCACCCGGCGGCCGCCGACCCATCGCCCTGACATCGAAAGCGGCGTGGAAATGGGCCTGGGATCCACCACCACCACAACCCCAACGCGCCGGCTGGCGAGCCGCGTGAAGGACGCGAATCAGACCTGGATATCTCGACATCAAGAAGAAATCCCTCGACGTCGAGAGGCTTCATCCAGCCGCTCGCGGGCCCCATGAATAATGAGGCCATGTCCTCCACGACAGCCGGATACAGCGCCATCTCCAGCTACAGCCGCGTCGAGATCCTGCGACTGCTGACCGAGCGGACCCGCCGCACGATCACCGAATTGAGCGAGGCCACCGCCCTTCACCCCAACACCGTCCGCGAGCACTTGCAGCGCCTCGAGGCCGACGGACTCGTCGTCCGCACCATCGAGCACCGCACCACGCGCGGCCGGCCGCGAGTGCTGTTCACCGCTGTCATGGGTGAGGCGGCCATCTCGAGCCCGGTCGCCAAACGGAAGGTCCGCGAAGCGGCGAACCGCGGCGATCTCATGCGGCGGATGATCCCGGACGCCGAACCCGACACGCGCGACCTCGACCCCGACGCGCTCCACCAGCTGGACGCGATCGTCGAGCACCTCGCCGACTCCGGGTTCGACCCCGCCTTCGACGCTCACAACCTGACGCTCGAGGTGAGGCGGTGCCACCATCAGGCGACGCAGGCGGACCATCGCGAGACGTTGTGCGCCGTGCACCTCGGCATCATGCAGGGCGTGCTCACCGAAGCCGGCGGTCCGCTGCGCGCCGTCGCCGTGCGCCCCGAGGGCGTGCCGAACGGCTGCGTCCTGCAGCTCGCACGTTCGCACGCCGCCGCCTGATCGCCGAGCGCCGGAGCGCCGGAGTGCGAGTATTCGGCGTCAGCCGCCGATCGCGTTCATCCCTCGCGCGGGCTGGAGGAAGCTCGGGTCGTTGATCGCGTGACCAGGGAGCTTTCCGCTGACGCAGGAGCGCAGCATCCGATCGATGCCCAAGTCGATCGACGACGCTTCGGCGGGCTCAGCGATTGATCTCAGGATCGGCACCAGGTCGTACTCGGTCGTCGAGAAGAGACAGTTGCGCAATTGCCCGTCGGCCGTCAGCCGCAGCCGGTCGCAATCACCGCAGAACGGTGCGGTGACCGACGCGATGATCCCGACCGTGTGCGGGCCGCCATCCAGCGTCCATCTTTCGGCGGGCGCTCCCCCGCGCCCCGGGATCGGCGTGAGCTCCCACCGCTCCGAGAGAGCGGCGAGGATCTCGTCGCGCGTCACCATCTGGGCGCGGTCCCACGTGTGCCCGGCATCCAGCGGCATCTGCTCGATGAACCGCAGCTCGGCGCCGTGCTCGACCGCGAAGGCGACCAGATCGGGCAGCTCGTCGTCGTTGACACCCCGCATCGCGACCGTGTTCAGCTTGAGCGGACGAAGACCGGATGCTGCGGCCGCCGCGATCCCCTCGAGGACGTCGTCGAGCCGATCGCGCCGCGTGAGTTCGCGGAACCTCTCGCGGTCGAGCGTGTCGATGCTGATGTTCACGCGGTGCAGCCCCGCGTCGATCAAATCGGGCAGCAGCGCTGCCAGGCGGATGCCGTTGGTCGTCATCGCGAGCTGCACCGGCCCGTCGGCGCCCACGATCGCACTGAGGCGCCGCACCACCTCGACGATGTCGGCCCGCAGCAGCGGCTCACCGCCCGTGAGCCGGAACGTCGTGACGCCGTCGGCCGCAGCGACCCGCGCGATCCGCTCGATCTCCTCGAGGCTCAGGATGCTGGAGCGCGCCAGCCACTCGTTCCCCTGCTCGGGCATGCAGTAGGTGCAGCGCAGTGAGCAGCGATCGGTGAGCGAGATCCGAAGATCGCGATGCACGCGCCGGTGCGTGTCGACCAGCGGTGCACCGAGTGCGGCGGGCGCAGCATCCGTCCGGCCGTCCGTCGGGAGCGCTGCACGGACGCCGATCATGACGGGAACAGCCGTCATGATCGCGAACTCGCGCCGCATCGTGCACTCATCCTTCGAGCGTAATCGCGACCTCACCGCGCGGGGCCGTTTTTCACGGCCCGCGGCACTGGCGTGAGTCGGGTCGATGCGGGAGCCTGGACGGGCACGGGAGAACTGCCCATGGCGTGTGGTCTGACCACATGTTACTGTGGTCAGACCACACTCTCAGAGTGATCGGAGGCACCTCGGTGGACCTGCTCGACCCCCTGCTGCTCGCGCGTTGGCAGTTCGGTCTCACGACCCTCTACCACTTCCTCTTCGTGCCCCTCACGCTCGGGATGGCGCTGACCGTCTCGATCTTCCAGACGGCGTGGTTCCGCACCGCGAACCTCAAGTGGCTGCACCTGACCCGCTTCTTCGGCAAGATCTTCCTGATCAACTTCGCCATGGGTGTGGTGACCGGCATCGTCCAGGAGTTCCAGTTCGGGATGAACTGGTCGTCGTACTCGCGCTTCGTCGGTGACGTGTTCGGCGCACCCCTCGCGTTCGAGGGGCTCATGGCCTTCTTCTTCGAGGCCACCTTCATCGGGTTGTGGATCTTCGGCTGGGACAAGCTGCCCAAGGGCCTGCACCTGGCCAGCATCTGGATCGCCACGATCGGCGCCTGGTTCTCGGCGTATTTCATCCTCGCAGCCAACGCGTTCATGCAGAACCCGGTCGGCTACAAGATGGCGGCCGACGGCCACCGCGCCGAGATGACCGACTTCTTCGCGGTTCTCACCAATCGGGTGGCCCTGGCAGCCCTCCCGCACACGCTGTTCGCCGCGTTCATGATGACGATGGGCGTCATCGTCTCGATCTCGGCGTGGCACCTCGTGCGTCGGCGCAACATCGAGATGATGCGCACGTCGCTGCGCTACGGCCTGTGGGGCCTGATTATCGCGTTCGTCGGCGTCGCCGTCTCGGGCGACCAGCTCGGGCTCGTGATGGTCTCGACCCAGCCGATGAAGATGGCCGCCGCCGAAGCCCTCTTCAACACGGCGTGCGGGGCGAACGCCTCGTTCTCGGTCTTCACTCTCGGCACACCGGACGGAACCTCCGAGCTCTTCTCGATCCGCGTGCCCTACCTGCTGTCGTTCCTGTCGACGCACACCTTCGATGGCTGCGTCGAAGGCATCAACGACCTGAACAACGCGTATGCGACGCAGCTCTTCCCGCAGTTCGCCGACCGGGTGAACGGCAACTTCGCGCCGGTGCTGTGGATCACGTACTGGTCGTTCCGCTGGATGATCGGGCTCGGCGGCATCGCCGCGCTGGTGTCGGTCGCGGGCCTGTGGCTCACCCGCAAGAAGGCTAAGCGCGAGGTACCCACCTGGGCGTGGCGTCTGGCGATCTGGGCATGGCCGGCGTCGCTGTTCGCAATCCTGGTGGGCTGGGTGTTCACCGAGATGGGTCGACAGCCCTGGATCGTGTTCGGCCTGATGCTCACCCAGGACGGCGTCTCGCCGAGCGTCCCGGGCTGGACGGTGCTCATCTCGCTCGTCGCCTTCACCGCGATCTACGCGATCCTGGCGGTCGTCGAGATCGGGCTCATCATGAAGACCGCGCACACCGGGCCTGAACCCCTACCCGGTCCGGGCGACCCGGATCCGACGGATCACGCGCTCGAAGACACCCCGACGACGGTCTACTAGGAGCCCGCCATGGATCTCGCATACGTCTGGTTCTTCATCATCGGCGCGCTCTTCGTCGGCTACTTCGTGCTCGACGGGTTCGACTTCGGAGTCGGGATGTCGCTGCCGTTCCTCGGCAAAGACGACATCGGCCGCCGCCAGATCATCAACACGATCGGCCCCGTGTGGGACCTCAACGAGACGTGGGTCATCGTCGCGGGAGCCTGTCTGTTCGCGGCCTTTCCGGAGTGGTACGCGACGATGTTCAGCGGCTTCTACCTCGCGCTCCTGCTGATCCTGCTCGCCCTGATCCTCCGCGGCGTTTCCTTCGAGTATCGCCACCAACGCGACTCACTCCAGTGGAAAAAGGGCTTCGACACGATGATCGTCGTCGGCTCGGCCGTGCCGGCCGTCCTGTGGGGCGTGGCACTGGCCAACATCGTGCAGGGCGTCCCGATCGACGCGAGCCACGAGTTCACCGGCTCGCTCCTCACACTGCTCAACCCCTACGGCCTGCTGGGGGGCCTCACCACCCTGCTGCTGTTCTTCACCCACGGCGTCTACTTCGTCGCGCTGAAGACCGACGGCCAGGTGCACGACGACGCCCGCACGCTCGCTCGGCGAGCCGGGATGATCACGGTCGTGGTGGCCGCGATCTTCCTGATCTGGACGATCTTCATCGCCGCACGCAACGGTGCGCCGCTCATGGCCGCCGTCATCGCGTGTGCCGCGATCGCGGCGGTGTGCCTGGTCATGTCGATTCTGTTCAACCTCCGCGACCGCGAGGGCTGGGCGTTCGGCTTCGGCGCCGCGACCATCGTGAGCGCCGTCCTCACGCTGTGGTTCGCGCTGTTCCCGAACGTGATGGTCTCCAGCACCGACCCGGCCTTCAGCCTGACGATCGACAATGCCTCCAGCACCGACTACACCCTCACGATCATGACGTGGGCCGCCGTCATCTTCCTCCCGCTCGTGCTCGTCTACCAGGCGTGGACGTACTGGGTCTTCCGCCGCCGCGTCTCGCGCACGCGCATCGAGAAGGCGGCCGCGGTCGCGCATTGAGGTTCTCGGTCCGCAGCTCCGACGGTAAGGCAGGATCGAATGATGGCTTCGGACTCCGCTGACGCGCCGCGCGACAGCATCCGTCCCGTCGACCCCCGGCTGCTGCGCTACGCGAAGGCCTCGCGCGGGTTCTTCGTCGTCATCGCCCTGATCGGCGGCACGCAGACACTCGTGATCATCGCGTTCGCGTGGCTGCTGACACGCGCGATCGTGGGCACCATCGACGGGATGCCGGCACCCGAGCTCGCCACCACACTCGGTCTGCTCGCCCTCGTCGTGACCGTGCGCGCCATCCTGCTCTGGGCGCGCGACGCCGTCGCCGCCCGAGCCGCTGCCACCGTGCAGGCGCAGCTGCGCGGCGCACTCGTCGATGCGGTCGGCACGCTCGGCCCCGCGTGGCTCTCGTCGCGCAACTCCGCTCAGCTGGCGCTCACGGCCGGCCACGGCCTCGACGCCCTCGAGGCCTACTTCGGGCGCTACCTGCCGCAGCTCGTGCAGACCGTGATCGCCACACCCCTGATCATCCTCGTGATGTGGTGGGCGGACTGGATCAGCGGCCTGACGGTGCTGCTCACGCTCCCCCTCATCCCGCTCTTCATGGCACTGATCGGCATGGCCACCCGGTCGGTGCAGAAGCGTCAGTGGAACACCCTGCACGCGCTCGCCGTGCGGTTCGCCGATACGGTGCAGGGCCTGTCGACCCTCAAGGTCTTCGGCCGCCAGCATCGCGCCGCAGCATCCATCGAACAGGTCACCGAGCGGTACCGCACCGAGACGATGCGCGTGCTGCGCATCTCGTTCCTCTCGGGGTTCGCCCTCGAACTGCTCGCGAGCATCTCGGTGGCGATCATCGCCGTCACGATCGGATTCCGGCTGCTCGACGGATCGCTCACCCTCGCGGTCGGGCTCTTCGTGCTGCTGCTCGCGCCCGAGGCATATCTGCCGATCCGGCAGGTCGGCGTGCAGTTCCACGCCGCCGCCGAGGGCGTCGCCGCGACCGACGACGTGTTCGAGGTGCTGGATGGTGCCGGCGGTGCGGGTGCCGCCGGTGCGGGCCCCGCCGCCGAGACGAGGAGTTCCGGCCGAGTGGCGGACTCCCCGTCCGAGGTCGTCCGCACCTCGACCGATTCGACTCACGCGGGCGAGGGGCTGTGGGTGCGAGGTATGCGGGTGGAGCGCGGCGAGCGGATGCTGCCGCCCCTCGATCTCGAAGTCTCCGCGGGCGAGGTGGTGCTGGTGGAAGGGCCCAGCGGCGCCGGCAAGTCGAGCCTGCTCGCGGCCCTGCGGGGCGCCGCGCGATTCGAGGGGACGGCGACCTGGCGCGGACGCGATGTTCGCGAGCTCTCCGCCCCGACCTGGATCGCCTGGGCCGGACAGCAGGCGGGCCTGATCGCCGGACGGATCGGCGACAACGTCGCGCTGGGCGACACCGAGCCCGATCCCGCTCTGGTGCGAGACGCGCTGCGGCGTGCGTGCGCGGGCGAACTCGACCCCGACTTGGAGCTCGGTGTGCAGGGCACCGGGCTCTCGGGCGGCCAGGCGCAGCGCGTCGCCGTGGCCCGCGCGTTCTACCGGCACCTGCGCGCGCGAGCCGAGGTGCTCGCGATCGATGAGCCCAGCGCCGCCCTCGACGCCGAGACCGAGGCTCGGCTGTGGCGGTCGGTTCGCGAACTGGCGGATGCCGGAGCCGCCGTCGTCCTCGTCTCGCACCGCACGAGCGCCCGCACGATCGCCGATCGCGTCGTGCAGCTGTGGCCCGTGGAGGTGAACGCGTGATGAGCGCCACGACGACGGAGTCGGTCCTGCGCGGCGCCATGCCCCCGCTCCGACGGTTCTGGCCGGGCGCGGCATCGGCGTTCGCGTCCGAGGCATCCGCCGTCGCGCTCCTCGCGGTGAGCGCATGGCTGATCGTGCGCGCGAGCGAACAGCCGATCGTGCTCTACATCTCGGCTGCGGTCGTCGGCGTCCGCCTGTTCGCGCTCACCCGCGCGACCTTCCGCTACACCGACCGGCTCGCCAGCCACGACGCGGCCCTGCGCCAGCTCGCCTCGTCGCGGTCGTCGCTGGTGAGACGTCTCATCCCGCTCGCACCCGACGGACTCGCCCGCACACGCCATGGGTCGGTGCTGGGCGCCCTGGTGGACGACGTCGACGACCTGCAGAACCTGCCGTTGCGGGTCGTCCAGCCGCTCGTCGCGTCCGCGACGGTCGCGCTGGGTGGCGTCGTGCTCGTGGCGTTCATCTCGTGGCCCGCCGCGCTGACCATGCTCGGATGCCTCGTCGCAGCCGCCGCCGCGGCGACACTGTGGGGCTGGGCCTCCGGCGCCCGCGCCGAGCGCGCGATCGCCCCACGGCGCGCCGCCCTCGCCGACGCGCTCACCGATCACCTCGGCAGCCTCGACGTATTGGCGGCCTACGGTGCGCAGGACGCCAGTCGCGACCGCATCCTCGCCGCGGACGCGCGGCTGCGCCAGGCGATCGTGCGGCGCGCCGGCGCCCAGGCCGGCACCGCGGGCCTCGTATCGGTCCTCGCCGGGCTCGCGTCCATCGCCGCCGTTCTCGTCAGCGCGCCCCTCGTCTCGGCCGGATCCCTCGCGGGCCCGGAGCTTGCGATCGTCGTGCTCGTGCCGATGGCGGTGTTCGAGGTGTTCGCCGCCGTCCCGCTCGCCGCCTCGGCGTGGCGGCAGGTGCGCGCCTCGGCCGAGCGCATCGCCGACGCTCTTCCCACGGAGCTTCCCGACGGCCTCGTCGCCGATACCGTCCTCCCCACCGGCGTCGGTCCCGCCTTGGGCACCGGCCTGCGCCTCCGCGGCGTCTCTTCGCACTGGCCCGGAGTCGCAGCGCCGTCGCTGAGCGGAGTGGACCTCGATGTACGACCCGGCGAACGCCTGCTCGTCGTCGGCTCGAGCGGCGCGGGCAAGACGACCCTCGCGCACGCGCTCGTGCGCTTTCTCGACATCTCCGGCACGTACGAGATCGGCGATCGGCCGGTGCAGGCACTCGCGGCCGACGACGTGCGGCTGACGGTCGGCCTGTGCGAACAGCATCCGATGCTCTTCGATGAAGACGTCCGTCAGAACCTCCTCTTCGCGCGCGAGACGGCGACGGATGCCGAGCTGCTCGAGGTGCTCGACCGCGTCGGGCTCGGGCCGTGGGTCCGCGAGCGCGGCGGCCTCGATGCCCGTGTCGGCGAGCGCGGCGCGCTCGTGTCGGGCGGGCAGGCGCAGCGCATCGCGCTCGCCCGCGCGCTGCTGCGCGGGTTTCCGGTGCTCGTGCTCGACGAGCCGACGGCCGGGGTCGATCCCGCCGCCTCCGACACCCTCCTCACCGATCTGCTCGGCGCCGTGGGTGCGGATCAGTCGGTCATCCTCATCTCGCACGTCGCGGTGCCGGCGGGGCTCGTCGATCGCGTCGTGCGCATCGAGAACGGCCGACTCGAGGGCTGACGGCCGCCCCGTCGGCCCCGCAGGTCGCCCGCCTGAATCACCCTTCCCGGGCGAGTCGCCGCGCGGGGCGCTGGCCATAGCATCCAGTCATGTCAGCCAACCCCGCGCCCGCTCGACGGCGTCTGCCCCTCCTGCAGGGCATCCTTCCCGTGCAGATCAAGCGGGTGCCTGCCGACATCGCCGCCGGCGCCACCCTGGCTGCCCTCGGCATCCCCGAGGTGATGGGCTACACCGCTATCGCCGGCATGCCGGTGATCACCGGCCTCTACACGATCCTGATCCCGATCGCCGTGTTCGCCCTGCTCGGCTCGTCGCGCCACCTCGTCGTGGGTGCCGACTCGGCGACGGCGGCGATCATGGCCGCGGGGCTCGCCGGGCTCGCGCCCCTCGCGTCGCCGCAGTACGTGCAGCTCGCCGGTGCTCTCGCGATCATCACGGGGCTCCTGCTGATCCTCGCCCGTGTGGCCCGGTTGGGGTTCATCGCCGACTTCCTGTCGCGGAGCGTGCTGATCGGCTTCCTCACCGGCGTGGGCATCCAGGTGGCTCTGGGGCAGTTCGGTGACATGCTCGGCATCCCCGCTCCGACGTTCACCAAGACGTGGCCGGGCTCCAGCGGCACGATCGAGAAGTTCTTCGCCACGATGGCCGACCTCGGGAGCCTCAACTGGCCCACGGTCTGGGTGTCGCTCGCCGTGCTGGCGATCGCGCTCACCACGAAGATCTTCGCGCCGAGCGTTCCGGGGGCCCTGATCGCGGTCGTCGGGGCGATCATCGTCAGCTGGCAGTTCGATCTCGCCGCCGACGGCGTCGCCGTGCTCGGCACGGTCCCCAGCGGCCTGCCGCAGTTCGGCATCCCGGCGATCACGTGGGCCGAACTCGCACCACTGCTCGGCACCGCGGGTGCACTGTTCGTCGTCATCCTCGCGCAGAGCGCCGCCACCTCACGCGCCTACGCGGCGAAATTCGAGGAGCAGTTCTCCGAGAACACCGACCTCGTCGGCCTCTCACTCGCCAACATCTCCGCCGGTCTTTCAGGCGCATTCGTCGTGAACGGCAGCCCGACCAAGACCCAGATGGTGACCGGTGCAGGCGGTCGCTCGCAGATCGCATCGCTGACGACCGCGTTCATCGTGCTCATCGTGCTGCTGTTTCTCACCGTGCCTCTCGCGTTCATGCCGACGGCGGTGCTGGCGTCCGTCGTCTTCCTCATCGGCGTCGAACTCATCGACATCAAGGGCCTCCGGCATGTGCTGCGGATCCGTCGAGGCGAATTCGCGGTCGCGGTCATCACCGCGCTCGTCGTGGTGACGGTGGGTGTGGAGCAGGCGATCATCCTCGCGATCATCCTGTCGATCATCACGCACCTCAGCCACGGCTACCGCCCGACGGACGGCGTGATCATCACGGCGCCGAAGGAGATGAGCGAAACCGTCCCAGTGGCCGCAGGAGCCACCAGCGAGCCCGGACTCGTGGTCTATCGCTTCGCCGCGAGCCTCTATTTCGCCAACGCCAACCGATTCAACGAAGAGATGCTCACCCTCGTCGGCGAGGGCGCCCCCACCGTGCGGTGGCTCGTGATCGACGCGGCGGCGATGTCGGACGTCGACTACAGCGGCGGTGAGACGGTGATCCAGGCCTTCAACGAGCTGAAGGACCGTGGTGTTCATCTCGCGTTGGCCAACGTCGCCGACAACGTCCGTGCGCACCTCGACCGCTCGGGCATCACCGCGCTGCTCGGCGACGACGCGTACTACCCGACGATGGCCGACGCCGTGAGGGCTTTCCGGGCCGCGCCGCCGGTGGTCGCATCGCGATAGCGTCGCTGGGTGCTCTCCGTCCGCCGCGCCACGATCGACGACACCAGGTCGATCGCCGACATCCGGATCCGGAGCTGGCGCGTCGCCTACGCCGGGCTCATCGAGCAGCACGTGCTCGACGCGAAGCGGGATGCTGCGCCCGGCCGCCCCGCGCACTCGCTGCGCGAACGGCGGCGCGTGCGTGACCTGACGGCCGGCTGACTCAGCCCGCTTCGGGCCTCAGCGTCATCCCGAACGCCCGCACGCCGGGGTGCGACGGGAGCGGGGTGAACCCGACCCTGGGATAGAACGCGATCGCTCCGGAATTCGTGTCCGAGGCGACGAGGTGCAGCCCCGTCACTCCACGCCGGCGGAGAGCCTCGACGAGCGTCTCGATGAGCCGGCGCCCCCATCCACCGCCCTGCGTTTCGGGCAGGAGGTCGATGTGCAGGTGCGCGGGGTAGTCGCCGCCGTAGGGCTCGGCCCCCGGAGCCCGTGCGTACGCATAGCGCAGCGTGGCGTCCTGCCGCGTGCGCTCCTGCGCGGGCCTGGGCCAACGAGCGCCGTGCTCGGGCCACCATTCGTCGCGGAACCACGCCTCGAACGCGTCGGTGTCGGACGTGCCGACGATGTACCCCACGACCCGGCCGTCGTCGGCTTCGACCACGGAGGCGAGGTCCGGATGCCGCGCGACGTAAGGCAGGACGAAGATCTCGGCCCAGATCGCATCGTCGTCGAAGATGCCGGTGGCGTCGGCTCCGGCATCCGCTGTGCGCAGGCAGATGTCGGCCAGCGCGGGTTCGTCACCCGATCTGAAGGGGCGGATGCGGGGCATCCGCCGATTCTAGAGCGCGGCTTCGAGAGGCGCCGCGGGGGCTGCGGTGGCTGCGTTGGCCGCGGGGGCTGCGGTGGCCGCGGGCGCCGGGACCGACTGCAGACGCACATCGGAGGCCGCGACGCGCAGCCGGACGATCGTCCCAGCGGTGAGTCGCAGGGCGGCCGCCGCCTCGACCGAGATGTCGACCGCGACCGGCGGCGCGGCGGTGTGGACGCGCACGCCGCCGAGGTTCTGCTCGAGACGGACGACGCGCGCCAGCCACTCCCCGGGGGTGGCGGGTTCGTGGGCCATGAGGCGGAGCGCCCCGGTCCACGATGCATCGACCACCGGCTCCAGTCGCACCGCACCGGGGCGGAAGACCGCCGCGAGCGGAGCACCGTCGGCGGCGCCACCGGGCACAGCGCCGGCGAGGATGACCTCGGGCGCGGCGTGGGCGGAATGCCATCGGCCGGCCGACGCGAGACCTTCCACGCGGTTGACGCCGGCGATCGCCGCGACGAACCGGGTGGCCGGAGTGCCCAGCACGTCCCGGACCGCCCCCTCCTGCGTCACGCGGCCGGCTTCCAGCACGACCAGGCGATGGGCCATGGCGGTCGCGTCGACGACATCGTGGGTCACCATGATCACCGTGGCCCGCGAGGGGGCCAGCTGTTCGGAGATCATCGCGCGGATCTCGCCCGCCGTCTCGGAATCGAGCGAGGTGAGCGGCTCGTCCAGCAGCAGCACGCGGGGCTCGACCGCGAGCGCACGCGCCACCGCGACACGCTGCTGCTGCCCACCGGAGAGCTCGGCGGGCCGGTGGTCGCCGGCGCCCGGGAGGCCGACGCGCCACAGCCACTCGTCGGCGGTGCTCTCAGCATCCGTCTTCCGGATGCCGCGCGCCCGCAGCCCGAACGCGACGTTCGCACGGGCCGTCAGGTGCGGGAAGAGTCGCGGCTCCTGGCCGAGCAGCACGGCCCCGCGGCGCGAGGCGGGAACGCTCCGGCGCGCGGATGCCACGATCTCGCCCCCGATCGTGACGGTGCCGTCGCTCAGCCGCACAGTGCCGGCGATCGCGCCGAGCAGGGTCGACTTGCCGGCGCCGCTCGGACCCATGACCGCGACGACCTCGCCGGGCTCGGCGCGCAGAGCGGCATTCAGGCGATAAGTGTCGGAGCGCTCCACCACGACGTCCGCCGCGAGCCCGGCGCCTTTCACCCCGGCGCCTTTCCCCCCGGCGCCCTTCACGGCACCTCCCTCATCGCGCCTCATCGCGACGCACCCGGTTCATCGTGAGGCCCCCGGTCGCCACGCCCGCACGAGCAGGAGCACGGCGAGCGCGGTCACCAGCAGCAGCAGGCTGAGGGCTACGGCGGTGCCCTGCCCGACTCCCGAACCGTTGAAAGCCGTGTAGATCGCGAGCGGCATCGTCTGCGTGACGCCGGGCGCATTCCCGGCGAACAGCGCGGTCGCCCCGAACTCGCCGATCGCCCGGGCGAAGCACAGCACCGTCCCGGCGACCAGCCCGGGGGCAGCCAGCGGCAGCGTCACCCGCCAGAGAATCGTCCAGCGGCCCGCGCCCAGGGTCGCCGCCGTGCGCTCGTACTCGATGCCCGACGTACGCAGCGCGCCCTCCAGAGCCAGCACCAGGAACGGCAGGGCGACGAAGGTCTGGGCGAGCACGACCGCGGGCGTCGTGAACGGGATGCGGATGCCCCACCACGCGTCCATCAGCTGCCCGAGCGCGCCGTTGCGCCCGAACAGGAACAGCAGGGCCACTCCGCCCACCATCGGCGGCAGCACGAGTGGCACCGTCACCAGCGCCCGCAGCACGCCGGCGCTGCGCGGCGTGCTGCGGGCGATCATCAGAGCGAGCGGCACGCCCAGCACCAGGCAGATGCCGGTTGCGATCAGGCCCGTCCGCAGCGACAGCCAGAGCGCGTCGAGCGCGGCCGGCGCGGTGATGTCGGCCCAGAGGGTCGACCACTCCACGCGCGCCACGAGGGCGGCGAGCGGCACGACGAGCAAGGCGAGGCCCACCAGCGCGGGAAGCGCGAGGATGCGCGGGACGAAGCCGCCGAGCTCTCGCCCGCGGCGCAGCCGGCGCGTCATGCGACCCGCCACGGCGCGCCGAGCATCCCGTACCGGAGCGTGCGCGGGATCCGTCTCATCAGGCCATTCTCACCGAGGGCCGGCTCACGGGGCGCCGAAGCCGAGATCGGCGAGGATCTGCTGCCCCTTCGGTCCGGTGACGAACGCCAGGAACGCCGCTGCCGCGTCGGGATTCTTCGACGCCTTCAGCGTCGCGATCGGGTACTTGTTGATCACCGCGGCGGCGCCGTCGGGCACGATCGATTCGACCGCTGAGTTTCCGATGACGTCGGTTGCGTACACGAGCCCCGCATCCGCCTCACCTGCCGCGACCTTGGTCAGCACGGCCGTGACGTTCTGCTCGAGGCTGGCGGCGGTCACGGTGAGGCCGGCATTGGTGAGCAGACTCTGGGATGCTGCGCCACACGGCACTTCGGGAGCGCACAGCACGACGGTCGCTCCCGGAGCGGCGAGATCGGCCAGCGTCGTGATGCCGGCCGGGTTGCCCTTCGGCACCGCGATCACGAGCGTGTTCGTCGCGAACAGCTCCGGAGTGCCGGCCGTGAGCGAGGCATCCGACACCTTCGCCATGTTCTTCTGGTCGGCCGAGGCGAACACGTCCACACCCGCGCCCTCGACGATCTGGGTGGCGAGGGTGCTCGATCCGTCGTAGACGATCGGGGGGAGCGTGACCCCGGGGTTCTCGGCGACGAACGCCGCCGAGATCTGGTCGAACGCCGTGTGCAGCGATGCGGCGGCGTAGACGGTGACCTCGCCGGTGAGCGACGAGGTCGCGCTCGCGGTCGGCTCGGTCGTCGGGGCGGTGGTCGAACCGATGGTCGAACCGGTGGTCGCCGAGGACGCGCACCCCACCAAGGCGAAGAGGAGCGAAACCGCGGCGGCGGCCACGACGAGGGGGCGACGACGACGCATGGCTCAGCCCTTCGGGGTTTCGACGATGACGTTGGTGGCCTTGACGACCGCGACGGCGAGCGACCCGACTTCGAGGCCGAGATCGCGGACGGCTTCGGAAGAGAGGAGCGACACCACCCGGTGGGGCCCGGCCTGGATGTCGACCTGCGCCATGACGGTGTCGATCTGGATGCGGGTGACGATCCCGACGAAGCGGTTACGGGCGCTGGAGAGCACGTCGGTGGGGTCGGCGGGAGCCTTGACGTGCTCGATCGCTCGGGCGGCGAGCGCCTCACCGGGGATCTGTACCGGCGACGAACCCGTGGCTTCGAGCGTGCCCTGATCGACCCAGCGACGCACGGTGTCATCGCTCACGCCGAGAAGACGGGCGGCTTCTGAGATCTTGTACGAGGACATACGGCCACCCTATCTCCGCAAGTACGGGCCTCGGGTCGCAATTCCCCCGCATCTGCTCCCCATTCCCGCAATGCACCCTCGACCTTCGCAATGCACCCTCGAACATCGCAGTGCACCCCCGACCCTGTCCCGGGTCGCGCGACTACCCTGAAAGGATGCCGATCCCCCCACTGGTCGCGCCGGTCGAGGCGCTGAGCGAGGCCGAGCGTGCCCGCACAGCGCGGCACACGTCGCTCGCCGCGCTCGGCGAGGTCGGGCAGCGCCGCCTCGCCGCGGCGCACGTCGCGATCGTCGGCGCCGGGGGTCTCGGCTCTCCCGCGATCCTCGCCCTCGCCGCGGCGGGCGTCGGCACCCTCACCGTGATCGACGACGATGTGGTCGAGCTCTCGAACCTGCAGCGCCAGGTGCTGCACAGCCTTGGCGACCTCGGGCGCCCCAAGACCGCGAGCGCCGAGCGGGCATCCGCCGGCCTCTCCCCCGAGACGCGCGTCAACGCCGTTCGCGAACGCCTCACCCCGGCGAACGCCGTCACGCTCCTGCGCGGCGCCGACCTCGTGCTCGACGGCTCCGACACCTTCCCGACCCGCGAGGCGGTCGCCGCCGCCACCGAAGAGCTCGGCATCCCGCTCGTCTGGGGCGCGATCCAGTCGTTCGACGCTCAGGTCACCGTGTTCTGGTCGACCCCGACGGTCGGCGATCCGGTCCTCCTCCGCGACCTGTACCCGATCGGCAGCGCCGACGATGCCCCTACCTGCGAAGCGGTCGGTGTGCTGGGCGCGCTGTGCCTGCAGGTCGGCGCACTCATGGCGACCGAGGGGATCAAGCTCATCGCCGGCATTGGCGAGCCCCTCATCGGTCGCGTGCTCGTGATCGACGGCCTGAACGCCCGCCAGTCCGAGGTCGCGCTGCGCCGAAGCGCAACGACGCCCACCCGACAGGTCGCGGATGCTGCACCCCCGCCACCCCCCGAGATCTCGGTGTCGGATGCGGCTGAGGCCATCGCCGCGGGCATGCGCGTGATCGACGTGCGCGAGCCCGTCGAGCTGGCCGCGGGGATGATCGACGGAGCCGTCTCGATTCCCCTGGCCGACCTGCTCGCCGCCCCGGCGGCCGCGGCCCCCGGGCCGGTGCTCGTCGTCTGCGCGGCGGGCGGGCGCGCGCGGCGCGCCGCCGCCGCGCTCCTGGCCGCGGGCGTGGAGGCGACCGTGCTCGCCGGCGGCATGCATGCGTGGGACGCCGAGCGGACGACCCCGGTCGCGGTGACCGGATGACCGCCGGCACCCCGTCGCCCCTGCGCACGGTCGAGGAGCAGCTCGCCATGGTCCTGGCCACCGTCCGGCCGGTCGAGAGCGTCCGCATCCCGCTCGCCGAGGCGTTCGGTCGCACGCTCGCCGAGGCCGTCACCGCGCGGGTCGACATTCCGGCGTTCGACAACTCGGCGATGGACGGCTTCGCGGTGCGCCACGAAGACGTGAAGTCTGCAGCATCCGACTCCCCCGTCCGACTCAAGGTCGTCGCCGACATCCCCGCCGGGAGCTCCCTCGATCCTGCGCTCGCCCCCGGCGAGGCCGCACGGATCATGACCGGCTCGGCGATGCCGAGCTCGGCCGACTCGATCGTGCCCTTCGAAGACACCGAGGGAGGACTGGAGGGGACGGCAGGCGAGGTGATCGTCGTCGTCGCGCCCGCCTTCGGCGCCTACCTACGGCGTCGCGGGGGCGACACCGAGGCCGGTGATGCGGTCATCGCTCCCGGCATCGAGCTCGGCGGATTCCAGGTCGCAGCGTGCGCTGCCGCGGGCGTCGCCGACCTCGTCGTCACGCGCGCACCGCGGGTCGCGATCGTCTCGACCGGCTCCGAACTCGTCGAGCCCGGGTCGGCGCTCGAGCGCGGCCAGATCCCCGACTCCAACTCGCTGCTGCTCGTCGCGCTCGTCGCCGAGGCAGGTGCCGAGATCGTGCTGCGCACGAGCGTGGCCGACGACGTCGACGCGCTCCGATCCGCGCTGGCCGAGGCATCCGCCCGAGGCGCCGACGTGCTCGTGACCTCCGGCGGGGTGAGCGCGGGGGCGTATGAGGTCGTGAAAGACACGTTCGGCCGAGGAGATGGGTCCAGCGGCGAGCTCGAGTTCGCCAGGGTCGCGATGCAGCCGGGAAAGCCGCAGGCGTTCGGGCGACTCGCGAACGGGATGCTGGTGTTCGGCCTCCCCGGAAACCCCGTCAGCGTCGCGGTGTCGTTCGAGGCGTTCGTGCGGCCCGCGCTGCTGAGGATGCAGGGGCGGTCCGAGATCCATCGCGCGGTGCTGAGGCTGCCGGCTGCGGAGGGCTGGCGCACCCCACCCGTCCGCCGCCAGTACCTTCCCGCCGCGATCGATCGCACCGACCCGTCGCGATGGACCGTGCGCCCCGCGACAGCCGGCGGCTCGGGCTCGCACCTGGCCGGCGGGCTCGCCCGGGCCGAGGCGCTTGCGGTGGTCGCGGCCGACGTCGACGAGGTCGCGCCCGGCGACATCGTCGATGTCATGCTGTTGTCATGAGCTTCACCCATTTGGATGCTGCGGGTCACGCCCGCATGGTCGACGTCACCGACAAGCAGCCCACGGTGCGCTCGGCGACGGCGCGTGGCTTCGTGCGGTGCTCGCCTGCGATCGTCTCCGCGCTCCGCGACGGCTCGGTGCCCAAGGGCGATGTGCTCGCGGTCGCGCGGATCGCCGGCATCCAGGCCGCCAAGCAGACCCCCGCGCTCCTGCCTCTGGCCCACGTGATCGGCGTGCACGGAGCATCCGTCGACCTCGTCGTCGAAGACGGGGGCGTTACCGTCGAGGCCACGGTGCGCACCGCCGACCGCACGGGTGTCGAGATGGAGGCGCTCACGGCGGTTTCGGTCGCCGCCCTCGCGATCATCGACATGGTGAAGGGCCTCGACAAGGCGACCTCGATCGAACACGTCCGGATCGTCGCCAAGACCGGCGGCAAGTCCGGTCCGTGGCAGCGCCAGGGCGAGGCCTGAGCGATGGCACTGGTCCGCTATTTCGCCGCCGCCCGCGAGGCGGCCGGACGCGATGAGGAGGTGCGCGGCGAGCGCACCCTCGGCGCACTGCGCCTCGCGCTGAGCGCCGAGCACCCCGCACTGGCCGCCATCCTGCCGCGCTGCGCGGTGCTCGTGGCCGGTGAACGCACCGACGACGCGCGCGCGCTCACACCCGACGATGTGATCGACGTGCTTCCGCCGTTCGCCGGAGGGTAGTGCGGACCTAGCCGCCGAGGCCCTTCCACGCCGTCGTGCCGTCGGCCTCGATCTGGCGCTTCCACACCGGCAGATCGGTCTTGATCGCCTCGATCACCGCACGGCAGACCTCGAACGCCTCCGCACGATGCGATGCGGCCACCGCGATCACGACGGCCGCGTCGCCGACCTCGAGCCGCCCCAACCGGTGACTGACCGCCACCAGTGCCTCCGAATCCGCTCCGACGCGCTCGGCGATGGTCCGCAGCGTCTGCTCGGCGTCGGGGTGCGCGGTGTACTCGAGGGCGACGACGGCCCCGGCCGCATCCGGATCGTGGTCGCGCACACGCCCGACGAAAGTCGTGACGGCGCCCGCGGTCGCATCGTCGACCGCGTCCAGATGCTCCTGCAGCACGAGGGTCGCGGCGCTGATGCGCGCGAGACGGACTTCGGCGCCCATCAGTGATCCGACCCGTCGAGCTGATCGATCACGTGCCGGGCGACCGAGAGGATGACGGGCATTCCGGATGCCACGGCCGCGGGCGACCCGGGAAGGTTGACGACGAGCGCCCCCGCCGCGCCGCCGGACGCGTCGACGACCCCGGCGAGGCCGCGCGACAGCATCCCTGCCGGCTTCTCGGCGGCGCCGATGCGGCGGAGCTCTTCCGCGATGCCCGGGATCTCGCGAGTCAGCACCTCGCGTGTGCCCTCGGGGGTGTGATCCCGCGGCGACAGGCCGGTGCCCCCGGTCGTGACGACGAGCCGGGCACCGTCGGCGAGCGCCGCGCGAAGCGCCTGCGCGACGCTGTCGGCACCGTCGGGCACCACGACCGCGTCGCCGGATGAATAGCCCGCACCGCGGAGTGCCGCGACCACGGCGGGGCCGCTGCGATCGTCGCGCTCCCCTGCCGCCGATCTGTCCGACACCGTGATCGCGACGGCGACCCGCGGCGCGTGAGCGTGGTGACCGTCGTGCGCGTGCGCATCGTGCGCGTGAGCGTGGGGCATGGCCCCAGCCTAGGTTCCCGACGCTTCGACAGGCTCAGCGACCGGCTCGAGCGGCTCAGCGACCGGCTCGACAGGCTCAGCGACCGGCTCGACAGGCTCAGCGACCGACTCAGCCGCAGGCGTGGTGGCCCGCTCGGTCACCTCATCGGCCGTGATCTGCTCGGCGGCCGCGGTGATGCGATTGGCCATGCCGCGGAAGATGAATCCGTGGAACGGCAGCACCGCGAGCCAGTACAGCCGGCCGGCCAGCCCGAGCGGGAAGAAGACGGCGCGCTGGTCGTAGGTCGACCCGTCGGCGGTCGGGGTCGCCCTCAGTTCGAGCCACGCGCTGCCGGGAACCTTCATCTCGGCCCGCAGGCGCAGCAGGCTCCCCTGCTCGATCGCCTCTACACGCCAGAAGTCCAGCGCGTCGCCCACGCTCAGCCGCGCGCGGCTGCGGCGGCCCCGCGCGAGCCCGACGCCGCCGACGAGTCTGTCCATCCATCCGCGCACCGCCCACAGCAGCGGTGATGAGTACCAGCCGTTCTCGCCGCCGATCGCCTGGATGACCTTCCACAGCGACTCCGGCGTCGCGGTCGTCTGGGCGGTCCGGACATCGGTGAACACCGTGCGTCCTGCCCAGTCGGGGTCGTTCGCGAGCGGGTCGCTCGGCACACCCAGGACCTCGGCATCCTGCCAGCTCGTCTCGATGTCGTCGTCGCGGACGCGTCCGAGCGCGAGCGAGACCGCGCGGCGATACGGCGTGAGCCCTTCGGCGGGCGGCGGGATGAGCTCGTCGATGTCGTGGTTCTTCATGACGCAGTCGTTCTGCAGCGACTCCACGAGCGGTCGGGCGATCGCCCGCGGCACGGGTGTGACGAGGTTCACCCAGTGCGAGGCGAGGCGAGGGGTCAGCACGGGGAGCGCCGCGATGGCGCGCTGGCGGAGCCCCGCCTCGACCGCGTAACCGTTCATCATCTGTCCGTAGCGCAGCACGTCGGGCCCGCCGATGTCGACGGCGCGGTTGACGTCGCGCTCGATGCGCCCCGCGCCGAGCAGGTAGTACATGACGTCGCGGACGGCGATCGGCTGGATGTGGTTGCGCACCCACTTCGGCGCCGGCATGTACGGGAGCACTTCGGTGAGGTGCCGCACCATCTCGAACGACGCCGAGCCCGACCCGATCACCACGCCTGCCTGGAGCACGAGTGTCGGCACGCCCGAGGCGAGCAGGATCTCGCCGACCTCCACCCGCGAACGAAGATGGGGCGACAGCTTCGCGTCGTCGGGGTGCAGGCCACCCAGATACACGATGCGTCGGACGGATGCTGCGGCAGAGGCCGCCGCGATGTTCGTGGCCGCGTCGTGATCGGTCTGCTCGAAGTCCTTCCCCGCCGACATCGAGTGGACGAGGTAGTACAGGACATCGACATCCTGCACCGCTTCGCGGACGGATGCCTCGTCCTGCGCGTCGCCGGAGACCACCTCGACGTCGTCGCCCCATTCGTAGACGGCAACGCGGGCGGGGTCGCGCGCGAGGACGCGGACGCGGTACCCGGCGGCGAGCAGCCGGGGCACCAGGCGCCCTCCGATGTACCCGGTCGAGCCGAACACGAGCGCGCGCGGGGCGGTGCCGTCCGCCCGGGGCACTGCGCGCAGCTGCTCTTCGCGGCCGGTGGGGGCGGTGAGATCTGTCATGTTCGCACCTTACGTCTCGCGGCTGCGGCCGGGATGGGGGTTGACCTCAGTTGATGCCCGGTGAGGGTTCGAGCCCGGCGTCCGAGGCCGGGGTCAAGACGTGAGTCGCTGAGCCTGACGATGCGTCGATCACGCGATCCTCGCGCGCATAGATGTTCATCGATGAGCCGCGCAGGAATCCGATCAGCGTCAGGCCCGCCGACGCAGCGAGTTCCACGGCAAGGGAAGAGGGGGCCGATACCGCCGCCAGGATCGGGATGCCGGCCATCACGGCTTTCTGAACGAGTTCGAAACTCGCGCGCCCCGATACCTGCAGCACGACGCCGCGCAGCGGCAGGCGGTCGCTGAGGACCGCCCAGCCGATCACCTTGTCCACCGCATTGTGCCTGCCGACGTCTTCGCGCAGGACCAGCAGTTCGCCGGATACCGCGTCGAACAACGCGGCGGCGTGAAGCCCGCCGGTCTTGTCGAACACCGCCTGCTGTGCGCGGAGCGCGTCGGGGAAGGTCGTGAGGGTTGCAGCATGCACGGTGACCTCATCGACGGAGACGTCATAGGTCGACACGGTCTCGACGGCGTCGATCGATGCCTTTCCGCACAGTCCGCACGAACTCGTGGTGAAGAAGGCGCGGGCCAATTCCGGATCTGGTGGGCGGACGCCGGGCGCGAGGGTCACATCGAGGATGTTGTACGTATTGCCCTCTGCCGGCGCACCGACGGAGATGCTCGCGAACGTGCCGCCCGTTCCGGTACCGCCCGTTCCTGGACCGCCGCAGTGGATCGCAGACCGGAACTGCTCTCCGGCCGAGATCACTCCCTCCGACACCAGGAAACCGGCGGCCAGCTCGACGTCGTTGCCGGGCGTGCGCATCGTGACGGCGAGCGACAGGCCCCCGACGCGAATCTCGAGGGGCTCCTCGACGGCGAGCGTGTCGGCGCGGCGTGATGCTTCGGCGCCCAGCGTGAGCTTCGTCACGGGCCGCCGGACGGTGATCCGACCCATGTCGTCAGCCTACGCGCGTGAGCCCGCGGCGGATCCGATTGCCGGCTCTCGCGCCATGACGGACTCCTCCGTCTCAGAAACCACCCTGGTCAGAAGGGCGGCGGGCCGTCGTCCGGCACCGTCCGGAACATGGGCACTCTCCGCTCGGGCTCGACGACGTAGTGCCTTCCCGCAGGCGAGATCCACTCGACCGCGCCGTAGCTTCCGCCGACGTCGCGGATGACCCATCCGCCGTGGTGCTTCATGGCGTGGTGGCCGGTGCAGAACGGATTCAGGTTGCCGAGGCTCGTCTGTCCGCCTTCCTCCCACGCAACACGATGGTCGATCTCGCATCGAGAGGCAGGGATGCCGCATCCCGGCGCCATGCACCGGTCGGCGCGCCACTTCACCAGCCGCCGGAGGCCCGGTGGAGGCCGGTATCGGTCACGTCCGACCGAGAGGACCATGCCCGTCTCGGGATGGGTGAGCACCCGCATCCACCCATCCGCCGCCCCACACAGTTCGCGGGCCCGTTCGATCGGGATCGGTCCGACGCCCTCGACCACAGCGGGCTCCGTGCCCTCTGGCGCGTGATCCAGCAGCGCGAGCACGGGGACGGTCACTGCAACGGTCGCGCGGATCCCCCGCGCGTCGGGCGGCAACAGCTCGGTGTCACCCTCGATCAACAGGTCGGCGATCACGTCGGCGCGGATCTGGTCGAGCGTCCTCGTCTCGCCCTCGCGGCCGAGGATCACTTTCGCGATGGCGGTAGCCCTCGCCCAGATCGCCTGCGCCTCGACGGCGGGCATGAGCGTCATCACCCACGTCATCGCGTCTTGATCGGGCTGGAGCACGACCCGGCGGCGACGGACGGCTTCTTCGTGCCGCTCCGTGAGGGTCGCGGCGCGAACCGTATCGATCAGCGCACGCAGCTTTCGGCGGAAGGTGCCGACGGGCTGCGTCTCGGCCAACCCGATCGCCGCGGGCACGAGCTGCGCGTGGAACTCCGGCTCGACCGCATCGAGGGCCTCGACCAGCGAATGAGCATGCCGCTCCGTCATCCGAGCACTCGCGAACGAATCGAGCACGGTCGGGTATCGGCCCACGAGCGCTTCACCCATCGCCAGCATTCCGCCGGCTTCACCCTCGGTGATGCGCAGGGCCGCAGCGATCTCGAGCCGCACCGACCGCTCCACCACCTCCGTGAGCGCTCGGCCGTAGCGGGCGGCGTCGGCGACCGCCTCGCGGCGGAGCGCATCCGCACCGATCAGCCGCTGCGCGGCCTGCATCGTCGCCATGTCTGCGATCTCGATCAGATGATCCAACGTGTCAGGGGCATCGCACGCCGCCCGGTCACGCGACTCGGCGTCGTCCGCAGACTCCGGCCCCAGCGGGTCGGGAGGGAGCGCCGGATCAAAGAACATACCGCCAGTCTAGAACATAAATACCACCATCGTAAGGTTTTGCGCAGCCTTTTCGTCGATAAAATGTTTGTAATCGGCCGTGGCGCCGCGATCCTGCGCCCCCGCCCAAGGCGACCGCGCCCGCACCGCGGTGGCAGGTAGCCTGGCGCTTATGGCTTTCCGTGCACACCCGGATGCCGTGACCGACTCACAAGAGCGCGCCATGACCACCGTCGCCGAACATCGGCAGACGATCCTGGCCGCCGTGCGGCGCCTCGACGTCGTCACGCTCCCGCTCGACGACGCGCTCGGCAGCACGCTCGCCCGATCCGTCCACTCCGCCGTCGACCTGCCGCCGTTCGACAACTCGGCCATGGACGGATTCGCGGTCCGGTTCGCGGATGTCGCGGCCGCGAGCGCGGCATCCCCCATTCTTCTTCGCGTCGTGGACGACCTCCCGGCGGGCAGCGCGCGGCAACCCGTGTGCCGAGCCGGTGAGGCGGTGCGCATCATGACCGGGGCACCGCTTCCAGCGGGTGCCGACACCGTCGTTCCTTTCGAATCGACCGCCGACGGCCTGGCCGACTCGCTGGTCGTTGCGAGCGTGGTGAAGGCGCCGCGCGGTATCGGCGCTCACATCCGCCGCCGCGGCGAGGACGGCCGCACCGGCACCGAACTCGTCGCCCAGGGCGCCCAGCTCGGGCCGCTGCAACTGTCCGCGATCGCCGCGGCCAACATCCCGGTGGTGTCGGTCAGCCGCCGGCCGCGGGTGGCCGTCATCGCGACAGGGGACGAACTCGTCGCGCCCGGATCCGCGATGCGTCGCGGGCAGATCCCCGAGTCGAACTCACTGCTGCTGTCGATGCTGGCGCAGGGCGGCGGTGCCGAGGTGGTTCTGCGGAGGTCGGTCGGCGACGTCGACGACGACCTCCGCCGCGCGATCGACGACGCGGCAGCCCGCGGGGCGGATGCGGTCATCACCTCGGGCGGGGTGAGCGCCGGGGCCTTCGAGGTCGTGAGAACAGCGCTCGCGCAGATGACCTTCGTGCAGGTGGCGATGCAACCGGGCAGGCCGCAGGGGTTCGCGGCCGGCGACCCGCTGCTGTTCGGTCTTCCGGGAAATCCGAACAGCGCCGCAGTGTCTTTCGAGGTGTTCGTGCGCCCCGCACTGCTGGCGATGCAGGGACGCACACAGATCGAGCGCAGGATGCTGCGCCTGCCCGCCGCGGAAGGCTGGCGGTCGCCGAGCAACCGCCGGCAGTACCTGCCGGTCGTGCTCGTCGACGGCGGCGTCGCCCCTGCTGCCACCCGCGGATCGCAGCGCGCTGCGAAACTTGCGCGCGCCGAGGGCTACGCCGTCGTCTCGGCGGACATCACCGAAGTGATGGCCGGCGACATCGTCGACGTCATGCTGTTCTCATGACAGAGCACGCCTCATGAATGGCGCAGCATGAATGACATCCATGAATGAGATCTCCGCGATCCTGCTCGCGGGGGGCCGTGGCGCACGGATGGGCGGGATCGACAAGCCCCGGCTCGAAGTCGGCGGCAGGACGCTCCTGGATGCCGCGATCGCCGCCGCGGGTGCGGTCGGGGCGCATCCGATCGTCGCCGTCGGGCCCGCCGCACGACCCTCCGTCGCACCCACCGTCAGCCCCGCCGTCGAGCCGGCTGCTGTCACGTGGGTGAGGGAGGATCCCCCCTTCGGGGGTCCGGTCGCGGCGATCATCGCCGCCCTCCCGCACGTGACTGCCTCGCGCACTCTCGTGCTCGCGTGCGACCTGCCGAACGTGGCGGTCGCGGTGCAGCTCCTGTGCGGTGCGCCGTTCGAGGGCGACGGAGCGTGTCTGGTCGATGCGACGGGTCACAGCCAGTGGCTGATCGGGCTGTATCGCACCGACGCGCTACGGGCCGCCGCCGCAGATCTCCCTCGCGGAGGCGAGGATGCGTCCGTGAAGTCGCTGCTCGCGCAACTGGCGCTCACGCGGGTACCGGCATCCGATCATCCCGGGTCCGCCTCCACTTTCGACGACTGCACTTTCGATGACGACCCCACCTTCGATATCGACACGTGGGACGATCTGACCGAAGCACGACGCGTGGACGCGAAAAGGAGAGACCCGTGAGCGAACACTTGCCCCCCGCGGCGCTGGACGAATGGTCGGCGGCCCTGCAGACCCTGCTCGGCCTCGAAGAAGGCGACATCCCGATCTCGCTGATCCTCGATCTCGCGCGTGACGTCGCGAACGGCGTGGCCCGCCCGGCCGCGCCGCTGAGCGCCTTCGTGGCCGGCCTCGCGGCCGGCAGGGCAGGCGGCACCCGTGAGGACGTGCGCCGCGCAGTGACCCAGATCACAGCGCTCGCCGCGGAGTGGCAAGCGCACGCCTGATCGAGCCGTATTCGATCAGGCGCGTCGGCGCTCGAGCCGGATGATGACGGATTTCGAGGTGGGCGTACCGCTGACGTCGGCGGTCGAATCCAGAGGCACCAGCACGTTGGTCTCGGGGTAGTACGCTGCGGCGTTGCCCCGCGGGGTGGAGTACGCGACGATGCGGAATTCCTCGGCTCGACGCTCGACGCCATCGCGCCACTCCGAGACGAGGTCGACGATGTCGCCCTCAGTGAACCCGAGCTGCTCGATGTCGCGCGCGTTGACCATGACCACGCGCCGCCCGCCGTGGATACCGCGGTAGCGATCGTCCTTGCCGTAGATAGTGGTGTTGTACTGGTCGTGCGAGCGCAGCGTCTGCAACAGCAGGCGCCCTGGCGGGATGTGCGGATATTCGAGTCCGTTGACCGTGAAGCGGGCAAGACCGTCCTCTGTCGCGAATCGACGCTCGTCGCGCGGACCGTTGGGCAGGATGAACGTGCGCCCCTTGTCGATCCGCTCGTCGTAGTCCTCGAAACCAGGGATGACGGCGGCGATGTGGCCGCGGATGAGGCTGTAGTCCGCCTCGAGCGCCGCCCAGTCGGCGTGGGGAACGTTGGCGGGATGCTGGAGCCCCGCCGGGTCAGGACCCTCGGCCTCCTCATCGGCGCGGCGATGGGGGTTGCCGAGGTCGACCTCGACAGCGCTGGGAGTCGGGCTCGGGGTCGCGCTCGACGGGGTGGGCCGGGCCCCAGCATCCGAGCCGAACACGAGCGCGCAGAGCCTCGACACGATCGCCACCTCGCTGAGGATCTCGTCCGACGGGGGCGAGAGCCGCCCGCGAGAGGAGTGCACCGCCCCCATCGAGTCTTCGACCGAGACGCGCTGCTCGCGCCCCCCGCGACGATCGCGGTCGGTACGGCCGAGAGTAGGCAGAATGATCGCTCGTCGCCCGGTCACGACATGCGACCGGTTGAGCTTGGTCGACACCTGCACGGTCAGGTCGAGTGTGCTAATCGCCGCCTCGACCACCGCGGTATCGGGCGTGGCGCTGACGAAGTTGCCGCCCATGCCCATGAAGAACCGGGCGCGGCCGTCGCGCATCGCGCGGATCGCGGCCACCGTGTCGTAACCGTGCTCGCGGGGCGATGCGAAGCCGAACTCGGCGTCGAGGGCGTCGAGGAAATCCTCGGACGGCTTCTCGTAGATGCCCATCGTGCGGTCGCCCTGCACGTTGGAGTGGCCGCGCACGGGGCACACGCCGGCGCCCGGCTTGCCCATGTTCCCCTGCAGGAGGAGCACGTTCACGACGTCGCGGAGAGTGGGCACCGAGTGCTTGTGCTGCGTGAGCCCCATCGCCCAGCAGACGATCGTGGCGTTCGAAATGCGCACCGCCTCGCCCACTTCGCGCAGCTCGCTCTCGGGCACGCCGGTGGCGGTCACCAGCTCGGCCCATGATACGTCGGCCAGGGCATCCCGATACGCCTCGAAACCGCTGGTGTGCGCGGCGATGAAGTCGCGGTCGAGCACATCGCCCGTGACGCTCTGCGCATCGGCTTCGAGCAGATGCTTGCCGATCGCCTGGAACAGCGCCTGATCGCCGCCGAGCCGGATCTGCACGAACTGGTCGGCGAGCTTCGTACCGCCGAACGCGACACCGCGCACGGTCTGGGGGTTCTCGAACCGCATCAATCCCGCTTCGGGAAGGGGGTTCACGGCGATGATCTTCGCGCCGTTCTGCTTCGCCTTCTCGAGCGCGCTGAGCATGCGCGGGTGATTGGTGCCGGGGTTCTGACCCGCCACGATCAACAGCTCGGCGGCGTGGATGTCTTCGATCGACACCGTCCCCTTGCCGATTCCGATCGTCTCGGTGAGCGCCGACCCCGACGACTCGTGACACATGTTCGAGCAATCGGGAAGGTTGTTGGTTCCGAGGCCGCGCACGAGCAGCTGGTAGAGGAAGGCCGCCTCATTGGACGTGCGGCCGGACGTGTAGAAGATCGCTTCGTCGGGGTCAGCGAGGCCCCGCAGCGCGGCGGCCACCTCGCCCAAGGCGTCATCCCACGAGATCGGCCGGTAATGCGTCGCGCCGCCGCCTTGATCAGCTCTGTCGAGGATCATCGGATGCGTGAGCCGCCCCTGCTGCCCCAGCCACCAGTCGTCGTGCCCGCGCAGTTCGTCGATCGAATGCTCCGCGAAGAACTCGGGCGTCACCGCCCGGGTCGTCGCCTCTTCGGCAACGGCCTTCGCTCCGTTCTCGCAGAATTCCGCGAGGTGCCGCTTGTCCTCCTCGGGCCACGCGCACCCCGGGCAGTCGAAGCCGTCTTTCTGGTTGACCCGCCGCAACGCCTGGACGCTGCGGGTGATGCCCATCTGATCGTTCGAGATCTTCAGCGCGTGCAGTACCGCGGGTACGCCGACGGCGACCTTCTTGGTCGCCGTGAGACGTAGCTTCGTCTCGTCGATGTCTGCTGCAGGGGGCCGCTTCGCCATGACCACATGTTATGCGCGGGCGGCCCCACAGGGGCCGGTGCTCAGTGGAAACCCGGTGCCATCGCACCCGGTGACGCGGCTCAGCGTCTGCCGTTGCCGAACAGACCGCGGATCACGCCGTTGAGGATGGTCTGCGTCGACTTCGAATTCAGGACCTGCTCGATCGGCGACTTCTGAGCGGAGCGGGTCGTGCGCGTCGTGCCCGAAGTCTTCTTGAGAAGCCGGTCGTACTCGGCTTGAGCCTTCTTGTCGGCGGCGGCCTGCGCCTTGTCTACCGCGGCCTGCTGCTTCGCGAATTCGGCATCCGCCTTCGCCTGCGCCAGCGCGGCGTCCTCAGCGGCGGCGGCCTGCTCGGCGGCATTCATCCGCGCGGTGAGGATCTCGCGCGCTGACTCGCGGTCGATCGCGGTCCCGTACGTGGACATGAGGGGGGATGCAGCGACCGCGGCGTCGATCGCGGCATCCGGTGTCGGCGACATGAGTCCCTGAGGCGCACGCAGGCGGGTCCACGCGACCGGAGTCGGCGCCCCCTTCTCGCTCATGACCGTCACGATGGCCTCGCCGGTGCCGAGTTCCTGCAGCACGCGCTCGAGGTCGTAGCCAGAACGGGGATACGTGCCGACGGTCGCGCGCAGCGCCTTCGCATCATCCGGGGTGAACGCGCGCAGCGCGTGCTGCACCCGCGATCCGAGCTGGGCGAGAACGTCGGACGGCACGTCTTTGGGGGTCTGCGTGACGAAGAACACCCCGACGCCCTTCGAGCGGATCAGGCGCACGGTCTGCGTGATCGCCGACAGGAACGACTTCGACGCGTCCTTGAAGAGCAGGTGGGCCTCATCGAAGAAGAACACCAGCTTCGGCTTGTCGAGATCGCCGACCTCGGGGAGCAGCTCGAACAGCTCCGCGAGCAGATACATGAGGAAGGTGGAGAAGAGCGCGGGCTTGTCGGCGACCCCCGGTACCTCCAGCAGGCTGATGATGCCGCGGCCATCGGGGGCGATGCGCAGGAATTCGCTGACCACGAATTCCGGCTCGCCGAAGAACACGTCCGCCCCGCCGTCGGCGAAGGTGATGAGCTCGCGCAGGATGACACCGGCCGTCGCGGGAGACAGGCCGCCGAGGTTCTTCAGCTCGCCCTTGCCCTCGTCGCTCGTGAGATAGCTCAGCACCGCACGCAGATCAGACAGGTCGACGAGTGCAAGGCCGTTCGCATCGGCGTAGTGGAAGACGAGCCCGAGGCTCGACTCCTGCGTCTCGTTGAGCCCCAGCACCTTGCTCAGCAGCAGCGGGCCGAACCCGCTGACCGTCGCCCGGACGGGCACGCCCTTCCCGATGCCGCCCAGGGCGAAGTACTCGGTGACGGATGCCTCGGGCGTCCACTCCTGCCCGATCGCGCGTGTGCGGGCTAGCAGCTTGTCGCTCGCCTCTCCCGGGGTCGCGACTCCCGACAGGTCGCCCTTGATGTCGGCCGCGAACACCGGCACTCCCTTGGCCGCGAGCTGCTCGGCCAGCCCCTGCAGCGTGCGGGTCTTCCCGGTTCCGGTCGCGCCGGCGACCAGGCCGTGCCGGTTCATCATTCCGAGCGGGATGCGGATCTGGGCGTCGGCGACGGGTTCGCCGTTCATGAGGGCCCCGAGGTCGAGCGTTGTCGCCTCGAAGGTGTATCCCTTGACGATCGCGGCGATCTGCTCGGCGTCCAGCGGCCCTTCGTTCTCCGAGGGTGCCGACGGGGCGGCCGCAGGCTGCGACGCTTCGACGGGCTCAGCGACCGCAGCCGTCTCACCGACCGACGCGGGCTCGGCGGCCGGGGCTGCCCCGCCGACCTTCGCCTTGGCGGCCTCGGCCTGGGCTGCGGCGAGCGCGGCTCGTGCCTGCGCGGCCTTCAGCTGCGCCTCGGCGGCGTCGGCTTCGGCCTGGAGCCTCGCCAGTTCTGCCTCGGCAGCAGCCACAGCGGGATCGACAGCGGGATCGGAGGGCTCAGGCGCAGTCATGCCCACAGCCTAGATCGGCGGGTGCGGCTCGAGCGTGGGGCGCGGCATCCGGGCGTCGCGCTCGCGCGCGATCAGCGATCCGAACGCCGCAGCGAGCAGCAGCGCAGCCCCGGCTCCGGCGAGCGCGCCGCCGAGCGTGTCGCTGAGCCAGTGCGCGCCGAGATACGTGCGCGAGAACGCCATCAGCACCACCCACGCCGCCCCGACGATCTCGACCCAGAGGCGAGGAAAGATCACGAACAGTACGACGGCGATGGTCGTGGCGTTGGCCACATGCCCCGACGGGAATGAGCCGTAGTCCGACACGACGACAATGTCTTCCGGGCGTGCCCTTCCGAACGTGTGCTTGAGAAGCTGCACCACCACGGCGCTGCCGGCGACCGCGGCCACGAAGTACACCGCCGACCAGGGCTTTCGCAGCAGCAGCAGCACGACGACGACGATCACCGGCACCCCGATGATTCCGAACCATCCCCCGCCGAGCCAGTTCATGGCATACGACAGTGCCAGCAGGGCGTCGTTGCGCGAGAGGAACAGCAGCTGGTTCCACCACGCGTCGACGGCGAACGGCGCGTTTCCCCGGAGGAAGAAGATCTCGGCACCCAGCGCGGTCGCGGCGACGAGCAGACCGATGCCCACCCACAGCTCGGTCCGTCGGGTGAGGCGGGCTGCAGCATCCATCTCGTCATCATGCCAGCCCTCCCGCGGATCGCCCGGCGCGGGTGACAATGGGGTCGTGCCAGCCATCGTCGACATCGTGCGCCGGGTCGTCGCCCCGCTCACCCACACCCGCCTCTTCCGCCGCTGGGCTCCCGCGGTGCTGCCACCTCTCGAACGCTTCCTCGCGAGGGTGACGAACGGCAGGGTGCAGGTCAGCGCGATCCTGGTGCCGTCGCTCGTGCTGCACACCCGTGGCGCGAAGTCGGGCGAGCCACGCGACGCCGTGCTCATGTACACGCCCGACGGGCGAGGACGCGCGATCGTCGCCGGGTCGAACTTCGCGGATGGGAGGCATCCTGCCTGGTCGACGAACCTCATCGCTCACCCGGATGCCGCGATCACGGTCCGCGGAAAGCACATGAACGTGCGCGCCACGCGCGTGCCCGACGACGAGCGCGACGCCGTCTGGGCGCGCATCGAACGGCAGTGGCCCGGCTATCGGGAGTATGAGCGCTCGTCCGGGCGGGTCGTCCGCCTGTTCGTGCTCCAGCCCGTGCGCTGAGGCGACCTACGGGGTGAGCAGCCCGATGGTGCGCGGCCGGACGACCGCCCACAGGGCAGTCACGCCGACGACGCCGCAGCCGACCATGACGACAGCCATCGTGCTGGCCGTGATTCCGGCATCCCGTGCGATCGAGCCGACGATCGGCGAGATGAGGGCGGCGACGCCGAAGTTGGTCGCCCCGATGAGCGATGCGGCGGTTCCGGCCGCCTTGCCATGACGGTCGAGGGCGAGCACCTGCACGCACGGCATCGTGAAGCCGAACGCCGTCACGAAGACGAACAGCGGCACTATGACGCCCCAGATGCCGGCGCCGAGCTGATCCAGCACGATGATCGCGGTCGAGGCGACGAGCATCAGGCCCGTCGAGTAGGCCATCACCCATTGCGGCCCGAAACGCGCGGCGAGCCGCGACGCGACTTGAACGCCGCCGACGACGCCGAGCGAGTTCACCGCGAACAGCAGGCCGTACTGCTGTGCGTCGAACCCGAACGTGACCTGGAACAGGAACGACGAGCTGGAGAGGTAGGAGAACAGACCGCTGAACGACATCGCGCCGACGATGAGCACGCCGATGAACACGCGATCCGAGAGCACGCTCCGATAGCGCTGCAGCACCGAGGTACCCGGACCCCCGCCGCGGCGGGCCTTCGGGAGGGTCTCGGGCAGGAGGAAGAGCGAGAAGGTCAGCATCAGCCCGCCGTAGATCGCGAGCACGACGAAGATGCCGCGCCATGGCATGACCGCGAGCAGGGCCGAGCCGATGAGCGGGGCGATCACGGGCGCGACGCCCGAGACGAGCGCGAGGCGCGACAGCATCACGACGAGCCGCCGGCCGCCGAACAGATCGCGCACGATCGCCATCGCCACGACACCCCCCGCCGCTGCCCCCATGCCCATGAACACGCGCGCGGCGCCGAGCATGATCAGGGTCGGCGCGAGCGCGGCCGCGGTGCTGGCCACGACGTGCAGCGCGGTGACGGACAGGAGCGGGATGCGGCGACCGACCTTGTCGCTGAGCGGGCCGACGATCAGCTGCCCGAGGGCGAACCCGAGCATCGTTCCGGTCAGCGTCAGCTGGATCGCGGCGGCGGTCGTCTGGAAATCCGCCTCGAGCACGGGGAACGCCGGCAGATAGAGGTCGACCGTGAACGGGCCGAGCGCGGTGAGCGCCCCGAGCAGGACGATGTAGACCACGCGCCGGGCGTTCGAGATCGCATCCCCGGGGTGCAGCATGATCGGCGCGGTGGCCGGGTTCGAGCCGAGCGTGCGGATCGCGCCGGTGCGGATCGCGCCGGTGCGGATCGCGCCCGTGCGGATCGCGCCGGTGCGGGGCTCGGGAGCGGACCGCACGTCGGTGCCGGCGTCCGTGGGAGGGGCGGTGGGGATGGATGCGGTGTCGAGCACGGGCCAGTCACTTCGGTTTCGGGGCAGATGCCGCGGGGCGCAGAAAGGCGGAGGGCGGCGGGAGAGACGGATCGGGCACCGTCGAATCGATTCGGACTTCTATCCTATCGAATGCTGCGCCGCCCCGCGATGGCCGATTTGCCGTATCGCGGCCGGTCGCAGCCAACGCCGGCCGTCCAGGCCTTTCTCGGACGCACTCGCTTAGGCTCGAAGAGTCCGATCCCGTCTCGGACCCCGGCCGCCGAATCCCCGTCCCGATCCGACCGACCCGACTTACCCGATTGCCCGCCCCGACTGCCCGATTCGACGAACGAGGCCACGCAGATGACCCCGAACCTACCCGCCGGAAAGGGCGGCTCCACGCCGACCCCGCGCGCAAGCGGCAACCCCGCCACCCAGGCGAAGATCGCGGCATCCGCGAAAGAGCAGCGCGAACAGGCCAGGCAGCAGAAGCTGGCCGAGTACCAGAAGCAGCTCGCCAAGCGCCGGCGCGGAAAGATCGTCTGGTGGGTCGTCGGCGGTACCGCCGCGATCATTGTCGCGGCGCTGGTCGCGGCATCCTTCATCTTCGCGCCCCCGCCGCCGACGACGTACTCGAGTGGCGGTACCGGAACGGTGATCGAGGGTGTCGAGACGTACACGAACACCTCCGAGCATGTCCAGGGCACGGTGGACTACCCGCAGTCGCCGCCCGCCGGCGGCCCCCACAACCCGTACTGGCTCAACTGCGGCATCTACGACCAGCCTCAGACCAACGAGAATGCGGTGCACTCCCTCGAGCACGGCGCGATCTGGGTCACCTACGACTCGTTTCAGATCTCCGGTGACGACCTCTCGGCGCTGAAGAAGCAGCTTCCATCTAGCTACGTGATCCTCTCGCCCTACGAAGGGCTCGACTCGCCCATCGTGCTCAGCGGCTGGAACCACCAGCTCACGATCGATTCGGCGACGGATGCCCGCATCCCCGCGTTCTTCGAGGAGTACTGGCGCAGTCAGACGGTGCCCGAGCCGAACGCGCTCTGCACCGGCGCGGTCGACGGCCCGGGCAAGCAGTAGGGCGACGTGAGCGAGAGCGAGGCAGTGGCCGACAGCACCTCTGCGGCCGGCGGCGCCTCAGGGAGCGACGGCACGACCACGCCGCGTCGCCGCCGCTGGCCGCTCGTGCTGATCGCGTGCATCGCGATCGCCGCCGTGGCGTTCGCGATCGGCCGCTTCACCGCGTTCGGCGCGGGCGCTCCTGCGACTCTGGCATCCGATTCGGCCGACGCCGGCTTCGCCCGCGACATGCAGGTGCACCACGCGCAGGCCGTCGACATGGCGATGCAGATCTACCGCAAGACGACCGATGACCAGCTGCGGACGCTCTCGTACGACATCGCCACCTCGCAGGCCGCCCAGAAGGGTGAGATGTTCGGCTGGCTGGTCGCGTGGGGCCTCCCCCAGAACGGCGGCGCCCTCATGTCGTGGATGACCGACGCCGATCATCCCGGGCACGGTTCGGCCGCGACCCCGACGAGCGACGCCGAGCTCCGCGCAGAGATGGGCATAGCGACGGATGCCAAGCTCGCCGAACTCGCGCGTGCCACCGGCGCGACCGCCGACTGCCTCTTCCTCGGGCTCATGATCCGCCATCACGAAGGCGCCATCCCGATGGCGGATGCCGTGCTGGCGCGCGGAGCCGAGGCGCGCGTGCGCGAAGTGGCCGCGGCGATGAAGGCCGGCCAGCTCGCCGAGATCGATGCGATGCGCTTCCTGCAGTCGCGCCTGCGCTGCGCGTGATGCCCGGCGATACAGTTGTCGCGTGATGACCGACCCCGGCACTGATACCGGCACCGCGCAGACGGAGCGGGCCACTCCGGTGCTCCGGCGTCCGGTCATCGTGACGATCGCGATCGTCGTGGTCTACATCAGCGGCCTGGGCAATGCCGCCCTGGGCCTGACGATCCTGCTCAGCCGCTACGACGTGCAGGGCGATCAGGCGATCCTCACGGTGTCGCTGCTGGGAGCGGCGACCATCCTGCTCGGGCTGCTCACAATCGCTATCGCGTCAGGCCTGTCCAGGGGCAGTCGGTTCGCGCGCGTCCTGATCACGGTCTACTTCGGCATCCAGACCGTCCTGCACGGACTCACGATCATCGACGCGGATACGTGGGACGTGACGGCGGCGGTGCAGACGGTCGTCGAACTGCTGGTCATCGTCGTGCTGTGGGTGCCGCCGGGCGCACGGTATTTCCGCGCGAAACCAACCGAGGGCGCCGACTCACCGGCATCCTGAGCTCACCGCGTCAGCGCGGGTGAGGGGGTCGCCCTGGCGATCGATCGGGCCACGAAGCGGCGGTGGAAGAAGCGCACGACCTCGATCGCGGCGATCGTGACCACGGTGATGAAGGCGACCAGATACGACGCGTCGCGGCCGGGGTCGACGAGCTGGAAGAACTGCGTCAGGAGCGGAATCGTGAACACGCCGATCAGGGCCACGAACATCGCGCCGATCACGAGGGCCTTCACGCGTGTGATCGGACGCGACAGCACGGTCAGCACCCAGATGCCGACGACGGCCAGGATGATGGTGGCCCCGGTGCGCAATTCGGGCTCCGGCACGTTCAGAGCCATCGCCCCGCGCGTGTACAGCGTGAGGGCGATCGCGATGACGATGCCGGCGGGGATCGCGAACGACAGCGACCTGCGCAGGAACCCCGGGATGTAACGCTGCGTGTTCGGCAGCAGGGCCAGGAAGAACGCCGGGATGCCGATCGTCAGACCGTCGGTGATCGACAGCTGGCGCGGCAGGAACGGGAATTCCATCACGAGCACCCCGAAGAGGATCGCCAGGCCCGTCGCGTAGACCGTCTTGGTGAGGAACAGCATCGAGACGCGCTCGATGTTCGCGATGACCTGGCGGCCTTCGGCCACGACGTCGGGGAGGTGCGAGAACTGCCCGTCGAGCAGCACGAGGCGCGCAACGGCCTTGGTCGCGGCCGACCCGGAATTCATCGCGATCCCGATGTCGGCGGTCTTGATCGCGAGCGCATCGTTCACGCCGTCGCCGGTCATCGCGACGGTGTGGCCCCTGGCCTGCAGGGCGAGGACCATCGCTTTCTTCTGATCGGGCGTGACCCGCCCGAACACCGTGTGCCGGTCGAGCACCTCGCCGAGCTCCTTCTCGTCGGAGGGGAGCTTGCGGGCATCGAAACCTTCGGCGACATCCAGCCCGAGGTCGCGCGCTATCGCCGCAACCGTGCGCGGGTTGTCGCCCGAGATGATGCGGATGCCGACCCCCTGCCGGCGGAAGTACTCCAGTGTCTGCGCGGCATCCGGTCGCACCTGCTCGCGGAACGTCAGCACCGCCACTGCGGCGACCGCGCCTGGCAGCCGTTCGCCCTCCACATCGGCCGGCGAGAGCGTGACGACGGAGTGCCCCAGCACCAGGGTGCGCTTGCCGGTCGATGCCAGCGCCGTGACGATGCCGCCCAAGGTGCTCGTGGGGTCGGACGCATCGTCGCCGAACACCATCTCGGGCGCGCCGAGCACCCAGGTGCCCGCGACGGCGCCGCCTCCTGCGAATGAGACCGCGCTCCATTTCCGGGCGGATGAGAACGGGATGCCGGCGGCCGGGGTGAGCGCATCGGTCACCGGATACGGCTCGCGCAGGCACCGCGCGGTCGCGTTCGCATCCGGGGCCGAGCCGTACCAGGCGAGCACGCGCTCCCACCCGCCTGCGGCGCCGGGAAGCTCGCGCACGGCGTCGAACTCGATGTCGCCCGCGGTCAGGGTGCCGGTCTTGTCGAGGCAGATCACATCGACCCTGGCGAGCCCCTCCACCGCGGGCAGCTCGTTCACGAGCACCTGCTGCGACGCGAGCTTGGCCGCGCCGACCGCGAACGCGATCGAGGTCATCAGCACGAGGCCGAGCGGGATCATGGCGGTCAGCGAGGCGATCGTGTTGACCACGGCCTGCACCCACTGGCCGCTCTCCCACGCGAGGACGTATCCGCCGGCCACCATGACCTGCGCGTTGAAGACGAGCAGACCGATCAGCCCGATCGCCCAGCTCATGAACTTCAGCACCCGGTTGATCGAAGTGCGCAGCTCGGACGAGACGAGCGAGAACCTCTTCGCCTCGTCGGCGAACTTGTTGGCGTACGAGTCGGCGCCGACGCGGACGACGCGCGCATCGCCCTCGCCCGCGACGACGACCGAGCCCGAAAGCGCATCGTCGTCGGGCTTCTTGTCGACCGCATCCGACTCGCCGGTCAGCATCGACTCGTCGATCTGGAGGGCGCGGCTGTCGACGATGGTCGCGTCGGCCGGAACCTGGTCGCCCGCGCGGAGCACGAGGATGTCGTCGATCACGACGGTACTCGGCGTGATCTCGGACTCTACGCGGTCGCGACGCACCCGCGCCTGTGGGGCGTTCAGCAGGGCGAGGCGATCGAGCGCGGCCTTGGCCCGGAACTCCTGCACGCAGCCGATGATCGCGTTCGCGAAGGCGGCGAGTCCGAAGAGCGCATCCTGCCATCGGCCGAGCAGGAACAGGATGAAGAAGCAGACGAAGACGATGCCGTTGAACAGGGTGAAGACGTTGGCCCTGACGATGTTCCAGACGCTGCGGCTGGAATCCGCCTTGTACGCGTTCGTTCGGCCGGAGTCGGTCCGCTCCTGAACCTGAGCGGCGGTCAGGCCGATCGTCGGGTCGACCCATTCGTCGCGGTCGACGGTCGCGGCGGTCGAGGCATCCATGCCGCCACCCTAGGCGATGGCGGCTTCGGGTGACGGCATGGTTCGACCGCGATCTGACGGGACGCTACCCCTTCGTCGCTCCCGCGAGGAGGCCCCGGACGAAGAACCGCTGGAGGGCGAAGAAGACGATCAGCGGGACGAGGATCGACAGGAACGTACCGGCCGACTGGAGGTACCACTGGTTGCCCCACGTGCCCGAGAGCGAGTTGAGCGATTGCGTCATCGGGAGGGAGGACGAGGGCGCGAATATGGTCGCCACCAGCAGGTCGTTCCACACCCAGATGAACTGCAGCACCGCATAGGACGCGAGGGCCGGAGCCGCCAGGGGAAGGATCATCCGGAAGAAGATCTGGCCGTGGCCGGCACCGTCCACACGCGCAGCCTCGATGACCTCGCTCGGGATCTCGGCGATGAAGTTGTGCAGCAGGAAGACCGCGAGCGGGATCGCGAAGATCGTGTGAGCGATCCATACCGTCGCGAAGCTGTGGTCGACGTCGCGCAGATCGAAGCCGGGGAAGATCGTCACGCCGTTGACCGTGAGCCCCCTCGAGAACAGGCTCAGCAGCGGCACGAGGGCCATCTGCAGTGGAACGATCTGGAGCGCGAACACCGCGACGAACGCGATGTTCTTGCCCTTGAAGTCGATCCATGCAAACGCGTACGCCAGCAGTGACGCCACGGCGAGGGCGAAGAACACCACGGGGATCGTGATCGCCAGCGAGTTCAGGAACGACTCCCCCAGGGTCAGCGCCGTTCCGCCGGCGGTGAGGGCGGCCTGGTAGTTGCCGAGGGTGAAGTCGGGATTCGTGAACACCGTCCACCAGCCGGTGGTCTGCGAATCAGCACCGGGTCGGAAGGAGGTCACGAACAGGCCGAAGGTCGGGATCGTCCAGAGGAAGGCGATCGCGACGGCCGCGATCGTGGCGCCCTTCGACGTCAGGCGCTTCTGCGCCGTCGCCTCGTGCTTGCGGGTGTCGCGCGCGACCTGGCGCGCGGTGCGCTGGTCGAGGACAGGCTCGATTACCTCGATGGTCATCGCACTTCCCTCTGCTTCCTGATCTGGACGATGTTGAAGACGATGAGCGGGATCACGAAGACGAACAGCACGACCGCGAGGGCCGCGGAGTGCCCGTAGCTCTGGAACCGCTGCTGCTGGTTCACCATCTCGAAGGCCAGCACGGTGGTGTTCGCCCTGCCGCCGGTCATGACGGCGACGATGTCGTAGATCTTCAGCGCCCCGATGGCCACGGTGGTCACCACGACGACGATCGACGAGCGGATTCCGGGCACGGTCACGTTGATGAACCGCTGCCAGGCGTTCGTGCCGTCGAGTTCGGCGGCCTCCACCTGCTCCGACGGCACCGCCTTGATCGCGGCGGAGAGGATGACCATCGCCAGACCCGTCTGCGACCAGATGAACACGACCATCAGCAGCAGGCTGTTGATGAGCGGCTGGGCATCCAGCCACGAGACGGGCTGCCCGCCGAAAGCCACGACGATCGCGTTGAGGAGTCCGATCTGCTGGCCCTGGCGGTAGTCGTACATGAACTTCCAGATGATGCCGGCACCGACGAACGAGATCGCGAACGGCATGAAGATCAGGATCTTGAGGAACTTCTCACCGCGGGCGCGGTCGATGAACACGGCGTAGGCCAGGCCCACGGCCGTGGCGAAAGCCGGTGCGACCAGCACCCAGATGATCGTGTTGATGACCGACCAGAAACCTTCGGGGTTGGTGAACACCCATTGGTAGTTGTCGATGCCGACGAAGTTCGCACCGGTCTTGTCGAAGAACGACTGGATGAAGGTGGCGATCGCCGGGTAGATGAGGCCGATCAGCAGGAGTATCGCCGCGGGCGCCGAGAAGATGACGAGCTGGAACAGGTAGCCCGCACCCTGCTGCGACCGGTAGTCGGCGTAGAAGAGGATGGCCCCCAGCAGCACCGCGATCGCCAGCACGTAGATGACGGCGTTCTGGTACGGGCGCAGCAGCATGAACGCGATGATCGGGATAGCGAAGCACGCGATCAGTCGCAGCCAGAAGTAGCCACGGCCGTAGCGGGGGGCATACTCGATCAGGAGCAGGATCAGCCCGACGACGGCGCCGAACACGATCAGCACGACGGGGATCTGCACGATAGGGCCCATCGACCCGAGCCAGATGAAGAAGCTGTTCAGCGAGAAGCCGAGCGTCGTCGGCCTCGTCTCGGCCGCAGGCCGGGTGACCATGAACAGGAAGAGGGCGACGATCAGGATCGCCGCGATGGCCACGACGATCCGGGTGGTGCGCGGGTTGTTGGCCGCGCTTCGCGCGCGCTCCGTGTCGGCGGCCCTCTTCGGAGGGGCCTCCTGCGTGATTTTGGTGTCAGACATTAGTGCCCTTCCGAGTACGTCTATGGACTCCGGGACTGATCAGATTGCCCGTGTCCGCGCCTTTGCGCAATGCATACGAGCGAGGAGGCGACGGGGTGCCTCCGAATCGGGGGCCACTCGATGTCGCCCTGATAAGGCGATGCGAGCGACCCCGATTCTGCCGACCCGAAACGGGTCAGCGCCAGGGAGGACTGCTAGTTGGCGTAACCGGCCTGGATGTCGCTGAGCACGGTGGCCTGATCTTTACCGTCGATCCAGCTCACCATGCCCTTCCAGAACGAGCCCGACCCGACCGTTGCGGGCATCAGGTCCGACGCGTCGAAACGCACTGTGGTGCCCGCGTCCTGGAGCAGGGTCATCGCCTCGGTGAGGAACTTGCTCGATGCGAGCGACGGGTCGGCGTTCAGGTTGGCCGAGATGACGCCGCCGAGCTTGACGCGCGCATTCGCGAACTCGGGCGTGGACATGTACTCCAGAACCGCCTGGGTCGCCGCGTTGTCCGAGAATCCGGTGACGAACTCGCCACCGACCTCGATCGTGTTGGCGCCCTCCTTGACACCGGGGAGCACGAAGGCGTACACGTCACCGTCGGGTGCCACGGTCGGAGCGGCGCCCGCCGCCGTCTTGACCTCGAGGAAGTTCGAGGACAGGAAGGATGCCTGGTGGGTCAGCGCGCACGAGCCGTCGGCGACCTTGGCCGCCACGTCACCGAATGCCGTCGAGTTGATGCTCTTGACATCGCCGAAACCGGCGTTGACGTAGCTGGGGTTGAGCAGGATGTCGCCGACCGAGGTGAACGCATCCGCGATCTGCGGGTCGGTGAACTTCACGTCGCCCGCGACCCACTGGTCGTAGACGTCCGCGCCCGACTGACGCAGGACGAGGTCCTCGATCCAGTCGGTGCCCGGCCACCCCGACGCGTCACCCGACGCGAAGCCGGCGCACCAGGGTGCGGTTCCGGTCTTCTCCTGGATCGTCTTGGTGAGGGCCAGCAGTTCGTCGTACGTCTTCGGGACTTCGACGCCCCACGCCTTGAACGACGCCGGCGAGTACCAGACGTAGCCCTTGATGTTGGCGAGCATCGGTGCGGCGTAGAACTTGCCGTCGATCGTGCCGTAGGTCTTCCAATCGGGCGACCAGTTCTTGTCGACGTTGTCGACGACGCCCGCGGGCGCCTCCTTCACGTCACCGGTCGCGACCAGCGATGCCAGCAGACCGGGCTGCGGCACGATAGCGATGTCGGGAGCGGAGCCACCGGTCACTTTGGTGACGATGTTGCCCTCGAAGCTCTTGTCGCCCGTGTACTCGACGGTGACGCCGGTGTCGGCGGTGAACTGGTCGAACGACGCGTTCAACGCATCCGCTTCGGCACCCGTGATGCCACCCGAGATCTTGACGGTCTGACCCGAGATCGAGTCCGACGAGCTGTCGCCGCTCGAACCGCCCTCGGCACACCCTGCCAGGGTCAGCGCGGCGATCGCCGCGAAGCCGATACCGACGATTGCGCGGCGGCGCAATGATGATCGCATTCCATTCATTACTTCTCCTCATTGAGTCTCGCGTGCTCTGCAGGATCTGCACGGTCCGCATGATCTGCATGGGCAAGCTCGGGAAGGGAACCCGTATCGGCTCTTAGGGAACCGATTCCATATCGACGCTAAGCGATCCGGACGGCCGCCGCAAGGCGTCTGCATCACAACTCCATAACCTCCCTTCAGAAAGGTGTTCTCCGATCGTGCGACACTCCCGGGGCGCATGGAATCGATTCCATTTTTCGCGGGATATGGCTACTCTCGGTAGTGGCCGCGAGTCCGCGCCGCCCAATGCGGGGAGGAGCACTGTGAGCGGGATCTCGGACGTTGCGCGCCTCGCCGGCGTCTCCAAGGCGACAGCGAGTCGCGCGCTCACCGGCAACGGGTACGTCTCGGCCGACACCCGGGCGAAAGTGCAGGACGCCGCGCGCGCACTCGATTACGTCGCCTCGTCCAATGCGGCAGGCCTCGTCACCGGACGCACGCGCAACATCGGCGTCATCATGCCGTCCGTCACGCGGTGGTTCCTCGCCGAAGTGCTCGAAGGGATCCAGGATGCTCTGCTGGACCACGGTCTGGACCTGACGCTCTACGACTCGCGCCCCGGCACGACAGGCAGAGCGCGGATCTTCGACGATTTCCTGGCCCGCAAGCGGTTCGACGGCCTGATCGCCGTCGGGCTCGAGCCTCAGGACAGAGAGATCGAACGTCTGCGGGCCATCGACCGCCCGATGATCAGTGTCGTCGGCGACGCGAACGATCCGGGGACGATCTCGATCGATGATCGCGACGCCGGGCGCCGCGCCACCGAGCACCTCATCGGCCTCGGTCACCGCCGCATCGCCTTCATCGGCGGCACTGAGCCGCATTGGGCGCACTGGGATCGCCGCCGGCTCGACGGCTACCTGTCCGCGATGGCGGATGCGGGCCTGGCGGAGTACGCCAGGCACATCGAGTCCGACATCACGCTCCCCGGCGGGTACGCCGCATCCGTCGATTTCCTGGGTGACAAGAAGCGCCGCCCCACCGGCCTCGTGTGCGCGTGCGACGAGGTCGCGATCGGTGCGATCATCGCCGCGCGGCGGCTCGGCATCCACGTCCCCAGCGATCTGAGCGTCGTGGGCATCGATGACCACGAATTCGCCGACGTGTTCTCGCTGACGACGCTCGCTCAGCTCCCGCGCGAACAGGGCATGACCGCTGTGGAACTGCTCCTGCAGCGCATCGCCGACCCGAGTGCTCCGCTGCAGAGCCGGGCACTCCCGGCCCGCCTGGTCGTGCGCAGTTCGACGGGCCCGGTGGATCGCGCGTCATCCGCGATCGTGGCGGGCACCCGGCCGCGCTGACCCGCCCGGCCGTGCCGATCCGCCCGGACAGCAGAAGACCCGGATGCCGAGGCATCCGGGTCTTCTGGAACTCAGAGAGCCGGAACTCCGTGAGGTGTCTTGCTTGAAAGGCCCTACTTGACCGTGACGGTCGCGCCGGCCTCTTCGAGAGCGGCCTTGCCCTTGTCGGCCGCCTCCTTGGAGACACCCTCCAGGACAGCCTTGGGGGCACCGTCGACGACGGCCTTGGCCTCGCCGAGGCCGAGCGAGGTGAGCTCGCGGACGACCTTGATGACCTGGATCTTCTTCTCGCCGGCAGCCTCGAGCACGACGTCGAACGCCGTCTGCTCCTCGACCTCTTCGACCGGAGCGGCGCCCGCAGCGGCGGGGCCGGCAACGGCGACCGGAGCGGCGGCGGTGACCTCGAAGGTCTCCTCGAACTTCTTGACGAACTCGCTGAGCTCGATGAGCGTGAGCTCCTTGAAGGCGTCGAGAAGCTCGTCAGTGGTGAGCTTTGCCATGATGTTTCTCCTTGTTGGGTATTCGAATCAACCGCAGTGCCCGGCGGGAGCCTAGGCTGCGGACTCCTGCTTCTCACGCAGCGCGTCGACCGTGCGAACGGCCTTCGACAGCGGTGCGTTGAACAGATATGCGGCGCCGAACAGCGAGGCCTTCATCGCGCCGGCGAGCTTCGCCAGCAGGACTTCACGGCTCTCGAGGTCAGCGAGCTTGTTTACCTCATCCGCGCTCAGGGGGGCACCGTCGAAGTAGCCGCCCTTGATCACGAGAAGAGGGTGTGCCTTGGCGAAGGCACGCAGGCCCTTCGCGACGGCGACAGGATCGCCGTGCACGAACGCGATGGCCGAAGGACCCTTGAGGTCTTCGTCCAGCGCCGAGATCCCCGCGTTGTTCGCGGCGATCTTGGTCAGCGTGTTCTTCACCACGGCGTATTCCGCGTCCTGACGGATGTCGTTGCGAAGCTGCTTGAGCTCCGCAACCGTCAGACCGCGGTACTCGGTCAGCAGAACGGCGGTCGAGTCCTCGAAGTTCTTCGTGAGCTCGGCGACCGATGCATCCTTCTGCGCCATGGCCACTCCTTGTGTGTACGAGACGCTCCGCAGTGGCGGGGCGTCGGCCTCAGCATCCGGTCCTGTCTGCAGGCAACAAAAAAGCTCCGGCGCAAGCGCACGGAGCTAGATCTCGGAGAGACTCATTCGTACACCTGCGCGGGCCCCTGTGTTGCAGAGCTTCGATCGTCATGCACTCGCGCGCACTCCGATGACCGGCGGTCTTTGGCTACCCACCAGAGTACGGGATGCCGCGCCCCCGGCCAAATCCGCGCGTCCGCCGTCTCTTTCCCAGGCCGCGCGCCGAGTGCACGGGTGGGCGCCGAGCGCACGGCTTTGCGCCCGTCCACAGCCCGTGCAGTGGGCGGCAACCCGTGCGCTCGGCGGGAAGGGGGGGCTTCAGCGGGGCGGACGAATAGAGAAGGAGGCCAGGTGCGCGCCGAGCTTCTCGGGCGTGCGGATGTGTTCGTCCCCCCACCGTGCGAACCGCCAGTGCGTGGTGCCTCGAATCCAGTCCTCGCGCTGCTTCTCCTCAAGGAGAACCTGCTCGAGGGTCAGTCCGCGCCGCATCGCCTCATCGAGGTATTTGCCCTTCCCGTCGAACTCGCCGAACGTCCGCACGTCATCCAATCCGAAGTCCACGAAATAGCGCTTGCGCCCCGGACCTTCGACACGAACCTGGAGTCTCGGCATCCCGAATCCGAGTCGTACCAGCTGGAGGCGGCTCACGCTCTCGCCGGGCAGCTGTGCCCGGCCGTTTGCGAAGGCCGCGACCCAGCGAGCCTGCCGCACACCGCGAGCGCCGGAGACGCCGAGCAGGCGCGCGTTCATCGCGCGCCGCCACCAGGCCACGGCATCCTCATCCCATACGCGACCGCGCAGTCCGATCAGTCGCTCGCCCGCGTCGGCGCACGCCACGGAGGCCTCGGCCCCCAGCGTTCGGATCTCGTCGAACACCGTACGCTCGAGCGTCGTGCAGCGGATTCCGTGCCGGATCACGACGTCCTCCCGAGGGAGGGGCGCGAGGTGCCTCATGACATCGCGGCCGCTCGAGATGCGCCCCGGGCTGGCCAGCGTCATATGAACGTGCGCCGGCGAGTGGCGATACAGCGGCAGATCCCACAGGACGCCCGCCGACGCGTGCGAGACGACGCCGGCCCCGGTCGCGTCTCTGGCAACGGCGATCACGTGGGCGAGATGGCGACCCTCCGGCCATAGCGCCGCGTGCTCGTCGGCAGCCATGTACCAGCCACGCCGCACGACGCTCAGCGTTTTGCGTGCAACGGCTGAGGCGATCCCGCGCTCGGTCCACCCTGTATCCAGGAGCGCAGTGCGCGAACGGATCAGTGGGCTGAGGTCGGCGACCGTCGCGTGTCGAGCCATGCTCCAGCATCGGCAGCTCCCGCCTCCCGCGGACGCCGCGTCGTGCCCGATGTGCACAACGGACGTCCGCGCTGCGTTGGGGAGGACTCGCGAATCTCGCCGAGTGCACGGCCTACCGTCGACCGCACGACGTAGCGACTGCGTCCAGCCCGTGCACTGGGCGCCAAGCCGTGCACTCGGCGAACCGGCGGGGGCGGGGCGGGGCGGGGGGCGAGTGTCGCGGAGGCTGATGTCGCGATGCGGGGTTAGCCTCGAACGGTGACCCCCGAACTCGCCGCCCGCATCGTCGCGGACTCGCGCGACCGGGTGGCGTGGACGCGGGCGCGCTCGCGCGGGATCACCGCGACGGATGTCGCATCCTTGACCTCCGAGAACGCGATCGCCCGCGCGGCCGACGCGAAGCTCATGGGCAGCGGCTTCTCGGGCAACGCCTACACCGACCACGGCAGGCGCCGTGAGCCCGAGATCGCCTCGTGGGTCGCGGCGACCCACGGCATCCTGCCCTCCAGCGCCCTGTTCCACGCCGTGATCGAAAAGCGCCACCTCGCCACCCCCGACGGCATCGTGGTCGACGCGGCGGGGCACGTCACGCTCTGCGAGATCAAGACGACCAAGAAGGCGTGGCGCAGCATCCCCCGTTCCTATCTGCGGCAGGTGTGGTGGCAGCAGCACGTCATCGGCGCCGAGCGCACGCTCGTCGCATGGGAGGAGCACGACGCGTTCGTGCCTGTCGGCGACGAGCCGCGATGCGCGTGGGTCGAGCGCGACGAGGTCGAGATCGCCCGGCTGGTGGCCCTGGCCACCGCGCTCATCGACGAGCTGCACCGCCGCACGACGCGGACTCCCACCCCAGCCGGCACCGTGACACGCGAAGAACTGGCACGCGAAGAAGAAGCACAACAGCAGCGGATGCCGCGGCTCGTCGCCGCGCGTCAACCCTTCCGCGCTCTGGCCCTCGCTGACTGACCGCTCGCGACTGATCCCTCGCCGACCGACCGCGCACCTGTCGGCGCCGCGCTCGCCTGCCCTCTTGGTTGACACACGTCAACGATCTGGATATAGTTGACCTTCGTCAACCACAGCGCCATCGACGTCGCACAGCATCCGGGCCATGCGCCCTCCGTTTGAGAAAGCCGTTCCCATGGCCACCACTTCCGCAACGCCTCCGGGCCTCGCCGAGACGCCGAAGATGTCGCACCGCCAGGTGCTGACCTCGCTCTCGGGACTCCTCCTCGGCATGTTCGTGTCGATGCTCGCATCGACCGTCGTTTCGACCTCACTCCCGGTCATCATCCACGACCTCAACGGCAACCAGACCGCATTCACGTGGGTGGTCACCGCAACCCTCCTGACGACGGCGATCTCGACGCCGATCTGGGGCAAGCTCGCCGACCTCTTCAACCGCAAGCTGCTGTTCCAGCTCGCCATCGTCATCTTCGTGCTCGCCACCGCCGCTGCCGGCTTCTCGCAGGACACGACCACCCTCGTCGCCTTCCGCGCGGTCCAGGGCATCGGCGCAGGAGGGCTTGCCGCCCTCAGCCAGGTGCTGATGGCTGACATCATCAGCCCGCGCGAGCGCGGACGCTACATGGGCCTGTTCGGCGCCGTGATGGCCGTCGCCACCGTCGGCGGACCGCTCCTGGGCGGCGTGATCACCGACACGTTCGGATGGCGCTGGAACTTCTACGTCGCCCTGCCGTTCGCGATCGCCGCGCTCGTCATCATCCAGCGGACCCTGCACGTTCCCAGCCGCGCTAAGCGCAAGGTGAGCATCGACTACCTCGGCATCGTGCTGCTCTCAGTCGCCGTCTCGCTCCTGCTGATCTGGGTCAGCCTCGCAGGCGACAGCTTCGAGTGGTTGAGCACCCCGACGATCCTCATGGTCGGCGGCGCCATCCTCGCGACGATCCTGTTCATCGTCGTCGAGATGCGCTCCAAGGAGCCGCTCATCCCCCTCTCGATGTTCCGCAACCTCACCTTCACGCTGGCCGTCATCGCCTCGATCGCGACCGGGATCGCGATGTTCGGCGCATCCGTGTTCCTCAGCCAGTTCATGCAGCTCGCACGCGGCGCGACCCCGACCGAGGCGGGCCTCATGACCATCCCGATGATCGCCGGGCTGCTCCTCGCCTCGATCGGCGTCGGCGCCCTCATCACCCGATTCGGAAAGTGGAAGCCGTTCCTCATCGTGGGTGGCGTGTTCCTCATCGCCGGCTCGTACCTCCTGTCGACGATCCACTACGACACCAACTTCGCGCTCGTCTCGGTGTACATGTTCATCCTGGGCGCGGGAGTCGGCATGACCATGCAGAACCTGGTGCTCATCGTCCAGAACACGACCGCGCCGTCCATGATCGGCGTCGCGAGCTCGGGTGTGACGTTCTTCCGGAGTCTCGGCGGCACGATCGGCGTCTCGGTCATGGGAGCCGCGCTCGCGAGCACGGTCACGAACCTCGTCACCGAGCGGACGAACGACATCGGTGCTGCGCTGGCATCCCTGGGCGACCAGGCCCAGACCTGGGTAGCTCAGCTCCAGTCCGGTACCATCCCCCAGGTCTCGGCCATGCCCCCCGCACTCCGCGTCGTGTTCGAAGACATCTACGCCCAGGGCATCTCGCACTCGTTCCTCATCGTGGTGCCCTTCGCGATCATGAGCCTCATCGCTATCGTGTTCCTGCCGAACAAGCCGCTCACGCGGATGACGACCCGCGAGCGGCTGCAGGCTGCAGAGGCCGACCTCGCGACAGTGTCTGTGCCCGAGGGCATGGAGACTCTCGCCCCGAGCCGCAGTGTTGCCGCGGTGACGGGCCAGGAGCGAGCGGATGCCTCGGCCGAGGCGCACACGATCGACCGCTAGTGTCGATCGGGACGCCGGAGACCACGATGCCTGAGACCACGATGCCCGAGACGATGCCCGAGACCACGCCCGTCGGGGACGACACCCGAGAGGCGCGCACCCAGGCGGTGCGCGCCCTCGAGGCCGAGTTCGGCGAGCTGCTCAATCGCGTGCGTCGCGTCATCTCGGCCAATGCCAATCGGGTGAGCCCGGGCATGCTCCCGGGCGCATACAAGGTCTTCACGACGATCGTCAACCGCGAGAGCATCACCCAGTCCGCTCTGGTCGAGACGCTGATGGCCGACAAGGGTCAGATCAGCCGTACCGTGCGCGAGCTCGAGCAGATGGCACTGATCGAGCGCACACCCGACCCGGCGGACGGGCGATCCAGCATCCTGTCGGCGACTCCGCTCGGACTCGAGCGTCTCGCCGCGGCACGCGAGCCGCAGGCGGACAGCCTGCTCAGGGCGCTGGATGACTGGGAGGTCGGCGATATCCGCAACCTCACCAGGCTTCTGCACGCCCTCACGGATGGCACCACCCCCTGAGGCTTTGCCGCACGGTAGCACCCGCGTAACACCGACGAGACAATGGACCTGTTGACTTGGGGTCATCCAAGGCACCAGTGCTGCCGACGCCGACACGCACGCGAGAGGGAGCGACCGATGAGATTCCGGCCGCCGCGACCAGCATCCATCCGAGGGGCCGATCCCGTAGTGATGGCGGAGCCGCCGGAGATGATGCGCGCCGCCGTCATCGATGCCGCCGGCGACCCGACCGCGCTGCACATCGCCGATCTCCCGGTCCCCTCCGCCGTGCTCAGCGAGCTGCTCGTGCGGATCGTCGCCGCCGGGGTCAACCCCATCGACGCCAAGACGCGGGGCGGTGCCGGAGTGTCGGGTGCGATCGGAGAGCTCCCCCAGGCGCTGGGGTTCGATTTCAGCGGGGTCGTCGTCAAGGCCCCCTACGAGTCGCACCCGTTTCAGCCGGGCACGCCGGTGTTCGGCATGGTGCCCTTCCCGCGCTCGGGCGGCAGCTACGCCGAATACGCCGTCGTTCCCTCGCTCAGCATTGCGCGCAAGCCCGCGGCGCTCTCACACGTCGAAGCCGCCGGGGTTCCGCTCGCGGCGCTGACCGCATGGGGTCTGGTCGTCGAGACGGCGCACGCCCACGAAGGACAGCGGATGCTGATCCATGCCGGAAGCGGCGGTGTCGGCCATTTCGCCGTGCAGTTCGCCGCCTACTTCGGCGCCCACGTGACGGCGACCGGATCGGCGCACAATGCGTCGTGGCTGCGTGAACTCGGAGCATCCGTCGTCATCGACTACACGACCAGCCGCTTCGAGGAAGTCGTGTCGGAGGTCGATGTCGTCATCGACCTGGTCGGAAACACGATCGATCGGACGGGTGAACGCTCGCTGAGCGTGCTGCGCCGCGGCGGCCTGATGATCGTCGTGCCGTCCGGATCATGGCCGGGGTACGCCGATGCCGCGCGCGCGGCCGAAGTCCGGGCGACGAGCTACAAAGTGATCCCCGACGGCGGGGCGCTGGCCACGATCGGCCGGCTGCTGGATTCGGGTGCCGTGCAGGTCTACATCGACAAGGTGTTCCCGCTCGCCGACGCCGCCGCCGCGCACGCCGCACTCGAGGAGGGTCACACCCGCGGCAAGATCGTGCTCCGCGTCAGCGACGACTGATCTTCGGGCAGCGCGCTGCGAGAGAATCGGATGGTGAGTACGCCACTGCGATTTGTCGCCATGCTCTTTCCGCACGTCACTCAACTCGATCTGACCGGTCCGGTTCAGGTGTTCTCGAAGCTGCCTGATGCCACCGTCGACCTCGTGTGGCACCGGCGCGAGCCCGTGGAAACCGATGCGGGATTCTCGATACTGCCCACGACGACATTCGCGGAAGCTCCTCAGGCCGACGTCCTCATGGTTCCCGGTGGCCAAGGCGCATTCGAGCTGATGGACGACCCGATAGCGCTGGATTTCATCCGGCACCAGGCGCAGGGCGCTCGCTACGTGACGAGTGTCTGCACAGGGGCTTTCGCACTCGGTGCTGCCGGACTGCTCGACGGTCGCCGGGCCACCACTCATTGGGCGTCGCATCCACTGCTCGCAATGTTCGGGGCGGTACCGGAGCACGCCCGAGTCGTCCGCGACGGCAACGTGATCACCGCCGGCGGGGTGACCAGCGGAATCGACTTCGCGCTCACCCTCGCGGCGGAGATATACGGCGACCAGACGGCCCGTTCCGTGCAGCTCACGCTGGAGTACGACCCCCACCCGCCGTTCGACGCGGGGTCCCCCGCCCGTCCCGAAGCCGACCAGGAACAGGTCGCGCGCATGATCCACGACGCGGAAGGTGCCAGAGGGCCTCTGGTCGCACGCGCCGTCGCACGCCTGAGAGGCGGCATGTAGCGGATGGAGACGCACGACACGATCGTCATCGGCGCGGGCCTCGCGGGGCTGCGCAGCGCTGCGCGGTTGGCTGAAGCGGGTCGGGACGTGGTCGTGCTCGAGGCCGAGAGCGTCGTCGGCGGACGCCAGCGTACCGACGCGGTCGACGGCTTCCTCTTGGATCGCGGGTTCCAGATCCTCAATCCCGCCTATCCCGCGGTGAAACGCTGGGTGGATGTGGGGGCGCTGGGGTTGCAGCGTTTTCCCGTCGGCGTCCGGGTGCGACGCGAAAGCGGGTCGGTGGAACTCACCCATCCGCTGAGACATCCCGCCGGCATTCCCGCCTCGCTGGGTAGCGCGCTGATCACGCCGAAAGATCTCGCCGCGCTCGTAAGGTGGCTGGCGCCGGTACTGCTGCGTCCTCGCTCGGTCATCGCCGGCAGCGATCGCACCGTGCGGGCGGAATGGGACCGAATCGGTCTGCGCGGCCCGCTTCGCACGCAGGTTCTCGAGCCCTTCCTCGCCGGGGTCCTCGGTGAAGACGACGGCACCTCGTCGGACGCGTTCACGCGTCTGCTCATGCGGATGTTCGCCCTCGGCTCGCCCGGCCTCCCCGCGGACGGGATCGGTGCGCTACCCGCCCAGCTGGCGCGCGGCGCGGCGGGCGCGGGTGCCGACATCCGCCTCGATGCGCGGGTGCGCAGAATTCGTACCGGCGCGGACGGTGCCGAGGTCGATGTCGCGGGGGCGGAAACGCTGCGCGCGCGGTCGGTCGTCGTCGCCGTCGGGCCCGGCGCAGTGGGCGACCTGCTCGATGTCCGCGCCCCGGCGACGAGAGGGCTGCAGACGTGGTGGTTCGGCGCCGACGCGCCGCCGACAGCATCCGCTCTCCTCGCCGTCGACGGGCGCCGTCGCGGACCGGTGGTCAACACCGTCGTCATTTCGAACGCCGCTCCGTCGTATGCCCCTCGGGGTCGCCACCTGGTGGCCGCGACATGTTTGCTGCCGAAGGGCGCTCGAGCGGATGCCGGAGGCCCGGCGCGCGAGGGCGAGGTTCGCCGCCAGCTCGCCGAGGTCTGGGACGCCGACTCCGCAGGGTGGGAGCTCCTGCGTCGCGACGACATCCCCGACGCGCTGCCGACCCAGCCCGCGCCGCTGCGCACCACCAGCCCCGCGCACCTCGGCGGCGGCCTCTACGTCGCCGGCGACTATCGCGACACCGCATCGATCCAGGGGGCGCTCGTGTCGGGGGAACGCGCGGCCCGCGCGATGCTCCGCACGGCCAACGGCGGCCGATGACGCACCGGCTCAGCCGGCCACGTCGCCGCCGGGCGTCGGTCCTGTAGCGACGGGGCGGCCGGGTGTGTTCGACCATTGGCTCCACGAGCCGGGGAACACGGCGACATCTACGCCCGCGATCGCGCCCGCGAGCGCGAGGTGCGCAGCGGTGAGCCCCGAGCCGCAATAGGCGGCGACGGGTGCATGATCTGTGACTCCGGCACGGGCGAGGGCTTCGCGGATCGCCCGATGACCGCGTTCACCGACGCACGCTGGCCCGCCGGCGGCATCTCGACTCGGTTCCAGGCCACCCGTGGGTCGGCAATCCCCTCCCGCACCTCACGGACCATCAGATTCTGCAATCGCGCCATCAAGGCCGCATCCTCCACTGACTCGGCGGCCCCGTCGCTCTCGATGCGGATGCGAGTGGGCAGCTCACCCGTCGACAGCGGTGCCCGTCGGTATTCGTGTGTCGCTGACGTGCCACCCCAGCGCGAGCGCTTGATTCGAGGTGCGGCGGTGTGGACCAGTAGGAGGGGCCCCTCGTCGTCTTCAATGATGAACGCGATTCGCCCCTCGACTCGGACGGTGCGGCGAGCGCCGCCGGGCTGCAAGACAGTGAGGTCGGCGTCGGCGAGCCACGCTTCCGCATCGTTCGGGCTCGGCCACGCGCCGGAGGCACGCAGCCACAGCCCGTGCGATGTCGTGCCTGCGGCCGCACTCGGGCCGAGGTCGCCGAATCGGGTCAGCGAGCCGTCGAGGCCGACGTGTACGGCGGCCGCCCTCCCCGGAGCGGTGTGCTCGTCTTGCGCCTCTCTCGGCCGGTAGCACACCCACGCGCCTGTGGGCGCGCGAAGCACCGTCACGGTCGGCGCCCGCAGCCCCACGTCGAGGTCGGGCCACGAGACCACCCGAGTCGCGGATGTCGCATCGCGCACGATCGCGACAGGATGCTGGTCACTCACCTGGATCACCGCTCCGGCGACATCGATCTCGCGCCAGAGATCGCGCCTCTCCCCCACAGTCACGCGGGCAGGCGATCGCTGGTGGAGCATTCGCGCACGGCGAGCGCGATCCGCACGTACGGCAGGTGATCGCGCGCGATCACCACGGTTGTCACGACATCTGGCGCCAGCCGAGCGCCGATCGCGTAGACGAACGGGTCGGTGTCGATCTCGGATGCCGCGACCTCTGCACCGTCGACTTCGAGCGTCACCGCCGAGTTGACCGCCGACGGCGAGATCTGCCAGGCGAGGTCGGAGTGGGGTCCCCGTGGCAGGCCGAGTTCTTCGCGGAATTGGTTCCTCAGCACGTGGTCGGCGTGGTCGACGAGCTGCTGCGCGAGCGGGCTGTGCTCCGCCTCATCGCGATGCCACGAGGTGCGCACCGCCTCCCAGAGCATCGGATACCGGAACCGCTGTGCACCCTCGATCAACCAGGCGGGTCGCTCCCACGGCGGCTCGAAATCGAGCGATTCACGGGTCTGCTCGTCGAGCTCGGCGAGATTCACCGGATCATCGTGATCGGCGGGGTTTCGCCACAGGGTGTACGTGATCGACACCGACATCTGCGACCGGCCCTGCGCATCCTTGACTTCCACGATCGCGAAGCTGTCGTGATCTTCGACCGTCGGCTGCGGCACGAGCCCCATGAGCGGAAACGCGAGAACCTGCAGCAGCTCGCGGTGCGCATCGCGCGGGTCGGGCGGGGGCATCGGGCGGCAGGACTCCGGCGATGTGCATGCTTCGAGCGTCGATGATTCGCCGTGTTCTCGCAAGAGTCGGCTGCGGACTCACTACCTAGAATCGCGGGATGGATCGGTTCGAGGTCATCGTTCAGGGTGAACTGTCCGAATCAGCGAACGAGCGCAGCCAGGCGGAGCCATGAGTTACGACTTCGACCCGTCAGCCGACTGGAAACGCGACTGCAGCCCCCACCCGAGGCCCCGCAGCACCGCGGCTCCGCCCGAGGGCGCTCACCCGGCATCCGGCCACCGTCGGTCTTGCCGGCTTCGCGCGCACCAGCAGGACTCTCCCCAGCAGTTCCTCGAGAGTCTTTATGCGCTGACTCACCGCCGAGGGAGTGATGTGCAGGCGCCGGGCCGCAGCATCCAGGCTCCCCTCGTCGATGACGGTCGCGAGAGTCTCGGCGAGGTCGAACGGAATACGCACATTAGGCAGACGAACGTCTGCGTAGCTTCTTTAGCTGCACTCAACCTCGTTCGGTTCGTAACCTGGTCTCATGCTCGCTCCCCTGCTCGCCGGCTTCAGCCTGGGGCTGTCGCTCATCGTCGCGATCGGCGCGCAGAATCTCTTCGTGCTGCGGCAGGGCATCCGCCGCGACCACGTCGTGATCGTCGCGGCCATCTGTGCGGTGTCGGATGCTGTCCTCATCGCCCTCGGAGTCTCAGGGATCGGCCTGGTGCTGCACGCCGTGCCGTGGCTCATCGACGTGGTGCGCTGGCTGGGCGCGGCGTTCCTGCTCGCGTACGGCCTCCTTGCCGCCCGCCGCGCATGGCGTCCGAACGGCCAGGCGCTCGAGTACGCCGAGGCGGAGGGACCTGCCCCCGCGGTCGGCGGCGCCGCCCCGACGACGACCGCCACCCGCGTGCTCCCGGTCGTCCTCACGTGCCTCGCGCTGACCTGGCTGAATCCGCACGTCTATCTCGACACCGTCTTCCTTCTCGGGTCGGTGGCCAGCACGCACGGCGATGCACGCTGGATCTTCGCGGCAGGGGCCATGCTCGCCAGCATCCTGTGGTTCTTCGGTCTCGCGTTCGGCGCGCGCCACCTGGGGCGATGGCTGTCGACCCCGCGGGCGTGGCGGATGCTCGACGGCATCATCGCGGTCGTCATGATCGGGATCGCGATCAGCCTCGTGCTCCCCCACTGACCATCGGTCCGTCGACACCCGATGGGGGATCGTCCGCGGCAGGATGGAGGCATGAGGCGTGTGCACGTGACCGTGGATGGACAGGTGCAGGGCGTGGGCTACCGCTACACCGCACGCTTGATCGCCGTAGAGGCAGGGGTGACCGGCTGGGTGCGCAACCGCCGCGACGGCACCGTCGAGGCGGAGGTCGAGGGCGCCGAAGACGCCGTCGACGAGATGCTCGCCTGGATGGCCGAAGGGCCGCCCGGAGCGCGCGTCGACGCGGCTCGCGTCACCGAGATCCCGCCGGCGGGCGGTCGCGGCTTCGACGTGCGCGACACCGCGTGAACCACGAAGGGCCCCTCCTTGCGGAGAGGCCCTTCGGGTGGAGCGGGTGTCAGAACGCGCTGACGTCCAGCGGGATGCCGGGACCGAACGTCGTCGACACCGCACCCTTCTGGATGTAGCGGCCCTTGGCGCTCGAGGGCTTCAGCCGCACGATCTCTTCGAGGGCGGCGGCGAAGTTCTCGTCGAGCTGCTGCTCGCTGAACGATGCCTTGCCCACGACGAAGTGCACGTTGGCGTGCTTGTCGACGCGGAACTCGATCTTTCCGCCCTTGATCTCCTCGACGGCCTTGGCCGGGTTGGGGGTCACGGTGCCGGTCTTCGGGTTCGGCATCAGGCCGCGGGGGCCCAGCACCTTGCCGAGGCGACCGACCTGGCCCATGAGCTCAGGGGTCGAGACGGCAGCGTCGAACGACGTGTAGCCGCCGGCGACCTTCTCGATGAGCTCGGCCCCGCCGACCTCGTCTGCGCCGGCGGCGATGGCGGCCTCAGCAGCCGGACCGGTGGCGAACACGATGACGCGGGCGGTCTTGCCGGTGCCGTGGGGCAGGATGACGGTGCCGCGCACCATCTGGTCTGCCTTGCGGGGGTCGACGGCCAGCTTGAGCGCGACCTCGACGGTCGAGTCGAACTTCGCCGAGCCGGTCTTCTTCGCGAGGACGACGGCCTCGGTCGGGCTGTAGAACTTGTCGGCGTCGATCTGCGCCGCAGCGGCCTGGTAGGCCTTGGACTTGATTCCCATTTTCCCTATCCCCCTCAGTCCTCGACCGTTATGCCCATGGAACGGGCGGTGCCGGCGATGATCTTCGAGGCGGCCTCGATGTCGTTCGCGTTCAGGTCGGGCTGCTTGACCTCGGCGATCTCGCGCACCTGAGCCTTGGTGAGCTTGGCCACCTTGGTCGTGTGCGGCGTCGGCGAGCCCTTGGTCACGCCGGCAGCCTTCTTGATGAGCTCTGCGGCGGGAGGCGTCTTCAGGATGAACGTGAAGCTGCGGTCCTCGTACACGGTGATCTCGACGGGGATGACGTTGCCGCGCTGGGCTTCCGTCGCCGCGTTGTACGCCTTGCAGAACTCCATGATGTTGACGCCGTGCTGACCGAGCGCGGGCCCGATCGGCGGTGCCGGGTTGGCGGCGCCAGCCTTGATCTGGAGTTTGATCAGGCCGGTCACCTTCTTCTTAGGTGCCATTTCCTCTTCCTCTCATCGAGCGGCTCGACCCTTTCGCAAGCTCAGGGACCGAGTCGTTCTCCCGCACGTCCGGCATCTCCGGACAGCGGTGAGTCCGTGCGCGCGCGAAGGCGCCCACAAACCGATCAAGTCTACCTCACCGGTGGGCCGACTCCCGCACCCGGCTGCGCAGGGTGGGCTTGTCGATCTTGCCGACCGGGTTCTTCGGGATCTCGTCGACCAGCGTGATGCGGGTCGGCCGCTTGTAGACCGCGAGGATGCGCCCCACATGGGCGGCGAGGTCTTCCGTCGTGACCGACGCGCCCTCGCGCAGGGCCACGAACGCGACGGGCACTTCGCCGAACACGTCATGCGGTGCGCCGACGACGGCGACCTCATGGACGTCGGGATGCGAGTAGAACGCGTTCTCGATCTCTTTGGGGTAGACGTTCTCGCCGCCGCGGATGATCATGTCCTTGATCCGGTCGACGATCTGGAGGTATCCGTCTTCGTCGAAGCGGCCGATGTCGCCGGTGTGCAGCCATCCGTCCACGACCGTCTTCGCGGTCTCCTCCGGCCGGCCGAGGTACCCGGCCATGACCACCGGGCCTGCGATGACGACCTCACCCGTCTCTCCCTGTGGCACCGGATCTCCGGATGCGTCGATGACCGCCACTCGCTGACCCGGCAGCGGCAGACCCACCGTCCCCGGCTTGCGCAGTCCGTGGAGCGGGTTGATCGTGGATGCCGTCGTCGTCTCGGACAGCCCGTACCCTTCGACGATCTTCACGTCGAAGTGCTTCTCAAACCGGAGGATCGCCTCCGCCGGCATCGGTGCGGCACCGCACACGGCGAACCGCACCGACGACAGATCGGGGTGGGCGTCGTCAGGCGCCGAGTTGAGCATCGTGTAGATGGCCGGGACGGCGGAGAAGAACGTCGGGCGGAAGCGCTCGACATCCGCGAAGAACCGGTCGCGGGCGAATCGGCGCGAGATCGTCACCCTGCCGCCGGCTCGCAGCGGTGAGAGCGTGCCGAGCACGATCCCGTTCGCGTGGAAGAGCGGAAGAATGAGCAACCCGTGGTCGCGGTCGTCCATCTCGAACCACTCGATGAAGGATGACGTCATCGCATCGAGGTTGCTGTGCGTGAGCATCACGCCCTTCGGATTCCCCGTCGTCCCGCTCGTATAGATCAGCAGGGCGAGGTCGCCCGGGGCGAGACCGTCGGCGACGGGAACGTCTCGCTCGGGTGTCGCGCGGATCGCGGCGAGCGTGAGGGTGGGCACGTCCAGGTCGTCGCGCTCGGCCTCGGCCACGACGAGCTTCGCGGAGGCGTCGGCCACCTGATACGCGGCCTCGACGGTGCCCAGCACGGGGTTGATGGGCGTCACGACCGCGCCGAGGCGCCACGCGGCCAGCAGCACGAGGATGAGCTCCACCCGATTCGGGAGGAAGACGGCCACGACGTCGCCGCGGTCGATGCCGAGGTCTGCGAGCGCGGCGGCGACCTGCTCGACCCGGACCAGGAGGTCGGCATTGGTGAGTGCGCCGGCCTCATCGCTGACGGCGGGGGCCTCCGGCGCCCGTTCGGCACGGACGTCGGGAAGCGTTGCGAAGTGCATGGGATCTCCGGGGAGGAGGGTGCCGCCCGCCGCGGGACGGGCGACACCCCGAGCCGTCAGACGCGGGTGATGACCGGCGCCGACACGAGCCCGAATCCGCGCAGCTGGCCGAGCAGCTCGTTGTGCCCGAACGCCTGGCATGCCGATGCGAAGCCCACGCGGTGCGGTGTCTGCTGGATCAGCGAGAAGGCGGCGAACGCCTGCAGGAGCCCGGTCTGCTTGTAGTTGCTGTTGCCGTGGATGACCACGTGCGAACGGCCGAGCGGCCCGGACGCATGCACGGAATCGACCGATCGATTCAGCCGCGGGTTCTCGCGCGGCGGCATGTCGGCCTGGAGCGATGCGGCGATGTCACCGAGTGCCTTCTCCTGCGCCTCCGGGTCGAGGGGCCGCAGCTGCTCTTCGAACATCTTCACGGTCTGACCGACCCCCTCCATGACGGCGCGGTTGAGCACTCCGCCGATCGCGCGGACGTTTCCGACGCGGGGATCGTTCTGGAACCAGATCGGATGCGACATCCCACCCCACGGCACGGCGATGGCCAGTTCGTGGTAACCGGGAACGGGCACCTCGAACGCGGAGGAATGATCCCACTCGACCAGCTTGTTCTGCTCGAGGTAGTACCAGTGCGCCTTGAGGATCGTGAAGATCGTCTGGGTCGAGGCATAGGTGGGCAGCCCCTTCCACAGCACCAGGATGTCGAGCGTGTCGTACCCGCCCGGCTCCAGCGCGATGTTGGCCGCGATCTCGCTCACGGTGTACATGTGGGCGATGCCGGGCGAGAGGAGCAAGCCGGACGCTGCGAAGTCGTCGCCCCAGGTGTCGCGGGCGTGCAGCACCCAGTCCTGCTCACCGGTCGTGTCGGTGTAGTGCGCGCCGATCTTCAGCGCTGCCTGCACGACCTCGGGTCCGAATTTGATGAAGGGTCCCGCCGTATTGCAGATCACCTTGGCGCCCTCGAAGGCGGCGGCCAGAGCATCCGCGTCGTTCTCGACTCCGATGATCTCGTAGTCGGCCGTCTCGATTCCCGGGATCTTCTCGACGACCGCGCGCACCCGCTCGGCGTCGCGGCCTGCGGCCACGAACGGGACTCCCAGTTCGCGGAGGTATTCGCAGATCAGTCGTCCGGTGTATCCGCTGACGCCGTAGACGACAACTGGCTTGTCCGTACCCATTCCGGTCTCCTCACATTCCCATTGCGCCGTCGATGGACAGCGTCACGCCGTTGACGAACGCCGCATCCTCCGACAGGAGGAACGCGACCCCGTTCGCGATGTCGTCTTCCGTCGCGAGTCGGCCGGAGGGGGTCAGCGAAACCACCGCTCCGACAGCGTCGTCGACGGAGGGGAACAGACCGAGGCGCTCCATGTCGACGGCAAGCTGGGCCCCCATCGCGTTGGGGACGAGCCCAGGACAGACGGTGTTCACGCGGACGCCGTAACCCAGCCGTCCCGACTCCGCGGCCGCGACCTTGGTGAGCCGGTCGACGGCGGACTTGGATGCCGAGTAGGCGGCGATCCCGGGGAACGCGATCGTGGCGGCGACCGAGGCGATGTTGACGATGACGCCGCCCGCGCCCGCCGCCCCCCCAGGCCGCATCGCGCGGAAGGCGTGCTTGATGCCGAGTGCTGTTCCGAGCACGTTGACTTCGAGGATCTTGCGCACCGAGTCGGGGTTCAGGTCGACGAAGAGGTCGGAGATCTCGATGCCCGCGTTGTTGACGACGCCGGTGAGGCCGCCGAGGGCCTCGACGGCTTCGGCACTCGCGCGCTCCCACGAGGCGTCGTCGGTCACGTCGAGCGCGACGAAGACCGCCGTGCCGCCGTCCTGAGCGAGGGAGGCGGCAGCTTCGGCACCGGCCTGCTCGTTGATGTCGGCGATGGCGACCGAGCCGCCGCCGGCGAGGATGGCTCGCGCGGTGCGCAGCCCCAGCCCGCCTGCTCCACCGGTGACGAGCACTCGGGCTCCCGTCAGATCTGACGTCATGACTGCTCCTATGTTCTTCGGTGAAAGGGTCGGGATCAGCACACCAGAAAACGGGACAGGTGACAAGGACAGCGATCGGTGCCCACGCCGTCGCCCGCCATCCTGCGGCTGCCTCGGTCTGGTGCCGGGCGCATGTCCGCCAGCTGGCAGACATGGACTCGGATATCGACGAACTCTCGGACAAGCAACGTCAACGCGCGCCGACCGCCCGGGCTGGTGCCGGGCGCATGTCCGCCAGCTGGCAGACATGCGCGGGTGGAGCGACACTCTTCCGGACACGAGACCACGCCGGCGCGCTGCCCGTCATCCGGATGACGAAACGCCCCGCCGGGCGAACCGGGCGGGGCGTCTCGTCAGTGCGCTGCAGGTGGTGACCCGCAGCAGCGCTACTGCTTGTTGACCTGGTCGAACGACAGCTCGACCGGCGTCTCGCGCTCGAACAGCGAGACGAGGACGGTGAGCTTGCCGCTCTCGGGCTTGATCTCGCTGATCGTGCCGGGAAGCCCCGCGAACGAGCCCTCCTTGATCGTGATGGTCTCGCCGACCTCGAAGTCGACCTCGGTGACGATGCTGCGCTGCACGGCGCCTGCGCCCTTGGTGGCGCCGGCCTTCGTCGGGGCGACTTCCTTGATCTCGACGAGGCTCTTCAGCATGTTGAAGGCCTCCTCGAAGCGGAGGGGCGTCGGGTTGTGCGCGTTGCCGACGAAGCCGGTGACGCCCGGCGTGTGACGCACGACCGACCAGGTGTCTTCGTTCAGCTCCATGCGCACGAGCACGTAGCCGGGGATCCGGACGCGCGTGACCATCTTGCGCTGCCCGTTCTTGATCTCGACGACGTCCTCCATCGGGACCTCGATCTGGTAGATGTCGTCCTCGACCTCGAGCGTCGACTTGCGCTGCTCGATGTTGGCCTTCACCTTGCGCTCGAATCCGGCGTAGGAGTGCAGGACGTACCATTTGCCGGGCAGCGAGCGCAGCTCGGCGCGGAACGCGTCGTAGGGATCGGCGTCCTCGTCGTCCACGGCCTCGTCGTCCGAGGCCTCGTCCGCGGGATCGACGTCGGTCGGCGTCTCGGCGGCGTCGGCGGGAGACACGGATGCCTCGACCTCGTCGATGACGGCGGCTGCAGCATCCACCTGCTCGACGAAGTCTTCGTCGAGCACAGGCTCGTCTTCGTCGCCGTTGATGTCGGGACCGTTGTAGGGGGTGACGTCGTCGGCGTGGTCGGCCACGTACTCGGCCTCTTCTTCGGCGAGCGAGTCGGTGAGGACCTCGGCGGCAGCCTCGACCTCGGCGGTCTCGTCGATGTTCAGGGCGTCGTTCACGATGGCGTCGGCCTCCGGGTCGTCGATGTCGATGTCGTCCAGGTCGGAGTCGTCATCGGCGTCTTCGTCCACGACGTGAACGGCGAGGTGCTCTGCGGGCTCGACCGAACGCTCTTCGGCGGCGAGGACGTTGCCCTCTTGCGCCTCGTCGTCTTCGGAGGACTGTTCGGCGGCGGTCGCCCAATCGGCGTCGTCGGTATATCTCTCAGACAATGGGATTTCTCTTCCTTCGTAGGCGCAGGATGCTCACAGAGCCACCTCGCCCGCGCGGTGACGTCAGTAGGTGGTGCCGGGCACGCCGAACACGACGGTCGTGATCCAGACGAACAGCACGTCGAGACCGTAGACGAGCGCCATCATCACGATGACGAACCCGAGCACGACGCCCGTGAACTTCAGCAGCTCCTGACGCGTCGGCGTGACGACCTTGCGCAGCTCGGCGAAGACCTGACGGATGAACAGGGCGATGCGGGCGAAAATGTTGGGCTTCTTCGCGCGCGGGGCGTCACTCTTGGCGACGACCTCGCCCTTCGGCTCATCCTGGACCATCGAACCCACCTGATTACCTTCCATGTGCCAGCTTCGGCTGACGCGCAGGGCGGACAGGAATCGAACCTGCAACCTGCGGTTTTGGAGACCGCTGCTCTGCCAATTGAGCTACCGCCCTAGAGACCGATCGGCCTCGATCCATCCACATTCCTGCGCCGTGACTCACCTGAAACGGACTGCCCGATCTGCGGGCACGGCGAAAGAATGCAGACTTCAACTGCACGCTCAAGTGTACGGCATGGGTCGAAGCGTGGCGAACCCGGCGGCCTCGTCGAGACCCGTGCGAGCCCCGCCGCGGGGCTACGGGGCGACGCGGACGAGCTTCTTGTTCACGAACTCCTCCGCCGCGAGCAGCCCCATCTCTCGCCCGGTTCCGCTGCGCTTGACCCCGCCGAACGGCAGCTCAGGCGAATCGGCCAGCACGAGGTTGACGTAGACCATGCCCGCATCGATCTTGTCGGCGATGCGCTGAGCCTGCGCGTCATCCGTCGTGAAGACGTACGAGCCGAGGCCGAACGGCGTGTCGTTGGCGACCCTGACCGCCTCGTCCTCGTCGGCGACGCGATAGACGACGCCGACCGGTCCGAAGAACTCTTCGCGGTAGGCATCCATCTCGGGCGTCACATCTGCGAGCACCGTTCCCGGGTAGTACGCGCCGTCGCGCACGCCACCGGTGACCAGCGTCGCACCCTGCGCGACGGCCCTGTCGACCTGCTCGGCCAGACGCTCGGCCGCAACGAGCGACGACAGCGGACCGAGCACGGTGTCATCGGCCAGCGGGTCGCCCACCTTCGCGCCGCTCATCGCGGCCGTGAACTTCTCCAGGAACGGCTCGTACAGGTCGGCCGCCACGATGAACCGCTTGGCGGCATTGCACGACTGGCCGTTGTTGTCCAGGCGTGCCTCGGCGGCAGCCTGCACCGCACCGTCGAGGTCGTCGGTGGACAGCAGAATGAACGGATCCGACCCGCCCAGTTCGAGCACGACCTTCTTGAGGTTGCGCCCGGCGGTCTCGGCCACGGCAGAACCCGCCCGCTCCGATCCCGTGACCGACACCCCGTGCACGCGTGGGTCGGCGATGACCTCGGCCGCCTGCTCGTTGGTGAGGTACAGGTTCGTGTAAGCCCCCTCCGGGAATCCGGCGTCGCGATAGATCGCCTCGATCGCCGCCGACGACTCGGGGCACTGCGGCGCGTGCTTGAGCAGGATCGGGTTGCCGATCAGGAGGTTCGGCGCCGCGAAGCGCGCCACCTGGTAGTACGGGAAGTTCCAGGGCATGATGCCCAGGAGCACCCCGAGCGCGGAGCGCCGGATGACCGCGGTACCCTCCCCGAGGATGTCGATCGGCTGGTCCTGCATGATCTTCTCGGCGTTGTCGGCATAGAACTCGGTGATGTCGGCGGCGAAGTCGACCTCGCCGAGCGCTGCGGCCAGCGGCTTTCCCATCTCGCGCACGATCGTCGCGGCGAGCTCGTCGCGCCGCTCGCGGTGCAGCTCTGCCGCACGACGGATCAGCGCGGCCCGCTCGGCGACGCTGGAGGTGCGCGCCCAGCCCTGGCCGACAGCATCCGCTCGCTGAAGTGCGCTCTCGAGCTCATCCGCCGTGGCGAGCGGGTAGGTGGCCAGGGTCTCGCCCGTCGCCGGGTTGACGACCGCGTAGTCGGACATGTGTCGATCTCCGTTCGTGGGGTTGTGCTCAGCGACGCGACCGGCGAATGCTCGCCGGAGCATCGAGCGAGAGGGTCTCGCCCTTGAAGAAGGCCGGACGCTTGATCGCCTGCCAGATCATGACGACGACACCCAGCAGGATGACGGTGACGCCCAGAATGAAGACGAGTCCGACGCCCGCGACGTTCGAGCCGCTGCCGTAGTCGGGGTCCATGCTGTCGATCAGGGTCCGCACGAACAGGAACGCGAGGATCGCGCCGCCCACGAGTGGGAACAGGAACGTGAAGAACACGTTGCGGGTCGAATCGAACCACTGCTTGCGGAAGTACCAGACGCACGCGAAGGCGGTGAGCCCGTAGTAGAAGCAGATCATCATCCCGAGCGCGGTGATCGTGTCCCACAGCACGTTCTCGCTGATGAAGCGCATCACCGCGTAGAAGGCGGATGCCACGACCGCCGACACGATCGTCGCGAAACCGGGAGTGAAGAAGCGCGGGCTGACCGACGCGAACCGCGACGGCAGCGCGCCGTAATGCCCCATGGCCAGGAGCGTGCGCGCCGGCGAGACGAACGTGGACTGCAGCGACGACGCGGAGCTCGTGAGCACCGCGAGCGACACCAGGAACGCGAGCGGCCCGAGGATGGGGCCGGCGAGCGCGAAGAACACGTTGTCCTGGATGTCGGGATTGCCCAGGCCGAACTCGCCCGTGCCCGTCCCGGCGTACATGAGCAGCGAGATCGCCAGCAGCAGGTAGAGCACGACGATCGTGACCACGGTGATGGTCGCTGCGCGGCCGGGCGTCTTGTCGGGGTCTTTCGTCTCCTCGTTCATGGTGAGGGTGACATCCCACCCCCAGAAGATGAAGATCGACAGCGACAGCCCCGCGACGAGTGTGCCGATCGACGACACCGCGAACGGATTGAACCACGACCATTCGAAGTTCGACGCGTCGAACGCGTTCCCGCCCCGCGTCTCGATGATCGCTGCGCCCGCGAACAGGAGCAGCACGAGCACCTGGAAGCCGACGAGGAAGTACTGCAGCTTCTGGGTGGTCTGCATGTCGCGGTACGACACCAGCGTCGCTCCGAGCATGAACAGCAGGCACACCGTGACGTTGATGAACGGGTTGGTGGCGAGGTCGGCGATGTCGGGATTGCCCGAGACCTGCGCGATCAGCAGGAACAGGAAGTCCACGGCTATGCCGGCCAGGTTCGACAGGACCAGGATCGTCGCGGCGATCAGGCCCCACCCGGCCATCCAGCCGATCCACGGACCGAACGCCCGGGTCGCCCAGGTGAAGGACGTGCCCGAGTCGGGCATCCGGTTGTTGAGCTCCCGATAGCCGAAGGCGACCAGGAGCATCGGGATGAAGCCCAGCAGGATGATCGCGGGAACCTGGAAACCCACCTCCGACACGGTCGGGCCGAGGGCAGCGGTCAGCGTGTACGCCGGGGCGATGCACGAGATGCCGATGACGACGGCACCGATCAGGCCCACGGTGCCGGCGCTCAGGCCTTTGCTCGAGAGCCCTCCGGCGCCGTCTCCTGCCGTGGGGGCGGGGGGTGCCGCCGCTTCTTCGGGAGCGCTCATCGCACTTCTCCATCCTGCTTGCGCGTCCGGGGCACGACGATCATCGGCACCGGCAGTTCGTGCAGCATCTTGGCGGCCGTGGACCCGAGGAACAGGCGCCGGGGCTGGGCGAGGCGACTGGAGCCCACAACCGCGATCTCGCCGGGTTCCCAGCCGAGGTGGGTGACGGCATCCTCGATGCTGTCACCCTCCGCGGTGATCGCTTCCGATTCGATCCCGGCGGGAAGCGCATCACGAGCCCGCGTCAGGACGTCATCGGCGTGGGCCGCGCCCACGATCCGGATGACGCCGGTGTCGACGCCGGCCGGCAGGTCGACCGTGACGAGGGAGATCAGGCGCAGCTCCGCACGAGTGGCCGTCGCGAGCGCGATCGCCTCCTCGATCAGGGCATCGGCGCCGGGCTTGGTCCCGATGGCCGCGGTGACGCGGGTGATCCCCGTCGTCGTGTCGATGCGCCGCGACCCCTCGGGTGCGAGGGCGACGGGGACGTCGGACGAATGCAGCAGCTCGGTCGCGACGGTTCCGAGCCGGTGACGGCCCCGGAGTCCGCCGTTGGCGGCGCCGACCACGATGTGGCTGGCCCCCAGTTCGTCGGCAGTGGCCAGCAGCCCCTCGGCGAACGACTCGCCGTAGCGCACGTGCGTGCGGTGGGACACGGCATCCCCCACGATCGCCGATGCCTCGGCGAGCCAATCCGCGGCGCGTTCGCGCAGGTGGCTGTCGTAGCCGGCGTCGGGCGGGGTGATGACGCTGCGCTCGTATTCGGGCAGCACCAGCACGAGGTCGAGTTCGGAATCGGATGCTGCGGCCAGCCGCGCGCCGAGGGCTACGGCGTCGGCTCCGGCATCCGTCGCGGTGTACCCGACGACGATCCGGCCACTCACGATCGCGCCTGACCGATGATGGCCGCCGCAGCGAACCGCCCCATCCGGATCGCGCCGTCGACGTGCTGGTACCCGGCTCCGGCCAGGTCGCTGCAGGCGAAGTGGATCGGACCGACGGGCGTGCGCAGATCGGCGCCGTAGCGGTGCAGGCCGCCGAGGTCGAAGCTCGCGGCGTACGCACCGCGCGTCCACTCCTCGCTCCCCCAGTCGCTCTCGTAGTAGACGACCGGGTCGAGGGCCTCGGGCCCGTAGTAGTGCGAGAGCGATTCGAGGATGCGCTGCTTGCGCTCATCCGCCGAGAGGCGGAACAGGTCGTCGGCGTTCTGATCGGAGACGAAGCCGACCAGGGTGCCGCGCGCATCTGCGTGGTTGGTGTTGTCGTACGCTTCGTGCACGAGTTCGTAGGGGCTGAACGCGGTAGCCGACAGGCCCTTGTCACGCCAGAACGGGGTCTCGTACACGGCGTGCACCTTGATCACGAAGCCCATCGAGATGTGCTGATGCATCTGGTGCTGCAGGCGCGGCAGCGGCGGGACGAACGACACGCGGTCGTACAGCACGGGCGCGAGCGCGAGGATCGCGTATCGGGCGCGCACGGTCATGCCATCGGCGATCGCGGTGACCCCGCCATCGGAGTACTCCAGCGTGCGCACCGCCTGGCCGAGGAAGACGTCGTCGCCCAGACGCTCGGCGAGCAGCAGCGGAACCTGCTGCAGGCCGCCCACGACGCGCTTATCGAGGATGAAGTCCGCGTCGACGAGGTTCGAGTACGAGCCGGCCGAAGCGGCCATCAACAGCGACTGCAGCAACGAGAACGTGTGGGTGGGTTTGGTCAGCATCGCCGAGCCCGTCGCAAAAGCGAGGTTGCGGACGGCCTCGTCGTCGTCGGTCTGCGCCCTGAGCCACGCATCCCACGAGATGTGGTCCCATTCGGCGGCCTTCTCGTGCGCCCACGGCCGATCGGGGTCGATCTCGGCCACCATCGCATCGAGGCGCTCCGTGATCTCGGCGATCACGCGCTCGGTCTCGGCGGCGACGGGGAACATGTCGCCCGTGAATCGGTGGCTCGTGCCGTCGGGGCCGACGTAGACGCTGTCACCCTCGCGGTACCGGCTGTAGGTCTCGAGCCCGAGTTCTGCGACCGTGTCGATCAGCGCGTGCTGATCGGGAGAGACCCACTGGCCACCGATCTCGAGCATCGCACCGTCGATCACGTCGGTCCAGAGGCGGCCGCCGACGCGGTCGCGCGCCTCCAGCACCGCGACCGACAGCCCGGCCTTCTTGAGCTCGTTCGCAGCGGTGGTGCCTGCGGCCCCCGCGCCGATGATGACGACGTCTCTGGTGATCTCGGTCATGCGGTGCTCCTTCATTGGTGCGGGTTGCTGCAGGATGCTGCGGGGTCAGGTGATGGGCTGATCGGCGAGAACGGATGCCACGACATCGAGCCCTTCGTTCAGCAGCGCATCGGGGATCGACAGCGGCGGCAGGAACCGGATCACGTTGCCATACGTGCCGCACGTGAGCACGATCACACCCTGCGCGATGCACGCCTTGGCGACCGCCGCGGTGAGCGCAGCATCCGGCTCCCGCGTCTCGGGGTGCACGAACTCCGCCGCGACCATCGCGCCGCGTCCTCGGACATCGCCGATGCGGGGATCGGCGGCCTGCAGCGCCATGAGCCGGCCGGTGAGGATCGCGCCGAGGTCGTTCGCACGCTCGATGAGCCCGTCGTTCTCGAACGCATCGATCGCCGCGAGCGCAGCGGCGCACGCGATCGGGTTGCCGCCGTAGGTGCCGCCGAGCCCGCCGGCGTGCGAGGCGTCCATGATCTCGGCGCGGCCGACCACGGCCGCGAGGGGAAGCCCCCCGGCAATGCCCTTGGCTGCCGTGATCAGGTCGGGGACGATGCCGAACTGCTCGCTCGCGAACATCGATCCGGTGCGGGCGAATCCGGTCTGCACCTCGTCGGCGATGAAGACGACGTCGTTCGCGCGGCACCACTCCACGAGCGCGGGAAGGAAGCCGTCGGCGGGGACGATGAACCCACCCTCGCCCTGGATCGGCTCGATGATCACGGCGGCGAGGTTGCCCGCGCCGATCTGCTTCTCGATCAGCGAGATCGCCTGGGCCGCAGCATCCGGACCCGACAGGCCGTCGCGGTAGGGGTAGGACAGGGGCGCGCGGTAGATCTCGGACGCGAACGGCCCGAAGCCGCTCTTGTACGGCATGGCCTTCGCGGTGAGCGCCATCGTGAGGTTCGTACGGCCGTGATAGGCGTGATCGAACGCGACGACGGCCTGCTTCTTCGTGTATTTGCGGGCGACCTTGATCGCGTTCTCCACCGCCTCGGCGCCCGAGTTGAACAGTGCGGTCTTCTTGGGATGATCGCCCGGAGTGATCCGGTTCAGCGCCTCGGCGACGGCGACGTACGACTCGTACGGCGAGATCATGAAGCACGTGTGCGTGAACTGCGCCACCTGCGCCTGCACGGCGGCGACGACCTTCGGGTGCGCGTTGCCCACCGTTGTCACCGCGATGCCCGAGCCCAGATCGATCAGCGAATTGCCGTCGGCGTCCACGACGACTCCGCCCCCTGCCGCGACAGCCTCGATCGGCACCGTGTGCCCGACGCCGGCGGCGACCGCGGCGGCCTTGCGGTCGAGCAGCTCCTGCGACCTCGGGCCGGGGATGCTCGTGACCAGGCGCCGTTCCTGCGGCAGAGACGGTCCGCCGAGCGGCGGCGTGGAAGAGGGTGCGGCAAGAGTGGTGGGGGCGCTCATCTTCCGGAGCGTAGGGCGGCGGATGCCGCATCCGCACTCTCCCGCTCGTACAAACTCGCTCGGCAACTGTACGCTCGGTACAGTTCCCGGGATCGGTTTCGGGTCCGATTCCGGGTTCTTCGAGGTGGAGGGTCGATGGACGGCAACGGCGATGCTCCGACCCTCCGCGCGTTGCTGCGCCGACGCGATCTCGCCCTGCGCCTCGAGGGCGACCCCGACGACCTGGCGCCAGGAGCCCTCGACCGGCCGGTGCGCTGGGTGCACAGCTCCGACCTCGCCGACCCCACGCCGTTCCTGTCCGAAGGACTCGCACTCCTGACGACCGGAACCCAGTTCCCGGGCGCCTCGGACGCGGACGAATCCGCCGGCAGCGCCGCCCTGGCCTACGTGCGACGACTGCACGCGCGCGGCGTGGTCGGGCTCGGCTTCGGCACCGAGGTGGTGCGCGACGGCATCCCACCCGCTCTCATCGCATCGTGCCGGGCAATCGGGATGCCGCTGTTCGAGGTGCCCTACCGGACCCCTTTCATCGCCGTCGCGCGCGCGAACGCCGAGGCCGTCGCCGCCCAGGCGTACGCGCGCCGCAGCTGGGCACTGGCCGCGCAGCGCGCGATCGCGCTCGCCGCGCTCCGACCCGATGGGCTGGGGGCGACCCTGGCCGAGCTCGCCCGTCAGCTCGACACCTGGGTGGGCCTGTTCGACGCATCGGGAGTGCTGACGCGCGAGCACCCGGCCCACGACCTGCACCCGGCGGTGCGCGACGAACTGCAGTCCGAAGTCGGCGCGGTGCTGCGCCGTGGTGCGCGCGCCGGGTCTGCGCTGCGCATCGGCGACACCCCCTTCTCGCTGCAGACGCTCGGTCGGGGCGGGCACCTGCGCGGCGTGATCGCGATCGCGGCCGGCGAGCTCGACCAGGAGGGTCGCGGCGTCGTGACCGCGGTCATCGCGATGGCCGGGCTGGCGTTCGAGCAGCACCAGGGACTGAGCCGCGCGCGGGGGCTGCTGCGCGCGGGGCTGGTCCAGTCTCTGCTCACCGACGACGCGAGCCTCGCGCGCCGCATCTCGCGGGATCTCTGGGGACCCCTGCCGACGGCCCCTGTGACGGTCGCGGTGACGGATGCCGCGGCATCCCGCATCGACGCGATCACCGAGCTCTTGGAGTTGCGTGCCGACGAGCGTCGAGGAGCCCTCTTCTTCGGGCGCGGCGTCTTCGAACACGCAGACGAGGGGCTCGTGATCGTGGTGACGGCCGGCGACGAGCCGGTGCTCGCCGAGATGGCCGAGCGCTTCTCGCTCGGCCTCGGCCTGTCGGCGCCGGCAGGCTACGACGGATTCACCGAGGCGGTGCGTCAGGCGCAGGTCGCGCTGCGGTCGGGGACGGATGCCGGAATCCGCCGCTACGGCGACGTCGCGCGCGGCGGGGTGCTGGCGGCGCTGGGCACCGACGAGGCGCGCGTGCTCGCGCGCAGCACCCTCGCTCCCCTGGTGGAGCACGACGGGGCGCACGGCACCGCGCTCATCGAGACCCTCCGGGCGTGGCTCGACGCGGACGGCTCGCACGAGGCATCCGCCCGCGCCCTCGGGGTGCATCGGCACACGGTCCGGGCGCGGATCGGCCTCGCCGAGCGCGTGCTGGGCCGAGACCTCGGCACGTTCGCGGCCCGCGCCGAGCTGTGGGCCGCGCTGCAGGCCGTCGGCGAACGCGGCTGAGACGGGCTCAGCGCGGGGCGTGCGCCTCGAGGAACTCGTAGACATCGGTCGTGTCGACACCGGGGAAGGCGCCCGTGGGCAGCGTCGCCAGCAGGGTCCGAGGGGTGCGCACGTTCGGCCACGCGTTCTCGCGCCACGCCGATTCGAGGTCGGCGGGGGCGCGCCGGCAGCACACTTCGACCGAATGCCGTGACATGCCGCGGTTGGGGGTGTCGCGCCCGAGGAACCACCGCGTGTCATCGAAGCGCACCCCGACGCTGACCGAGTGGGCTCCTTCGCTGGATGCCTCGACCCGGGCTGTGCACCAGTACGTGCCGTTGCCCGTGTCGGTGTACTGGTAGTACGGGTTGAACTTGTCGTCGACGTCGAAGACGACGCGGCTCGTCCACCGGCGGCAGCACATCTGCCCTTCGCTGGAGCCGAGCCGATCGGTCGGGAAGTTCACGTCGTCGTTCTCGTACGACTTCGTGATCGTGCCCGACTCGTGCACCTTGAGGAAGTGCACGGGGATGCCGAGGTGCACCGTCGCGAGATTCGTGAAGCGGTGGGCGGCCGTCTCGTACGAGACCGAATACGCGTCGCGGAGGTCTTCGATCGAGATCGACTTGCCCGCCTTCGCGTCCTGCAGGAACGGGACGGCGTGCTCCTCAGGGATCAGCAGGGCGCCGGTCAGGTAGTTCGTCTCCACGCGCTGACGGAGGAACTCGGCGTACGAGGTCGGCTCGGAATGCCCCAGCATGCGCGACGAGAGCGCCTGCAGCACGGCCGTCCGCGGGTCGCCCTTGGCCGTCAGCCGGCTCGAGAGATAGAGCCGCCCGTTCTTGAGGTCGGCGACGCTGCGCGTGGTCTGGGGCAGGTCGGGCACGTAGTGCAGGGTGAATCCGAGATGGGCCGCGATGTCGCTCGCCGTGCGCTGAGTGAGCGGGCCGCCCGGGTGATCGACGGCGGAGAGGATGCTGCGGGCCTGCGTCTCGAGGTCGGGGAAGTAGTTGTCCTGCGTGCGCATGAGCCTGCGGAGTGCGACATTGGCGCGGCGCGCCTCCTCCGGTGTGGCCGCTCGCTCGTCGCGGAGGCGGTCGATCTCGCCCTGCAGCGCGAGCATGGTCTTCAGCGCCTCGGTCGGCACGGTCTTGCCGATGCGGAACGGCGGGATCCCGAGGGCCTGGAAGGTCGGGCCCCGCATCGCCCTCTCGAGGCTGATCTCGAGCGTGGAGCGCTCGTCGAGGGGCTCGGTCTCCAGCAGCGCATCCAGCGTGCTCCCGAGTGCGCGGGCGATCGCCTGGAGGAGGGTGAGCTTCGGCTCGCGCCGGCCGTTCTCGATCATCGACAGCTGGCTGGGGGCACGGTCGACGGTCGTCGCGAGTTCTTCGAGCGTCATGCCGCGCTCCGAGCGCAACTGGCGGATGCGGCGGCCGATCGTCAATGAGTCCACCTCCGGTTCCCGAGCCTGTCGAAGGGCGTCATCGAGATCGCGGGCGGAACCCTGGTTCACATCGGTCGGCATGTGGCGATTCTGTCATGAAAGCAGAAATAACGAGATTCTTCACATTGAGTTTGGCGAGGGCATCGTCGGAACTTCTCTCAGAGTGGAGTCACGACCCACAGCCGGTCACACACAGCCGGTCCACGACAGGAAGACAGGACGATGACACCTGCAACCGCCACCCCGATGCGCACTCGCACCGGACCGATCCCCCTCCAGACCCACGAGCCGTCCATCGAGATCCTGGGCCGCATCGGTCCGCGGTACGACGAGATCCTCACCCCCGAGGCACTGGCGTTCCTCGCCGAACTGCACCAGCGTTTCGGCGGCCGTCGCCACGACCGTCTCGCCGACCGGATGCGTCGCCGGTTCGAAATCGGCAACGGGCACGATCCGCGATTCCGCGAAGACACCGCACACATCCGTCACGACACGCAGTGGCGCGTCGCCGGCGCCGGGCCCGGGCTCGAGGACCGCCGCGTCGAGATCACGGGTCCGACCGATCCCAAGATGACGATCAACGCGCTCAACTCCGGCGCGCGGGTCTGGCTGGCCGACCAGGAGGACGCGACCTCGCCCACCTGGAAGAACGTCATCGAGGGTCAGCTGTCGCTGCGCGACGCGATCCGCGGCGAGCTCAGCTTCACGAGCGAACAGGGCAAGACATACGCCGTCACGGCCGAGCAGACGCCCACCATCGTGATGCGCCCGCGCGGCTGGCACCTCTCCGAAGCGCACCTGGAGTTCACCGACCGCACCGGCCGGGCGCTGGCGACCTCAGGCTCTCTCGTGGATTTCGGGCTGTACTTCTTCCACAACGCGACGCAGCTGATCGCGGACGGCCGCGGACCCTACTTCTACATCGCGAAGCTCGAATCCAGCGAAGAGGCGAAGCTGTGGGACGACGTCTTCTCGTTCAGCGAGCAGTACATCGGCATCCCGCACGGCACGGTTCGCGCGACCGTGCTCATCGAGACCCTGCCTGCGGCATTCGAGATGGAGGAGATCCTCTACGAGCTGCGCGACCACATCGCGGGCCTGAACGCCGGCCGGTGGGACTACATCTTCTCGATCATCAAGAACTACCGCGGTCGCGGCGCGCGGTTCGTGCTGCCCGACCGCAGCGAGGTCACGATGACGGTGCCGTTCATGCGGGCCTACACCGAGCTGCTGGTCAAGACCTGCCACAAGCGCGGTGCTTTCGCGATCGGCGGGATGAGTGCCTTCATCCCGAACCGCAGCGATCCCGAGGTCACAGCGCGCGCGTTCGAGAAGGTCGCCGCCGACAAGAAGCGCGAGGCCGGCGACGGCTTCGACGGCACGTGGGTGGCGCACCCCGACCTGATCCCGACGGCGATGGCCGAGTTCGACGCCGTGCTCGGCGACAAGCCGAACCAGCTCGACCGGCAGCGCGACGACGTCGAGGTGACAGCATCCGATCTGCTCGATGTGCACATCGGACGCCCGGTCACGGCTGCGGGCGTGCACGCGAACGTGTCGGTCGCGATCCGCTACCTCGAGGCGTGGCTGCGGGGCCTGGGCGCCGTGGCGATCGACAACCTCATGGAGGATGCCGCGACCGCCGAGATCTCGCGCTCGCAGGTGTGGCAGTGGATCCATCAGGACCGCCTCACCGAGGACGGCACCGCCATCACCCGCGAGTACGTGGAGGGGCTGCTCCACCAGGTGCTCGGCGAGGTCGAGCGGCATCCGGAACAGCCCGGTGGCGACCGCTTCGACGACGCGGCGGAGATCTTCCGCGAGGTCGCCCTCGGGGTGGAGTTCCCCGCGTTCCTGACGCTTCCGGCCTACTCGCGCTTCCTCACAGATTTCGCGTGACGCCCAACGACCCGGGCTCGTGCGAGCCGGCCCACACCACTGCAAAGGAAAGATCATGACCGCCTACCACAACGACATCGAGGCGCTCCGGGCGCTCACCGAGCAGCACGGCTCGCGTTGGAATGCCATCGACCCCGAGTCCGCCGCTCGCATGCGGGCGCAGAACCGGTTCCGGACGGGGCTTTCGATTGCCCAGTACACGGCCGACATCATGCGTCGCGATATGGCCGAGTACGACGCCGACTCGTCGGTGTACACCCAGTCGCTCGGGGTCTGGCACGGCTTCATCGGGCAGCAGAAGCTGATCTCGATCAAGAAGCACCTCAAGACCACGAACAAGCGCTACCTCTACCTGTCTGGCTGGATGGTCGCCGCACTCCGCTCCGAGTTCGGACCGCTGCCCGACCAGTCGATGCACGAGAAGACCTCGGTGCCGGCCCTCATCCAGGAGCTGTACACCTTCCTCCGTCAGGCCGACGCCCGCGAGCTCGACCTGCTCTTCACGAAGCTCGACGACGCGCGCGCCGCGGGCGATGACACCGCCGTGGAGTTCATCCAGTCGCAGATCGACAGCTTCGAGACGCACGTGGTCCCGATCATCGCCGACATCGACGCGGGCTTCGGCAACCCTGAGGCCACGTACCTCCTCGCCAAGAAGATGATCGAGGCGGGCGCGTGCGCCATCCAGATCGAGAATCAGGTGTCGGATGAGAAGCAGTGCGGCCACCAGGACGGGAAGGTCACCGTCCCGCACGAGGACTTCATCGCGAAGCTCACCGCGGTGCGCTATGCGTTCCTCGAGCTCGGCATCGACAACGGCATCATCGTCGCCCGGACCGATTCGCTGGGCGCCGGCCTCACCCAGAAGCTCGCCGTCACCAACGAGGCCGGCGACCTCGGCGACCAGTACAACTCCTTCCTCGATGCCGAGGAGATCTCGCACTCCGATCTCGGCAACGGCGATGTCGTCATCACGCGGGGTGGCAAGCTGCTGCGCCCGAAGCGCCTCGCCAGCAACCTGTACCAGTTCCGCTCCGGAACCGGTAAGGAGCGCGTCGTGCTCGACTGCATCACGTCGCTGCGCAACGGTGCCGACCTCCTGTGGATAGAGACCGAGAAGCCGCACGTCGACCAGATCGCCGCCATGGTCGACGCGATCCGCGAGCAGATCCCGAATGCGAAGCTCGTCTACAACAACAGCCCCTCGTTCAACTGGACCCTCAGCTTCCGCCAGCAGGTCTACGACCTTCTCGCCGAACAGGGCGAGGATGTCTCGGCATACGACCGCAGCGACCTCATGAGCGTCGAGTACGACGACACCGAGTTGGCACGGCTGGCCGATGAGAAGATCCGCACCTTCCAGCGCGACGGGTCGGCGCGGGCCGGGATCTTCCACCACCTGATCACTCTCCCGACCTACCACACGGCGGCGCTGTCGACCGACGACCTCGCCAAGGGCTACTTCGGCGAGGAGGGCATGCTCGCCTACGTGAGAGGTGTGCAGCGCCGCGAGATCCGCGAGGGGATCGCCACCGTGAAGCACCAGAACATGGCGGGCAGCGACATCGGCGACAACCACAAGGAGTACTTCGCCGGCGACGCGGCCCTCAAGGCCGGCGGTCAGCACAACACGATGAGTCAGTTCAGCTGAGCTCGCATCGGCGTTCAGGCGCCCCGGTACGCTGGATCGCGTGACAGACAGCGCTCGTGCAACCCCCGCCCTCTCCCGCAAGCTCGGCGCGATCGCCGAATCGGCGACCCTCAAGGTCGACGCCAAGGCCAAGGCGCTCCAGGCCGCCGGGCGCCCCGTGATCAGCTACGCGGCGGGTGAACCCGACTTCGCGACGCCGCAGTTCATCGTGGATGCTGCGGCCGAAGCCCTCCACGACCCGAAGAACTTCCGCTACACGCCGGCGGCGGGTCTCCCCGTGCTTCGCGAGGCCATCGCCGCCAAGACGCTGCGCGATTCGGGACTCGAGGTCGAGGCATCCCGCATCGTCGTCACCAACGGCGGCAAGCAGGCCGTCTATCAGGCGTTCCAGGCGGTCGTGAACCCCGGCGACGAGGTGCTGCTGCCCTCTCCCTACTGGACGACGTACCCCGAGGCGATCCGCCTCGCCGACGGCGTGCCCGTCGAGGTGTTCGCCGACGCCGACCAGGACTACCTCGTGACCGTCGAGCAGCTCGAGGCCGCACGGACCGACCGAACGACCGTGCTCGTGTTCGTCTCGCCGTCCAACCCGACCGGAGCCGTCTACTCGCCCGAGCAGACCCGGGCGATCGGCGAGTGGGCGCTCGCGAACGGCATCTGGGTCATCACGGACGAGATCTACCAGAACCTCGTCTACGAGGGGGTGCGGGCCGTGTCGATCGTCGAGGCCGTCCCGGAGCTGGCCGAGCAGACGATCCTCGTCAACGGTGTCGCGAAGACCTACGCGATGACGGGCTGGCGGGTGGGCTGGATGGTCGGCCCGAAGCGCGCGATCACGCTCGCGGCCAACCTGCAGTCGCACCTGTCGAGCAACGTCAACAACATCGCCCAGCGCGCGGCGCTTGCGGCGCTCACCGGCCCGCAGACCGAGGCCGAGGAGTTCCGTGCGGCCTTCGATCGTCGTCGACAGCTCATCGTCGCCGAGCTCTCGAAGATCCCCGGCATGAGCGTGCCGACCCCGCTCGGAGCCTTCTACGTCTACCCCGATGTGCGCGGGCTGCTCGGCCGGGAGTGGGAGGGCGTCACCCCGACCACGAGCCTCGAGCTCGCCGACCTCATCCTCGAGAAGGCGGAGGTCGCCGCCGTCCCCGGTGAGGCGTTCGGGCCGAGCGGATACCTCCGCCTCTCGTATGCGCTGGGCGACGACCAGCTGCTGGAGGGCGTGCAGCGCCTGCAGAAGCTCTTCGGTACGGCGTAAGGCGTCGGCTAGAGCTCGACGCCCACCAGCACCGGCTCGGGCTGCAGGATCAAACCGAATTCCGACTGCACGCGACCCTGGATGAACCGGGCGAGTTCGGCGAGCTCTGCAGCCGTGCCGTCGCCCCGGTTCGTGAGGGCCAGGGCGTGCTTGGTCGAGACGGCCGCCCGCGAGCGCGGGAGCGAGAACCCCTTGCGGATTCCGGCGTGCTCGATCAGCCAGGCCGCGCTGACCTTGACGTCGGACTCCCCGGAGGTCGTGAGCGGCACCACACCGTCGTAAGCATCGAGCGGGATGACGGTGACCGGGTCGAGGAGCGGCGCCAACGGCCATCGGGGGCAGGCGTCGGGAAGTGTCCGGGCGAAGCCCGCCGACACGATCGCGTTCTGGAAGAACGAGCCGGCACTGCGCGTATCGGGGTCGTCGGCGTCGAGCACCATTCCCTTCCGCCGGCGGGTCTCGAGCACGTGATCGCGGATCCATCCGAGTGACACGGATGCTGTCGGCCCGAGCCCGAGGGCGGTCCGCAGCTGCTCTCCCCGCACCGGCAGATCGCCCGAGCCGACCTCGGCGAACTCGAAAGTGACCGAGAGGATCACCGCAGGGCGCTGCGGAAGCGAGCCGTAATGGTGCTTGAACACCGACGTGCGAAATCCCAGCCCCAGCTCGCCTACCGGGACGGTGGAGACCGCGCCCGTCGCCTCGTCGATCAGATCGACCTCAACGAGCGTCTCGGCGATCTCCTGTCCGTACGCCCCGATGTTCTGCACCGGCGCGGCACCGACCGTGCCGGGGATGCCCGACATCGCGGCGATACCGGCGAGTCCCTCGCCCACCGCATAGGCGACAAGATCGTCCCACGAGTGTCCGGCCTGCACCTTCAGCCGCACGAGGCCAGGGCGCGACGCGGGCAGACGCTCGATCCCGCTCGTGAGGATGCGCACGACGGTGCCCTCGAACGGCTCGTCGCCGACGAACAGGTTGGAGCCACCGCCGAGCGCCAGCCAGGGCTCGCCGTCTGACCAGGTGTCGCGGAGCGCCTCGACGAGTTCGTCGACGGTGTGCGCGTCGATCATGCGTGCGGATGCACCGCCGGTGCGCAGCGTGGTCAGCTGCGCGAGCGGAATCGGGTCGACGTCGGTCATCGGCATCCGCTAGACGAGCCGGATCCGCACCTGGGCCCGCCCGAGCACCGCGATCTCGCCGTGCTCGACCGTGCCGTGAGTGACGGTGTCGTGAGTGACGGTGTCGTGAGTGACAGTGTCGTGAGTGACAGTGTCGTGCGTCACTTTGAGGTCGATGCGGGCGATGTCGTCATCGACGGCGCCCACGGTCGCGACCACGTGCACGATCGCGCCCTCGACGAGATCCACGATCACGGGCTTGGAGAAGCGCACGCCGTACTCGATGATCCGGCCCGAGTCGCCGAGCCAGCCGACGAGCGTCTCGACGGCGAGGCCCATCGTCAGCATGCCGTGCGCGAGCACACCGGGCAGCCCCATCGACTCGGCGACGTCGTCGCGGTAGTGGATCGGGTTGAAGTCGCCCGATGCACCCGCATATCGCACGAGCGATTCGCGGGTAAGGTGCACGTCTCGCTCGGCGACGACCTCGCCGACCTCGAGGCCGCTCATGCCGCGTCTCCACCGACGACCAGGAGCGAGGTCGTCGTGACCACGTGTTCTCCCCGCACATCAGTGATCTCGGCCTCGCACGTCACCATCGCATTGCCCCCGACCGCGCGGATCGAGGTGATCCGCAGGCTTCCGGTCAGCTCGTCCCCGGCGACGATGGGTCGCGAATAGCGGAACCGTTGCTCGCCGTGGAGGATCCGCGACAGCACGATCCCCGAGTCGGGTTCGGCCAGCAGCTGCTGCAGCGTCACGTCCTGGACGACCATCGCGAACGTGGGAGGCGCGACGACGTCCGGGTACCCGAGAGCCTGCGCCGCGACGGGATCGAAGTGCTGCGGATCCTCGGCGAAGACGGCACGGGCGAACTCGCGCACCTTCTCCCGACCGACGAGGTAGGGCGGGGTGGGCGGGAACGCCCGGCCCACGAGCTCTGGGTTGACCGGCATCCCCCAATCCTATCGATCGCGCCGCGCGCACCACGGGGCGGCCGCGGACGGCGGATGAAGAGCGGATGCTGTCAGCGGGCGCGACCGCGGACGGCGCGGATCGCCATCTGCACCGCGATGAAGGTCAGGAAGGCGGCGAAGAGGATGTTGCCCAGGAGCGGATCGACCAGGGTCGCGATCCAGGCTCCGAGGGCCGTGGTCGTGCAGGCGGCACCGCCGACGAGCGCGGCCGCGACGAGGTCGACGTTCTGCCTGCGGAGGTTGCCGATCGTGCCCGACACCGCGGTCGGGATCATCATGAGGAGCGATGTGCCCTTGGCGATCAGGTCGCTCGTGCCGAACAGGAGCATCAAGGCGGGGACGACGATCACTCCGCCGCCGACTCCGAGGAGGCCGGCGAGGACCCCGGTAATGAGCCCCAGCGCGATGAGCCCCAGGATCGTCACCAGCGTGAGCTCGAGGCCGGCGGCTCTGGACGGGATCACGATGAACAGGCTCACTATCACCACCGCAAGGAAGGCGACGAACCCCCAGCGCAGGGCGGTCTGCGACACGCGCGGCAGCAGCCACGTGCCGACCTGCGCGCCGATCACGGCGCCGGCGGCGAGGATGAGGGCAGGGATCCAGGCGACCGAGCCGTGCAGGGCGTATGAGATCACCCCGACCGTCGCGGTGGGGACGATCGCCGCGAGCGAGGTGCCCGCCGCGAGCCGCTGGTCGAATCTCAGGAGGAGGACGAGGAGCGGAACGATGACCGTGCCGCCGCCGACACCGAAGAGGCCGGAGAGGAGCCCCGCAGCCAGGCCGATACCCACACAGGCGAGAACGAAGCGGATCGTGCGGGGTGGGCGAGCGGGGGTTGCCGTCACGTCAGTTCGTCACGGACTCGAGCGAGTCGATCGCCCACAGTTCACCATCGCGGACCAGCGTGTAGGTGTAGTAATTCCCGTACGGCTCGGGGGTGTCCAGCAGGTTGCCCGAATCGTCGAAGAGCGCATCGTAGGTCTCGGTGGTCTCGACGGTGATCGTGGTGCCGCGCGTCTGGACGTCGTCCACCGTGAGGAGGTAGTTGTCCTTCGTGTCGGTGAAGTCGTTCGAGAGCGATTCGAATGTGGGGCAGTCCGTCAGCTGATTGGCATCGCGGAACGCGGTGGTCGTCGAGGTGAACAGCTGGTCGCAGTCCGCGTTCGCCCAGGCCTGGTCGTACATCTTCACCGCCGCAACGGCGTCCTGTTCGTCGGCGGACCCGGCCGGCGCGCTGGTGGAGGTGCCTCCCGGCGTGCCGGAGGAGACTGCCTGCGAGAAGATCCCGATGAACAGCGCGATCAGGATCGCCGCGAGGACGACCAGCCCGAGCACCACGACCCCGAGCACGACCCAGACGATCCAGAGCTTCGACGTGCGGCGCTCGACGACGGCGGAGTGGGCGACGGCGACCGGGGCGACAGCCGGGGCGGCGGCCGGGGCGACAGCGTCCGGGGCATCCGGGGTGTGCACGTACGCGGACCACTGCGCACCGTCCCACCACCGCAGGGTGCCGTGCCCGTCGTCGTACCAGCCTGGGGGTGTCGCCGTCATGACCGCCTCGCTTCCGGCGCCGAGCGCGGCGCTCGCCACAGCCTACCGGGGAGCGGTCCGGCGAAGACCGGTGGAGTCTCGCTCGAGCGCTGAACTCAGCGCGCCGCGCGCGCCCGCCGAGGGGTGTCCTCGCCGGCTGTGGGGGCATCCACGGAGACATCCAACCGGGGGTGGCCGCCGCGCGAGTACCAGACGCCCTCGCGGCCTTCGGCTCCGTGCTGCGCGGCACGCACGGCCCGCTCGTCGGCCCATCCGTTCAGGCGGTGGCCGGAATGACCTCGGACGTGTTCGAGGATGACATCCGGCATCCCCGCCGCCCTGCGCGCATCGCGCACGGCGATCATCTCGCGCAGGATGTCGGCGTTCTTGGTGGGCGCGCCTGCCGTGGTCTTCCAGCCCCGCCTGGCGTGGTTGTCCATCCACGACCGGTAGGTGTCGAGCGCGTACGTCGAATCCGCCTGCACACACAGGTCTGGCACGTCGGCGTGGTCGCGCACCGCATTGAGCAGCGCGAGCAGCTCGCCGATGTTGTTGGTCCCGTGGGCGAGTGAACCGGCCGCCCACTGCCCGTCTTCACCGACCCACGCCCACCCTGCCGGGCCGGGATTGCGCTGGCACGCGCCGTCTGTCGCGACGATGTACGGATGCCGCGACCCGGCCGTTCCGGTCGCGTCCTGCTGCTCCGACATCCGCTCGTCCTCCCCGCTCGCTGCCTCAGCAGGCTACCCGAACGGGGGTCTCGGCCCTGGAGGCACCGCCCCCGTGCCGGCCGCGATCGCGCCATCGCGGCGAGCGAGGTCTCGCTCTAGGCTGAGAGAGCCCGTGTCGTCGACGAAAGAAGAGCACCGTGTCTGAAGTCCTCCCCGGAAGCGTTCTGCCCATCCCCGATCAGGTCTACACAGGCCCGATGGTGATGGACGCGAAGAAGATGGAGGAGAAGCTTCCTCCGATCGAGATGAAGCGGCCGCCCAAGAAGGCGCCCAATGTGCTTCTCGTGCTCCTGGATGACGTCGGATTCGGGGCATCCAGTGCGTTCGGTGGACCGGTGCCCATGCCGACCGCCGAGCGGCTCGCAAACGGCGGTCTGCGCTACAGCCGTTTCCATACAACGGCGATCTGCTCGCCGACTCGCGCGGCGATGCTGAGCGGCCGCAACCACCACCAGGTCGGCATGGGCCAGATCACCGAGACTGCGACGCCGTCGCCGGGTTATCGCTCAACCCGGCCGAACTCGTGCGTGCCGCTGCCCGAAATCCTGCGCCAGTCCGGGTACAACACCGCCCAGTTCGGCAAGTGCCACGAAGTGCCCGTCTGGGAGTCGGGTCCGACCGGTCCGTTCGACCACTGGCCCGCCTTCAGCGGTTTCGAGAAGTTCTACGGGTTCATCGGCGGCGAGACCAACCAGTGGACGCCGGCCCTGATCGACGGCGTCGGCTTCATCGAGCCGCCCACTGATCCCGACTACCACCTGATGCCGGATTTGGCCGACAAGGCGATCGCCTACATCAACCAGCAGAAGGCTCTGACGCCTGACAAGCCGTTCTTCGTCTACTTCGCGCCCGGAGCGACGCATGCGCCGCATCATGTCCCGAAGGAATGGATCGCCAAGCACAAGGGCAAGTACGACCAGGGCTGGGACAAGCTGCGCGAAGAGACCTTCGACCGTCAGAAGGCGCTCGGGGTGATCCCCCACGATGCGGTGCTCACCGAGCGCAGCGAAGGCATTCCCTCCTGGGATGAGACGCCCGAGGAGCGTCGCCCCATCCTCGCCCACCAGATGGAGGTCTACGGCGCGTTCCTCGAGTACGCCGACTTCCACACCGGCCGCGTGATCGATGCGATCGAAGAGCTCGACCTGTTGGATGACACGCTCGTGCTGTTCATCATCGGCGACAACGGCGCCTCGGCCGAAGGCGGGCTGGAGGGCGCGTTCATGCTCTCCACCGCAGCCAACGGCGGGGCCGAGTACGAGACCGTCGAGTTCTGGCAGGAGAACCTCGAGAAGGTCGGCGGACCTGAGGCTTACAACCACTACGCCGTGGGCTGGGCGCACGCGATGTGCACGCCGTACCAGTGGACCAAGCAGGTCGCGAGCCACTACGGCGGCACGCGCAACGGCACGATCGTGCACTGGCCGTCGCAGATCGAGGCGAAGGGCGAAGTGCGCGACCAGTGGCACCACGTCATCGACGTCGCCCCGACGATCCTCGAGCTCGCCGGGCTCGCGCAGCCGCACACCGTGAACGGCGTGACCCAAGTGCCGATGCACGGCACCTCATTCGCCTACTCGTTCAACGACAAGGCGGCCGGCGAACGCCACCACACGCAGTACTTCGAGATCATGGGAAACCGCGGCATCTATCACCGCGGCTGGACTGCCCAGACGCGGCATCGCACGCCGTGGGACGTCGTGAGCGCAGCACCGGACTTCTCCGACGACGTGTGGGAGCTCTACGACACCACTGTCGACTGGACGCAGTCGAACAACCTCGCCAAGGAGAATCCCGCCAAGCTCGCCGAGCTGCAGCAGCTCTTCCTCATCGAGGCGACGCGCTACAACGTCATCCCGCTGGATGATCGCGCCGCCCAGCGCATGAACCCGGAGTTCGCGGGTCGCCCGACGATCGTGCAGGGCAAGACGCTGCGGCTCTACCCGGGGATGACCCGGCTCAACGAGAACGTCGCGATCAACGTGAAGAACCGCTCGTGGTCGGTGACCGCCGAGATCGTGGCGCCCGAAGACGGGGCGCTCGAAGGCGCGATCGTGGCACAGGGCGGGCGGACTGGGGGCTGGTCGTTCTTCGGCCAAGCCGGAAAGCTCGGCTTCCATTACAACTACTGCGGTCTGCTGCGCAGCACGGTGCTGTCGACGGATGCGGTGGGCTCCGGCATCCATCAGGTCCGTGCCGAGTTCGCATATGCCGGTGGCGGCATAGGGCGCGGTGGGACGGTGACCCTCTTCATCGACGGCACGCCGCAGGGGATCACCGAAGTGGAGCGCACGCACCCCATGTACTTCTCGTTCGACGAGGGCCTCGACGTCGGCTGCGACACCGGGATGCCGGCATACGAGGGCTACAAGACATGGGGCGCCGAGTTCACCGGCACGATTCACTGGGCGCAGATCGATCTCGGCCTCGACGATCACAGCCACCTGCTCGACCCGGAGGAATGGCTGCAGGCGGCCATGCGCCACCAGTAGGACATCGCACCCGACGAAACGCGAGGGCGACGACGGAGTCAGCGCACGGCGTGCGAGCGGGGGCGGAGCTGCTTGCGCAGGAAGATCTGCGCGGTTCCGTCCCCGTTGTCGATGCTCGCCGATTCGCGGTATCCGCTCTCCTCGTACAGCCGGATGTTCGCCTCGCTGAGGCTGCCGGTGAACAGCTCGGCGGCCGAACAGGTCGTCGCCTCTTCCGCGGCCGCGAGCAGCCGAGAGCCGATCCCCATGCCCTGCATGTCGGGGGCGATCGCGATGCGACCGATCAAGAGCAGATCGTCGCCCTCGCTCGTGCGGATTGCTCCGACGATGCGCTCCCCCACCAGCGCGACGAAGCCGCCGGCATCCGCCAGCTCGGCAGTCAGCTGATCGAGCGTCTGGATGAGCGGCGCCTGCGCAGGGTCGCCGTAGATCTGCGCCTCCGTCACGAACGCCGCACGCTGGACCGTCAGTACCTCGCCGGCATCGTCCTGACGGATGGGTCGGATCACGACATCGTCCATGAGCATCCCCCCTCGTTCGAGAACATCCGAATGCAGCTCGCCGGCGTCAGAGCGCCTTCTGCAGCTTTCTGACAGCCCGCTTGCGGGCCTTGTCCGCGTTCTTGGATGCTGTCGCCGTCGCCTTCTTCGCACTCTTGACGGCACGCGTGCGGGCCTTGGCGACATTCGGGTCGTTCCAGAACGTCTTGGCCGCGTGGACGACCTCCCGGTATCGGGATCGACCGGCCTCGGCGCCCAGGACATACGCCGTTGCGGCGATGCCGATGACGAGGATCCAGGTGAAGAAGGTTTTCATGACGTCTCCTGACTGTCTGTTTTCGTGGGGTGTAAACGGCCCAGCTCAGAGGGCCCGCAGCTTCTCGAGAAGGGGCGCGGCGGCCTCGTCGAGGAATTGGGCCTGCGCCTGGTCGCCGACCTGGACGAGGGCGACGTCGGTGAACCCGGCGTCGAGGTACTCCTTGACGCCCGCCACGATCTTGTCGAGATCAGGACCGCAGGGGATCGCGTCGGCCATGTCTTCCGGCCGGACGAATTGGCTGGCTCCCGCGAATCCGGCCGGGGTGGGCAGGTCGGCGTTGACCGCCCATCCGCCGCCGAACCAGCGGAACTGATCGTGTGCCCGGGCGACGGCGGTCTTCTCGTCGGGGTCCCAGCTCACCGGCATCTGGCCGATCTTGCGCGATCCCGGCCCGTGCGCCTCGTCCCACGCGGTGAGGAGTTCCCCTGCGGGCTGGACGGCGATCAGGTGATCCGCGAGACCGCTGAAGCGCTCGATCGAGCTGTCGCCCGACACCGCCACAGCCAGCGGAACAGGCGTGTCGGGAGCATCCCAGATGCGTGCCGAATCCACCCGGAAGTAGTCGCCCTCCCACGTGACGAGCTCGCCCGAGTGCAGCTCCCTGATGAGGTGCATGGCTTCTTCGAGCATGGCCTGCCTGACCTGCACGGAGGGCCACCCTTCGCCGATCACGTGCTCGTTCAGGTTCTCGCCGGAGCCCAGCCCCAGCGTGAAGCGCCCCTCCGAGAGGAGCTGGAGCGTAGCGGCCTGCTGGGCGACGACGGCGGGGTGATAGCGCATCGTCGGACAGGTGACGTAGGTCATGAGCTCCACGGTCGAGGTCGCGTGCGCGACCGCCCCGAGGGTGACCCATGCGTTGGGCGCATGCCCCTGACTCGTCAGCCACGGCGAGAAGTGATCGCTCGACACCTCGAAATCGAACCCGATGGCCTCAGCCGTCGCGGCGTACGACACGAGCTCTCGCGGGCCGCTCTGCTCCGTCATCAACGTGTACCCGAACCGTGCACTCACTGCGAGGCTCCTTCTCTCTTCATCTGCGGATCATTCGACGTCGACCGATCGTCGATTCAGCTCGGCCGCCAGCGCGCGGATGAATCCTGCGTAACCGCCGGGCGTGCGCCCGACCTGGCGTCCTGAGGTGACCACCTCGGGCGACGCGCTGGCCTGCACACGCGCTCCGGCTCGGCGTGCCCGCTCGACCAGCCCGACATCCTCGTGTTCGGCGACCGCCGCAAAGCCGCCGGCGGCGAGGTAAGCATCTGCTCGGATGCCGAGATTCGCGCCGTGGACGTTACCGGTCGGCACCCCCCGCGGGTGCGTTCGCAGCCAGTGGCGCCGATGGACGGGCGTGAGATCCGCGAAGTCGGGCCGCACTGCGCCGAGCACGACGTCGGCGCCGAAGGCGGCCAGGCGGGCGTGGGCGACGATCCACGAGGGAGGCACCCGGGAGTCGGCATCGGTGTTGGCGATCCAGACCCGGTGAAGATCAAGGGCGGGAGGATCAACGGTGGGAGGATCAGCGCCGCCCAGTTCGGCGAGCGCCGCCGACGCACCGTGGGCGCGCGCCGCTCCGACTCGCGACGCGCTGATCGTGGAGACGGTGAACGGGTGCCTGCGGGCGACGAGGGCCGAGGCATCCGCACAGTCATCGAGGACGACGCGGACCTCGCACGCGATGCCCGTCCGCTCCGCCCGCGCCACGGCGACCTCGAGCGCGCTGAGACACGCGTCGAGAAGTTCCTCTTCGTCGTGGACGGGCACGACGACGATGACTCGGGTGACGGCGTCCGAGCTCATACGAGCCCCTCGCGCTGGGCGACCGACCTGGCCGGTGCCGGGCTGAACACCTCGAGGATGAAGTCGCGCTCTTCGTGCGTGACCGTGGCCTCCCAGCCCGGCGTCGCGCGCAGCGCGGCATGCACGGCGTCTCCGGTCTGCGGATACTCGCTGACCGGATGCCGCCAATGACAGGCCACGAGGCATCCGTCGTCCGCGAGGTCGCGTGCCATCAGGCGGATCGCCTCCGACAGATCGTCGGGATCGAGGTAGTAGCCGACTTCGGACAGCACGATCGTGTCGTAGCGGCCGGCCGGCCAGTCGCCAGGCACGTGACCGTGGACGAAGGTGACCTCGGCCCTGCGATCGTCGGCACTCCGGCCAGCCACGCGGTCTCGTGCGACATCGAGAGCAGCCTGCGCGCCGTCGACGGCGACGACGCGCCGCGCACGACGGGCGAGCTCGCGCGTGATCAGCCCGGTGGCGCACCCGATCTCCAGGACATGACCGAGGTCGCGATGAGGAAGCGCCGCCAGCAGGATGCTGCGCTTGCGCTCCTCGTACCACCGGGTCTCGAAACCCCACGGGTCTTCATTGCGGCGGTAGAAGTCATCGAACCAGTCGGCGGGCATCGACTCGCCGGCGCGCTCGTCGGCAGGGCGCTCATCTGCACTGCGGTCACCAGCAGGGCGCTCACCAGCTGTGCGCTCGCGGATGTAGACCTCGACACCGCGCTCGAAATGCGCGCGCATGCCGTCGTGGACGACCGCCTCATCGCCGGCAGCCGCGGAGAGCGGCGCGATCTGAGACGCGTGCAGCGCGATCGCGCGGCGCTTGGCCTCGAGGTCGTCGGCGCTGAGGTCGAGTGCGAACGCGTCCGTCCAGGGGGCATCGTCGGGTCTCCCCCAGTGCCACAGCCAGATCGGGTAACCGAAGTGGGCGATCCCGCGCGGGGCGCACACGTCGGCGCAGGCCTGCGCGGCCGCCGAGTGATCGGAGTGTCCGTCGCCCGACCACGGCGCCACCACCACGGCTCCCGCGCGAGCATCGGGCGCGAGCGCATCGACGACCGCAGCCAGCGCGTCGGTCAGGTGCGCGACGTTCTGACGGAGCGTCCCGTCGCCGATCCCGAGGAAGACGATCTCGGCCGCGGGTGCGACGGTCGTCACCGCAGCCTCCACCTCGCTGCGACGGAGCGCGGCGAGCCGCGTGGTCGAATGCGTCGGCGAGTCGGGGTGTGATCGCTCGCCGTCCGTCGCGACTATCACGGTGACGCGCCCGCCCGCGCCCGCGACGGTCCGCATGAGGCCTGCCGCCCCGAGCGTCTCATCATCGGGATGGGCCGCGACCACGACGAGCTCGGCGATCGGCGAGCTCGCACCGTTCCCGCCGTGCGCCCTCGAGCGTCGGAGCTCACTCCCGATGCTCGGGAGCGAGCCCAGCCGCGGGTCGGCGTGCCATACCGCTTCGTCGGTGCCCGGGTCGAGATGCGTGAAGGCGACCATCAGCGACCCACCGAGGCGACCGCGCGACCGATGCGCGCGATGTCGCGGAGACCGTGATGCTGGCGGAGGTACAGGTGCAGGTCGGCGACGCGCCGCGCGTGGTCGTGATCGGAGACGAGCGGAGCGGGGCCGAGCGCAGCATCCGCTTCCGCCAGTGTGATCGTCGCAGCATCCGACACGACGGCGCGCACCCGTTCGGCGAGAAGCCGCTCGTCGACGCCCGGGCGGGGGTCATCGATCGTCCGCGCCGCCTCCACGAGCGTGGCCCGCGCGCCCCACAGTGCAGCGTCGGCCCGCCCGAGGTGGACGAGGGCGAGTTGATCGGCATGTTCGGAGGATGCCGGGGGCACGAGCGCTGCGGCGATCCCGTCGGCCGCGCCCCACCAGCACGCCGCGACCGACATCCCGCCGCGCGCGAAGCCCGGACGCGAGAGATACCACCCGATCCCACCGACCGGCACCGCCACCACATCATCGAAGTCGACCGGGCTGCTGACCACGTGCGAGAGGCCGCGGGCGAACCACTCGTCGCGGTGCGGACGCACGCCGGCCGACCGCATCCCGACGGCGAACAGCCGGCGATGCGTGTCATCGACGAAGGCGGTGATCAGCGCATGCGAGACGTGGCCGGCGAGCGAGCACCACGGCTTGGTGCCGTTGAGCCGCCATGTGCCTGCGGAGTTGTGTGCGTCCAGCCGCGCACCGGGCCCCTCGGCGGCGAACACCCCCCACGACGAGTCGGGGCCCGCGTCGACCTGCTCGATCCCCCACTCGTCGTGGCCTGCGACGAGATCGACGCCTGCCTCGTGGAGGATGCTGAGCGCGTCGAGGTGCGGCTCGAGCATCCGCGCCGCCGACACGTTCATCGCCGCGGTTCCGGCCAGGATCTCCCAGAGTGCAGGGGTCGAGCCGCCGCCCACCCGGGGGGCCGTGCGGCCGACCCCGACGCACCAGTCCAGCGTCGCATCGACGTGCGTGCCGAGCATCGGCACGTCTTCGGCACTGTCGACGACGGTCTGCGCGACAGCGCTCGGCTCACCGTCGGCCGAGAGCACCGCCCGCCGCATGTCAGCGCGACGCTGCCGGGGTGCGGTTCTCAGCGCTGACCATCCAGGCGAACTGCTCGAGCTTCTCGATGATCGCGTGGAGGATGTCGGCGCTCGTCGGGTCTTCCTCGTCGACGTCGTCATGGACGCTCCGCATCGTGCCGACGGTTGCCTCGAGGCGCACCGTGATCAGGTCGACGGTCTCGGTCGTGTCGATCTCGCCCTGCGGGTATTCGGGAAGAGTCGTCGTCGCCGCGACGATGTCACTGCGTCCGTCCGGAACGGCGTGGAGCGCCCGCATCCGCTCGGCGACCGTGTCGCTGAACTCGCGTGCGGCTTCGATGATCTCGTCGAGGATGCGATGCGTGTCGCGGAAGTTGCGGCCCACCACGTTCCAGTGCGCCTGCTTGCCCTGCATCGCCAACTCCAGCAGGTCGACGAGGACTGCCTGGAGCCGGTCATCGAGACCCTTCGATGCCACGAAGCCCTTCTCCGCGTTCTGACGTCGGGTCACCTTCACCCCCGTGCCGCCCGCTGCGCGCCGGGTCGTCGTGGTCGAGGTCTTCGCCTTCTCTGTCGTAGCCATATCAGCCACCTCCTGCTGCGACGGTAGTTGGCCACCTCGGTCTGCGAAGGGGACTTGACAAGCCGGTGATCTCGCCGCGCGCGGGCGTGCGCTCCCGCCCGAGTAGCCGCCTTCCCCTCGACCGTCAAGTCCGTTTGCCTCTGGCGACGAGCAACTTACAGTCGACGCACCCGTCAGGTCGGGCCATGGCGTCGAAGGAGACGACTGATGGAACCTCGAAGACCGAGGAGTTTCACGCTCGCAGAGCGCAGGTCCGGCGTGTGGGAGATCAGAACAGCGGATGCTGCCCTCATCGCCCGACTCGCGAGGACCGACGACGACGAGGTGGAGGTCTCGTGGCAGAGCAGCATCCCGCTGCCGCATGTCTACGCCACCGCGGAGGTCGCCCTCACCGACCTCGTCATGTGGGAATCGCGCCCGCGCGGCGGCACCAAGCCGATCCCCATCCCGTCCGCGCGGCCACCTCGCGTGTGAAAGCGACGTCGCGTCACCAGGCGACGCGTACCTTCGACCCCGATCCCCGCAGCGACGTCGCGAGGTCGTCGACCCACTCGTGCGCGCCCGCGGTGGCGTCGTCCGCCTCGTAGATCGCCCAGAGGAACCGGTCTGCGTAGACGGTGTCGTCTCGGGCTCCGGCATCCCACGCGCTCACCAGTTCGGACGCGAACGGCATGTCTTCCGCGTATCGCACGAGCAGTGCGCGGACGCGCGCGTGTGCCGCAGCACGCGTCATGCCGCCCGCGCCGACGACGGGATGCAGGACCCGGCCGTCCACCTCGACTTGAAGGAAATTCCATGCCCCGGGATGCTCCGTCTCGATCGCGACGCCGTGCGGATTGCGCGTCCGGCGCCCAGGCTCGCACTCAGGAGGCGCGGCGCACGCGCTTCCACAGGTTCGCGAACGCCTTGGCGGAGTCCGAGGTGGGGGCATATGCGCCGACCGGTGCGCGATGCTCGCCCATGCGCTCGACCACCACACTGGCGCCGACATAGCCGTCGCCGATCTCTTTGTGGGCGGCGGGGAGCTGCTCGAGCGCCTCGATGTGTGCGCGCTTGCGCCGGTCCACCTGCGAGAGGAAGGCGACGAGCGTGACGCGGCTGCTGGCATCCTTGATCACGCTGCGCACCTGCTCCAGCGAACGCAGCCCGAGCGGCGAGGGAACGAGCGGAAGCACCACGACGTCGGCGGCGCGCAGGGCGTTCTCTGCGACGAGCGATGCTCCGGGCGGGGTGTCGAGGATGATGACGTCGTACTCTTTGCGCAGCGGGCGCAGGGCTTCGGTCACCCGCGACGACGACTTCTTCGCCGCATCCAGAGCGATCTCGAGGTCACGGTAGCTCTCGTCTGCGGGCAGTACATCGATCCGGTCGAACTCCGACTCGCGCACCGCCTTGTGCGCGGCGTTCTTGCCGCGCACAAGCGCCTCGACTCCGCCGCGCAGGTGCGGCTTGACCTGCAGCAGCCACGTCGCCGCGCCTTGGGGATCGAGATCCCACAGCAGCACGCTGCGCCCTTCGGATGCCGCCTGCCAGGCGAGGTTGACGGCGGTTGTCGTCTTTCCGACCCCACCCTTGGTGCTGTACACCGCGATCACCGTTGCCGCCACGAGCCCATCCTCGCACGCCCCGCCATTCCGACCCAGGGCCCTGCTTGCCCGACGCTCGCTTGCCCGATGTCCGCGCCCCGAGATAGATGTAGGACATGGACGACACCGTGCAGAACTGGCTGGATGCCTACCTTCGCGCCTGGGCCTCGAACGAACGCGCCGACATCGAGGCGCTGTTCACCGAGGACGCCAGGTATGCAGGCAGTCCCCTCGATCCCGAGCCGTGGGTGGGTCGGCAGGGAATCGTCGACGGATGGCTCGCCCATCGCGACGAACCCGGCACATGGAGTTTCGAAGGTGCGCCGCTGATCCATTCCGACGGCATCGGAGTCGTGCAGGGCATCACTCGTTACGACGACGGCAGGACGTACGCGAACCTCTGGGTCATCACGTTCGCCGACGACCGTCGCGCCCGCGACTTCGTCGAGTGGTACATGGAGCCAACGCCGGTGCGCGAAGACCAAGCCTGACCGAGCGGTCGCAGCCCGGGCTTGAGGATGCGCAAACCGACGACAAGGCACGAAGCGTGTCGATCATGTCTGTCGCCTTATTCGTTCGCGCATGCGGGTGGGGGCGGTGGTGGTTGGTCGCCAGATTCCTTGCGGGTCATACCAGTGGGGTCCACGGATTTCGGGGGTGCCGTGGATCATCCGGATCTGCCAGTGGCCGTTGTCGAGGGTGCGGTGGTGGTACCAGCAGAGCAGGACGCCGTTGTCGGTGTGGGTCGGGCCGCCGTTCGCGTACGCGGTGACGTGGTGGATTTCGCACCATGACACGGGGACGTGGCAGCCGGGGATGACGCATCCCCCGTCACGCAACGCGATCGCCTTGCGCTGCTGATGGTTGAACACTCGGTCCGAGGTCTCGATGCTGACAATCCGGCCGCGTCCGTCGGTGAGGACCCGTTGGACAGCACCTGTGCAGGCGATGTGGCGGGCGAAAGTGAGTGAGACGGGGTCTGTGATCCCGTCGATGTGTGCATACCCGCGGCCGGACTGCATATCGTCGGCGCGAACGGAGACGACCAGGGTGGGGGCGGCGCCGCCGAGGGTGGGAAGGGCACCGGACCCGGCGATCTTGAACAGGACTGTCGCGAACGCGTCGTGCTGCCGCTGGGCCCGGGTGCGGGGGTCGGCGTCGCGTACGTAGGGGGGTTCGCCGGGGTCGGGGGTGTCGCCGAACCACGGGCCGCCGGGGGCGGTGTCGGTGTCGTCGTTTTTCGGGTTGAGGATGCTGTCGAAGACGAGTTGCAGCTGCGCGCCGACTTCGGGCAGCAGGTTCCCGCGGACGGGGACGAGATTGTCCCGGCACACCCCGATGGTGAACGAACGCTTACGGAGCGCGCGGGTCTCGCGGGGTTCCGCGCCGTCCTGGTCCAGGTAGGTCGCCCACACCGTCGCCATCGCACGCAGATCGTCCGCACACGGTGACGGGGCAGCCTCGGGGCCTTCCCCGCGAATGCAGGCGGCCAGCTCTTGGTCGGCGGCGAGATGTGCGGCCGCGCCCACGACCGCCGTGACGTCGCGGAGCGGGCCGACGACGGAGATCATCCCGTCGACCCCGACCCGCCCCGCAGCAAGTTCCCCCCGCAGCGCCGGATACTCGGCGGGGAGCACCTGCCCGATGACGGCGCGACCCGGCGGATGACCGCCCGCCCAGCGGTCAGGAGGGTGCCGACCGTGCGGGAGGAGAGTCGGGTGGCGCGTTGGAGGAGTTCGGACGCGTTCCGGCACCCGTACCGGCCGGCGATCTGCTCCTCTTTTGACGGGAGCGTGCACCGGTCATCGATCTGCGCGGCCCCTTCGATCAGGAGCGCGTCCGCATGGCGGCCGATCCGTGCCGCGGCAGCGATCACCGCGATCAGCACCTCGTCGCTCACCCCGCGGAGCCCTTCACCGGAAAACGCTGCCGCGACCATGTCGCCGAGCGCAGCATCCACCCCATCAAGGGTGCCGACGAGGTTCTCCATACCCCCATTCTGATCAGGGCCACCGACATTCCAAGGCGAATGAGCGCCAGATCAGGGAGGATATTCCGCGCCTGTGGGAAACATCTATTTAAGGATGTTTGGGGAGGAATCGGCGGGGGGTCTAGGCACGGCGCGCGCGCCTATTCGACCGCCGCGAAGCGATGACTCCGTCAGTGCGCGTTCGCGTCGACCTCGCGCCGGGCGGACAGTCAACCCCCTTTCCCGCCGCGAAACGCGAGTCGTACTCTGCAAGCCCGAGAAAGGTGACAAATATGTCGAATGTCGTTCCCATCGTGCCCCTCCCGCTCCCCGAGAGCGACGACCCGCCCACCCGCGAGGTCGATGGCGACGAAATCGTTGACGCGGATGCGAACGATGACCTGATCAACAGCGCTGACGCCGACGAGTTGGCTAGTCAGGAGCCCGCGGACGAATGATTTGGCGCTAGCCGACTCGCCGGGCCGACGGCGGGCCTTCTCTAGGGTCGGCGCGAGCGTCAACTACGGGCGGTGCCCCGCGCTGATGGACGATGGTTTCGTTGGTGTTCCAGGATGACTCCGTCGCCTCTGCGTATCTGCGATCGTTGCCGCGCTTGATCGGATCAGTGAAAAACCGACCCGACCGATGGACGGAACGTAGATCCGAGTGCCTATTTCGATGACGGCGGTAGAACCCTCGCTGCGCAACGGGGCGCGTTTCCGGTGAGTGAAAATGTGGCCGGTCATCGACGTCGCTGCCCGAGAAACCGCATGGACGATGCCGACGATCTCACGAGGTAGCGGCTTGCGCCCCCAGGGAGCGCGTCCGGGTGTCCCGCAGGCAGGTACGCGCGGGCGAGTGTGTTGCCGATCCCGGCCGCGGTGCGACGCAGAGCCGACGCGATGGGGCGGGTCGCGGTCGCGTCGTTCGGGACCACCATGCCCAAGGCCGCTACGACGACTTCGTGCGCGCCTGAGACCGGCACGGCGATGCCTCGAGATCCGCCGAAGATGTATCCGTCGGCCACAGCGTAGCCGCGTCGTCTCGTCAGATCGACTGCCTCCTGGAGTTGTTCAGCGGTCTGCGGAGCAGCCGGTGTCGGTGGTCGCAAGCCCCGTTCAACGACTTCTTCGACCAAACCCTCCGGCCCGAAGGCCATGAGCACCAACCCCAGGGCGGTATGCGGCAGCGGCATATGACCGCCGACGACCGTGGCGTTCACGACGGCATCAGGAGTGGAGATCCGATCCAGCACGAGGGCGTCGACGTCGTAACGAACGGCCAATTGGACATGCTGTCCGAGACGTCTGTGAAGGTCGATCAGAAACGGCTGAGCTATTTCTCTGAGCCCGAGGGCACCGGGCGTTCGGGTTCCCAGTTCCCACAGCCGGTTTCCCAGGCGATAGCGCCGGTCTTCCAGGACTTCGAGCAGACCTTGGCTGGCGAGTTCTCTCACGATCCGGTGCGTCGTCGAGATGGGGCGGTCAGTCCGTCGCGCGATTTCGGAGAGCGTGAGGAAGGGATGGTCGACGCTGAACGCGTCGAGTACACCGAGCGCGCGATTGAGCGCCGACTCGCCTTCGGAGTGTCTCGCCATCTCTCAGCCCTCTCGCGGATCGCGACGCGGATGCATTCACTTTCCACATCATAGGTAATCACGCTCCTCGCGGCTGGGCTTTCAGACTTAACCTGACCGCGCACGGCGCACCATCGCGTACGGCACACTCAACGGCACGTCAGATCGAAGGAGATCGGGATGAAGGGCTTCGCGTCAGCTCAGGAAGTAGCGACCGGCTCGCGTGCGGACCGTGATGAGGTCCGCGGCGGCGCGGGCCGATCGATCGAAGGAGAAGTCAGCGTGTCGGAAACCCTGGAACGCGCCATCGCCCGAGCGGGCGGGGCGGTCCCCCTGCTGCGTAACACCGATTTTCCGGCATTCATCTTTCCCATCCAGCTCGAGTTCACGAACTGGCGCGACGAGGAACGCTCGTGGCGAGAATCCGTGGCGTTGATGGATCTCTCCCAGCACATGAACAACCTGTTCATCGAGGGGACGGATGCGCTCGCGTTGCTGTCGAGCCTCGCGGTGAACACGTTCTCAGGCTTCCGCGTCGACATCGCCAAGCAGCTCGTCGCCGTCAACCACGACGGCTATGTCATCGGTGATGGCATCTTGTTCTACCTCGCGGAGAATAGCTTCGACCTGGTGGGGCAGCACTCGCTCATCGATTGGGTCCGATACAACATCGAAGAAAGCTCTCTCGATGTGCGCTATCGGCTGGACGGGCATGCGCTGACGCGCTCGGGCGACCCGGAATTCTTCCGCTATCAACTGCAAGGCCCCAATGCGCTCTCACTGATCGAGGCGGTCACCGGGAGCCCGGTGCCCGAGGTGAAGTTCTTCCATATGACCTCTTTCCGCATCGCCGGACGGACGGTGCGTGCACTGCGGCATGGCATGGCCGGGCAACCCGGCTTCGAACTCTTCGGTCCGTTCGGCGACGCTCAGGTCGTGCGGGAAGCCCTCCTCGAGGCGGGCGCCGACTTCGGAATCAGAGCCGTAGGAGCGCGCGCGTACTCCAGTACACCGCTCGAAGCCGGATGGATCCCCACACCTGTCCCCGCGATCTTCACCGACCAGCTCGAGCCGTACCGAGCATGGCTTCCTGCCTCACGGGTCGGGTCGCTCGGTGGCTCGTTCTCGCCTGGCGCGATCGAAGACTACTATTTCACTCCTTACGATCTGGGTTACTCCCGCAACGTGAAGTTCGATCACGAATTCATCGGCCGTGCCGCGCTCGAGCGCCTTGCCGAGGCGCCACGCAGACGGAAGGTCACGCTCGTGTGGGAGCCGGCGGATGTGAGCGAGATCCTCAACTCGCAACTGCAACCGGGCACGCCGGCTAAGTTCCTCGAGTTCCCCAAAGCCCGGTACGCCTATCACCAATACGACACCGTCCTTCTCCAGGAAAGGCCTATCGGGATCTCGACCGACGTCGGATACCTCGTCAACGACCAGGTTTTCGTTTCGCTCGCTTCCATTGACGCCGACATCGCAGATGGCACCTCGGTCGAACTGATCTGGGGCGAATCGCCCGTGACGAGCAAGCCGCAGGTCGAACCCCACCGGCAGGTGGTGGTGCGAGCGCGCGTCGCCCCGGCGCCGTTCGACGATTTCGCGCGCAGCCAATACCGCGACCGATAAGAGATGAGACGCTGAGATGGTCCGCACGTCAACTCCGGCAGGCACCGGATCCGCCGAACTGGTTCGCAATTTCTCACTGGAAATGACGGGCAAGGACATCGGCGCGCTCCGCGAGGCCTCCGAAGCCATTCCGAGGGGCACCAAGATCAACGTCACCTTCCTCGCAAACGAGGATCTCCAGACGCGAGTCGCTGCCGCCGGGCTGGTGAGGAGCCTCGGGTTCGAACCTGTGCCCCACATCTCCGCACGCCGTATCGTCTCTCGCGCATCTCTGGAGGAATTCCTCAGTCGCCTGCAGGATGTCGGCGCAACGAAAAGCGTGTTCGTCGTGGGTGGTGATCCGGCAACACCTGAAGGTCCCTATGAGAGCGCTTGGCAGCTGATCCGCACAGGCCTGCTTCTGGACTACGGGGTGCACGAAGTCGGCATCGCCGGTTACCCGGAGGGGCACCCCCACATTTCCGACGATGTCCTGTGGAGATCCCTCGAGGACAAGGTCTCCACCTTGGCACAACAAAAGTTGGATGCTGCGATCCTCACGCAGTTCGCATTCGACGCCGACCCGGTCGTGGGCTGGGTCGGCGCCGTCCGCGCGCGCGGAATCGACAGTCCGATACGCATCGGCACCCCCGGGCCCGCTGGCGTCAAGCGTCTGCTCGGCTTCGCTCGCCGGTTCGGCGTCGGCGCGAACGCCATGATCGTGAAAAAGTACGGCTTCTCTTTGACCAACCTCGTCGGCACGGCTGGCCCCGGAAGATACATCGACGATCTCTCGGGCCTGCTTTCACACGATCAGAGCGCCGGGAAGGTCGAGCTGCATTTCTACCCTTTCGGAGGAATCCGAGCCACGACCGACTGGGCGAACGCGTACATCGCCTCGCACTCATGACAGACCAGAGAAGCCGCTCGACACACCCAGGAGCGACATGACTGCGCCCGCCCAGGCTCTCCAGGACCGTGCGTGCCTGGTACTGCACGGCCCCGACCAGCCAGGCATCGTCGCCGCGGTGGCCGCTCTCATCACGCGAAACAACGGGAACATCGTCTCTCTCGACCAGTGCTCCGACGACGCCAACGGTGGTGCATTCTTTCAGCGGGTGGTCTTCCACCGGCCTGAGCTCAGTGCGGTCCTTCCGCAGATCGAAGACGACCTCCAGGCGACGCTGACGCCCTTCGGAATGCATTGGCGACTCACGGATCAGTCGATTCCGAAGCGTATGGCGATTTTGGCGTCCACCGCGGATCACTGCGTTCTCGAACTGCTGTGGCGCCACCGCCGCGGCGAGCTGCCGGTGACGGTTCCGATGGTGATCTCCAACCACACCAAGATCGCTGCGGATGTCCGTTCGTTCGGAGTCCCGTTCTTCCATGTTCCATCGCGCCCGGAAGACAAGTCGGCATCCGAGACCAGAATCCTGGAACTGGTGAAAGGCAACGTCGATTTCCTCGTATTGGCACGGTACATGCAGATCATCTCCGACACCTTCCTCGATGAGGCGGACGTGCCGATCATCAACATCCACCACTCCTTCCTCCCCGCCTTCGTGGGTGCGGCGCCCTACCGCAGGGCAAAAGACCGCGGGGTCAAACTGATCGGTGCCACCTCGCACTACGTGACCGCGGAACTCGACGAAGGACCGATCATCGAGCAGGACGTTGCGCGCGTCACTCACGCCATGAGCGCGAACGACCTGCAGGCTCGGGGCGCCTATGTCGAACGTGCCGTGCTCTCTCGTGCCGTCGGTTGGCACGCCGAGGATCGGGTTATCCGGCACGGAAATCACACCATCGTTTTTGCCTGAACCGACGAGAAGAAGACCATGACAATGACGCCGACCATCCCTCGCGCAGGGGCTGACCCGATGACGCAGTCGTTCAGTGAGGCCGTCGCGCCGTACTTGCGGAACGCTTACCGGGAGCACGTGGGGGGTGGGGCTTGATGGTCGCATCCAGCCCGGTCGTAATCGTCAACATGCCCGACGCCGTCGTGGACGAGTTGTTCGATCGCGACGTACGCGAGCGATTGCAGGCGGTGGGGGACGTGAGTTTCGTCGGGGCGAGCGGTGGCCCGGAGCGACTGCAAGCGGACGTCCTGGTCACGGGTTGGCAGACCCCGCCGCTCCCTGACCGGCTCGGCCCCACCGATCGCGTTCGGTTCATCGCCCACAGCGCCGGCACCATCCGTTCGATCATTCGCAAGACTCTCATCGCGGATGGTGTACGGGTAAGTCAATCCACAGCAGCCCTGTCGCAGTCCGTGGCCGAAATGGCACTCTACTCGACGATCTCGCTCCTGCGTTCGCTGCACAGTGTCGACCGGCGGATGCATGCCGAGCGCGACTGGAAAGCGGCCGTCCCCCGTCCTGCGGGCGATACCGTCGCCGGCTCCACGATCGGGGTGATCGGCGCGAGCCGAATCGGCCGGATCTATATCCGCCTTGCTCGCGCTCTGGGTTCCCGCGTCCTGGTCCACGACCCGTTCCTGTCGGAGACGGATGCCGCCGAGCTACAGGTCGAACGCGTCCCGCTCGAGGATCTGCTGCGAGCGTCCCGTGTCGTCGTCAATCACGCGCCCGTGACCGATGAGACTCGCGGGATGCTCGACGGTCGCAGGCTCGGACTGATCGCCGACGGCGGCATCCTGATCAACACGGCCCGCGCGGCCATCATCGATGGCGCGGCGCTGGAAGCCGAACTGATCAGCGGGCGGCTAAGCGCGGCGCTCGATGTCTTCGACGTGGAGCCGCTGCCCGCTTCCAGCGCACTGTGGGGGCTTCCCAACGTGTTGCTCTCACCCCACATCGGGGGAGTCACGCGGCAGGCCCGTCGGGGTCAGGGTCTGATCACAGTTGAAGAGATCGAGCGATATCTCGCAGGGCAACCGCTGCAGCACGAGGTGGATCTGGCCAACTACGACCGGCTCGCATGAGCCTGCATGCCCCGAAAGTTACAAGTTCATTTCGACCCTAGAATCCGTCCAATTATCGTATAATATAAATTCATCTGACCCGAAGGAGAGCCAAATGAACCACATGAAGCGTTCGCTCGCAGCAGTCGGCCTCACCGCCGTAGCCGCCCTGGTCGTGGCAGGATGCTCGGCAGGCTCCGGGCCTGCCGAATCCTCGGGGCCCATCGAGATAGAGTACTTGGGCTGGGTGAGCGAGCTCCAGGATGCCATCGACATCTGGAACAAGGAGAATCCCGACATCCAGGTCAAGCTCAGGACGACCACGGGGTCGGATGAGGCCAACCCGGCGATCCGCGCGGGTGTGCAGGCCGGCAATGCGCCGTGCATGGCGCAGATGGCCTATTTCTCGTTGCCGAACTTCGTCGCTGACGATCTCCTCATGCCCATCACCGACGTGGCGGCCCAGTACCAGGACAAGTTCCTCGACTGGACGTGGGCGTCGGCGTCGGCGGGTGGAGAGGTGTACGGCATCCCTCAGGACAGCGGGCCCATGGTGATGTACTACAACCAGGACGAGTTCGCCAAGTTCGGAATCGAAGTACCGACCACGTGGGAAGAGTACGCCGCGGATGCTGCAAAGGTGAAGGCACAGGACCCCACCGTGAGTCTCGGATTCCTCGGCCCCGACGACGTGGGCGCTTATGCGGGTCTGGTCGCTCAGGCCGGAGGACGCTGGACGACGATTGACGGCGACGAATGGAAGGTCGGGATCAACGACACCGGCTCGCTGAAGGTCGCGAACTTCTGGCAGGACCTCCTCGATAAGAAGCTGGTTACGATCACACCCCGCTACGATGCCGGACTCTTCCCTCAGCTGATCGATCACAAGATCCTCTCCTTCGTCGGTGCATCGTGGAACTACACGACGTTGCCGGACAACGTGCCCGATCAGGCCGGCCAGTGGCGAGTGGCGCAGATGCCCAAGTGGGAGGGCTCCGAAGACACCGCCAATCACGGCGGCTCCGCTTCGGTCGTCCTGAAGGGGTGCAAGCACCCGGCTGAGGCCGCCAAATTCGCTACGTGGCTCAACAGCTCCGATGAGAGCATGGACATTCTCATCCGCGGCGGGCTCTACCCTGCAGCGAACGACGCGTTCAACCTGGATGTGCTGAAGCAGGGGGTCGACTACTACGGCGGTCAGGTCGTCTACGACGAGTTCGCCGCGTCGGCCAAGAACGTCGACACCTCGTGGACGTTCGGGCCTACCTACGACGCCACGGCAACGGCCTACACGGACGGTCTGGCTTCTGTCGCCTCGGGTCAGGGCACCTTCGTGGATGTGGCGAACGACGTGCAGAAAAGTACGCTGGCTGACATGAAGGACCGCGGCATCTCGGCGAGCGCAGAATGATGGGCGAATCAGGCGGGCTATCATCACGGTCGAGACGAGAGTTGTATCCGTGGTAACGACCGAAAGCCGCACAGCGGCGGGGAACACCTCAACCCGTGTTCCCCGCCGTCACCCGGGTGACGTGAAGAGGGGTCAGAGGAACGCCGCTGTGTACCTCGTCGGCCCGTTCATGATCCTCTACGCGATCATCTACGTCGCGCCGATCGTCTACTCCGTCGGCCAGAGCTTGTTCACGTTGCGCAGTACCTCATCGCTCGGATTCGGCGGGGTGAAGACGGTCTTCGTCGGGTTTGAAAACTACCTCACTGTGCTCCAATCAGGTACGTTCTGGGCCTCGATGCTTCGGATCGTCGTCCTCGGGCTCGTCCAGGTGCCGGCGATGCTCATCCTGGCCGTCGCGCTTGCGCTGCTGATCGACTCGAAGGTGGGCAGAGGGAACCGCGCGTTCCGCCTGTTCTACTTCCTCCCGTATGCGATACCGGGTGTCATCGCGGGCATTCTCTGGTCATATCTGTACGGACCGAATCTGAGCCCGATCGTGGAGGGATTCGCCGATCTCGGTATCACCGTCGACTTCCTCGGCCGCGACGTCGTGCTCTGGTCGATCGCGAATATGATCACGTGGTCCTGGGCCGGGTACAACATGCTCATCGCGCTGTCGGCGCTGCAGAGCGTACCCCGCGAGATTTACGAAGCGGCCAAGATCGATGGCGCGAACGAGTGGCAGGTCGCGTTGCAGATCAAGCTCCCTCACCTGCGGCCGGCCCTCATCCTTTCAGGCACGCTGTCGATCATCGGTACGGTGCAGACCTTCAACGAGCCCAAAGTCCTCTCCGTCATCTCACCGTTTGTGACGAGTGAATACGTCCCGACCATGGCGGCACTGCAAGCCGCGTTCGGGCGCAATGACTTCGGGGTCGCGGCCTCGACGAGTGTGCTCATCGCGCTCTTCGCAGGTGTGCTGTCGGCCATCTACTACCGAGTGACATCGAGGCAGACGTGACAAATCTCACCGAGACCGAAACCATTGTCGTCGGCGCCCGGCGTCCGAGGAGGGGTGCGTCCGCGCGCAGTCCGCAGTCCAGCATCGTCGCGACTACGGGCACGACTTTCATCCTGGTGATCGCCGCGATCTACTTTCTTCTTCCGGTGTGGTGGCTGTTCGTATCTTCGACGAAGACCGCCGGCGACCTGTTCAACTCCAACGGCTTCTGGTTCTCGGACTGGAACCTGTGGGGCAACATCGAGAGTGTCCTCACGCGGGACGACGGATCATTCATCGTGTGGTTGCTCAACTCGATCCTGTATGCGACGGTGGGCGGGGCGGCTGCCACGATCCTCGGGGCCGCGTGCGGCTACGCTCTCGCCAAATTCGACTTCCGCGGAAAGGGAATCGTTTTCGCATCCATCATCGCGGGCGTTCTTCTTCCCGGAGCGCTGCTGACGATTCCGCTCTTCCTGCTCTTCTCCGCGGTGGGCGTGGTCAACACGTACTGGTCGGTGCTGGTGCCGGCATTCGTGAGCCCGTTCGCCGTGTATCTGTCGCGCATCTACGCCGATGCATCTATCCCCGACGAGATCATCGAAGCGGCGCGGGTGGATGGCGCAGGCGAACTGCGCATCTTCTTCACGATGGGGCTGCGCATCATGAGCCCCGCTCTGATCACGGTGTTCCTCTTCAGCTTCGTCGCGACGTGGAACAACTTCTTCCTTCCTCTGGTCATGCTGAAAGACCAGTCGTTGTTCCCTGTAACCCTCGGCATTTTCAACTGGTTCAACCAGACGAACCAGACGCCGTACGCCGACGTCATCACCGGTTCGTTCCTGTCGGTTGTCCCACTGATCATCGCCTTCATCATGCTGCAGCGCTTCTGGCGGGCGGGACTCACTGCAGGCGCCGTCAAGGCATGAGTCGTTGCGCTGATAATATGATGAGTTTGGAGCACTGAAGAGAACGGCGGAGCCCAGTGAAGCGCTATCCAGATCGAGGCTTGCACGGTCGCGTTGTTGACGAACTCGGCTTGCGGATCATGAGTGGCGAACTCATCGCGGGGGCGACGGTGGACACGGAAGACCTTGCGGCGTCGTACGACGTCAGTCGTACTGTCGTGCGCGAGGCGCTGAAGGTGTTGGCCGGCAAGGGGCTGATCGACGCACGGCCGCGTCGGGGTACATATGTGCGCGAGCGCACGAATTGGAACCTGCTCGATCCCGATGTGCTGCGATGGCAGTTCGACTCAGTCACCGACGTCGCGATCCTCGAGAAACTTCACGAGGTCCGCGTGATGGTAGAGCCCGCCGCCGCAGAACTGGCAGCGCAGCGCCGAACGAAGGATGACGTGACGGCTCTCTTCGCGGCGGTGGACGGCATGGCGATCGAGGGGGCGAGCGCGGATGCCATCGCCGAGGCTGACCTCCGATTTCACCTCGGTCTGATCGCGGCCACGCATAATGAGCTCGTCGATCAGTTGAGCGTCATCATCGGTATCGGCCTCTCAGCCCGCGATCAGTACGTCCACTCCCACCGGGTGTCGATCAACCGCGGGCTCGACATGCACCGCCAGATCGCGATAGCCGTCGAGCATCGCGACCCGGTGGCCGCGCGCGCCCTCATGACGACGCTTCTCGAGGCCGCGGCCGACGACGTCAGAAAACTCCAGCGATCGGGGGGCAAAGGCCCCCGGTCGACGTCGAGGTCATGAAGCGACGGCACTCGTAACCGCGTCGGAGACCGCCCCGGCCTCGATCAGCGCGTCGATACGATCGTCGTTGTAGCCGAGGCTCTCGAGAATCGCTCGTGTATCGCCGCCGAGCACCGGAGCGCCGCGTCGGATGGTGGGAGGGGAATCCGAGAGGCGAAGGGGCGGGCGCACCGTGCGGACGCTGAGCCCTTCGATCGCACCGGGCTGCTCTACGAAGAGTCCGGTCGCGAGAGCATGTGGGTCTTCCGCGAGGTCGGCATAGTCGTATACGGGGCCTGCCCACACGTTCACCGTGTCACAGAGCGCCATCCACTCGGCGGTCGTCTTACCGATGAAGGCGTTCTTGATCCGGGCGTACACCTCATCTTTGTGGATGTGCCCGTCGTTGTAGTCGGTCAGGCTTCGCAGCCGATCGTCGTTCAGCACCTCTCCGAGCGCGGGCAACGGTGACATGGCGATGGTGATCCAGCTATCGGACGTGCGATAGACGCCGTATGGCGCGGGGATGGATGCATGGGCGGAGCGCTCGTGGGTGCGTGTCGGAGCTCGTCCGGCGTTCAGGAAGGTCACGAGCTCCTGCAATTGCGCGTCGAGGACGACCGACAGCATGTCGATCTCCACATGTTGGCCGCGACCACTGGTCTCCCGGGCCCGCAGGGCCGCCAGGATGCCGATGACGGCCTGGTACCCCGTCATGACGTCTGCGGCCCAGAGTGCGCCCGGCTCGGGCGGGTCCTCGGCGCTGCCGACGGAGAACATCGAGCCCGAATAGCCCTGAACGACGAGGTCCTGGCCAGGGCGATCCCGGTAGGGTCCGAAAGATCCATAGCCGCTGATCGAGCAGTACACCAGTCGCGGATTGATCTCGCGAAGACGGTCATACCCCACGCCGAGGCGGTCAGCGGTGCCGTGGCGGAAGTTCTGCAGAAAAACGTCTGCCCTGCCCACCACGTCTTCGATCACGTCACGAGCCTGCGGATGCTTGAGATCCAGGGTGAGGCTGCGCTTGTTGCGGTTGACGGCGGTGAACGTGCTCATCTCTCCGTGGATGCGCACATCCTCGAATCCATGGGTACGGTTGAACTCCCCGGTCCGCGGCGGCTCGATCTTGATCACGTCCGCGCCCAGGTCGCCGAGGCGGGTAGCCGCAAGAGGTCCGGCCAACATCTGCGTGGCGTCCAAGACGACGAGACCATCGAGCGCCCCTGCCGATTCAACCATGTCGTACTCCCATCCAGTATTAGTCATATTATCATGCCATATCTCACTGCGCGGCATGCACGACGCGCGCGACGGTGGCGCCATTGGCATCCCGAACGACGTACTCACCCGGAGCGAGTCCGCCCGCGGGCGCGAGTCCCACGTTCGCCTCCACGGACGCCCCACCCTCGAAAACGCTTCGGCCGAGATCAGGTCCGTCCGTTTCGTAGGCGACGACGTTCTGATCGCCCGCCACGCGTCGCAGGACATCGAACGATGACGTCGCTCGAATGAACGTGTCCCATCGATCCGTTCCCGGCGTGAGGGGATGATCCGGATCGACGATATAGATGGGATTGGCCCCGAACAGAGCGGTGATGGCGTTATTCGAACCCCACGTCTCGCTGTGCCGGTCCTGTCCAGTGCCCCACCACATGGTGCGTGCGATCGACTGCCGCGCGACCATTCCGAAGAAAGGAACGCGGTGTTCGAGATTGAACTCGAACCCCCGGCGCGCATGATTGACCGGGTAGTCCTCGAGCTGGATCGATCCGATGTTGAATTCCCAGTCGTACGAGAAGAGGCCCTCGAAAGTGTTGACGTGATCGATGCCCCACCATTTTCCCGCCTCCGAATGCACCAAGCGACCCGGTTCACCGAGCAGTTCCAGAATGCCGAGGCGATGCTGGATGTCTTCGATGCGGTGAACGGGGTGATCGGGGCTGTAGCACTCGAGCGCGTACATGGCCGTCGCGATGTCGTAGAAGAGCGCGGTCGCACCCAACGATTCGAGCATCGGGATGCCGCGTTCCTCGACGACGTGGCGATGTCTGGCAGGGCACCGTCGATACGTCTGGACGGTGGTCGCGTTGTGCACTGCGCGCGATCGTCGAGACACGCTCCCCGAAGCATCGAGGTACTCCTCCGTGCTCCAGAACTGCTCGCCCTCAGCAAAGGGGAGATAGCGCCAGCCGGCGTTCAACCACCCCTCGCGATCATGGATGAGGTCTCCCGGCCAGCCCGTGGTCGCCCCCTCGGGCGGGTATACGCCCCGCCAACCCAGTTCTTCCACGGAACCGGGCGGAAAGACATCGTAGGTCTGAAAATACGGTCCGCCCGCATAGAGCGAGGCGGCGAGCGCTCGAGTGGCGGCCGCATCAGCCGGCCGGCCCATGACCATCACCGAAGAGAGTTCCGCCGCTGCGAGGTCATCGACGATCTGTCTCGTCAGAGTGTCGAAGTGGCACCACAGCACGGTGCCGCCCACCGAATCATGCAGCCTCTCGGGCACACCTCGCTCGGTCATCTTCTCGGTCTGCGTGAGCAGACGCACACCCTGCTCACGCAGTTGCGCCGCCATCTCGTCGGCGAGCACCTCCACTCCACCCTGCGGGATCGACGCGACCCGCCATTCGCGATCGTGGTGCCACGTCCCGAGCGATGCGAAGTTGACCAAGCCCATGCCCGACAAGTCGTTCTCGTCGACGCCGATGCAGAAATCGATGGCATGGTCGTTGCCGCCGACGCCCGAGACCATGAGCGCCGCGCCGCTGCCGTCGACGAGGGCACTCATCGGGAGCGAGATCCGGTGCTCGTGGAAGACGAGACGTGCCCGCGAACCGGGACCGGTGCCGTCAGCGCGCATCCACAGTCCGTCGCCGTCCGGAAGCAGGTAGCGCCACTCATCACGAAGCGACCCGTCCGCACGCGGCGTGATGGTGAGCCCGCGATATTCGTCGAGCGGGTAGTCCGCCGGACCCGAGAGCCGGATGCTGGCGACCCGACGCGGGTCTCGGCCTGCCGTACTCCCGAGCTCGACCGCAGCGGTGAGTACGAGATCGTCAAATTCGGCGGGTGTTCGATCCGGCGCGGGGCGGAAGGAGATCTGGAGCCCCCGCGTATTCGCGTCGGCGACGACCAGGACCGCCTCGGTGCCGAAGGTGGCGAACCAGTCCGGGCCGTCCGCGCCCTCGGTGAACAGGCGGAACCGCCCGTTCGAGGCGGTGGCCAGCCGAAGGGTGACGCCGTCGCTGGTCACGGTCAGGTCGGTGGAGCGCATGATATGCCTTTCGGTGGTGATCAGGCCGGGGCGAGTTCGTCGGCGAACTCCGCGAGGAATCGGTCGATGCTGTCGATTTCGTACCGGTCCAACCGGTAGCCAGGTGTTCTGCAGACGTCGGAATCGATGAGACCTCGGCGCACGGTAATGGTCTTCTCCACCTGAACGATCAGCTCGGCGCTCTGCATCCATTCGAGGAGGTACGGCACCATCCGCCGGTGCAGCGCGGTGAAAGCAGGTAAGTCCCCGTGCGACCAGTGGGCCCAGAGAGTCTCATAGAGCTCGACGAAGCTGCAGCCCGGCTGCACGCCCCGCGCGCCCCGCGCGAGCGCGTCGGGCAGAAAGAGTCCCGCGTAGCCGACTAGGCATGGCAGGGCGGGTTCCATCGCCGCGAAATGCGACACCATTCGTCCCGGAGGCACCGCCTCGACCTTCACGGCGGCCAGATTCGCGAACCGGCTGGCGAGGGCTGCCAAGTCCTCAGCAGCGAAAGCGCTGCCCGTGAGGCCAGGCGCAAGCTGGACGATCACCGGCGTGTCGGGGACCGCATCCAGGACGTGAGCGAGGTGCTCGGTGATGGCCTCCCGACTGGGGCTCATGAAGAAGGGCGGCAGCAGATTGATCGCGTCGGCGCCGTGTTCGGCGGCCCACCGTGCCTCGGCGACCGCCAGCGTGGTCGCATGGTCTGGCACCGACACGATGGATGCCGTGCCCGGCCGCTCGTGGGTCGCGGCGATCATAATCAGCGCGAGCTCATGGCGCTCCTCCTGGCTGAGTTTGGCGAACTCGCTGGCGAAGCCCGGAAACATCACGCCGGCCGCTCCGGCCTCCATCACGTGGCCGACGACCCGCTCGAAGCCGGCTGCGTCGATCTCGCCGCCGCTCGTGAAGGGCGTCTCCAGGACGGGGATCACGCCTTCGAAGCTGAAGATCGCTCGCGCAGACTCCTCAGCCGACATCGAGCATCGAACTGGTCAGCCCGCCGTCGACCACGAGCGATGCGCCGGTGATGTATGACGCGGCATCGCCCGCCAGGAACAGCACTGCCGCGGCGACTTCTTCCGGTCGCCCGAGACGTCCGAGCGAAGCCTGACGGGCTGCCTGAGCGAGTCCGTCGTCGTCGACGGCGTCCCAGACGCGCGTCAGGATCGAGCCTGGAAGGACGCAGTTGACCCGCACTCGGGGCGCGTAGTCGATCGACAGCTGCCGAGTGAGCGCGACGATCCCGCCCTTGGCGGCCGCGTACGCGGGCCGCAGCGGCCACGCCACGACCGCATGGACGCTGGCGATGTTCACGATCGCGCCTTCGGCCTCCTGCAGGCTCGCGTGGAACGTTCGCACCGACCGGTACACCGAAGAGAGGGTCACCGACAACTGGCGGTTCCACTCGTCCTCCGTCTGCTCGTGGGCCGGAGCATTCACCAGGGTGTACGCGTTATTGACGACAACGCCCGGAGACCGGCCGTCCGCGCTGAGCTCTTCGCCTAGCGCCGTCCATGCCTGCTCGTCAGCCACGTCGAGTCGATGACCACTCGCCGATCCGCCCGACGCGGTGATCTCGGCGGCGACCGCGGCCGCGGCGTCCCCCTCGATATCGGTCACGATGACGTCGTGACCGGCCTGCGCGAACGCGCGCGCCGTGGCCGCTCCGATGCCGTTGCCGGCCCCGGTCAAGAACACGCGTTTCGCTGTCACGATTGGTTCCCCTTTGCTACGAGCGCCAGCAGGGCAGGGCCCTGCCCCCACGGCACAACATAACCGCGCGGAACGCGGCCGTAGTGCGTGGGCTCGGTGGAGGCGTAGACGGCAGCGGACACTTCTCGCAACTGACCGCGGTCATCGAGCGAGGCGAGGATCGCCTGGCGCGCGAGGCTCAGGCTTGCGATCATCTCGTGACCCTGGACGATCCCCGCATCGAGAGCGGTGTGCAGCGCGAAGGCAATGAAGCCGGCCGTGGAGAACTCGTCACCCGAGTCCGGATCCGTCACGACCGCGAACCAGTGGCCGTCTTCGCGCTGCAGCCCGACCATCGTCTGCAGCAGCGCGCGCGCGGATGCGGCGAGCGCTTCGCGCACCTCCGTGCGGTCGTCCCCTCCGAAGTGATCGATGCTGTCGATGACCTCGAGCAGACCGAGAATCGCCCAGCCTTGGCCGCGGCCCCATCCCGGGCCGAAGCTGCCGGCCTCACCTCGGAGGGTGAAGTGGTCAAAGAGTCCGTCCGGTGTCTGCAGTTGCCGGATGTACCCGAGCGCCTGTTCGATTCCGGCGTCGAGGTACGCGGAGTCATCGAGCGCAACGCCCAATGCCGCGAAAAAGGGCGGATCGAAGTGCAGGCAGTCCACGAACACGCCGGCGGGCGGATGCTCAAGCAGCGCCTGCGCGTGATCATCCAGTGTCGCATCCCCATACGGGGCGAGCAGCGGCGATCGCTCCCACGTCTCGAAGACGCCATCGAGGGTCGGCCTCGTCATGAGGTAGTCGGCGAGGTCCTTCAGCGTGTGCAACAGCTGAGCGTCGCCGAACCGAGTGGCGATGCCCACGAGGGCCCTACCCGGAACGGTGCAGTCCAGCCGGACGAACGGTCGCGATCGGGTCGCCCATGCGCGGCCGTAGCCGTGGGCGAAACGAACCCATCGTTCATCGCCCAGCACGTCCGAAGCGGCGATGAGCGCCTCGAACGCTACCGAGTCGCCGAAATCCCAGGTCTTGAATCCCAGATGGATGAGTGCATCTGCCACCGACGCGGCGAGTTCGGGCGAATCCTCGTGAGAAGTGGCTGCGCCGGCACGGCGGGTCTGGGCGAGTGCATCGGCGGCATCATCGGACGCGACGTAAACCTCGACTCCCCACGCGACGCCCTGATCGCCGGCGGCCACACCCGACAAGGCGGTCATCGGCCCTCGAAGTGGGGCGCGCGCTTCTCGGCGAAGGCCGCACGACCCTCTGCGGCATCGGCGGTCATCATGAGGTACGAGAACGAGTCGTTCTCTACCAGGAGGCCGGTCTCGAGCGGCACGTTCTGAGCGACGCGCACCATGTGCTTCACGCGCTCAGCGGCGATCGGCGCTCGCTCGGAGATCGTCGTGGCCAGCGCGAGCGCGGTGTCGATCAGATCGGCTCGAGGGACCAGGTGCTGGATGAGTCCGATTCGATACGCTTCCTCGCCACTGATCCGTTCGCCGGTCAGCAGAAGACGCGAGGCCCACCCCGGCCCGAGCAGGTGAGTGAGCAGCTGGGTCTGCCCCGAGCCCCCGTGCCACCCCCAGTTGATCTCGCCGGCGCCGAAGGAGGCATCCGGGGTTCCGATGCGGACGTCAGAGGCCGCCGCCATCTCCAGACCGCCGCCGATGCAGTAGCCGTGCACGGCGGCGACGACGGGCTTTCGCAGCAGCCACACCGCGCGGGCATAGTCGCCTCGGGCATCGAAGCGGTTGCGATAGCTCCAGTTGTCGCCGTACTCGTCGAGGTCGGTGATGTCGCTGCCCGCGCAGAACGAGCGCTCACCGGCACCCGAGAGCAGGACAGACCGGATGCCTTTATCGTTGTTGATCTCATAGACGAGATCGTTCATCTGGTGGTCCATCGCGACGGTCATGGCGTTGAGCTTGCCGGGCCGATCGATGATGATGTGGCCGACATAACCGATGCGCTCGAGGCGCACCTCGCCGTCCGTGTGTCCCGCCATGGGTGATCTCCTTCGACGACCTGTGTGTGAGGGTTGCCCCATCACGCGAATTATCATATAAATGTACTATCTGGATAGCCAGGTCGCAACCGAGGAAGGCGCAGCAGTTCATGGAGCAAATCAAGATCGGCATTGTGGGTCTGGGGCAGTTCTCTCCGCAGTTCATCGATCTCTTCCAAGCCCACCCCCTCATCTCCGATGTGTACGTGTGCGACGTCCATGAGGACCGGGTCGACCGCGTCGTTCGCAGGTTCGGTATCGATCGCGCGTTCTCGAGCTATGACGAGCTGCTCGATTCTGACATCGACGCCGTCGCAATCTTCACGCAACGCTGGCTGCACGGACCGATGTCGATCAAGGCCCTCTCGCGCGGTAAGCACGTCTACTCGGCGGTGCCGATGGGCGTATCCGTCGAAGAGATCCAGCAGATTATCGAGCTCGTCTCATCGACCGGTCTGACCTATATGACCGGCGAGACCAGCTACTACTACCCGGCCGTGGTTTTCTGCCGGAACGCATGGCAGCAGGGCCGGTTCGGGCACTTCGTGTTCGGGGAGGGCGAATACATTCACGACATGTCGCAGGGGTTCTACGACGCCTACAAATTCAGCGGCGGAGCGGATTGGAAACGTACCGCCAGTATCCCGCCGATGTTCTACCCCACGCACTCTATAGCGAACGTGCTCGCCGTGACCGGGTCGTACGCCACCTCGGTGTCGTGCGTGGGCTTCGCAGACCGAGAGGATGACGGCGTCTTCAACGCGGAGGCGTCGCTCTGGGGTAATACCTTCAGCAATGAATCCGCCCTGTTCGCCACGGCCGACGGCGGCTCGATGCGCATCAACGAGTTCCGCCGGATCGGGGTGCCCAACGAGCGTCCGGAGGTGCGGATGAGCCTGTTCGGCACCCGCGGCAGCTTCGAGCAGCAGACCGGATCCGCGGTCTGGCAGGACCTCGACGGGTTCCACAGCGTCTTCGATCAGATCACCACGTCGTCGGGCGCTCCAGGCCACTACGTCGACGAAGATGGCGACGAAGAGGATGCAGACGACGCTGCGTTGGCGGATGCCGGTGTCGCAGAAGCGCTCCGGGGTACGTTCCGCAGCGGGTTCGCGCCGGTGCACGATAGTGAACGCGGGATGCTGCCGCCGGAGTTCGACGGTATGCACAACGGACACGAAGGTTCGCACCAGTTCCTCGTGAACGACTTCGCCACCGCCTGCGCCACGAACGTCATCCCGAATCTGAATGCGTGGAACTCAGCTCGATGGATCATCCCGGGTCTCATGGCGCACGAGTCGGCGTTGGCGGGCGGTGTCAGACTGGACATCCCCGACTTCGGAGCAGCACCCACGCAGCGTTAGGAGCGCGTCGTGTCCGCAGAAACTTCTCGACGCATCGCCGCCGCAGCCGCCCGGGTCGATGCCGGATGGGCGCTCCTGAGCGGCGCCGACAGCGTCTGCTACGCAAGTGGCCACGTGGTCCCGATCGAAACGGGTGTCTCACCGTTTTCGGGCGGGCCGTCCCTCGCACTGGTCGGGCCGGATGGAGCCGTGCGCCTGGTGGTGTCGAACCTCGAGGCGGCGAGCGCGGAGGCGTCCTCAGCCGATCAGGTCTTCTCCCACGTCGGGTTCTCGGCCGCAGAGCCGGAGCCGTACGTCGATCACTTCACCGCTGCGGTCGCGGCGGCCTTCGACGCAGCCCTCGTGTCGGGGCGGATCGCGGTGGAACCGCAGACCCTGCCATGGACGGTCGCTGAACAGCTGCGCCGACGGGGCGTCGAGATCGTCGACGGCACGACCGAGTTCGCGCGAGCGCGGATGGTCAAGACGGATGAGGAACTCACCTGCCTGCGCGAGAGCGCCCGGATGGCCGCGATCGCCCAGCGCACCGCCGTGGATTTCGCGCGGCCGGGAATGACCGAGCTCGAGCTGTTCGCCCTGATCCGTCTCGCGGTCGAGACCGCCGCCGGCGAGCGTGTCGCGTTCGCGGGTGACCTTCTGACCGGCATCCCGCGCACCAGCGGCGTTGCGGGCTGGGCGACGACGCGCCGCATCGAGCCGGGCGATATCGTCCTCGCCGATCTCGCGCCCCGGATCGGCGGCTACTGGTCCGACTCGTGCAACACCTTCGTGTTAGGCACCGCCACCAGTGGGCTCGCTCGGCTGCATGAACTCGCCGCACGCGCCCTGCAGGCGGGCATCCGGGTGGCAGCCCCGGGCGTGCCCGCAGGGGTCGTCGACCATGCGGTGCGATCGGTGATCGCGGATGCCGGTTACGAGTATGGACATCACACCGGTCACGGCATCGGCACCTCCGTCCACGAGTTCCCTCGCATCATTCCGGGCGAGTCGGCGCCGCTCGAGGAAGGCATGGTTATCCTCCTGGAGCCGGGCGTGTACGACCCGGACATCGGGGGAGTGCGGCTCGAGTGGATGTTCGAGGTTAGACCAGAAGGCCTCGTCCGGTTGACCGACTTCGATCACGGTCTGCAGGCCGGCTGACGAAATGCTGCCGGGCGTGGGAAGCGTGAGTGGACCCTGCTCTCAAAGACTGAATAAAGTCTTATAATATGGAATAACCATCAGAGGAAGAGGTTCAGTATGGTCGTGCTGTCCGCATCGACCCTCGGAGCGCCGGGTGAGGATCTCGCCCATGTGCTGACGTCTCTTCGTCAGACCGGAATCGGTGGCGTGGAGCTTCGGCTCAGCACCGGCGAGATCGCCGATCCCGCCATGACACGGCGTCGGCGGCGCGAGATCCGACGCGCCATCGCGGACGCGGGCGTGACGATCACCGGGGTAGCCAGCTATGTGCGCGTCGCGGCGGACCTCCCTGACGACCTGGTGCTCGGCGCGCTGATCGCTGCGCTGGATGTGGCCGGCGACCTCGGGGCTCCGGTGGTTCGGGTATTCCCGGGTGCCCCCACCCACCCGTCAACCCAGGACCGAGTGCCCGAGCTGGTGGAGTCCCGCGAGAAGGTTGCCGACCGGGCTGCCCGTCGCCTGGACTCAGTGGCGGCGTACGCGGCCGAGTGCGGAGTGGTGCCGGCTCTGGAAACCCACGACTCGCATCCCACCGGAGCGCTGATCGCCGAGGTCCTCGGCCGTGTCGAGTCACCGGTCGGCGCCATCTGGGACCTCGTGCACCCCTGGCGCGTGGGAGAGTCGCTGACCGATACCTGGGCCGCGCTCGGTCCGTGGGTGATTGATGGTCGCGGCAGCGTGCAGGTCAAGGATGCTGCTCTGCCGGAGAGCGCGACACCGCTGCCGATCGGACTCGGCCACCTGCCCACTGACCCGTTCGGCGAACTGCTGGTCGCCGTCGGCTACACCGGAACGGTGACCCTCGAGTGGGAGCGGGCCTGGCATCCTGAGGCTGCTCCGCTGGAGGATGCTTGTCGCTCGTTTCGCCGCTGGAGCGACCGCCAGTGGCCGGGTCGAGAGGGGATCCGATGACTCAGCCGCAGGTGGTGCTGGCAATGTATGGTCCGGCCATGCGCGATGCGCTTTTCACGCCGGCGCTGACGGCGCGGCTCCTCGACATCGCCGAGTGCGACCCGGCCCTCGTTGTCACCGACTTCGAGACCGCACCGCGCGAGCGCCTGGCCAAAGTCGAAGTGCTGTTGACCGGCTGGGGGTGCCCGCGGGTTGACGCCTTCGCGCTGGAGCTGATGCCTGCTCTGCGCCTGATAGCGCATGCGGCGGGGACGGTGAAGGCCCACGTCGATCCGGTCTGCTGGGAGCGGGGCGTCCAGGTGACGACGGCGGCGGCCGCGAACGCCATCCCGGTGGTCGAATTCGCCCTCGCGCAGATCATCCTGGCCGGCAAGGATGTGCTCGGGGCCACCCATCGCTATGCCGCGGGTCGGCCGCGTCCCGCGGAGAGTTCTGGTCAGGTGGGCAACTTCGGACGCACGGTCGGCATCATCGGCGCTTCGACGATCGGGCGTGGGGTGCTGGAGCGGCTTGAAGCCTTCGATCTCGACCGCGTGGTCGCCGACCCCACTATTACTGTGCAGGAGGCCCGACGGCTCGGGGCCCGACTCGTCGGCCTGGACGAGCTGATGGGTCTCGCCGACGTCGTGTCGCTGCACGCCCCTCTCCTCCCCTCGACCGAGGGCATGATCGGGGCTCACCAGCTCGCAGCCTTGAAGGATGGGGCGACGTTCATCAACACGGCGCGCGGCAGGCTGGTCGACCACCAGGCGCTGCTGCGCGAGCTCGCCACCGGCCGGATCTCGGCGATCCTCGACGTCAGCGAACCCGAGCCTTTAGAGCCGGCGCATCCGCTGTTCGCTCTGCCCAATGTACAGCTCACCCCGCACATCGCGGGCGCAGCGGGCACCGAGGTGTACCGCATGACATCCCTCGCGCTGGACGAGATAGACCACTTCGCCGCCGGCCGGTCTCTGCGGTACCCGGTCCGGCTATCAGACCTGGCGCAGATGGCGTGATGTCACCAAGCCACGAGACAGTGAGGACAAGATGACCGACGCAACGACATCCCCGTTCGACCCGCACCTGTGGGACTATTCGCCCTGGGGGTTCTGGTCTAGCAGCAGCCCGGCCGAGCAGCAGCGCCAGCGTGACCTGCAGCAGGGGCTGATCAGCAGCAGTGATGCGGTGGTCGGCGAGCGGTGCTTCATCAGCGCCCTGGCCGCCGTGCAGACCGATCACCTCGACCTGGGAGCGGATAGCTGGATTGCGGCCCACGCCTTCCTGACTGGCTCAGTCCGGACCGGGCGCGACTGCACGATCAACGCTTTCACCGTCATCCGCGGCGATATTCGGCTCGGTGACGCGGTCCGCATCGGCGCCCACACCTCGATCCTCGCGTTCAATCACGTCATCTCCGACCCCGACATCGAGGTCTTCCGGCAGCCTCTTTCCTCGCGCGGCATCGTGATCGGAAACGACGTCTGGATCGGCTCGCACGTGGTGATCCTGGACGGAGTGACGATCGGTGATAAGGCCGTGGTGGCGGCTGGAGCGGTGGTCACCAAGAACGTCGAGCCAGGAGCGGTGGTCGGAGGCAACCCGGCACGGCTGCTGCGCTGGCGTGTTGCACCGACGGGTGCGACGCTTCGTCAGCCCGACCTCGACCTCGGCGAGCGTTTGAGCGCCTTCGTCGGGCGAGCACGCGACCAGGTGGAGGACATCTTGGAGAGGTCCTGGCGGGGCGACGTGCGCGACGGCCTGTTCATCGACCGGCCGGGCCAGCCCGCCACGGTTCGGGCGCAGTGTGACGCCGTCGAGATCGCTGATCTGCTACTGGCCCGTGCACCCGACCAGCTTCCGGCCGCCGAACAGGCGCGCCGGTTACGAGCTCTGCAAGACCCGACAACCGGGCTCATCGCTATGTTCGATGGAGACGGACGTCAAAGTGCACCCGTCACGGATCTGTTCGATTACGGGGCGAACTATCACGTCCTGTGCGTCGGCTACGCCCTCGATCTTCTGGGTAGCCGGTTCGACGAGCCCATACGGATCATTGCCGAGGCCAGCGCTGCCGAGCTGGTCGATCGGCTCGACGGCCTCCCGTGGGAGGGGCAGGCCTGGGCGTCCGGTCACTGGGTCGACATGGTGGGGACGGCGTTGCGCTGGAACATCGTGCAGAACGCGCCCGGATCCGGTGGCGCGGCGGAGGCCCTGATCGGGTGGCTCGTCACCCGCGCTGACCCGCGCAGCGGGATGTGGGGCTCCGTTGCGGGTAACGGTGGGCTGTTACAGGTCGTCAACGGCTTCTATCGCGCCTCCCGAGGAACGTTCGCTCAGTTCGGTCTACCGCTCCCCTACCCTGTGCGGGTCGTGGACACCGTGCTGGAACATGCTCGCAACCCCGCCTTCTTCGCCCCCGAGCGGCAGACCGCGTGTAACGTGCTCGACGTGGCGCACCCCCTGTGGCTGGCCGGTCAGCAGACCGACCACCGGGCCGGCGAGGTGCAGGCACTTGCCACTCGGCTGCTGCGAGACGTGCTCGGGCACTGGACCGATGGACAGGGTTTCGGTTTCCAGGCCCCGAACTCGACGACCTCCGCTCTGGCGAGCACGACGCCAGGGCTTCAGGGGACAGAGATGTGGCTGGCCATCGCCTGGCTGCTCGCCGATCTCATCGGCCTTTCCGAACTGGTTGGGTACCGACCGCGTGGGGTGCACCGGCCCGAGCCGGCGTTGCGCTTCGCCTCGATCCACTGACGGGGCCGGGTGCCTCAGAAGTGAGGGCCCGCCCCCGAGGCTCAGCGGCCCCACTCCTGCGAGATCCCCGCCGATGTCACCGAGAACAGCAGGGACTGCCCATACTTGAGTGTCGCCTCGACGCTCACTGACAATTCCGGTACCGACACGGCCAGCGGCCAGCCGCCCGCCGTACTGTCCCGGAAGCCCTCCTCGACCTCACCGGTGAGGACGCGAATGGTGCCGTCGGCCGTGCGCCAAGCGGTCACGGCGACGGGAGCGTCGGCCGCCAGATCGGTCACCGACAGCAGATCGTGAGATCGCAGCACGCGATTGATCTCGCGAGCGGTGATCACGATCGGGAACGGCGACCCCAAGAGCGTGCGCATCGACACGTCGGCGTTGTGTCGGCCGAAGTCCCATTGACCGGTGTAGAACATGACCCGGTGGGTGACATCGGCCGGGTCCCACGCCGATACGGCACCGCGCCGCACGAGGGCGGGCGACCCATCTACGCTGTAGAGCACCTCGACGTCGCTGGATGCGTGATTCACCGACCACGGGTGGACTATCTCGAACTCGGCGGGCACATCGGTGGTGTCGACGTCGATGGTTCCGTCTGCGCCGCGCGCGGCGACGAGCTTCGTCTCGCCGGCGCGATCCCCTTCACCCGAGAGCCCGACCGCGTCCGCGATACGAGGATCGAACCCTCCGCCCGGGTTGCCGACCACCATCGTCGGGTGGCCACCCTCGATGAGACCCAAGACCTGTTCGAGCTGGTCGTCGGGCAGGTGAACAGGTGTTTGGATGATGAAGTAGTCGCTCTCGACGCTTCCCAGGTACTCGCTGCGCGTCACGGACGACACGGGAACGCCGAACTTCGCGAGGTACCCGATCTGCTCATCGATCCACTCCTTGATGTCGGCCTCGGGGGCATTCGCGTTCTGCCATTCCATCGCGGGTCGCGAATACACCGCGGTCGGTCCGAAGACCTCCGTGGTGTTACGCGCGTCCGTCGTGGCTGCGTTGATCTCCTCGGTAAGGAATTTGACATCCTCAGGGGTCAGCAGGCGCTTGCCCTGGTTCAGCCATGAGATGTACGTCCCGCGCGGAGCGTGCAGCCCGTCCGGCGCTTTCAGAAAGGCATGAAGGTAGGCCCAGATTCCCCAGCGGAGGCGCTCTGGGGCAGTGTGGATGATGTCCCACGACTCCCAGGCGTCGAACGTCTCGGTCAGAACGTAATGCCTCACGTTCGACCCGGCCAGCGCAGCCGCGCGCAGCAGGACGAAGCCGAGCTGGTTCGTCCATCCCTGAAGCGGAAGATTCCAGAAAAGATCCTCGCGCTGTCCGACCTCGTTCCACGCTCCCGCCCAGGTCTGGTCGATCCACGCGTCCAGGTGCCCCTCCTTGGCGATCGACTCGAGATCGACGCAGTTGACGCGCCAGTCTGAGACAGCGCTCGCCGCGTTCGAGTATCCGATGACGAGCGCTTCCGGGGCGGCAAGCTTCGTCTCACGCACGAGGGCTGCAGTGGCTGCGTTCCATTCAGCGATGAGCGCGGGGTCTTGGGGCGCGGTGGCTCCCCACGGCCCGAGCCGCTCGTAGATTCCCTGGCCGATCATCGAGTCGCGCAGCACGATCGCGTCGAGGCCGACCGATCGAGAGAGATGACCCCACTGCGCGCCGAAGAAGCGCGAGATCGGAAGCCCCTCCTCGGTGCCGTCGGGGAAGGCCGCGGTCGGAACCGGGTCGGCGGTCAGCTTCGCGACGACGTTGAACAGACGGTCGACCCACGGGCCTTCGAAGAACGCTTCGGGATGCCGCTTCGACCACGCGGACGGCTCGCAGGCGTAGATGCTGTCCCAGCCGATCACGAACGTGCCCACCCGTAGCTCTGTGATTCCGTACGCGTCCAGCGCGATGTTTCTCAGCAGAGTAGCCAGCTGCGCGAACTGCCGGTACGTCCACTCCTGGTAGTCGTCGGTATCGCGCTCGCCACGCTCGTCGAAACGCGCATGCCACCCGGCTTTCCGTTCTTCCTCGGTACCGGTGAGCGGTCCCTCGTCGGGGAAGAACTTGTCCTTGCCCAGACCGGAAGGGAAAGGGATGAGCTCGTCGAGATCGCCTCGCCACGAAAGTATCTGGTCGGCCAGCCAGCCCGTATTGATGATGACGCCCCTCCACCCGTCGACACCGTGCAGGAACGGCGAGAAGCGCTCCCAGAACGCGGTCGCCGACGCTTCGAGGTTCGCGTTGTCGAACCAGTACAGGTCGATTTCCAGCCAGCGGTCCGCGTCGATCGTTGTCATGGGCCCATCTTTCCCTAGTCGGTGGCGTGCGTCTTCAATATGAAGATAATACTATTAGTCTTGCTTGACGACGAGTGTCACGACGAACGCGTAGAACTGAGTTCCTGACGAAGGGCGGGGTATGGATGTCGATGGCGGCTTGACCGGCCCGGCACTGTTCACGCTGGGTGAGGCTCTCGCCGTGTTCATCTCCGATGACACGCCATCGCTGCAGACGGCGAGCCGATACCGTCGCACTGTCGCAGGTTCGGAGACGAATGTCGCGGTCGCCCTCACGCGGCTGGGACTTCGGACGCGCCTTCTGACGATCGTGGGATCGGACGGACTGGGCGATGCAGTGGAGAGCGATCTGCGGAAGTGGGGAGTGGATGCGGTCATCGGTCGCAGCCAACGCAGCACGGGTGTGCTCGTCCGAGAGCCGGCAGCAGGTCTCACGCGCGCCCGGGCGGTGAATCTTCGCAGTGCGAGCGCGGCGACCGAACTCTCGCCGGACTGGGTCGACGCCGCGTGGCAGCCCGATCCGCAGACTGTCTTCGTGACGGGCATCACGGCCGTGCGCTCCGAGAGTGCGCGGGCGGCAGTCGAGCATGCCGTCACGCGCGGGCGCGAGACCGGAGCACTCATCGTCGTGGATCCGAACTTCCGGCCCCATCTGGCGCCCACCGACGCGTTCACGGACGCCCTCGCCGGGCTGCGCGGTCGGATGGATGTCGCGATCGGCGACCTCGACGAACTGGCACTGCTCACCGGGCAGGATCGGTCCCTGGCGGTGAGAGTGCTCTTGGACGAAGGATGCCGCTGGGTCATCGTCAAGCGGGGACCAGAAGGCGCCGTCGGCTACGACGGACAGACCGAGATAGCGGTCCCCTCGCGGGCCGCCGACGTGCTCGATACCGTGGGCGCGGGTGACGCGTTCGCCGCCGGCGTGGTGGCGGGCCTGGTGAAAGGAGACACTTTGTCAGAATCCCTCGAACGGGGTGCGACACTCGCGGCGCGTGTGGTCGCGACCGTGGGCGACATCGAAGGTCTGCCGACGTCCGAAGATCTCGCTACCGGCGCACAGGTGCCTCATGAGTGAGGTGCTCGCGGCGATCCGGGAACAGGGAGTCGTGGCTATCGTGCGCGCTCCGAGCGCCGAACGGGCCGCGGCTGATGTCCGCACGCTGGTGTCGGCCGGTCTGCGCGTGGTCGAAGTATCCCTGACCACTCCCGGTGCGCTCGACATCGTCCGGGAGGCTGCGAGCAGTGCTCCCCCGGACGTGCACATCGGCGTGGGAACGGTCCTGACCCGCGACGACGTCGCGCGGTCCGCTGACGCGGGCGCACGATTCGTGGTCTCCCCGGCGTTCCGACTCGAGGTCGTGGCGAGCGCGCGTGCGGCCGGCTTGGATACGTTGCCGGGCGTCGCGACTCCGACCGAGGCTCTCCAGGCCCTTGACGCCGGATCCACGATGGTCAAACTGTTTCCGGCGTCGCTCTGGGCGCCGTCCTCCCTCAGAGACGTCCTGGTCGCACTCCCCACCCTCGAGGTCGTGCCCACCGGCGGGGTCTCCCTCGAATCAGCGCGGGAGTGGATCACGGCAGGCGCGGTCGCGCTGGGGATAGGCAGCTCGCTGACGAAGGCGACTGACCCCGCAGCAACCGCACGCGGGCTGCTCGAGGCCATCGCCGCGGCGCGCGAGTGACATCGGTGACCCGAGGCCCCGGCCTGACGGCGGTCGTCTGTGCCGAGCGGGGAGCCAAGATCGTCTCGTTGCGGGACGACAGCGGAACAGAGTGGCTCGCTCAGGGCGACGGGAAGGATGTCTCCCGGCCCGATGTCGCGTTCGTCGACGCGGAGATGGCGGGTTGGGACGAATGTGTTCCGTCGATCGTCGCGTGCTCCGTGGACGGTCGCGACGTCCCCGATCACGGTGATCTGTGGAATACCCCGTTCACCCACGAAGGTGACAACACCCTGGTCGCCATCGGCCGATCATTGCGATATCGGTTCTCGCGCAGCATCCATCCCACATCGACAGGTCTACTCCTGTCGTACACCGCGCTCGCGCTCGATGGGCCTGTTCCCCTGCTCTGGGCGGCCCATCCCCAGTTCGCTGCCCCGCCAGGGACGCGTGTGGAACTGCCCCCTCACGTGCGCACGGTCGTCAACGTTCAGGATCCTGGTTTAGGCGTTGTCGCACTGACCCCTGAGCAAGGTTCAATCGATACCGTCCCGCCCCGGGGCAGCCGGAAGTGGTACGTGGAGCCGACCGAGCCCGTGTTCGCAGCGCGCCTTGTGCGCCGCTACGGCGCCGGACTGGAGATGAGCTGGTCGCGTCAGTGCCCGTATCTGGGGGTGTGGTTCGACAATCGCGCATTCAGCCGCGAACCCGTGATCGCCGTCGAACCGAGCACGGGTTACTTTGATTCACTCTCGACAGCAGTGCAGAACGCGCGCGTCACGATGCTGACCCCCGGGCTGCCGCTCATGTGGTGGGTGCGCCTGCGGTGTGTAAGAGGGGGAACGATCACGTCATCTCGGGATCGATCGTGAACGCGGCGGCGGCCGCACCCGACGTTTCCAGATCCACAACTCGACCGAGCGCGAAGCCTTCGGCTGGGACGCGCACCGAGACGGCGGTGCCACACACCGGCACCGGTGGTCCGTCGGCGACGACCAGGTGCGGGTTCTCGAACCCGGTCAGGAATTCTTCCGGCAGCCGCACCAGCACGCGGCGCGGATACCGGCTATCGCCGATCCACCCCGACTCGACGTTGCCGATAAGTACGTGAAGCACGCCCGCGCTGACCCAGCCGTGAAGCGAGATCGTTTCGTGCCGAGGAAGCGGATCCAGTGCCAGCAGGCCTCGGTCGACGCGAAGCCGTGAGAACGCACGGGCGACCGCGACATGCGGATCGACCGTGCCGATCTGGTAATGGGTGAGTCGCCGGTCAGCGCCGTTGGCGACGTGCGGCGGCAGCCACCAGATGTTGGCACCCGCGCTGACAGCGGTGGGGCCGTCCTCTCCGCCGTAGATCACGTGAGCCGGCGGCACGATCGCGGTCGCTTGCCGCCTGCCCATGTACGGCCAGGACTGCGCCGACAGCTCTCGATGGTCATCAGTGAATCCACGGCGATAGCCGGACGGCGCTGCTCTGTCCAGTCGCTCGACTCCGAGCAGCGCGGCGACGTAATTCCTCAGGTCTTCGGGTGCCCCCACCACCAGCGTCGGTGCGCCGTCAGTTCCGGCGGCATCCGCTTCGATCGCCGCCCGTACCCGACCTTCGGTGCTCTGGTCCTCGCGGAGGTCGGCTGCGATCGCCGCCAACACAGGCGCGCCCCACTTGCCGAGGAAGCCGACCGCGTCTTCGACGGACTCTGCGGTGGAAGAGGCGTAGATGCCGGCTTGTGCGCCCGGGATGACGAGCTCTGGGCCGAGCACGCGTTCGAGGTGAGAGGCGCTCTCGGCAGCCGCCGACACCGTTTCGGCCACCCATGCGACATCATCGGAGCCGATCAGACGGCCCGTGCGGTCGTTGGCCACCGCCAGGTACGCGCCATCGCGCGGCCGATAGGTCTCGCCCGCTCTTGTCGCGGCGTGCGAGAACGCCCAGATCCCCCACTTCAGCTTCTCCGGATAGTCATGAAGCGTGTCGTACGGCTCCCAGCCGTCCAGAAGCTGGAACAGCGGGTAGTGACGACAGGGTTCGGATCGATGACGGTTACCCGCCTCGATGAGCGCCGCCCGCGCCAGCAGGTTGCTCAACTGAAAGCTCCAACCCTGCCACCCGGCATCCCACCAGTCCTGCCATGCTCCGCCCCACGTCTGATCGATCCAGGCGTCGATCTCACCCTCGGCGACGACCCGGGCGATGTCCAGCCGCCCGTAGATGAGCTCGACGGTCGGAGAGAGTCCGCTCGAGTAGAGCATGAGGAACGTACCGGGCGAGCGTTGCTTCACGGTCGAGGTGACCGCGACCAGAGCCGTCGTCCATTCATCGACCTGCGCAGAATCTGCGGGGTTCGACGAGCCATCGAACCCGACTCGTCCCGAGTGGACCGGCGTCGTCATCTCGTCGCGCATCAGGAGGAGATCGAAACCCACCGTCTCGGCAACCGCCGCCCACTGATCGGCGAAGAATTCGGCGAACGACGCGCCCCCGGCGATGCCCGACGGTCTTGTCGCGTACCGGGCGGAGTCCGCGCCCAGAGGCTGACGCCAGTCCACTCCCGGCCCGTGCAGGGTGATGGCCGGAGAGAACGGAAAGAGCTCGGGATGCCGGGCGTACCATTCGCCGCGCTCCTGATAGAGCGCGGCTTCCCGCGTTCCCGCGGTCCCTGTCCCCGGCGCCCGCACGATCTCATTCACGAACTCGCCGATGCCAAGCACCAGCATCCCGATTCTCAGAGTCGGGATGCCGCGGCGAAACGCCTCTTGTCGCAACTCGGCTACCAGCTCCCCCAGCCTGCGATAGGTCAGGTCGGCATATGCAGCGAGCCGGGAAGAACGAATCGGAAGCCTCTGCCCCGGATCGCCGGAGAAGAGGGTGACCGGATCCATCAGCCAGCCGAGGTTCAACACGAGTCCGGCGACACTGCCGCAGCCGATCGCATCCTTCCACAACGGCATCAATCGGCTCACGATCTCGGCAGCCTTGGACGCGCTCCCGACACCACCGAGCGCGTCGATATCGAGTTCGATGATCCGGTCCGCGGTCGTTGCCACCTGAAACCATCCTCCGTTGTTGTCCGTATTATATTACGAATGGCGGTAGTACTGATCTTGCTCGAAGCGCTCGTCATTTCGGTCGGGAACGTGCTCGGCGGTGTGAGCGCGCAGAGGATCCCCCTTGCCCGCGTGATCGCGCTCGCCGGGGTGACCTCGGTCGTCTTCGCCGTCCTGTTCGCGCTGCTACTGCCGGGCGTCCCGACCGAACGGGGGATCGTCATCGGGTTCGCGGCCGGGGTCGTCGGTGGCCTCGGCCTTCCTGTCGCCTACGTCGCGTACGCCAGAGGTCCGGTGGGCGTCGTCGGCGCGACCATAGCCCTGACCGTCAGTGCCCTGATCGCGGTCTTCGGCATCGCTACAGGAGAGCAGGTCACTCCGTTCCGGGTGACGGGCCTCGTGCTGTGCGCTGTCGCGGTGGTCCTCGTGACTCATCAACCGCGCGCGACGCGGATCTCGGCCCGTGGCGGTGTGGCCATGGCGATTCTGGCCGCGGTGCTGTTCGCCGCGTTCGTGATCCTGATCAATGCCGCGCCCGCAGAAGACGGAATGTGGCCGTTGGTCGGCGCTCGGCTCGGCGTCGCCGGAGTGGGGCTCGTCGCCCTCGCCGCCTGGAGAGTCCGTCGCGGCGCAGTCTCGGGTAGCCCGGGCCGCCTCGTCCTTCTGCCTATTCTCGTGGGCTTCTTGGACGTTCTGGGCAACCTGCTTCTCGTACTCGCGCTGGCGGTGGGCGATCTGCTGCTCGTCGCGGTGCTCGCCCCGGCCGCGCCGGTCATGACCGCGCTCATCGGGCGACTGTTCCTCGGCCAGTCTCTTCACCGCTGGCAGCTCGCAGGACTCGTTGTCTCCGTCATCGCGCTTCCGTTCGCCAGCTTCTGACTCGGATCTGCTTCGAATACTGTATAAAGTATAGTGTTGCAAAAGAGTAGGGAGAAGTCATGGCACCCACTTCGCCACGCGTCGCGGTCATCGGGTCGGGGTTCGGCGGTATCGCAGCCGCGTATCGGCTGAAAAGCGCGGGCGCGGACGTCACCGTGTTCGAACGGGCGGATCGCGTCGGGGGGGTGTGGAGGGAGAACCACTACCCCGGATCGGCGTGCGATGTCCCCTCTTTCCTCTACTCGTACTCGTTCGCACCGAAGCACGACTGGTCACGCAGGTTCGCCCCCCAGGAAGAGATTCAGCAATACATCGAGCACACCGTCGATGCGCTGGGCCTTCGTCCTTTGATCCGCTTCGATCAAGAACTCGTCGCGGCGCAGTGGCACGAAGACGAGGGTGAGTGGTCGCTCGAGTTCGCCTCAGGTCTGCGCGAGAGCGTAGACATCCTCATCGCCGCCACGGGTCAGATGAGCACGCCGAACCTGCCGAACGTGCCCGGCGCAGATGCCTTTGAGGGCGCGAGCTTCCACTCCGCGCGGTGGGATCATGAGGTCGACATCACCGACCGCGACGTCGTCGTCGTCGGCACCGGAGCCAGCGTCATCCAGATCGTGCCGGCCATCGCCGCCACGGCACGCCGAGTGACCGTCATTCAGCGCTCGCCCGGCTACATCCTGGAAAAGGGCGATCACCCGTACGACGGGCCGCAGAGCAGGGTCGGCGCGCGTCTGCGTCGGTGGCAGAGCTATCTCTCGAAAGAGCTGCGTACCCCGCGGCTGATCCGGTGGCCTGCGCTCGCCGCGCCCGCCGAACGCCGTTTCCGCAGAGACCTGGAGCGGTGGATCCCCGACCCGGTGCTGCGATCAAAGGTGATGCCCGACGACAGATACGGCTGCAAGCGCATCCTCGTCTCGAACGAGTGGTATTCCACCCTGCAGCGACCGAACGTCGAGCTGCTGGATGACCGCGTCGACCATCTCAGCACACACAGTGTGACGACCGAGGGCGGCGTCGAGATCGCCGCTGACGTCGTCGTCTACGGCACGGGATTTCGGACGCACGCGTTCCTGGAGAGCGTCGACATCCGGGGAAGAGACGGGCTGGCTCTGTCTCGCGCGTGGGAGGCCGGCCCGGATGCCTACCTCGGGATGGCAGTGCCGAACTTCCCGAACTTCTTCCTCATGTACGGGCCCAATACGAACCCCGCGTGGAACTCGGTGCTCGTCATGCTCGAATGGCAGGCGTCGTACCTTGCTCGCGTGGTGCAGGCGTGGCGGCGACGTGGGCCGTTCACGATGGAAGTGACCGCATCCGCGAGCGCATCGTTCAGCGCTGACATGCAGAAGAGGTCATCCAAGAGCGTCTGGGTCACGGGATGCGTGAACTGGTTCACGACCGCCACCGGCCGCAACACGCAGAACTGGCCGCGAATGGTCACGGCCTACTGGTGGCTCACTCGCCGCATCGCGTGGGCTGATTTCCATACGCGCGCAGTGCGCCGCGACGCCGCTCGCACGTACACCGCGACCGTCTGAGCCGGTCAGCTGGTGAAGGCGGCGGAATCGAGCAGTCCAGCGACAGCGCGCCCGGTCTCCTCGATATGGCGCCGTGCGGACGCGGCTGAGCCGTTCTCGTCGCCGGCCCGCAACAGCCCGAGCAGACGCTCCTGCCCCGTGATCCACTCCTCGCCGAGCAGGTCAGCCACCGGAGAGAAATAGAATCGCGCGCGCTTCTCCAAGTTCAGCGAAAGCCCGGTCAGTACGGCATTTTTCCCGGCATCTCGCAGGGCTGCGTTGAACTCGATCGCAGCATCCGTCAGGCCGCTCGTGTTGCGGGCCTCGACGGCGCGCCGGCTTCGTTCGACCACACCGTCCATCCGCGCGAGGTCGGCATCACTGCGCCGTGAGGCGGCCAGACGAGCGATCTCCTGCTCCAACCCGGCGCGAGCCTCGAAAAGCTCCGCCAATTCGTCGCGCGACCGACCGCGCACGTACACGCCGTACCGCGGGCGGGAATCGACCCAGCCGGCCTCGGCGAGCGCGCTGAACGCTTCGCGGACGGGTATCCGACTGACTCCGTAGTGAGCGGCGATCTCATCCGCGCGCAGTCGGCTTCCCGGAGCGAGATCGCCCGCGATGATCGCCTCTTCGAGCAACTCGTGGATCTGCGTCGGCAGCGAACCGCCGCCGAGAGGATTTCCCGGGGCGGCAGCGGTGGAGAGTGTCACGTCACCCATTCTCCCGTGCGGACCGGCCGTTTCCCAAGAATGCGAGCGCGGTGAGTGCATACAGCGCAGTGCAGCGCACCACTTCATCCTCTTCCGCGTAGTCGTCGACGCCCGCCGAGAGCGTGGGCTGCGGGCCGTAACAGAGGGCGGGAACACCGAGCGCGCGCCAGCGGCTCGCGTCGCTCGCCGGCAGGCGGATGGCGTATTCGATCGGCGCGGCGCGGATCTGCCCAGCGCTGAGCCCTTCCCATGCGCATGTCCAGGCTTTCGTGAGCGGGCTTTCCGGGCTGGTGACATTGGCGTCCCAGCCCTTGAGACGGCTCACCCGAACGGTGCCGTCAGGAACCGCATCGGCCACCGCTTGTTCGACAAGGGCTTGCGCGCGGTCGGCGGTGATTCCGGGCGGCAGACGGAGGTCTACTTCGGCGCGCCCTGCCGTGGCCACCTGGCCGATGAATGTGCCGGCGGACATGGTTCCGACGTTAACCGTGAGGCTCAGCGCCGTCTCGGGATCGGCGACGACGGTCTCAGCGAGAGCGCCCTCGAGCTGACCACGTGCTCCCGTCAACGAGTCGATAGCCACCACCGCCGCGGCAAGCCGCGCGGTCGCCGAGCGACCGCGCTGGACGGATGACGAGTGACCGGCCTCGCCGACAGCATCCAGAGCGAGCCACAGCACTCCCTTCTCGCCGATGGCGAGTCGGCGGTAACCGGGACCCTCGCCGCACAGCAGCCCGTCGGCGACGAGTTCGGGTCGAGTAGCAAGCAGATGAGCCGCACCGTGGTCGCCGAACACCACCTCGTCGCTGACGGCCGTGAAGGTGATGCGTCCACTCCAGTCGCCGCGGTGCGAATCCAGAAGCACGAGAGCATGCGCCATCGCTGCAACGGCCCCTTTCATGTTTCCCATGCCGAGACCCTGCAAGCGGCCGTCCTGGCGCGTCATCTCCCAGACCGGATGCGTCCACGCCGTCTCGTCACCGGGCGGCATCGTGTCGAGGTGCACGTTGAGCACGAGATGCGGCCCCGGCCTGCCGGAATCGAGCGTTGCCAAGACGGACGGCATCGTGGGATCGAGTGCATCCTCGGATGCTGCGATGCCGCGTTCGCGGAGGAATGCGACGACCACGGCAGCTACCTGTCGGGTGTCACCGGGAGGGTTGACACTCGGTGCCGCGACGAGTTGCCCAGAGAGCGTGACGAGTGAATCGCGTTCGGCTTCTGCCTCGTGCGCGATGGTGGCGGCGACGTGGGGATCGATCATGACAGTCCTCCGGATTGAACCCCACGGCGTGGATCGGCGGCGGCGAACGGTCCACCGGCGTCGGTGCCCGCAATCACGACCGCCCCGAAGATGGGGTCGCCATGAGGGCGCGTGAGAACATCGTGACTGCGAGCGGTGAACTCGTCGGCGGCGGCGTGCCCCTTCTCCACGAGAAGCCTGCCATCCTCGGTGCGCCATCGCGGGCGGGTCAGCGCCTCCTGCCAACCCGCGCGGTCGTACCGTCGCGCCGCGAGCAGCTGAAGCAGGGTCTGCACCTGGCCATCCGCCCCCGGCGTGGCGAGGGCAGTCACGGCACCGTCGGCGTGCTCGATCAGCGCTGGTGCGAGCGTGTGCACCGGAAAGCGCGCCGGAGCGGGAGCATTGTCGCCCGATGTGAATCCCGCCGCGCGATTGCCCAGCACGATCCCGAGATCCGGGACGTAGACGGCTGATCCGAAATCGTCGAACACGCTGACCAACGAGGAGACCACGGTGCCGTCCGCGTCCGCGACCGCGACCCCTGCGGTGTGCAGGTACGCCCGCGCCCCACCACGTCGCGACGCGCGGTCGAGGTTCGGTGCGAGCATCTCTGTCAGCAGATCCGCGCCGCGGGTGACCACGGTCGAGCGGTGCGCGAACGCGGCGTCGGTCAACTCGACAAGGAGGTGATCGAGGTGCACGCCGTTCGGTCGGCCGTGCTGCTCGAGCCACGCGGCCGCCATCGCGAGGAGCACCCCCTGCGCGGGTGGGGGCTGGACGAAGAGGATGCCGCGATCCCACGCGATCCCGATGGGTTCGGGCGTACCGGTTCGGTGCGCTGCGAGGTCGGCCGCCGAGAGCGAACCCCCATGGCGGGCTACCGCCGCCTCGATCGCTCCCGCAGCCGCGCCCTGGTAGAAGGCGGCTCTCCCTTCCGAAGCGATATCGGTGAGGAGGGAGGCCAGTTCCGGTTGTCTCCAGACCTGACCGGCGGCGGTGCTCATCAGGGACCACGACGACCCGCCGTAGCGATCCAACCGCCGGCGTTGCGCGCCGACTGCCGCGACCACCGACGCGTCGAGTGGGGCACCGGCTGCAAGCCGGATGGCGGGGGCGAGGCACGCACCGAGGGAAAGGCGCCCCCCCTGCGCGTGGAGCGTCATCCACCCGTCCACCAGACCGGGCACAGTCACCGATGCACCGCCGTCCGACGTCCACCGAGCCGGAGCGACCGAGGGGGAACGCCCGACGCCGTTGACCGCAACCACACCGTGACCGGGTCGATGGACGAGCACCAGCAGGTCGCCGCCGAGTCCGGCAGCCTCCGGCATCACGGTCGCAATCACCGCTTGTGCCGCGATGGCAGCGTCCACCGCCGATCCCCCGGCGACGAGGATGTCGAGGGCGGCGCGAGTCGCCGCGGGATGGGCTGTGGCTGCCGCGCCCCCGCGACCGCGGATGACCTCCCCGGCCGCTCCGGTCAGGCGTTGTCGCGCCGATCGCCCTCCGTCTATCGTTGCACCTCCGCTCATGTGTATAGTTTATACATTATTTGGAGGATCATGACTGAACACGCGAATGCGGTGCCGCCGGCGATCGGGACGGTACCCGACATTACCGAGCGTCTCGCGGTGGCGGTGCTCGAGAGCTTCCGCGCGCACTGTCAGGAGGCCGGACTCGCCCTCGCCGCGTGCGTCGTGGATCGTGGAGGCAACCCCGTCGCGAGCACGAGGAGAGATGGCGCTCAACTCGGCGCGATCTCGCTCGCGGCCGACAAGGCCTTCACCGCCGTCGCTTTCGGCGCACCGACGAGCCGATGGGCCTCCTCCAGCCGACCCGGGGAGGCGGATTGGGGCCTCGCAGGCTCCCTCGGGGGCCGCGCGGTGGTCTTCGCGGGCGGTGTTCCCCTGTACTGGGATGGTCACCTGATCGGCGGTCTCGGCGTGTCGGGCGCGGCGAGCGCATCGGATGAGGCGTGCGCCATCGCGGCTGCGCACGGCGCGGGCCTGCGCACGGAGCCATGAGCACGGCTCTCGTACTCGGCGGGTCGAGTGGTATCGGCGCAGCCGTCGTGCGCGCCCTGCGAGAGCGGGGCGACGACGTCGTGCTGGCGGACCAGAATCTCCGCGCAGCCACCGACCTCGTCTCCGAACCCGCCGTCGGTCGCGGTTTTGCGATTCAGGTCGACCTCGCCGATCCGGATGCCTGCCCCCGTGCCGTGGCCGCAGCATCCGATGTGGGCTCGGGAAGGATCGATCTCGTTTTCTACAACGCAGGGGTGCTGCACGCGGCACCCTTGTCCGAGTGGACGGTGAACGACTGGGACCGCTCCGTGGCCGTGAACCTGCGCGGGCCGTTCTTGGCAGCGGTCGCCGCCGACGGAGCCCTGCGCAGGTCAGCCGCGGGAAGATTCGTTGTGACCAGTTCCACCGGCGCACTACGCGGCCACGCCGGCATGCCCGCCTACCATGCGACAAAATCCGGGCTGCTGGGCCTGGTGCGCGCGCTGGCCGACGAGTGGGGACCGGCCGGTGTGACGGCGAACGCCGTCCTGCCCGGATGGATCACGACCGCGTTCAACGACACATTCTGGAATCACCAGACAAACGCGGATGCCGCAGAACGCCGGCTGACGTCGAGCATCCCGCTCCGCCGCCAGGGTTCTCCGGAAGACGTCGTGGGGACCGTCCTCTTTCTCGCCTCGTCCGCCTCCGCGTACGTGACCGGCCAATCGATCGTCGTCGACGGCGGATATACCGCCGTGTGAACGGCCCCATCCCGAGGAGCACCGCCCGTGAATCATCAACTCGTCATCCCCCGCGGTGGAAGGCCCGCCGCACGCCTGCCTGCAACCGAGCCTGGAGACCCGCGAGAATTCCACCGCACGCTGCCGGGGTACCGGACGACGCCGCTGCTGCGGCTCCCGTCGATCGCAGAGCGTCTGCGGGTCGCCGAGGTGATCATCAAGGACGAGTCAGAGCGCCTGGGGCTGCCGGCGTTCAAGATGCTCGGCGCATCGTGGGCGACGGCACGAGCAGTGCACCGTGAATGGATGGCCGACGACGTGCCGCTGCGCACTGAGGCGTTGCGGCTCGCACTCAGCAGCGGTCCGCGGCGCCGCCTCGTTGCGGCAACGGACGGGAATCACGGGCGCGGCGTCGCTCGGATGGCTGCTCTGCTCGGCCTCGCGTGCGACATCTTCATGCCGGAAGGAACCGCCGCATCGCGAATCGTCGACATCGAGGCGGAGGGCGCGACCGTGACCGTCGTCCCCGGCAGCTACGACGATGCCATCCGAGTATCCGCCGAGGAAGCGGACGACGACACGCTGATCGTGTCGGACACTTCCTGGCCCGGATACACCCGCACGCCCACCGACGTCATCCAGGGGTACTCCACGATGTTCCGTGAGATCGATGATGCGCTCGGCGCGCGCCCTACGCACCTCGCCCTCCAATCCGGGGTCGGATCCTTCGCCGCCGCGGGAATCGCGCACTACCGGGAGCAGAGTGCCCACCGCCCGTTCGTCGTCATCGTCGAGCCGACCGAGGCGAACTGCCTGATGCGCTCGGCCCAGGCGGGTTTCATCACCGAAGCACCTGGTCCGCATCGATCCACCATGGCGGGCCTGAACTGCGGGCTCCCCTCAGCCCTGGCGTGGCCGGTCGTCTACGGCGGCGCGGACGCCTACGTCAGCGTCGACGACGACTACGCACATCTCGCGATGCGCCTGCTCGCAGAGAACGGCGTCGTCTCGGGCGAGTCAGGAAGCGCGGGACTGGCCGGTTTCTTGGCCACCGCCGACACGGACGATCGCAGCGCTCTGAACCTGGATGCCGACTCCGTCGTCCTCCTCGTCAATACGGAGGGGGCTACAGATCCGGTCAATTACGAGCGGCAGGTCGGCCACCCGCCAACGAGCACGGTTCGATCATGACCGGACACGCTTCGATGCCGGTCGGGGTGGCTCGACGCCTTTTCGTTCTTCAACTGGGGGCGGAGCGGGTAGGCAAGACGCTCTCCGTCCCCGGGGCCGGGCCAGGCAACTACTGGGAGCCGTTGCTGGCCGTCGTCGTTGAGACCGACGTCGGCTGGGTCCTACTGGATACCGGGATGTCGCGCGCCGCGTTCGAGTCCGAACGGATCGCCTACACGTACGGTGCCGCGCCAGACGGCCGCGCCCTCGACACCACGCCATGGCATCTCGGTCCGACGCCACCCGCTTCACCTGGGTGGTCGTGGATTCTCGAGGGCGAGCCGTTGATCACCGGCCTCGCGAGCGTGGGATTGACCTGCTCGGATCTCGCACTGGCCGCGGTATCGCATCTGCACGTCGACCACTCCGGTGGCATCCCGACACTCACCTCGGCAGGCGTACCCGTCGTGATCGGCGCAGACGAACTGGCCTTCGCCCGCTCCGGCGCGGTCTCTGAGCCCGAGGGATTTCACCCGCCGGATTGGACCGACCCCGCCACCGACTGGAGACTCGTCGACGCCGACACCGAGATCGCTCCCGGCGTCGCTGTTCTCGCCACCCCGGGACACACTCCTGGCCACCTGTCGTTCGCGGTGCGGCTCGCCCACAGCGGCCTGTGGATCTTCTGCGCCGACGCAGCCGATCTCGGGCAGAACCTCCTCGACGCGGTGCCGTGCGGGTCGTCCACGCCCGACACCGCGGCCGCGCGGGATCAGTCGGTAGCGTCCGCTGCACGACTGCGTGAGTTCTCCCGTGCCGGCGCTCGCGTGGTACCGGGTCACGACCCGGTCATCGCGGCCATCATCCGGCATCCCGATGGAGGACACCGGTGAACGCCGGTGTGCTCACGGGACGCACTGCGCTCGTGACGGGCGCCGTGGGTGCCCTCGGCCGCGCCATCTCTCGTCGCTTCGCCGAAGAAGGAGCGCGCGTGGTGGTGGCCGACCTGAGCGAGGCGGCGACAACCGATTACGCAGGCGAGTTGGCTGAGGCTACCGGCGCGGACGTGTTCGCCGTGGCGATGGATGTCGCGGACGAGGCGGCGGTCGAGGATGCTGCGGACCGCGTCTCGGATGCGTTCGGACTCTGCGACGCGATCGTCGTGAACGCGGGCGTTCTCGCGCTTGGACCGTCGCTCGAGCTCACTCGCAGACAGTGGGACCTCGCATTGCGGGTCAACCTCACCGGTGCGTTCACGACGGCAAGCGTCTTCGGACGACGACTGGCCAGGCAAGGGCGATCGGGGACGATCACGTTCTCGTCTTCGCTCTTCGGCGTCCGCGGCGGGCGCGGCAATGCTGCGTACTCGGCATCAAAGTTCGGAGTCATCGGATTGGCGCAGAGTATGGCGGCCGATCTGGCGGGGCAGGGCATTCGAGTGAACTGCGTATGCCCGGGCCAGATCGACACCGCGATGCTCGATGACCTCTTCCAGGCCCGGTCGGTGGAAGCCGGGACGACCGCGGCCGAGGAGCGTCGCCTCTTCGAAGCTCGGATCCCCCTCGGCAGGCTCGGCACCGCGGACGAAGTAGCACGAGCCTTCGTGTATCTCTCGTCAGATGCCAGCGCGTATATGACGGGCCAGCATCTGATCATCGACGGAGGGTGGCAGGTCGGATGACCGTCGGGAGCGTCCGCGCGATCGATCCGTAGCATCCTATTGATAGTATTATATTCATGGATGACTCCAATCGGTTCCACCACGAGCGATACCTCGGTGCGCTTTCGACGACCGCGATCCAGCGCATCGACAAGCGCACGGCGGTGCTCGTTCAGCCCATCGGAGCGTTCGAGCAGCACGGTCCTCATCTTCCGGTCATCACCGACGCGCTGACCGCCGAGCGCATCACGGCGTTGGCGATGCGCAGACTCTCGATCACCGACAATGCCTGGCAGCTCCCGACGCTCGCATACGGGAAGTCGAACGAGCACTTGGGCCGCGCGGGCACGGTGAGCATGTCGGCGAGCACGCTCATCGCGGTGTGTATGGACCTGGGGCGTTCGCTCGCGGCCAGCGGTTTCACGAAGCTGCTGTTCGTGAACGGCCACGGCGGGCAACCAGGGCTGCTCGAACTCGTCGCCCGCGACATCCGAGTCGAGACGGGCATGCAGGTCTTCTGCGTCATGCCGTCGCAGTTTCCGCTGCCGGAGGGAATCTCGCAGGTGGACACGTCCTACGGCATCCATGGCGGTCAGATCGAGACGTCTGTCGTGTGGGCGCTGGCCCCGGAGATGGTCGACATGTCCGCAGCCGTGCGCGACGGCGACGTCGTGGAGCAGCTCTACGCCGACTCCGCCCATCTGTCGCTGGAAGGCGTCGCGCCGACGGCGTGGGTGACCGATGACCTCTCGCTGTCGGGCGTGTTCGGAGACCCGACCGCCGCGAACCTTCAGGACGGCCAGTCGATCGTCGAATCTCAGGCCGCGAACCTGGCGGAACTCATCGGCGAAGTGCAGCGGTTCGCATTCCCGACGCTGGGAGTCACCGGTGGCCGTTGATCCCACCTCGACCCAGCGCACGTGGCGACTGACCGACACGCACGTCGACCTCAGCGGGACGAAAACCAGCAACAAGGGCGCAGCGACGTTCGCGGCACGACCGCAATCACTGACGATAGATCTCACGACCACCGCGTTGATCATCGTCGACATGCAGAACGATTTCTGCACCGAAGGTGGGTGGCTGCACGCGCAGGGTGTCGACGTCACGCCGCTCGCCGCCGCGGTCCGCCCGATCGCGGATCTCGCCGATGCGCTCCGGTCGCGGGCGGTGCCGGTCATCTGGCTCAATTGGGGAAATCGTCCGGACCGACGAAACCTCCCGCCGGGCGTTTCGCATGTCTACGATCCTTTCGGGCGCGGGGGCGGAATCGGCGCGTCCGTGGCTCTCAGCGACGCGGTGCTCACCGAGGGAAGCTGGGGCGCTCAGATCGTCGACGAGCTGCACGTGGCGCCGGAAGACACCCACGTCGCCAAATATCGGATGAGCGGCTTCTTCGATACCGAGCTGGACAGCATTCTGCGTCAGGGGCGCATCGAGACGCTCCTGTTCGCCGGCGTCAACGCCGATCAGTGCGTGTACGCCACTCTCGCCGACGCCGCGTGCCTCGGCTACGACGTCGTGTTCGTCGAGGACGCCAGTGCCACCACGTCGCCGGGGTACTGCCTCGACGCGACGCTCTACAACGTCAGGCAGTGCTTCGGGTTCACCGCGACAGCCGGCGACATCACCACATCGATCACCCCACGCGCCACCATGCACGACCTCAACAATCAGGGAGACAAATGACCGCCGCTCCGATCGTCAAAAACATCAACGACCTCACGACCTACCGCATATCGGCAGAAGACACGGTGAAGCTGACCCACCTGACCGGGCCCTCGGACGGTTCGCCCACCAGCGTGTTCTTCGAGATCTGGGAGCCGCTGGGCCGCCAGCCCGACAACTCGCACCCCGATTCGGTGGAGATCTTCATCGTGCTCAACGGCACCGCCCGGGCAACAAGCGATGACCATACCGTCGATCTGCACGCGGGTGACGTGCTCGTCCTCCCCGAAGGGTCGGTCCACCACATCCAGAACGCCTCCGACGTCGACCGCCTCTACACGGTCACGATCATGGCCAACGACTCCGGCGCGATGGAGAAAGGCTTCGAAAGTCTGGTCATGAACGGAACCCCCGAGCCGCTCACCGACGCCGACAAGCTGGCGTTGCTGCCCGCGCTGACCTCGCGCTAGTCCGCCGAGCTGGTCTCAGGCTGAGGACGCGGCGATCGAGGAGGTGACCTCGGTCTTGGCGACGAGGCGCCCATCGTGGATCACGGCGCGGTGCTCCGACCCACGGGCAACCGCGTCGGCGAGTGAGTTTCCGCGAACGATGAGCAGCTCGGCGGGTGCCCCGACCTGGATGCCGTCGCTTGCAAGGCCCATGGTGCGCCGGGCCCCGGCCGAGACCGCGTGATAGGCCTCCTCCACCGACAGATGCGCAGCGCTGACCAGCAGTGATGCCGTCTCCAGCGCATCGCTTCGACCCATGGGATTGAACGGGTCCTGGACGTTATCGCCCCCGCCCGCCACGATCGCACCGGCCATCAGCAACGCGCGCACGGCGGTGATTCCCCGCGGGGTCGAGACCGGGGCATCCCAGCCCTGCAGAAAGAGATTGGTCTGCGGCAGAGCGATCACTGCGATCCCGGCTTCTGCCGCTGCCTCGATCACATGGTCGCGGTCGGTCGCGGGCAATGTGCCGAGCCGCACGCAATGACCTGCCGCGCGCAGGCGATCAGCCGGCCAGTCACGCACCCGGCGCGCGAAATGCAGCAGAGTCACCTCACCGTCAAGACCCTCGTCGGTGTGCAGGTCGACGCCGATGCCGCGCCGCTCTGCGAGGTCGATCAGACGATCCAGGTCCTCGGCCGGCTGCGGTGCACGATGGGGTGCACCGCCGACGAGATCCACCCCGAGGTCGAGCGCGCGCTCGATGTGCTCGAGCGCAATCGACTGTTCGGGCAGAGCCACGAGCTGCAGGTCGATGAGCCCGCGGAACTCTTCTCGTACGCGCACGAGCGCCTCGACGCCGCGGAGCGGTTCCGGCCCCGAGAGGATGTCGACGTGCGAGCGGACGGCCGTCGTGCCGGCCCGAAGGTACCGAGTGAGCTGGGCGCGGGCACGCTCGGCGAAGTCATCGACCGTCGAGGTTGCTGCGATTTCCAGCCAGGAACGCACCGCACCCTCCAGTCCGCGACCGGGGGCGGCAGCGAGCGCTGCCGATCCCGCCTTGTCGAGGTGCGCGTGCGGCTCGGCGGGAGCCTGGAGCACGACGCATCCGGGCATTTCGAGCTCAAGGGCGTCGACGGGTCGCCGACCCGACGCCGGCGCGATGGATGCGATTTCGCCGCCGGCCAGCTCGATGTCTACGACTGTGCCATCGGCAAGCCGGGCCCCGAGCACGGCCCGGATGGGAGCGGCGATCGTCGGGTTCACTCTCGCCGCTCCCTCCCCCCGTGGGGCCCAGGGTCCACGCGCGAGAGCAGTTCGGGGGTGATGTCGGCGACGGTATGCGCTCCGGCGAGCATCATCGTCAGTTCGAACTCCGACATGACAGAGCGGATGACGTGCTCCACGCCCTCCTCACCCCCCAAGGCCAGACCGTAGAGGAACGCACGGCCCAGCATCCCCGCATTCGCTCCCAGCGCGATCGCGGTGAAGAGGTCGACACCCGTGCGCAGTCCGCTGTCGAACAGGATGGGCACATCGGGGCCGACGGCGGTCCGGATCGCTGGAAGGGCGCGGAGTGAGCCGATCGCCGAGTCGATCTGTCGTCCGCCGTGGTTGGAGACGATGATGCCGTCGAAGCCCACGTCCAGCCCGCGCTGCGCATCGTCGGGATGCTGGATGCCCTTGATCAGCAGCGTGCCGTCCCACATCGAGCGCAGGGTCGCCGCTTCCGCCCAATCGAGGGAGGCGTGCGGGAAGACGCGTTCCCAGTACCGGGGGGCGATGTCGGCACCTTCGGTGGTGATCGTGGCACGCGCGCGCGACATGTAGCCGGCGTCGCTCGTGTAATTGGCGATGCCGATGCCCTCAGCGAAAGGCAGGAACGCGCGGTCGAGGTCGGTGGGCCGCCATCCGAGCACGGGCGTGTCGACCGTGAGGATGAGCGTGTCGAACCCTGCCGATGCGGCACGCGCCAAAAAGCTGGACACGGTCTCGGGATCGCGTATCCAGTACAACTGCGCCCACCGCGTGGACGCGGGAGCGGCTAGCGCAATCTCTTCGAACGAGACGGTCGCGGCAAGTGAGTGACTGTAGGGGATGCCGGTCGACTGCGCTGCCCGAGCGGTTGCCTGCTCCGCGTCCGGATGCGCGAGGCTCTGCACGCCCACCGGCGCCAGAGCGAGGGGCGCGGGCAGCGACCTCCCGTGGATGACCGTGGACGTGTCGGGAGCACTCACGCCACGCAGCATCCGCGGCGTGATCGCCCAGTCTTCGAACGCATCTCGATTCGCGCGTGCGGTACGCCCGTTGCCCGCGCTCGCGGCGATGTAGCCGCGTGCTGCGGAATCCAGTGTGTCGATGGCCCGCTGCTCCAGTTCGAGCATGTTGCAGGCCCACAGCGGGAGCGTGCCGTCTTCGCGCCCCCGGCGGTAGATCTCGCCCTGATAGTCGCTCCAGGTCATGCTGGCATCCTCGAGTCGGTGTCGGCGCGGTACGCGAACCGCGCGATCTCGGCGAGCGAGAGCGCACCGCCCTCGACGGCGCGCTCGAACAGCGCAGCGCCCCACTCGGCGTTCGCGCCGGTGGGGTCGCCGATGACGCCGGAATCGTCGAAGTCGTTGCTCACCCAGCCCAGGGTGACCGGCGTCCGCGCGAAGCCGATGCGTTCGAACGAGCGCAGCTGGTCGGGCACATGCCGTTGTGCGCGGGAAAGATCGACCAAGTCCGGACGCAGGTGCAGCATGAGCGAGGTCTCACTGTGCCCGCCGTGGATCGCCATGCCGCTCTCGTCCGGCCCTTCGATGCCGTCGCCGGGCGGCACGTCGAACGCGGTGAAGAAGGTCTGCAGGCCGAACCGGCGACGCAGATCGCGCAGAGCGATCTGCAATACCGCGACGTTGCCCCCGTGACCGTTCAGAAAGACGAGCTTTCTCGCTCGCGTGCGGGCGATCCCCTGGCCGAGATCGCCAAGAATGGCAAGGACCGTCGCATTCGACAGTGACAGTGTCCCCGGCGCCCACGTGTGCTCGACCGAACTGCCGTAGCGGAGCGCCGGCAGCAGCCACGCATCGACGCCTCGCTCCACCGCCCGCGAAACGGCCGCTTCTGCCACGGCCACAGCCATGATGGAGTCCGTCGCCAGGGGCAGGTGGGGTCCGTGGTGCTCGATCGCTCCGGTAGCCATCACCAGGACGGACTCGTCGGTGAGCACGTCCTCCAGTGCCGGACCGGGCACGTCCTCGAGCCGGCGCATCATGAGGCCTGTCCGGTGGACATCAGCGGATTGCTTTCTTTCGACGCATCCCGCTCAGGCGGGAGCTTTCCCGGGTTCAGCAGCGAGTGCGGGTCGGTGACGGCCTTGAGCGCCCGGGTGCGCTCGACCGCGACATCCACGGTCCATTGATGCGGGTTGTGCGTGCTGAGACCGAGCTCTTCCAGGGCGGTGAATCCTGCCAGCACAGTGCGTTCGTCTTCGTAGAGGCCCGCCAGCATCCCTACCGGGCGGCCGCGTTGCGCCTCGAGATGCAGGAGCGACCCGGGATAGACGGCCGTCACGTCCTCCAAGCGATCGATCAGTTCGTCGCCGCCGACCTCGACATGGAAATACGTCGAAGGGTGTGCGCGCTGGAGCCATTCGATCGGGTGGTTGTAAGAAATCATGCTCATCTTCATGATCGCCTGAGCGCCTTCACGGACGTCCTCGATCGTGCCGCCGCGCTGCGCCACGATCTGGGCCGCGCGATCGACCGCGGACTCGTCGAGGATCGCGCGCACGCTCGCCCGGCCCGCGGGCACAGCGGCATCCGCCGGCAGTGCTTCGGCCAGTTCGGCGGGGTCGGCCGAGACGAGTCGGGGCGTAGGGCTGAGGCTCCCCAGCTCGCGGACGACACCGGACGCAGCGGCGAAGGTGGGGAAACTCGCGTACACGGCTCGCCACGGCTGCAGCGGCTCGAGGGCCACGGTCACCCGGGCGATCACGCCCGCGGTGCCGAAGTTGTGCAGGTAGGACTGGGCGTCCGCGCCGGTGACGTGCACCAATTGCGGGTCGCCGGTGGCGTGCGCGACATCGAGCGACACCACGAACGGACCGCCGCTGATCGTGCCGTGTGAGATCGAGCCCGTGCCACCGGATCCCCCCGAGAGGAATCCGCCGATCGTGCTCTGCGCGGTGGAGGGATAGAGGAGCAGCTGCTGCCCCGCCGCCCAGGCCGCGTTCTCCAGCTGTGCGATCACCGCACCCGCATCCGCTGTGATGTAGCCCTCGCCGACCTCGACGATCGTGCGTGCGCGGCTGGTGTCCAGCACCAGTCCGTCGTGCAGCGGAATGCCCTGCCCGTAGTTGCCCGTGCCCTTACCGCGCGGGGTGACGGCAACCCCGTGTCGAGCGGCCGCGGCTACTACCGCACCGATCTGCTCGGCCGTAGACGGGTAGGCGACCAGATCCGCAAGGCCGAGCGGCAGCTTCGCAGCGAGGATCGGCGACATGCGGCATCCGTCTACAGATGCACGCTGGCGGGTCTCGAGGTCGATGCTCACACCTCGGTCGCCCAGGAGCCGGCCGAGCTCGGCGGCGAGGGGCGAGAAGTCTGCCGTTGGTCCAGTCATGCGTCGATTGTACTATTGACTCCATCAATATTGATAGGGTCGATGCACTGCGACGGAAGGGCCAGCTGTGGATGCGATGTTGCGGGTGTCGGGCGCCCGCTCGTCCTGGGACTATCGCGATCTTTCGAACGGCCCTGCCGAGATCCTCATCCGCGACGGGGTGCTGACCGACGGGTATCCCGTCGGCCCCTCGGACGCCGCCGCCGAGTGGACCAACCTCGACGCGAGCGGGTGCGTGATCACGCCCGGACTCGTGAACGCGCACCATCATATGTTCCAGACGGCGTTCCGCACGATTCCGGCCACGCGCGGGGTGCCGATGTCGCAGTGGCTTCCTGAAATGGGGAAGGCCTACGCCGAGGTGGGGATCACCGCGAGCGCGGTGCGGCTGGCGGCGCGCGCAGCCATCGCTGAATCTCTCCTGTCCGGGGTCACGACGGTCGCCGACCATCACCTCACCTGGCCTGCCGACACTGATGGCGTCGAGTTGGCGCGCGCCACCGAGAGCGCCGCGCGAGAGCTCGGCATCCGTCTCGTCTTCGTGCGCGGTTCCGCCGGTGATCCGGCCGAGGCCGTCGCCGACAGCGTCGACGCGATCGCCGATGCGCTGGCACCGGATTTCGGCGGCCTGAGCGGCGACGGCATGATCCAAGTCGCCGCAGGCCCGGCAGGCGTCCACAGTGATGGCGAAGAGACTTTCCGCCGCGTCGGTGAGGTCGCTGCACGCCGAGGGCTGCGACGCCGGACGCAGGCGAATGAGGTCATCGACGTCGAGCGGTCCGCGGCGCGCTACGGCGCCCGGCCCATCGAGTTGCTCGATCGCTGGGGGTGGCTCGCACCGGATGTCACTCTCGCGCACCTCTGCGACGTGACGGATGCTGAGATCGCCCTTCTCGCCGAGCGCCAGGTAGCCGCGACCCACGCGCCCGGCTGCGATGTCGCGATGGGATGGGGCATCGCTCCTATGAGACGGATGCTGGGCGCCGGCATCCGCGTAGGACTGGGCACCAGCGGAGGCGGCAGCAACGATGCCGGCCACCTGCTGGCCGACGCACGGCTTGCCATGCAGGTCTCCGCCCTCGTGGGTGAGCAGGTGCCTGCACGAGCCGCCCTGGACGCAGCCACCCGCGGGAGCGCACTCGGCCTCGGCCGGCCTGAGTTGGGCTCCCTAGCGCAGGGTTCGCGGGCGGATCTGGCCATCTGGGATGTGTCAGGCGTCGCCGATGCGGGAGTGGCCGATCCGATCGCGGGACTCCTGTGGGCAAACCCCGGCCGCCGACCCCGACACGTCATCGTCGACGGGCGAATCGTGGTGAAGGACTACCGCCTCGTGTCTGCCGACGAGCATGCGATCGCGGCTGACCTCTCGCGATTCCTGAAGTTGGACGGCGCAACGGGCCATCAGCCACGGAGGGAGAGCGCATGAGCGTTGCAGGCATCGGAACGAGCCCGGATGGCTCGGTGGAGCGCTCGATCCAAAGCGACCGGATCCCGCTCGATCCGATCGCCCTGTTGAGCTCATGGCTGCCGAGCGACGATGACCCGGCCCGGCCGGTGGCAACCCTCGCGACGGTGCACGCCGATGGTGGGCCGAACGCCCGGACGGTGCTGCTCTCGTCATTCACGGAGGGACGAGCGGCCTTTCACGTGGATTCCACCAGTACGAAAGCGCGGGAACTCGACGAACGCCCGCTCGCTGCCCTGGTGCTCTTCTGGCCAGAACTCGCGCGTCAAGTGGTGCTGCGGGGAGTGGTGCTGCGCGTCACCACCGAGGAAGATCGACTCGCCTACGCGCGGCGATCCCGCTATCTGCAGCTGCTCGCCTGGCTGAACACGCCGAGCTTCGCCGGCGCGTCTCGCAGTGAACGCGAGAGCTCGTGGTCGGCGTTCGACGCGCAGCATCCTCTCCTCTCACCGCCGCCGACGTGGGCCGGCTACGAGCTCGTGCCCAACTCGATCGTGTTCTGGGAGGGATCGGCCACCGCCGCCAGCCGCCGCGCCTACTACACCCGCGGCGCGAAGAGATGGACCGTAGAAGTCCTGCCGGGCTGAGGGTTCGGGCCGCCTAGAGCTCTAGGGCCAGATGCGACGAGGACGCTCGCGATACGCAGATCATCATGCGATCGTTCGCGCGTCGCTCGGCCTCGGTGAGGATCGAATCGCGGTGCTCGACCGTGCCGCCGACGACCACGGTCTCGCAGGTGCCGCACGTGCCTTCCCGGCAGGATGACAGGACGAAGATCCCCTCGCGCTCGACCGCATCGAGGATGCTCTCCTGTGCGCCGACATCGATCGTCTGCCCGGCCAGCACGAGGTCGACGGTGATCGGCTGATTCTGTACGGGCTCGGTAGAGCGAACGGCTTCGAAGCGCTCGATGCGCAGCGATCCGGGCTCCCAGTCGGCCGAGCGCTCGGTCAGGGCATCGAGCAGCCGAGCAGGACCGCAGGCGTAGACGAGTTCGCCAGGCTCGGGGCGAAGGGCGTCGAGGTCGAGCCGGGCGCCCTCTGCGGTGACGTGCATTCTGGCCCGCTCGCCACCGAGGGCCCGCACTTCGTCCCGAAACGCCATGCGGTGCGCCGAACGTGCCGCGTAGTCGAGTTCCCAGGCCGCACCCCGTGACTCGAGCGAACGGATCATCGGCAGAATCGCCGTGATGCCGATTCCTCCCGCGATGAGCCGATACCGAAGCGCCGAGTCCAGGGCGAAGTGGTTCGACGGCCCGCGAACGCGGAGCGCGGTGCCCAGCTCGACCTGCTCGTGCAACCACAACGACCCGCCGCGACCGGACGGCTCTCGCAGTACAACGATCGTCCACGTACGCTGCTGTTCCGGTGACCCGCACAGCGAGTACTGGCGCTCGATTCCCGACGGCAGAAGCACATCGATGTGCGCACCAGGATCCCACGTCGGGAATACTCCGCCGTCGGCACGGACGAGGTCGAGGCGCAATGCGTCTTCCGCCACGAGCGACCGAGACTCCACAACGGTGTCGATCTCGGCTGGCGCGATCTTCACGAGAGCACCCGGTGAGCGATCATCAGACCGAACCCTCGGTCGACCTCACCGTGCCGCCTTGCGCGCTGCGGGCGAACTTCTCTTTGATGACGAGCACGCGGTAGCCGGAGCCGTCGGCAGACCGCCAGCGATGCGGCACCCGTGCTGAACACAGGAACGACTCCCCTGTCTGGCGCCGATCGATTCTGCTGCCCAGATCGACGTCGACGAGTCCTGCGAGGACGTACACGAACTCTTCCTCGTCGTGAACGAAGTACTCCCCGAACCCGCGATTGTCGGCCGTGAATTCCACCGCGGTGAACGAGTTCGCCCGCGGCGCCAGAACGTTCACGCTGCCCTCTGCGAATGGCCCCGAGGGTCCGAGCGACTGCTGTTCCGACTGATCGCCGGAGGTTCGCGATGTCGCGGTACCGGCCAGCGCGGCGAACAGCTCGACTTGCGTCGTCCCGAGCGCGCGTGCGATGCGATCGACTGAGGCGAAGCTTGGCCGGGCGCGGCCCGTTTCGACCTGACTCAGAAAGGGTTGCGAGAGACCCGATTGCTCGGCGACCTGTACGAGAGTGAGGGACTGTGCGCGACGCAACGCCCGGATCCGCTTCCCGATCAGTGACGCCGAGGAGGGCTCGATCGGGGCTTCGAGAGTCAGTTGCGCAGCGGCCGTTTCAGATTCGCGCATGCTAGTGGTCACGCATTGATGCTATCAATAACAGCGGCGAGCCATCCCGGACCCCGCCGCGATCCCGGCCCTACGGGCTTCTTCTTTGGTAGGCACAGTACGCGGCCACTCGAATAAATCGGACCTCCTGCCACCACGGCTCGATGATCTCAAGAAAATGGCTGATCTAGCGATAAAATCAGGCTCGTCCGACGGAGCTTACACAGTGCCTTCACGTCGGCTCCGACGACGACTCGAGCCGGAGCTCATCCGCGAGATCGTGACGAAGTACGACTCTGGCTCGATGACACCAGCCCTCTGCGAGGAGTATGGCCTGTCGAAAACCGGGATCCTGGCGATGCTTCGAGAGGAAGGTGTCGCGCTCCGCCGCCGGACACTCACCGACGAGCAGGTCCAATTTGCTGTCGAGCGGTACGAAGCTGGTGACTCCATCGCCGCGATTGCCGCCGGTCTCAACACCAGTTATAACAACGTTCGCCAGCGGCTCCCTAAAAAAGAGGTCCGGCTGCGTCCCCGAGGAGGTACCTACTCCTAACCGGAAGCCGGTCGCTCAGCTGCTCGACTTAGTCTCTGCACCGCGCATCGGTTGCTGCGCGGAGCGCATGAACCTGCGACCCCGACCGAATCCGCCAACGGAGTTTCGCCGCGAGCGTTAGCGAAAGCACCTCGGCGACAGTGGTGAGATGGTGATCGCGCTCGTCACACAACTTCTTCATCGGTCGGGACCACATGCTCATCGCTCGCGCCGTCGACCTCCTCGAAGGTTGCCTTCGGAAGAAACTCTGCGTACCGATCTCGCATCGAAGCCAGGCCGGCGTCCCGATTGGACTCGTACTGAAGTGAGCGCTGGACAAACTTCAAACGGTGGTCTGCATCTCCAATCACCTCCGCCCAAGTGCGAACGATCAACTGGTACTTCTTACTGGTCTGCACCACTCCGTACGGGCGGCCTTCTTGATCTCGCGCCTCGTTCACAGTGTCCGTTGCCTCATTACCGATGAGCCAAAATTCCCATGACGTGTTGGGCTGGTCGAAGCGCTCATCGTTGGTGATTGCGCTGGCATAGCTACGCAACTGCGACACATCATCATCGTTGAGCTTGTGACTCGGGCGCTTAAGCTCAATGACCAGGTGAGAGAAATGGTTTTCGCGAGTTTCCAAGTGTCGCCCCAGAACAAGGTCTGGAATCGCGTCAGAACCATCTTCTCGGAGGACAGGCGTGTCACCCGCAAGCTCGACATCGAGCCCAAGCTTGTTCAGGTACTTTTTCAGCACCTGGGTCAGCCGTTCGTCGTCACCAGTCAGCGACCACTCTTCGCCGAACAACCACGTTTCGTGAGCCAGTATTCGGTGCAATTGCCGACGTTCAAGAAGCCGCTTCTTGGTCTGGCGGTCGAAGAGCAGCGCGTTGATACCGTTGATGAAGTCGATACGGTTGCCAACTTCCTTTCCCATCGCGATGAGCTGCGTCAAGGTCGTGCGTTCGAGGATTTCCTTCAGTTCATCTATCCGCGCCGCCGGTAGCTGCGAGAACTGCTTGAGGATCGGCAACAACGCCTCGGGATCGTTCTCAAACGTCTCCTTCAACAGGCCTAGCGCGAGCGCCTTTGAGGTTTGCGTCCTCGACTCGTCCACGGTGCGCGATGCTGCCATCGCAACGACGTTGAACGCGTCACGGGTCGCCCGCTCCACTTGCGACTTCGGCTCACCTCGATACGGGTACACGCCTTCAGCTTTCCAGCGGTTCACAGTAGCGGCCTCCCGCCGTCGGGAACTGTCGGTCAGTTGAGCGCGAAGCGCTACGCGGCCGGCGCTGACTACCTGGCCAGCCGGGGTCTGCGTCTCGCCTTCGAGGATCAGTTGCTGGTCATGCTGAAACCCGGGCCATTCGAGGTACGCCGTGAACTCTGCGCCGATCGCCTGGATTCCGGGCGGCATCTCCCCAACGATCGCCCCACCGGGCTTGCAGAGGTAGAGTCGCCGTTCGACGTTTGTCAGACTCCACTCGATCACCGTCAGCGTCGCTGGTCCGGCGACACCTTCCGGCAATTCCAGAGCTATCGTCTTTCGCGACGCAATCACGCTCGAAGGATCCACATCGGTACCGAGGAAATCGACACGGAAATCTGGGTGCCGGTCCAGATGGAGAGCGAATTCCATGAGGAGCCGCTGACGAAGTCCGCTCGGCTCGTCGAGGGCAGCGATGGCTTCAGATGTGACACTGAGAATCTCGACAGCTGTACCTGTCTCTGACTGCACCAAGTCGAGGTCATCAATGTCGAAACGATCCAGCTGTGAACGGGAGCCCTTGACTTCGATTGATGCGAGTTGTGCGCCAGCCGTAGCCTTACTCGTGGATACCCAACGGACCAGAGAACCGATCGAAAAGGCCGCATATCTTCCGCGCCCGTATTTGCCGTGAACCGGTCTTCCGTTCGCACTGGTCGTGCCCGGCGCAAGTTTCCAGCTGTCACCGACATGAGAGAACGCGGACTCTGCACGCTCACGATTCATACCTTTGCCGTCGTCGACAACCCGAACGCCTTCTATGCCGCCCAGTGGGCCACGTTCGACGCTAATCGTGACGAGCTTGGCGTCCTCGTCGAAGGCATTCCAGACCAGTTCGCAGAGGCCGACCGGCGGGGTCTTCATGTACCCCTCGAGGAGGCTCTTGCCCGCGGAGACTTGGATGCTGACCATGCCTCATCGTTGCATAGGCATCGGACGAACGCTCCTGAACCGCCCCGCCCTCCGTCATCAGGAGTTCGTGTCTATGCTCGCTCCGACTTCAGGGCTTGACCGCGACCGGAGCGACTGGAACTATCTGCGCGACGACGGCCTCGATCTTGTCGTGAAGCCCCGAACTCGCGAGCGCCTGCCGGACGTGCTTGCGAGCAGTCTTGAACGGGACGCCCGCAAGATTCATTGTGGCGACGGCTGCTTCGCCTTGCTCCCCATTGCCGCCGTCACTCTTGCATTTCTGCGATCGCAGCATTGACCTGACTTATGATCCACGAGACGCGGCTTCCTGGGTCAATCTCCGAGCCTTCCTCTTCGAAGCTCGCGCCCCTTCTTGACACATGGTCGAAATACTCAATGAGTATGTCAACTACTTCCGGATCGGTCCGATAGGGCTGAATAGTGACTGCCCATATCTCTCCTGGGGCGCTGATCCGCTTCGAAACGATTCGAGCTTCTGGGAACAAGTGGCGAAGTGACTGCACAACTTCTCTCGCGATCAGTTCCTCATCCGAACCGGTCAATTCAACCTCCGACCAATCATATAATCTACATGAGCCTTGTTGACCGAGTTATAGCTTCTGACGACAACCTGCGTGATTCCAGTCACTTTGTCGCTCTTCACGCCCCACCCAAAACGTGCCGTCAGCTGTTTGTTGTTCAATAGTCCCGGATTTGAGGCACCGAGACTATTATTTCCGAATAGCCGACTCCGCGCCCCGATAATGGGTGCGCGTTCTAGAACATTGACCGCAGCGACTGGCATTCGAGCCGCTACCATTCTCGTCAGCCCTCCGATCGCAAATCCGCCAAATGGAGCCAATGCACCGCTTACGAACCACTTTAGCGACTCTTGGCGTGCCCACTCTGGAAGCGGTGCGTGGGGCTGACAGTAGTTGTTCCAGCTTCCTCCGCTGCAACCATCCGGGGAGCAGGAGCCGTACGCACACGCAGCAAGCCCATTGAGATCAGCCCCTCCGACGGGGTCAGAGGGCCAGACGTAGTCATTGTCGACGCCTCCCTCGACAGGGTCGACCCGGAGGAACCTGCCGAGGGCAGGGACATACAAACGAGCGCCCATCTCGACGATGGCGGTCGAGCCGACCGTCTCACCGATCTTACGGGCGGTTTGGTGCCAGCCGACGTTTCCTTCGACGGTGCCGCCGTTGTCGGACGTAGACGTGCCGATCGCGAGTGTGGTGGGGTCGAGTGGTTGCCCGAATGGATCTGTGAGAAGGACACCCCCAGTGGATGTTCCCGCCCCCGTGGCTAGCGCGTGTCCTTGGAGGCTTGGGTATGACCAGGTGGATGTGGCTCCCTTGGTGGTGAGGGTGACACCACCCGGCAGCGCCGTGGTGCGGGCGAGGGTCGAGCCGATCTTCTGCGCCCAGGCGACGTCAGAAGATCCCGCGTAGAGATACGTGATAGTACTCGCGGCCGCAGGCCCAGCGGGATCGATCGTGCGCGACACCACGCGCCCAGCCGCATCACGGATCACGGCGACAGTCGAGCCGTCATCGTAAGTGGTTCCGATGTGCTGGCGGGACGCGTTGTAGGTGAACTGCATGTCTGCCAGGCGTGTCGTGTTTCCTGCAACGTCGTAGGTGATCTCTGCGGGTGCGAGTCCGTCTGCGACCGTGTTCAGGATCGGCCCTCCGACCCCTTGCGGGACAGCGGGTTTGATTTCGACGGCGACCATGTTCCACTGATCGTTGGTAGGTGCTGTCGTTCCCACTGTCGCCGTGGTTCCTGCGGTAGCTACCGGTGCGGTGAGCCGCTGGACCCAGAAATCGTCGCCGACCGATGGCCCGTACTCGTGCACGAGAGTCTGGCCAGAGGCGAGTGTCCGTGCCGTTGCGCTGTCCCAGTCGTTACCAACGCCGTAGACCAGTGAGGCTGCGGCGGTAGTCTGGAGTGAAGCGATCGCCGCGCCGTTAGCTGCGTTTGCTGTGGTCGATGCCCCCACCCCGGATGCGCCGCGGAACGCGACACCGGTGATCGACTGGTGGTAGCCACCCGACGTCAGCGTTGAGGTAACGCCGACATTCGAGAGCGCGGATGGGGCGGCAGCGGTCCACACTTCGCTGGTGCCGAACCGGGTGTTAGCCCGCTTCACGAGCGTCCAAGTGAGTCCTGCGCCGGATATCGTCGCGGTCTGTGAGGTGGCCGTGTTCGGACCGTCTGCTGAGACGAACGCGACGAGTGTGTCATCGGGTTGGGTCGTGGTGAGCCCGCTGGCGGTCAGCGTCGTGCCGACAACGCCGGTGTCGGCGAACGCTTGCCCGTCGACCGCCAAGGGGGTCGGTGTGGCCGGGGCCGACGTCGGCGGGTTCGTGACGGTGGATGAGAGGAGGCGGTCCGCCCAGTCGTAGCAATACTGAGTTGTTGTGGTGGTCGTGGTGCTCGACCCGGCGGGTGTGTAGGCGTCGATGAGGCCAGTGCGGTTTCCGGAGGCTCCAGCTGCGGTGTTTGGTCCGCACCCGCCCGATGCAGCGAACTGGTAGGTGAGTTGGTGCCCGGGAATGGCTGCAGAGCTGAGTCGGCCGGCGCTGTCGTATCCGTATGTCGCGGTGTAGCTGGTGGCGCCCCGGGCGAGGATCTCTTGCACGATCCGTCCGGATTGCGAGCGAGCGACGGTGTCGCTGATCGATGCCGATCCGGGGAAGCCCCATGTTTGCCCTGTGCTGCGGCCCGCGGCGTCTCGGGTGATGGATCCGAGCGTTGCTCCACCTTGGTAGGTCACTCCGGATATTTGTTGTTGCGCGTCGTAGCTGACGGTCGCAACGGTTTGGCCCGCGATGCTGACGGTCGCGAGTTTGCCGTCGAGATCGTAGGTGTACGCCATGGCTTGCGTCGTGCCCCCGGCCGTCGCTGTTGTGCTCCCGGTTACGCGTCCGGTGAGGTTTGCGTAGCTGGTTGTGGTGCGCGTGTTCCATGCGTCGGTGTAGACCGTGACCCGTCCGAGGAGGTCGGTTTCCGTGGTGATCGTGGACCCGTTGGGAGACCCCGGCACCGCGCCGTTCGCGGAGGTCACCTTGAGCCCCGTCGCTGTCGCCGTGTAGGTAGTGGTAGTGGTCGTCGTGGCAGTCCCTGCACCGCCGACTGATGTTTGGGTAACGATACGTCCGCGGGCATCATATGTGGAGCACGACCATCCGGTGTCGCCGGTAGTTCTGGTGCCCACCGTGCGACCCCACACGTCGTAGACATACTCAGTGACAACTGGCGTGCCCGAGGCGGGTGTGGCCCCGGTCGCTGATTTGATGAACCCGAACTGTCTTGTGCCCGTAGGAATGCCACACACGGCGGGCGCGGTCTCGAGATCTCCGTAGTAGGCCGTCGTCGTCTGTGCCGTCGCGGGCGCGCCCGAGGTCGTCCCGGCGGGGAGGGTTCGAGACGTACGCCGCAGCCACCCTGTCGTGCCGGGCTGTTCGTACGCAACGGTGGTCTTCAATGCCAGGTTGGCGGGATCCACGGTCGACTCGGTCGCCTGTCCGAGCCAAGGGTGCTGGTAGGTGAACGATGCGGTAACCGACGGTGCGGTCGCACCCGCGACATTGGTCGTGTCGTCAACAGCGGTCTGGGTAATCAGACCGTAGTCAGGG